>NZ_JAHUXD010000007.1:0-282981 GCF_019218705.1 Aeromonas sp. sif2433
GCTGGCGCAAGCTGAGCTGTGGGAAGAGAGACAGCAGGTGTTGAAAGGCTTGGGTATCCATGATGGCGGCCCTCGGGTGATGACCTACTTCAAGGTTAGCCTTTCAACATGTAATTGGGACAGAGCCTTTTTTATCCGCGAGGTGCCCCATGCGATCAGCGTGCGGCCCGGCGGGACTCGCCTCGAGAGACCCCCTGGCTTGCTCCGTCTCCAGCCGGCCTGACCGTCGCCATTGGCGCCCGCCTGCTGCTTATCTCTGCCAGCGCGGCGGATGCATGGCCCTCTCTTCCCCATTTCCCGGCCGCTGACTCGCAGGCATACTGGAATTACATCCCCATGCAGGAGCGCATATGAAACAGCTGGAAACCCTCAGGGCCGAAGGACGGATTGAAGAGGCTCGCCAACACGGTCTGCTGCAACTCATCGAGCACCCGCAGCACGCCGAGCTGCATTATGAGGTGGCCTGCCTGCACGACACGCTCGGGCGCGAGACCCAGGCCATTCCCCTCTACCAGAAGGCCATAGCGCTGGGACTGAGCGAGGTCTCCTTGCGCGGCGCCTGGCTGGGTCTCGGCAGCTCTTATCGCAGCACCGGGCAGTATACGGAGGCCCTGGCCGCCTTCGAGCAGGGGCTGGCCCGCTTCCCCGACGCCGCCGAGTTCAGGGTGTTTAGGGCCATGGCCTGTTACAACCTGGGCCACCACAAGGAGGGAATGGAGAGCCTGCTGGCCGTGCTGGCCGTCACTACGACGGCTCCCGACCTAACCCCCTATAGACGCGCCATCGCGCTCTACGCCGAGGATCTTGACCGGCGCTGGTGAACGCCAGAAACGACAAAGCCGCTCATGATGAGCGGCTTTGTCTGAATTTGGTGGCCCCTGCCTGACTTGAACAGGCGACCAATCGATTATGAGTCGACTGCTCTAACCAACTGAGCTAAGGGGCCAGAATCTTGGTTTTGCGGCGTGGATTATAGGGGATGTGTGATAACCCGTCCATAGGCAGATCAACCACTTGGCGAGTTTTTGTCCACCCGTCAGCAAATCTCTCTGCGCCCTGGCTCCCGGATAAAACAAAGCCCCGCATGGCGGGGCTTTTGAGACAGCTCAGGGCAATGCTTCAGGACTATTCGTCCAGGAAGCTGCGCAGCACTTCCGAGCGGCTCGGGTGGCGCAGTTTGCGCAGTGCCTTGGCTTCGATCTGACGAATACGCTCACGGGTCACGTCGAACTGCTTGCCCACTTCCTCGAGGGTGTGGTCAGTGTTCATGTCGATCCCGAAACGCATCCGCAACACCTTGGCTTCGCGGGCAGTCAGACCGGCCAGCACTTCGCGAGTCGCGTTGCGCAGGCTTTCGCTGGTCGCCGCATCCGCCGGCAGTGCCAGGGTGGTGTCTTCGATGAAGTCGCCCAAGTGGGAATCTTCATCATCACCGATGGGCGTCTCCATGGAGATGGGCTCCTTGGCGATCTTCAGCACCTTGCGGATCTTGTCTTCCGGCATGCCCATACGCATGGCCAGCTCTTCCGGGTTCGGTTCACGACCCATCTCCTGCAGCATCTGGCGGGAGATACGGTTGAGCTTGTTGATGGTCTCGATCATGTGCACCGGGATACGGATGGTACGGGCCTGATCCGCGATGGAGCGGGTAATGGCCTGACGGATCCACCAGGTGGCGTAGGTCGAGAACTTGTAGCCACGACGGTATTCAAACTTGTCTACCGCCTTCATCAGACCTATGTTGCCCTCCTGGATCAGATCCAGGAATTGCAGACCGCGGTTGGTGTATTTCTTGGCGATAGAGATAACCAGACGCAGGTTGGCCTCGACCATCTCTTTCTTCGCACGACGGGCCTTGGCCTCGCCGATGCTCATGCGACGGTTGATATCCTTGATCTGGGCGATGGAGAGGCCGGTCTCCTCTTCGATCTGCTGCAGCTTGCCGATGGCGCGCAGCACATCTTCGTCCATCTCGACCAGACGCGGCGACCAGGCTTTGCCTGCCTGCTTCTGATATTCAAACCAGGCGGTCTCGCACTCATTGTTGGTGAAGGCCGCGACGAAGGTTTTCTTCGGCATCTTGGCCTGCTCAACGCAGAGTTTCATGATGATGCGTTCCTGCACCCGCACCCGCTCCATCATCTCGCGCATGTTGTTGACCAGGCGATCGAACTGCTTGGGCATCAGGCGGAATTGACGGAACACATCGGCCAGCTGGGCGATGGCAGCCTGGGTATCGTCGTGGGCACGACCATTCTTTTGAATGGAGAGACGGGTGACTTCGTACTGGGCACGCAGTTCACCGAACTTCTCACGGGCGACTTCAGGATCCGGACCACCGTCCCCCTCGTCGTCGGAGTTGTCACCGTCTTCATCTTCGTCTTCGTCTTCGTCTTCGTCTTCGTCAGCCAGATCGTCTTCGCTGAGCTCGGAGCCGATATGAGTGGCGGTCGGCGCCACATCATCGGCCTCGTTGGGATCGATAAAACCGGAGATGATATCGGACAGACGCAACTGCTCGGCTTCGTACTTGTCGTACTGTTCGAGCAGGTAAGTGATGGCTTCAGGGTACTCGGCAACGGAGCTTTGTACCTGGTTGATACCGTCTTCGATCCGCTTGGCGATGTCGATTTCGCCTTCGCGGGTCAGCAGTTCGACGGTACCCATTTCCCGCATGTACATGCGGACGGGATCGGTCGTGCGACCAATCTCAGATTCAACAGATGCCAGAGCCTGGGCCGCTGCTTCGGCAGCGTCCTCATCGGCGGTACCACCTTCGGCCATGATCAGGTCATCGGCGTCCGGGGCATTTTCCACCACCTGGATACCCATATCGTTGATCATCTGGATGATGTCTTCGATCTGGTCAGAGTCGACAATGTCTTGCGGGAGGTGATCGTTCACCTCGGCATAGGTCAGGTAGCCCTGTTCTTTACCTTTGGCAACGAGGAGTTTAAGCTGAGACTGCGGGGTTTGCTCCATAGAACTCATCCGGTTGGTGTTGCTAGGTTGCGCGTACAGTGCGCTGCTGCGCAAATAGCCAATTCTAATAGAAAACCGCCAGACATGCTATGTCTGGTTGCGGCGTCGGTCATGAGAAACCCCTGCCCGCAGTATTGTCGGGGCCAGGCGGTTATACAATATTTGCTTTTAATCCCGTCGATTCGGGCAACGGTATTTATATTGAGACTAAACACTCAAATATCAAGCCCCACTCTCATTTCTTTTCTCAATCTGCACCTCTCTGATCAGCATCATCAGCTCCTGCGTCTCCTCAGAGCTTAGCCCTTCCTGCGCCACCTTGGCCTGCAACTCTTCGATCCGTTGCTTCAGAAACTGGTTGATGAAACCGACGAAGGTATCCTGCAGTTCACCCAGGATATCCGGCTCCTGATCGAGCTTTATCTCTTCAAACAGGTCGTGCATCGCCAGCTGGGCCAGGATCTCTCCCTCCTTGGTGCCACGCCAGTGCTCCAGCAAGATGCCGGTGGTGACAGCTGGCTGGGAAAGGATCTGCTGATGCAGTTGCAACAGGAACTTGATGCCCTGCACCCGCAGCCCGGCCAGCTCCGGCATGGGCGGCAACTCGGCCGTTATCGACGGGTACTGGATCATCAGCGCCAGTGCACGGCGCAGCGGCGTCAACTTGGCGGCCTTGGGTTTGTTGACCTCCCCCTTGGGCTGGCTATTGCGGGCAAACAGCTCGGCGATCCGCTGCTTGTTCTCACCCCAGCGCATCATGCTGGAGAGCCGGGTGATCAGCCCCTCGCGGGTGAAGCCCTCCGGCACCCGGCGGATCAGCTCGGCCGCCTTGTTGGCCACCTCGAACTTGCCCGCCTCACCGGAGAGGGCCGCATCCCGTCCAAGACGCTCGAACATGAAATCGGCGAAGGGCTGAGCCTCGTCCAGCAGGGCCTCGAAACCCTCCTTACCGATCTGGCGCACCAGCGAGTCCGGATCCTCTCCATCCGGCAGGAACACGAACTTGAGTTCGCGCCCGTCCTGCAGATGGGAGAGGGCATTATCCAGTGCCCGCCAGGCCGCCTCACGACCGGCGTTGTCACCGTCGTAGCAACAAACCACCTCGGCCGTGGTACGAAACAGGGTGTGGATATGGTCGCTGGTAGTGGCGGTGCCCAGCGCGGCCACCGCATAGTCGATGTCGTACTGACCGAGCGCCACCACGTCCATATAGCCTTCTACCACCAGGATCCGGCGAGGATCCTTGTGTGCCTGCTTCACCTCGTAGAGGCCGAACAGTTCCCGCCCCTTGTGGAAGATGGGGGTCTCCGGCGAGTTGAGGTACTTGGGAGTGCCATCCCCCAACACCCTGCCACCGAAGCCGATGACCCGGCCCCGCTTGTCACGGATCGGGAACATGATGCGATCGCGGAAGCGATCATAGCTGCCGGGGCCGCTGTCGCGGGGGATCAGCATGCCGCCGGAGATGAGCAGCTGTTCGTGATCCCGGCTGGAGCCAAAGCGCCGCCGGACCTGATCCCAGTCGCCCGGGGCATAGCCTATGTTGAAGCGCTTGACCACTTCCCCGGTCAGACCGCGTCCCTTCAGGTATTCCACCGCCTGAGGAGCCCCCTTGAGATTGCTCTCGTAGAAGCGGGCAATCTGGCTCATCAGCTCATAGAGATCCTTGCTGACGGCGGGTTGGGAACTGGCCGAGCCCCCCAGGCTCTGCTCACGAGGCACCTGCATACCCTGCATGCTGGCGAGCTCTTCGATGGCGTCGGGGAATTCGAGTCCGTCGTACTCCATAACGAAGCCGATGGCGTTGCCGTGGGCGCCACAGCCGAAACAGTGGTAGAACTGCTTCTCCTGGCTGACGGTGAAAGAGGGGCTTTTTTCGTTATGAAAAGGACAGCAAGCCTGATAGTTCTTCCCGGCCTTCTTCAGCCGCACTCGCGAGTCGATCAACTCGACGATATCGGTGCGTACGAGCAGATCATCGATAAAGGATTGTGGGATCCTGCCTGCCATAACCGTCCTGTTTCATTACTCGGAAAAATAAAAAAGCCGCGCATTCACAGGGAAGCACGGCTTCTTTCGACTAACAAGAGAAATGCCTGTTACGCCAAGCGGGTTTTCACCTGAGCACTGACGGCGCCGACATCGGCACGCCCCTGAATCTTCGGCTTCAAGACAGCCATGACCTTGCCCATATCAGCCATGACGGCAGCACCACTTTCAGTGATGGCTTGCTCGATCAGTGCGGCAATTTCGTCCGCGGTCAGCTGTTGCGGCAGAAATTCCTGCAACACCAAGATCTCTGCGGACTCTTTGTCGGCAAGATCCTGACGACCGGCAGCTTCAAATTGGCTGATGGAATCGCGGCGCTGTTTGACCATCTTGGTCACGACAGCGAGGATATCCTCATCATTGAGCTCGATACGGGTATCAACTTCACGCTGCTTGATTTCTGCCATCAACAAACGGATCGTCCCCAGGCGAGCCTTATCTCTGGCAAGCATGGCGAGTTTTTGTTGATCCTTGAGTTGATCCTTCAGAGACACGGCATGATCTCCCGATTAGTACAGGCGGATACGACGTGCGTTTTCGCGGGACAGCTTCTTGGCGTGACGCTTAACGGCAGACGCTTTGGCGCGCTTACGGATGGTAGTCGGCTTCTCGTAGAACTCACGGCTACGAACTTCAGACAGGATACCGGCCTTTTCGCAAGAACGCTTGAAGCGACGCAGAGCAACGTCAAACGGCTCATTTTCACGGACTTTGATTACTGGCATGTGCCTTTCACCTCAGTGATATATTGTTAGCTGACCATCAGTCGATCAGCATGTCTTAAAATGGTGCGAAATTATACTCTGGACAGGGAATGAAAGTAAACCCGCAGAGATCGCTCTGGTTTAAAAAACCCGCGAAGGTTACCATAGCCGTCTCATTTTAGCAGTGAAATTTTTTAGCAATGCGTGTATTGGGCATAGAGACATCCTGTGATGAAACCGGGATCGCGATCTTCGACGATCAAAAAGGGATCCTTTCCCATCAATTATACAGTCAGGTCAAGCTGCATGCGGACTACGGTGGCGTCGTCCCCGAGCTCGCCAGCCGGGATCATGTCCGCAAGACGATCCCCTTGATCCAGGCCGCGTTGCAAGAGGCGGGACTGGGTAAAGACGACATCGACGGCATCGCCTACACCGCGGGTCCGGGCCTGGTTGGCGCCATCCTGGTCGGCGCCACCATAGGCCGCTCGCTGGCGATGGCCTGGGGCAAACCGGCCATCGCCGTGCACCACATGGAGGGTCACCTGCTGGCACCCATGCTGGAGGAGCGGGCCCCCGACTTCCCCTTCGTGGCGCTGCTGGTCTCCGGCGGTCACTCCATGCTGGTACGAGTCGATGGCATAGGCCGCTATCAACTGCTGGGCGAATCCATCGATGATGCCGCTGGTGAGGCGTTCGACAAGACCGCCAAGCTGATGGGACTGGATTATCCAGGTGGTCCCCTGCTCTCCAGGCTGGCCGAGCAGGGTACCACGGGACGTTTCATCTTCCCGCGTCCCATGACCGATCGGCCCGGCCTCGACATGAGCTTCTCCGGCCTCAAGACCTTTGCCGCCAACACCATAGCCGCCAATGCCGACGATGAACAGACCCGTGCCGACATCGCCCGCGCCTTCGAAGATGCCGTGGTCGATACCCTGGCCATCAAGTGTCGTCGCGCCTTGAAGGAGACCGGCCTCAAGCGGCTCGTCGTGGCTGGCGGGGTCAGCGCCAACCGTCACCTGCGCACCCAGCTGGCCGAGCTGATGGAGAGCCTCAAGGGCGAGGTGTTCTACCCGCGTACCGAGTATTGCACCGACAACGGCGCCATGATTGCCTACGCTGGCATGCAGCGCCTCAAGGCCGGCGTGTTTGAACCGCTGGCGATCAAGGCGGTGCCACGCTGGCCGCTGGACACCTTGGATCCGGTTTGATCCAGAGGATCCTGTCGCAATGAAAAGGGGCCAATGGCCCCTTTGTTGTCTCTGTCGGCTGTATCACGGCCATCAGTTGGTACGGACTAATTGGTTCTAAACAGGGCCTCGATGGAGAGACCCTGCCCCAGCAGGATCTCCCGCAAACGACGCAAGCCTTCCACCTGGATCTGGCGTACCCGCTCCCGGGTCAGCCCGATCTCGGCACCCACGTCTTCCAGGGTGGCCGGCTCATAACCGAGCAGGCCGAAACGACGGGCCAGCACCTCCCGTTGCTTGGGGTTCAGCTCCTCCAGCCAGTGGACTATGCTGCTGCGCATATCGTCCTCCTGGGATTCCAGTTCGGGCCCCATACCGCGCTCATCGGACAGGACATCGAGCAGGGCCTTGTCGCGATCGCCACCGATGGGGGTATCCACCGAGGTGATCTTCTCGTTGAGCTTGAGCATGCGATTCACATCATCGACCGAGCGATCCAGCGCATGGGCAATGTCCTCGGCGGTGGGTTCATGGTCGAGACGGTGCGAGAGCTCGCGGGCGGTACGCAGGTAGACATTCAGCTCCTTGACCACATGGATCGGCAGCCGGATAGTCCGGGTCTGGTTCATGATGGCCCGCTCTATGGTCTGGCGGATCCACCAGGTGGCATAGGTGGAGAAACGGAAGCCGCGCTCGGGATCGAACTTTTCGACCGCGCGGATGAGACCGAGGTTGCCCTCTTCGATGAGATCCAGCAGCACCAGGCCGCGGTTGTTGTAGCGTCTGGCGATCTTGACCACCAGCCGCAAGTTGGACTCGATCATGCGTTTGCGGGCGGCTTTGTCACCGCGCAAGGCACGACGGGCGTAGTAGACTTCCTCTTCAGCCGTGAGCAAGGGGGAGAACCCAATCTCCCCCAGGTAGAGCTGGGTGGCATCCATGACCTTGTTCAGTTCCGGCACCATCAATTCGTCGGAGATAGTCTCCTCAACCTCGGCGGCAACTTCCTGAACCTCTTCTTCCTCATGGGTTTCCAGCTCTTCGTCGAACTCTAATTCTGCATCCTGCATTACCAGTTGTTCTTGGCTCATGATATGTCTCCCTGACCTGAACCAGAGTAAGACCTAGCTCTCTGGGTTAACGCTTTGGCAAATAGCTCATCGGGTTAATCGACTTGCCTCTGTACCGGATCTCGAAGTGCAAGCGCACATCCGGTGCGTCCGTGCTACCCATATTGGCGATGACCGTGCCCCCTTTGACGGAGTCACCCTCCTTCACCCGCAACTCATCGTTGTGGGCATAAGCGGAGAGGTAGTCATCATCGTGCTTGAGAATAATCAGCTTGCCATAGCCCCGCAGCGCGCTGCCCGCATAGACAACCTTGCCACCGCTCGCGGCGTAGATGGGTTGCCCCTTCTGACCCGAGATATCGATGCCCTTGTTGCCCTGCTCCGCGACAGAGAAACCTTCGACGACCCGGCCTTGAGTCGGCCAGTGCCATGAGAGCTTCGACTGGGAGCTGCTTGTTTTTTGTTCTTTGACCTGAGCGTATGCTGTTGAAGATGATGGAGCAATCGTTTTCTGTGCGATGAACGGAGTGGTCGTACCTGCCGGGGCGGTCGCCATAGGCTTGGGACCCGAACTGGCCACTACCGCCGTCGCCACCACCATCTGGCTGCCTCCGGTCGCGCTCGACCCGACCTTGAGCACCTGCCCCACATTCAGGGCATAGGGCGCCTGCAGGTTGTTGCGCTGCGCCAGGGTCTGGTTCGACACGTTGAACTGACGCCCAATGCTGCTCAGGGTGTCGCCGCGGCGCACCTCATAGGTACCAGCGCCACTGACGGCGCTGCCGGTGCTGGCCACCGCGGCAGAGGAGCCATCCAGCCTGAGCTGCTGGCCCGGGTAGATGTTGTAGGGGGGGCTGATCCCGTTGAGGCTGACCAAGGACGCGACATCCATGCCCGAACGGAAGGCGATGGAGTAGAGGGTATCCCCCTTGACCACTGTGTAACCGCCGCCCTGCATGCCCGGATTGGCCATGTTTTGACGAGTCGGGATGGTCGAGGCAATGGGGTCATTGCCGAGACTCTGTACCGGGGCAGCAGTCTTGCTGGAAGAGCAGGCAAGCAGTAGCCATGACAACACGACGACACTACTTCCTTGCCAAACACGCGAACGCATAGTGGATCCTTAACGACTAAACCAGAAATAGGCCGCAATGGCCAAACCAATACAGAGCCAACCCAGCACATCCACATAGTGCATCAGCTTGCGCTCCATCTTCTCACCGCCCCAGCGCATCAGGCCCGCCACCAGGAAGAAGCGCATGCCACGCCCAATGATGGAGGTCACGATAAAAGGCAGTAGCGCCATATGGAGCAAGCCCGCCGTGACGGTAAACACCTTGTAGGGGATCGGCGTGAAACTGGCAATGAAAATCACCCAGATACCCCATTGTTCGAACCACTGCTCAGCCAGGGCGATCTTGTCCTCATAGCCGACAGAGACCACCAGCGGCTGCACCACCGGCTCCCACAGGGCGTAGCCCAGCAGGTAGCCAAACACCGCCCCCAGCACCGAGAACAGGGTGGCCAGGCCGGCGTAGTGCCATGCCCGGTGGGGTTTGGCCAGCGCCATGGGCGCCAGCATCACGTCCACCGGGATGGGCCAGAATACGGATTCGATAAAGGCGGTGATCGCCAGATAATAAGGCGCGTACTTGTGGCGCGCCCACTGCATCACCAGCACATAGAGGCGGGAAAACAACTTCACTCAACATCTCCGTCAATGAGGGGAACAAAACGCACCGGCTCCAGGATCCGGCTGGTCAGCTGGGAGCCAGAGCGTTCGATAAGCTGCAGCGTCTGTTGGCTGTCGCCCACCGGCAGCACCAGCCGGCCACCCTCGGCGAGCTGATCGGTCAGGGCCTTGGGCACCTCGCTGGCCGCCGCCGTCACCAGAATGGCATCGAACGGCCCCTTGTTGGGCCAGCCCAACCAGCCGTTGCCGTGCTTGGCCGAGACATTGTGCAGATCGAGCTGACGCAACCGGCGCCGGGCCAGGAACTGCAGCGACTTGATCCGCTCCACCGTGTAGACATGTTCCACCAGATGAGCCAGCACCGCGGTCTGATAACCGGAGCCAGTGCCGATCTCCAGCACATGAGCCGGATTGTTCTGGATCAGCAGCTCGGTCATCCGCGCCACCATGTAGGGTTGCGAGATGGTCTGACCCTGGCCGATGGGCAGGGCCGTATTGTCCCAGGCCTTGTGCGCCATGGCCTCGTCCACAAACAGCTGGCGTGGCACTTTCGCAATCGCCGCGAGCACGCGGAAATCGCGAATATCCTGGGCAATCAGCTGATTCAAAAGGCGTTGTACGATCACACCTTCATCCCTGCAGATCTAGCCAGGCTCCCAGACCCGCCAGACTGCTGTAGGCAGTCATGTCGATGGTCAATGGGGTGATGGAGACGTAACCCTGCTCGATGGCCGCGAAATCCGTACCCTCCCCCGCATCCTGCTGGCTGCCGGGGGGGCCGATCCAGTAGATGGGTTGACCACGAGGATCCTCGGTGCGGATTACCGACTCGGCGCGATGGCGATTGCCAAGACGAGTCACCTTGATCCCCTTGATCTGACTGAGCGGCAGATCCGGCACATTCACGTTGAGGATCTGATCGGCGGGCAGCGAGTGCAGCATCAGGCCCCGCACCAGCAGGGCGGCATAGTGGGCCGCCGTGGCGAAGTGGGTCCTGCCCACCAGCGAGATGGCCAGGGAAGGAAAACCGAGGTGGCGCCCTTCGGTCGCCGCCGCCACAGTACCGGAGTAGATGACATCATCCCCCAGGTTGGCGCCGTGGTTAATCCCGGCCACCACCATGTCCGGCTCGGGCCGCACCAGCTCGTTGACCGCCAGGTGCACGCAGTCCGTCGGCGTGCCCTTGACCGCATAGCTTTCGATCCCATTAAAGCCGGATTCGCTGAGGCGGGTGACCCGCAGCGGTACCTCCAGCGTCAGGGAATGACTCGCGCCGCTGCGGTTGCGATCCGGCGCCACCACTATGACCTCGCCACAGGCAGTCAGCGCAGTGCTGAGGGCACGAATACCCTCGGCGTGTACACCATCGTCATTACTGACCAGAATTCGCATCGGTTGGGTTCCTGAAACCGTGATCGGCCTCTTCGGCCTGCATTAACTCGCGCACCACGCTGGTGGCAAAGGCCCCGGCCGGCAGGAAGAACGACAGGGTCAAGGCCTCGGCGTCCAGCGTCCAGCTCATCCCCTCCGGCAGCAGCAGCAGCGGACGTCTGTCCTGATCCAGCCCGGCCTTCTCCAACCCGGCGCACCAGTCGCCATAAGCCGCCAGCACCCCTTGTTCAAACTCGGCGGCGGCCCCCTGACTGGCCAGTCGACCACGGCCCCACTGGGGGGCGGTCAGCTGCACGTCGCCGGAGGCCAACCGCGCCTCCAGCTCGGGGGTCAGCGTCTCTTCACTGAAGATGGAGTGACTGCCCTTGAGCATCACGCAGTCGCCGGCCAGCAGCTGATGGGCCAGCCCCTGCTCGATACGGGCACTGACGATGGCGTTGAACAGCATGCTGCGGGCGGCGGAGAGATAGAGGGAACGCTTGTTGCGATCATTGATCCGCTTGCCGGCGAACATCGCCTTGGCCGCCTCCAGGTTGTTGCCGCCACGGCCGAAGCGCTGCTCGCCGTAGTAGTTCGGCACCCCCTGGCTGGCGATGGCCTGCAGACGGGGCTCCAGCCCCTCGCTCTGCTCCAGCCCGGTCAGGCGCAGGCGGAAGTGGTTGCCCTTGAGGTAGCCGACCCGCAGCTTGCGGTTGTGACGCTTGGCCTGCAGGATCTGGATGCTGTCGCTCTGGATGACCGACAGATCCGGCTCGGCCTTGCCTGGCAGGTGAATGCCAAACCACTGTTCGGTCACCGCGTGGCGATCCTTGAGGCCGGCCCAGGTCACCGCGTTGCGATTGACCCCGGCCGCATCGGCCAGCAGGCCCGCCACCCAGGCGGTGTTCTCGCCGGTCTTGCGCACCCGCACGAAGATGTGCTCCCCTTCCCCGCAGGGCTCGAAACCGAGATCCTCATTGACCACGAAGTCGCCGGCCTCGGCCTTGAGGATACCGCGGGCAGTCGGTGCCCCATGCAAATAGCTAAGCTGTTCCAACATCATTGTTTCACCAGTAAGACGACGGCTTCGGTGGCGATCCCTTCCTTGCGCCCCGTGAATCCAAGCTGCTCTGTGGTGGTCGCCTTGACATTCACCCGGTTCAAATCACATTTCAAATCCGCCGCCAGCACGGCGCACATGGCCTCGATATGGGGGGCCATCTTGGGGGCCTGAGCGATGATGGTCACGTCCAGATTGCCGATGGCATAACCCGCCTGCTGCACCCTGGCAAATACGTCCCGCAGCAGAATGCGGCTGTCGATCCCCTTGAACTCGGCGGCGGTATCGGGGAAGTGGCGGCCGATATCACCGGCACCGATCGCCCCCAGCAGCGCATCGCTCACCGCGTGTAGCACCACATCACCGTCGGAGTGGGCCAGCAGCCCCTGTTCGTACGGCACCGCCACCCCGCCCAGCATGCAGGGGCCGACCCCGCCAAATCGGTGTACATCAAAACCATGTCCAATGCGGATCATGATGGCTCCTTGAACGATGAATCGGGTTGCGCCTGCTGGCGCCCATTCTGTTGATCTAAAAAGAGCCCCGCCAGGGAGAGATCCTCCGGCCGGGTCACCTTGATATTGTCGGCGCGCCCCTCCACCATGCGCACCGGATAACCGGCGCGCTCCATGGCGGAGGCCTCATCGGTGATGGTGGCGCCCAGTGCCAGCCCCTCCTCCAGCGCCCGCCTCAGGGGAGCAGTGGGGAACATCTGCGGGGTCAGGGCATGCCAGAGCTGCTCGCGCTCGACGGTTGCCACTATGTTGCCCTGTTCGTCGGTCCGCTTCATGGTGTCGCGCACCCGGCTGCCGAGGATGGCGCCATCGCACGTCAGGGCCGCCGCGATCAGCTTGTCGAGATCGCCGTGGCAGAGGCAGGGACGGGCCGCATCGTGCACCAGCACCCAGTCCCCGCTCGCCACATGCAGGGCATTCAGGACCGAGTAAGCGCGCTCGCTCCCCCCCTCGACCCGCAGGATACGAGGATCGGCCGCCACCGGCAGGGCATCGAACCAGCCGTCATGGGGGGCTAGCGCCACTATCACCTGAGCGATGGCAGGATGGGACAGCAGCCGGGCGAGGCTGTGCTCCAGAATGGTCTGGCCGGCCAGTTGCAGATACTGTTTCGGGCAATCGGCCCCCATCCGGCTGCCAATCCCGGCGGCGGGAACGATGGCGGTCAGCCCGATCTGGCGATCAGTCATCGTAGGGCGCACCGTCCGGCTCAGTCTCCTGGCCATTATCCTTGGGAATGATCCGGTAGAAGGTCTCACCCTGCTTGATGTAGCCGAGATCGTTGCGCGACAGCTCCTCGATGGCCTCAAGGCCCGAGGTCAGATCATCAATCTCACGATAAATCAGGTTGTTGCGGTCCTTGAGAACCAGATTGTCCTGCTGCTGCCGGTGAATGGCATCGGAGAGTTCCCGATAGTCGGAGAGGCCATTCTTCCCCAGCCAGAAGTCATATTGCAGCCCTCCCAACAGGAAGAGCAGGATAAGAGTGAGTAGCCGCATGCACTGAGTCTCCTTCAAGCGGCCTAGTTTCCCATATTCGCAGGCAAGACAAAAGGAAGCCGGTGAGCCAGACGGGCAGGGCCGACCAAAAAAGGCGAAAAGACCATGGGCGCCACCGAAAACATCTCACCCGACATCTGCTCGGACTGTGGGCAAACCAGTCTGTGGACATAAAAAAACCCCGCCAGAGTGGCGGGGTTTTTCAACAGCTTAAAAAGTGCAGGCAGTAATTACTGGCCTTTCACTTCTTTCAGACCGCGGAACGGAGCCTTGGCACCCAGGGCTTCTTCGATACGGATCAGCTGGTTGTACTTGGCAACACGGTCAGAACGGCTCATGGAACCGGTCTTGATCTGGCCAGCAGCGGTACCCACGGCCAGGTCGGCGATGGTCGCGTCTTCGGTCTCACCGGAGCGGTGGGAGATGACGGCGGTGTAGCCAGCGTCTTTGGCCATCTTGATGGCAGCCAGAGTCTCGGTCAGGGAACCGATCTGGTTGAACTTGATCAGGATGGAGTTGGCGATGCCGTTGTCGATGCCGCGCTTCAGGATCTTGGTGTTGGTTACGAACAGGTCGTCACCCACGATCTGGATCTTGCTACCCAGTTCCTTGGTCTGGTAGGCGAAGCCGTCCCAGTCGGATTCGTCCAGGCCATCTTCGATGGAGACGATCGGGAACTTGGTGGTCAGGTCGGCCAGGTAGTCGGAGAACTCGTTGGAGGTGAAGATACGACCTTCGCCCTTCAGGTTGTACTCTTTCTTCTCGGCGTCGTAGAACTCGGAAGCGGCGCAGTCCATGGCCAGGGTGATATCGGTACCCAGCTTGTAACCGGCAGCAGCAACGGCTTCGGAGATCACTTCCAGCGCTTCGGCGTTGGACTTCAGGTTAGGTGCGAAACCACCTTCGTCACCCACTGCGGTGGCGTAGCCCTTGGACTTCAGTACCTTGGCCAGGTTGTGGAAGACCTCGGCACCCATGCGGATGGCTTCTTTCAGGGTCTTGGCGCCAACCGGCTGGATCATGAACTCCTGGATGTCGACGTTGTTGTCGGCATGCTCACCACCGTTGATGATGTTCATCATCGGCAGCGGCATGGAGTAAACACCCGGGGTACCGTTCAGCTCGGCGATGTGAGCGTACAGCGGCAGGCCCTTGGCGGCAGCAGCAGCTTTGGCGTTGGCCAGGGAAACAGCCAGGATGGCGTTGGCGCCGAACTTGGATTTGTTCTCGGTACCGTCGAGGTCGATCATGATCTGGTCAATAGCGGCCTGGTCCTTGGCATCTTTACCCAGCAGAGCCTGAGCGATCGGGCCGTTAACGGCTTCGATGGCTTTCAGCACGCCTTTACCCAGGAAACGGCTCTTGTCGCCGTCACGCAGTTCCAGCGCTTCGCGGGAACCGGTGGACGCGCCAGACGGAGCGGCTGCCATACCAACAAAACCACCTTCCAGATGAACTTCGGCCTCAACGGTCGGGTTACCACGGGAGTCGATGATTTCACGACCGATCACTTTAACGATCTTGGACATGTGTATTTCCTCAGGTTTCGTAAAAAAACAACAAAAATATGCCAAAAAAAGCGGCTGTGGCACAGAGCCTCAACCGCATTTATTTTCAATTACTTCAGATTACGCTTCTGATACTCGCCGGCGGCCTTCACGAAACCGGCAAACAGGGCGTGTCCATCACGGGGAGTCGAGGTGAACTCCGGGTGGAACTGCGCCGCTACAAACCAAGGGTGATCCGGAATCTCGATAATTTCCACCAATTTCTTGTCGGCGGAGAGACCGGTCACCTTCAAGCCGGCCGCTTCGATCTGCGGCAGCAGCTTGTTGTTCACCTCATAACGGTGACGGTGGCGCTCATAAATGGTCGGGCTGCCGTACATCTGGCGCACCTTGGAGCCTTCTACCAGGTGGCAGAGCTGGGAGCCCAGACGCATGGTGCCACCCAGATCGGATTTCTCGGTACGGGTCTCGACGTTGCCTTCTTCATCCACCCATTCGGTGATGAGGCCAACGACCGGGTAGGCGCAATCTTTCTTGAATTCGGAGGAGTGAGCCCCTGTCATGCCGGCCACGTTGCGAGCGAACTCGATCATGGCAACCTGCATCCCCAGGCAGATACCCAGGTAGGGGATCTTGTTCTCACGGGCATACTGGGCGGCCAGGATCTTGCCTTCCACGCCACGCTCGCCGAAGCCACCCGGCACCAGGATCGCATCCAGACCTTCCAGCAGCTCGGAGCCACGGGTCTCGATGTCCTGGGAATCGATGAACTTGATGTTGACCGACAGACGGGTCTTCAGGCCACCGTGCTTGAGCGCCTCGTTGACGGACTTGTAGGCATCCGGCAGGGAAACATACTTACCGACCATGCCGATGGTCACTTCCGCGGTCGGGTTGGCCTCTTCGTAGACAACCTGTTCCCACTCGGACAAGTCGGCTTCGTTGCACTTCAGGCCGAAACGGGCGATGAAGTAGTCATCCAGATTCTGGGATTTCAGCAGCGCCGGGATCTTGTAGATGGAGTCGACGTCTTTCATGGAGATGACGGCGCGCTCTGGCACGTTGCAGAACAGGGCAATCTTGGCACGCTCGTTGGCCGGAATGGCGCGATCGGAGCGGCAGATCAGCACGTCCGGCTGGATCCCGATGGAGAGCAGCTCTTTGACCGAGTGCTGGGTCGGCTTGGTCTTCACCTCGCCGGCGGCGGCCAGGTAGGGAACCAGGGTCAGGTGCATGAACATGGCATTGTCGCGGCTCACTTCGGCGGCCAGCTGACGAATGGCTTCGAGGAACGGCAGGGACTCGATATCGCCCACTGTACCGCCCACTTCGACGATGGCCACCTGATGGCCTTCGGCACCGGCAATCACCCGCTCCTTGATGGCGTTGGTGATGTGCGGGATGACCTGGATGGTGGCGCCCAGATAGTCACCACGACGCTCTTTGCGCAGCACGTCGGCGTAGATGCGACCTGTGGTGAAGTTGTTGCGACGGGTCATCTTGGTGCGGATGAAACGCTCGTAATGGCCCAGATCCAGATCGGTCTCGGCCCCGTCCTCGGTTACGAACACTTCACCGTGCTGGGTCGGGCTCATGGTGCCCGGATCCACGTTGATATAGGGGTCCAGTTTCATGATGGTCACATCCAGACCACGGGCTTCCAGAATGGCTGCCAGAGAAGCTGCGGCAATGCCTTTGCCGAGGGATGAAACAACGCCACCAGTTACAAAAATATATTTTGTCGTCATGCTGAACCTGAAAGAAGTTTAGGGAATTTTAAGGGGTGCTTCGGGGATGAAGCAGGACGGGGAAACAGTATACCAAAACCCCCTCTCCCAAACAATGAACAAAAATCTATCAGGCTCCCCGCCTCCCCGTCTTGCGCCAAATCAACTTTGTTCGGTTTCCTTGGCCTTGTCCCAGGCTGCATCCAGCTTCTCCAGGGAACAATCGGTCATTTTCAGCCCTTCCGCGGCAATAAACTGTTCAACCTGACGAAAACGACGTTCGAACTTGGTGTTGGCGGCCCGCAGCACCTGCTCCGGATCCTTGCCCAGATGGCGTACCAGGTTGACGGTGGCAAACAGCAGATCGCCGAGCTCATCGCTGACCCTCTCGTCGTCAACGTCGACCATCAGCGCCTCCTCCATCACCTCCTCGATCTCCTCGTGGATCTTGTCCACCACGGGGCCGAGCGTCTTCCAGTCGAAACCGACGGTGGCGCAGCGCTTCTGGATCTTGGCGGCGCGGGTCAGGGCCGGCAGTGCGAGCGGGATGTCGTCCAGCACGCTCTCCTTGTCGAGCGCGGCGCGCTCCTTGGCCTTCTCCGCCTCCCAATTCAACTTGACCGCCTGCTCGTCACCCAGCTCCGCATCGGAGAACACATGGGGATGGCGGCGGATCAGCTTCTCACTCACCGTAGCGACGATATCGGCGAAATCGAACAGCCCCTGTTCCTTGCCCAGCTGGGCGTAGAACACCACCTGGAACAGCAGATCGCCGAGTTCGCCCTTCAATCCTTCCCAATCCCGGGTTTCGATGGCATCGGCCACCTCGTAGGCCTCCTCCAGGGTGTGGGGCACTATGGTCTGGAAATCCTGCTTGAGATCCCAAGGGCAACCCCCTTGCGGATTACGCAGTTGAGCCATGATCTCGAGCAGTTGGGGCAGGTCGTAACGTTGGGACATGAGAGGGTCGCTTCAATTCGTGCAAAGGGGTTAAAACAGGACCGGCCACGGGGGCCGGTCATTATCAGAGGCGCTTGGCGCTGATCACGTCGTTGAGCTGGCTGAGCTTGGCCAGGGCCCGGTTGAAGGCGTTGATGTTGTAGATCTCCAGCTCCATGTCGATCTCCGCGGTCTGCTCGCGCACGTTGGAGCGCGAGCGCACCCCCATCACGTTGATCTTCTCGTTGGCGAGCACAGTGGTGATGTCCCGCAGCAGGCCGGATCTGTCGTTGGAGAGGATGCGGATGGTGAGACCATAACCACCGGAGTAGTTCTCCCCCCAGACCGCCTCGATCAGCCGCTCCGGGTTGCGGCGAGACAGCTCCTTGAGCTGCTCGCAGTCCTCCCGGTGGATGGAGACGCCGCGCCCCATGGTGATGAAGCCCTGGATGCCATCCCCCGGAATCGGCTGGCAGCAGCGGGCGATGTGAGTCATCAGGTTGCCGACCCCTTCCACCACTATGTGATCCTTGGGCTTGGGCCGGAACGGCAGATTGGCCTTCTGCTCCAGCTTCTCCAGCAGGCGGCGATCCTCTTCCTCGGCGGTCGGCTTGTTGTAGCGGGTGTCCAGGTAGTTGAGCAGCTGGTTGATGCGGATGTCACCGCTGCCGATGCCGGCCAGCAGATCGTCGAGCTCCTCGGCATGAAAGCGCTCAAGCACCACCTTGTCCACCTTGGAGAGGGTCAGGTTGTGCCTGTCCAGCTCCTTCTCCAGCAGCTCCTTGCCGGCGGCGATGTTCTTGTCCCTATCCAGCTTCCTGAACCAGGTGGCTACCTTGGCCCGCGCCCGGCTGGAGCGCAGGAAGCCGGCGTTCGGGTTCATCCAGTCGCGGCTCGGGTTCGGCTCCTTCTGGGTGATCACCTCCACCTGATCACCGGTCTGCAGCGTATAGGTGAAGGGCACTATGCGGCCATCCACCTTGGTGCCGATGCAGCGGTGGCCGATCATGCTGTGCACGTGATAGGCGAAATCGAGCGGGGTGGCCCCCGCCGGCAGGTCGATGACATCGCCCTTGGGGGTGAACACATAGACCCTGTCCTCGAACACCTGGCTGCGCAGATCGTCCAGCAGGGAGCCGCTCTCGGAGAGATCCTCCTGCCAGGCGAGCAGCTTGCGCAGCCACTCGATCTTGTCCTCGAAGGTGCTGGTCTTGGCGGCGGCCTGGGCCCCTTCCTTGTAGCGCCAGTGGGCGGCGACGCCGAGTTCGGCATCCTGGTGCATCTGCTCGGTCCGGATCTGGATCTCGATGGTCTTGCCTTCCGCCCCCACCACCACTGTGTGGATGGATTGATAGCCGTTCGGCTTGGGGTTGGCGACATAGTCGTCGAATTCACGGGGAATGTGGTGGAAGTGGGTATGGACTATGCCGAGCGCCGCGTAGCAATCCTGCAGCCGCTTGGTCACCACCCGCACCGCACGCACGTCGAACAGCTCGTTGAATTCGAGGTGCTTCTTCTGCATCTTGCGCCAGATGCTGTAGATGTGTTTGGGGCGGCCGTAGACCTCGGCCTCGACCCCGGCCTCGGCAAGCGCATCGCGCAGGGACTGCACGAACTCGCGGATGTAACGCTCCCGATCGAGACGCTTCTCGTCGAGTTGCTTGGCGATCTGCTTGTAGGTGTCCGGGTGCAGGTAACGGAAGGCGAGATCTTCCAGCTCCCATTTGAGCTGACCGATGCCGAGCCGGTTGGCGAGCGGCGCATAGATGTTGGTGATCTCCTGGGCCATCAGCACCCGGGTCTCTTCATCCGCCTTCTTCGCCTCCCGCAGGCAGGCGATCCGCTCCGCCAGCTTGATCACCACGGCGCGCACATCCTCGACCATGGCGAGCAGCATGCGCCGCACATTGTCGACCTGCTCCGGCGAGGTTTCGCTGCGGTGCAGGGTCTGCAGGGAGCGGATAGCCTCCATCTCCAGCACCCCTTCCACCAGCTTGGCGATCTTGGGGCCGAAGTCCTCGCTCATCCGCTCCTGATTGAGGAGCCCTGCCTCGACGAAGGGATAGATGATGGCGGCCTTGAGGGTGGCAAGATCCATGCTGAGCATCAGCAGGATGCCGACCATCTCGACCCCGCGCACCAGCAGGCGGCTGGTGAGCGCCTCGTCACCGAGCGTCAGACAATACTGGTAAGCGGTTCGCAGTTGATTCTTGTCATTCTCACTCAGAGTCAGTGAACTGACCCACTCCTCCAAGGTGAAATTGTCTTTCAAATGAATATCGCGCACCGCAACCATGGTATCAATCCTTTAAATTGTGGGGCCGAAAGCCGATGCTTCCAGTCCCTCATCTGCTGATGACTGCCTCAAATGGGGATGTGAGAGAGACTTTTCAAGGCATGCCACCTTCCAGGTGACAGGGTTCTCCACACCGCTGGCCAATTTTTGAGGATCTAGATTACCCCAATCATTCCTGCTCAAACAGCGCCATAGGCATCAGAATGCCCCAGCCGCAGGAGCCGGATTACCTTAATCCATGCCTGCTAAAGCAGCGCCATGGGCGTCAGAAGGCCGACATGGCGCAACATCTCTTCCCCCCGAACCCAGCGCCGGATTACCTTAATCAATCCCGCTCAAATAGTGCCATGGACTCCAGGTGGCCGGTGTGGGGGAACATGTCCAGCATCCCCAGGCGGGCCAGTCGATAACCCCCCTTCACCAGCACCTGGCTGTCCCGCGCCAGGGTGACAGGGTTACAGGAAACATAGACCACGCGTTTGGGCGAAAGTGCCACCACATGGCTCATCACCTCCAGCGCACCGGGCCGGGCCGGATCCAGCAGCACCAGATCGAAACCTTCCCGCGCCCAGGACATACCGACGATGTCACCGCTCAGGTCCGCCTTGTAGAAGCGGGCGTTGTCGATGCCATTGCGACGGGCGTTCTCCTCGGCCCGGGTCACCATGGCCAGATCCCCTTCGACCCCGACCACCTCGCGGGCCTGACGGGCCAGCGGCAGGGTGAAGTTGCCGATGCCGCAGAACAGATCCAGCACCTTGTCCGCCTTGGTCGCCCCGAGCCATGCCAGCGCCTGGGCCACCATGCTCTGGTTGATGGGGCCATTGACCTGAATGAAATCCCCGGGGGCGAATGCAAGAGACAGGCCATCTAATGAGTAAGCGGGCTGGAATTGCTGGCGCAGCGGCTCGATGCGCTCGTCGGCCGCCTGCAGATAGAGATCGATCCCCTGGGCCTCGGCAAACTCGGTCAGCAGCGCCCGATCCGCCTCGTTGGGACGACCGGTATGGCGCAACAGCAGCAGTATCCCCTGCTCGGCCTGGATCAGTTCCGCATGTCCCAGCTCGCGCTGGCTCTTGAGGTGATTGAGGCATTCCCGCAGCGGGCTGATGAGCGCCGACAGCGAGGCGGTCAGGACTGGGCAGCTGGTGATCTCGACCAGATCGTTGGACTGGCGGCGACGAAAACCGACCCGGGTACAGCGGCCATTCTTGTCAAACTTGATGGCCAGACGGCAGACCCGGCGATAGGCGCGAGCCTCCCCGGTCAGCACGGGTTCGAGGGCCGGCGCCTTGATCTGCCCCAGTCGCTCGAACAGGCTGACCAGTCCGGCCGCCTTGGCCGCCTGCTGATCCGCCTCACTCAGGTGCTGGGCGTTGCAGCCGCCACACTCGCGATAATGGGCGCAGAAGGGGGCGATGCGATTGTCGGCGGGGGTCACCAGCTGTTGCAGGGCGGCGTGCGCATACTGCTTCTTGTCATCGATGATGCGAGCCTTGACCCGCTCACCGGGCAAGGCCCCCTCGACGAAGATCGCCTTGCCCTGATGACGGCCGATCCCGACACAGTGGTGATCCAGACTGTCTATCGTAAATTCAATACGTTGGGGCTGGGTGGATTTCTTTTGGGGCTTGAAAAACTGGGCCATAAAACTTGGTGCCTATAGGTGGCTATGTCATGATTGTGGAATCTGCTGCAGGCCATTGTCCCACAAGAATAATAGTATGACCAAATACGGCCTGAGGGCTCTCGCTGCGGCATCGGCCCCCTTGCCCATTCTGACCCTGGTCGGCGGTTTGTGCTCATGACCAGAGACGGCCTCAGAACCCTGGTGGCAGCAACATTTTTATATTGCCAACCCTCATCGTCGGCGGTTTGTTCTTATGACTAGATACGGCCTCAGAGCCAGAGTGCTGGCATTTACCATATTGCCAACCCTGATCATCGGCGGCCTGATTGCCGGTTACTTCACCTTCCACCGCTATCACCAGCTGGAAAACAACCTGATCGACCAGGGCATCAACATCATCGAGCCCCTGGCCATCGCCAGCGAATACGGCATGACCCAGCACAGCCGCGAGTCCCTCAAGCGCCTGATCGGGCTGACTCACCGCAAGAACTCGCCCTTCATCAAGTCCATCGCCGTCTTCACCCAGGACAACCAGCTGTTCGTCACCTCCAACTACCATCGTGACTTCGGCCAGCTGCGCCTGCCCGATGGCAGCGCCATCCCTGAGCTGACCAGCGTCTCCTTCAACGGTGACGACATCATACTGCGCACCCCCATCCAGGCCGAGACCAGCCTGGACGGCTTCCCCTTGCCGAGCGATCTTGAGCCGCCGGTGATCGGCTACATCTCCATGCAGCTCGCCACGGACAGGGCCATAGTCCTGCAGTATCGCGACGCCTTCTTCGCGGTGGTCATGGTGCTCATCGGCCTCGCCGTCAGCACCCTATTTGGCTTCCGGCTGGTCAAGAGCGTGACCCAGCCCATCACCGATATGGTGCAGGCGGTGCACAGGATCAGGGAGGGGCGACTCGACACCCGGGTCAGCGGCCAGCTCACCGGCGAGCTGGACATGCTGAAGAACGGCATCAACGCCATGGCCAAGGCGCTCTCCGAATACCATGAGGAGATGCAGCAGAACATCGATCAGGCCACCTCGGATCTGCGGGAGACGCTGGAGCAGATCGAGATCCAGAACGTCGAGCTCGACATGGCGAAGAAACGGGCGCAGGAGGCGGCCAGGGTCAAGTCGGAGTTCCTTGCCAACATGTCCCACGAGCTGCGTACCCCGCTCAACGGCGTCATCGGCTTCACCCGCCAGCTGCTCAAGACGGCGCTGACCCCGAGCCAGACCGACTACATGCAGACCATAGAGAAGTCGGCGCGCAACCTGCTCGGCATCATCAACGACATCCTCGACTTCTCCAAGCTGGAGGCGGGCAAGCTGCAGCTGGAGCACATCCCGTTCAGCCTGCGCGACACCCTCAACGAGACCATGCACCTGCTCGGCCCGAGCGCCCACGACAAGCAGCTCGAGCTGTCGCTGCAGGTGGATGCCGAGGTGCCGGACTACCTCACCGGCGATCCCATGCGGCTGCAGCAGGTGCTGACCAACCTCACCGGCAACGCCATCAAGTTCACCGAGCGCGGCAACGTGGACGTGCACATCCAGCAGAGCGGCAGCGCCAGTGGCAACAAGGTGCGGCTCAACGTGCTGATCCGCGATACCGGCATCGGCATCTCGGAGGAGCAACAGCGTCAGCTGTTCCAGGCCTTCAACCAGGCCGACTCCTCGATCTCGCGCCGTTATGGCGGCACCGGCCTCGGCCTGGTCATCACCCAGAAGCTGGTGCAGCAGATGGGCGGCCAGATCCGGTTCGAGTCAGAACTCGGCAAGGGCTCCGTCTTCTCCTTCAGCCTGGATCTGGACATCTCCCCCCTGCCCCAGAGCGAGCGGCTGCCGCTGGATCGCATCCAGGGCAAGCGGCTCTGGTTGCTGGAGCCGGATCCCTTCGCCCACGCCTCCCTGCTCGCCCTGCTGGCCGAATGGCAGCTGGATGTGCAGGCGCTGAGCATAGATGCCGAGTGGCCAGAGATGAGCAGCCAGGACATGGTGATCATCGGCAGCAGCACCCTGCACACGCCACAGCAGGTGATCACCCGCCTCGATGGCTTGAGCGGGCAGCAGAACACCATAGTGCTGCTCAGCAGCCACGAGCCCGCCCTCTATGAGGCCATGCTGGCCCACGGCGCCGAGCACTGCCTCTCCAAGCCCATCAACCATCGCAAGCTGCTGCATGCCCTGCTCTCCCCCGAGGCGACCAAGCGCACCCCGCTGCCCGCCGCCTCCCCCCGCCGGGTGCAGGCGGTCAAGGTATTGGCGGTGGACGACAATGCCGCCAACCTCAAGCTCATCGCCGCCATGCTCAAGGAGATGGTGAGTCAGGTGGTGGTCTGCAAGAACGGCAAGGAGGCGGTCAACCTGGCCCAGAGCCAGCCGTTCGACATCATCTTTATGGATATCCAGATGCCGATCATGGATGGCATCAGCGCCACCCAGGCGATCCGCCGTCACTCCCTCAACACCGAGACCCCCATAGTCGCGGTCACCGCCCACGCCATCCCCGGCGAGCGGGAGCGGTTGATCCGCCAGGGCATGGACGACTATCTGGCCAAGCCCATCGACGAGGGCATGCTGGCCCAGCTCATCACCGACTTCGCCCATCGCCGCCACCAGAATCACGGCGATCAGCAGATAGACTGGTCGTTGGCTGTGCGCCAGGCCGCCGGCAAGACGGAGCTAGCCCAGGAGATGCTGACCATGTTGCTGGCCAGCTTCGATGAGGTGGAGCCGCTGCTGGAGGCGGCGCTGTCCGGCCAGGCGGACGATGCCGAGGTGCTGGCACAGCTGCACCGTCTCAACGGCGGCTGCGCCTACTCCGGGGTGCCCGGCCTGCAGCGCCTGCTCTCCCAGCTCGAGCAGCAGCTGCGCGACGGGGTGCCGGTCGGCGAGCTCGAGCCCGAGTTGCTGGAGCTGCAGGATGCGCTGGAGCAGGTGCGTCAGGAGGCGCCCCGCTACCTGGCCTGAAAGCTTTTGATGCAAAATCAGCATCATCGGGTAGTGGCAAGGGGCTCACCGCCACCCAAGCGAGGCGGGCTGACCCGCTTTTTCTGACGAAGAGTCCGGTAAATGGTAAAGTTGCGCCGTTTCTACAGGAGTCAACATGACGAACAACGATATTCTGCGCCGTCTGCGCTACGCCCTCACCATCAGCAATAACCAGATGGTCGACATGTTTGCCAAGGGCAACCTGACCGTCGATCACGCCCAGCTGCACAGCTGGTTGCTGAAAGGCGCCGAGGAAGGGGAAGAGCAGGACCCGGGCTTTGTCGCCTGTCCCGATGCGGCCCTTAGCCAGTTCCTCGACGGCTTCATCATCACGCGCCGTGGCGTGCGGGAAGGGGCGCCGGCCCAGGTGATCCCGAACCGGATCAACAACAACCTGATCCTGCGCAAGCTGCGCATCGGCCTCGACTACAAGGAAGAGGACATGCTCGGCACCCTGAAGCTGGCCGACTTCAACCTGTCCAAATCCGAGCTGAGTGCCCTGTTCCGCTCCAAGGATCACAAGCACTATCAGGATTGCGGGGATCAGATCCTGCGCAACTTCCTCATCGGCCTGACCACCAAGTACCGCGCCTGAGCCATGGGCCAGCGTGTTCGCCCCCCGTCAGCCCACCCCGAGGTGGCCGGTGGGCGGCGCTGGCCATCACTCTTCTCCCGCCTCGGACGGCGTAGCGGGTGGCACAGCCTGCTGTCATGCTGCCTGTTCCTTGGTCTGAGCGCCTGCCAGCCCGCCTCCTATCGGCTCGATTCCCGCTATGCCAGCGCCAACCAGAATGAGCGCATCGCCTTCCTGATCCTGCACTACACAGATGAAGACGACACCCACTCCCTGCGCCTGCTGACCGAGCCGCAGTACAAGGTGAGCGCCCACTACCTGATCCCCCGCGACACAGACCAGACGCCGCTGCCCATCTACCAGCTGGTGCCCGACAGCCAGCGCGCCTGGCATGCGGGCCGCAGCCGCTGGCATCAATATGCCGGGCTCAACGCCAGCTCGCTCGGCATCGAGATCGTCAACCTGGGCTACGAGACCGGGCAGGAACTGCTTCCCGTCCAGCTGCGCCACTGGCAGCCCTATACCCAGGCCCAGATCGCCGCCGTCGGCGCCCTGGCGCAGGAGCTCATCCGCCGTTACCAGATACCGCAGACCCAGGTGCTGGGTCACAGCGATGTCGCGCCCGAGCGCAAGCAGGACCCCGGTCCGCTCTTTCCCTGGCGCGAACTCGCCCTGCGATACGGCGTCGGCGCCTGGCCGGACGAAGCCAGGGTCGAGCAGTTGCGCCGGCAGCCGGCCCCCGCCTGGGATGCCCTCGCCTGGCAGCAACAACTCGCCCGCTACGGCTACGGCATAGCCCCGAGTGGCGACTGGGATGAGCAGAGCCGCACCGTGCTGAGCGCCTTCCAGCTCCACTTTCGCCCGGCCCTCGTCAACGGTGAGCCGGATGCCGAGAGCCAGGCCATTCTCAGCGCCTTAATGGAGCGTTACTTCCCCGAGTCTCGCTGAGCTGTGCACATCTCCGGCTCAGCCCCACTTCTCCCCCACCCTCATCAGCGGTGAGCCGGATGCCGAGTGCCAGCAGGCATCCCTCACCGTCCTGTGGAGCGTGACTTCCCGATGCCCTGAGCCCGCCTATCTCCTGACAACGAAGAGGGACGCCGCGGCGTCCCTCTTGCTATCTCATCCATCCATCATCAATGACGATCAGATCCCCTGGCGGGCTTCCTGCATCAGCAGGCGCATGTCGCTGACCGCTTTGGCCAGGCCGTCGAAGGCGGCACGGCCTATGATGGCGTGGCCGATGTTGAGCTCATAGAGCTCGGGGATGGCGGCGATGGCCTTGACGTTGTGGTAGTGCAGGCCGTGGCCGGCATTCACCTTGAGCCCCTTGCCGGCGGCATAGGAGGCGCCGGCAGCGATGCGCTTGAACTCGGCGTTGCGCTCCGCATCCGTGGTGGCATCGGCATAACGGCCAGTGTGGATCTCGATGAAGGGGGCGCCGCTGGCGGCGGCGGCGTCGATCTGCAGCGGATCCGCATCGATAAACAGCGACACCTGGGCACCGACGGCCGCGAGGCGGGTCACCGCATCGGCGATCTTGTCGAGCTGGCCCGCCACGTCCAGGCCCCCTTCGGTGGTCACCTCGGTGCGCTTCTCAGGCACCAGGCAGACGAACTGGGGCTGGATGCGGCAGGCGATGCCGATCATCTCCTCGGTCACCGCCATCTCCAGGTTCATCCTGGTCTGGATGGTATGACGCAGGATCTCGACGTCACGGTCGGTGATATGGCGGCGATCTTCCCGCAGGTGAACCGTGATGCCATCGGCACCGGCCTGTTCGGCCACGAAGGCGGCCTGTACCGGATCCGGATACTGGGTGCCGCGGGCATTACGCAGGGTGGCGATATGGTCGATGTTCACACCCAGGTAGATCTCGCTCATTGCTTACTCCTTGATACAGGTCATCTGTTAACTGTGTGGCTGGCGGTAGACCCCCAGCCTCTGATATCCGTATGTCAGCTCGTAGGTTCGATTAGCGCAGCGTAATCGGACGTCGGTAACATTCTTACCGTGCCGGGTAACGCCGCAAAACGGTTAGCCCAAGCTACTTCGCCGCTTTAAAAACAACTCCCGGCTCTTCAACTGGCGTTTGCTGAAACATGAAAGGCTGCAGCGCCAATCCGCGTTAGCTTTTCCGTTTCAAAAACAACTCCCGGCTCTTCAACTGGCGTTTGCTGAAACATGAGAGGCTGCAGCGCCAATCCGCGTTAGCTTTTCCGTTTCAAAAACAACTCCCGGCTCTTTAACTGGCGTTTGCCGAGATAGGGCTGCAGCGCCAGCCGGCTGAAACGCTTGGCCGCCTGCAGCAAGGGGGGACTGTCGAAACGCCCCTCGGCGAAGGCCAACAGGTGGGCGCCGAGGAACAGGGTACGGGGATCCGGCGCCCGCTCGCAAGCGACAAAGCCGAGCTCGCGCTCGAAGCCGTACAGCAGCTCGGGTTGGATCGCGGACTCATCGTCGGCGGCATATTCGAAATCCACCGCGTAGCCGAGCGCCTGCAGCAGCAGGAATTCGAAGCGACGCAGGGGCAGCTCGGGGGTCTCGCCATCCGCCAGCGCCATCAGGGCACGGGCATAGGCATCGAACACCTCGGGGAAGGGGGTATGAGCCTCCAGCAGGTAGTAGACCAGTTCGTTGAGATAGAGGCCGTAGAACAGGCGGTCACCGCCGAGACGCAGGGAGTGATCCGGGCATTCGACCTGGGCGAGGTTCTTGAGATCGCCCTTGCCACGCCAACTCAGGGTGAGCAGGGTGAAGGGTTGCAGCAGCCCCTTCAGAGGGGAGCGTGGCCCGCGAGAACCGCGAGCCACCAGGGTAAAGCGGCCACTATCCTGGGTGAATACCTCGACCAGCTGGCTGGTCTCCCGATAGGGCCGACTGTGGATGACGAAAGCCGGACTCAGCAATCGCTCAGCGCCACTTAGTCATCGCCATAGCCGAGACTGCGCAGGGCGCGCTCGTCATCGGCCCAGCCCGATTTGACCTTGACCCACAGTTCCAGGTGCACCTTGTTCTGGAACAACCGTTCCATGTCGAGGCGCGCCTCTGTGCCTATGGTCTTGATCTTCTCGCCCTTGTTGCCGATGACCATCTTCTTCTGGCCTTCACGTTCAACCAGGATCAGGCCGTGGATATGGTAGAGACCGTTCTCCTCCACCTTGAAGCGTTCGATCTCCACCGTCACCGAATAAGGCAGCTCCTCACCGGTGAAGCGCATCAGCTTCTCACGGATGATCTCGGAGGCCATGAAGCGGGACGAGCGGTCGGTCACGTAATCTTCCGGGAAGAAGTGGTTGTTTTCCGGCAGCAGATCCTTGGCCCACTCGCGGATCTTCTCCACGTTGGTACCCTTCTCGGCACTGATGGGCAGGATGTGGGAGAACTTCATCTGCTGACCCAGCCACTCCAGGTGCGGCAGCAGGTCTTCCTTGTCCTTGACGTTGTCTACCTTGTTGACCGCCAGCACCACGGGACAGGGCAGATGGCGCAGCTTGCCGAGCACCATCTCGTCATCCTTGGTCCAGTGGGTACCGTCGACCATGAATACCACCATGGCCACGTCCCCCAGCGAACTGGTGGCGGCGCGGTTCATCAATCGGTTGATGGCCCGCTTCTCCTCGATGTGCAGACCCGGGGTATCCACAAAGATGGTTTGATAGTTGTCCTCGGTGTCGATCCCCAAGATCCGGTGACGGGTAGTCTGGGGCTTCTTCGAGGTGATGCTGACCTTCTGGCCGAGCAGCTTGTTGAGCAGGGTGGACTTGCCCACGTTGGGGCGGCCTACGATGGCGACAAAGCCGCAATAGGTGGTATCTGTATCTGTCATGACAGTCTTTCCAATGCTTGCTGCGCCGCGGCCTGTTCGGCCTTGCGACGGCTGGTGCCGACCCCGACCAGCGGACCATCCAGGCCATCCACGTCACACTGGACGGTGAACTCCTGGTTGTGGGCTTCGCCCTTGACGTTGGTCACTGTGTAGGTCGGCAGGGATTTACGGCTTCCCTGCAAAATTTCCTGCAGCCGGGTCTTGGGATCCTTCTGCTCAATGCCTGGCTTGATCTCGTCCAGGCGGCTGGCATACCAGCTCAGCAGCAGGGTCCGCACCGTCTCCAGATTGGTATCCAGATAGACTGCGCCGATCACCGCCTCGACCGTGTCGGCCAGGATCGACTCACGGCGAAAACCGCCGCTCTTGAGCTCACCCGGCCCCAGGATCAGGTGATCCCCGAGATCGAACTCCCGGCCGAGCTCGGCCAGGGTCTTCTCCCGCACCAGGGTGGCGCGCATCCGGCTGAGGTCCCCTTCCGCCGCTTGCGGGAAGCGGTGGAACAGGTCGTCGGCAATCACCAGACTCAGGATGGAGTCACCCAGGAATTCCAGTCGCTCGTTGTGACGGGAACCGGCGCTGCGGTGAGTCAGCGCCCGGGTCAATCGGTCTTGATCTTGAAAGACATGCCCGAGACGGGACTGCAGTCTGTTCATCTTGATATTCATTTACTTGATTCCGCCAATGCGGTTGAAGCGCACACCAGTCGGTACCCAGCTTGGCAAACTGGAACCTTCCTCGCGCTCGAATTCGAAACTGATCCAGATGGCGACCGCCTTGCCCACCAGGTTCTGCTCGGGCACGAAGCCCCAGAATCGGCTGTCGGTACTGTTGTCGCGGTTGTCGCCCATCACGAAATACTGGCCTTCCGGCACCACCCACTCATCGGGGTAGGTCCCCGGCTGGCGGTAATAACGGTCGACCAGATCGGGCATCAGGGGGTTGCGCAGGGTCTCGTGAGAGACGCTGCCCAGCTGTTCGGTGTACCGATCCAGCGGGATCCCCATCTGGCTAAATTCGCCCCTTTGTTCAAACTTGACGTCGAGCTTCTTGAAGCCCGGGCACGTTTTCCCTTCCTGCTCCTCGCACTTGGATCTGATCATCAGCTCCTTGTTGCGATAGATGACCCGATCCCCCGGCATGCCGACCACTCGCTTGATGTAGTCCACCCGGGTATCCAGCGGATACTTGAACACCACCACATCGCCACGCTCGGGGGCGCCTGTCTCCAGGAACTTGGTGTTGGTCACGGGATCACGCAGGCCGTAGGCGAACTTCTCCACCAGGATGAAGTCGCCCACCAGCAGGGTGGGCATCATGGAGCCAGACGGGATCTGGAACGGTTCGAAGATGAAGGAACGCAGGATCAGCACCAGCGCAATGACCGGGAAGACCCCGCCGGTCTGTTCGATCCAGACCGGCATGGGGGCCACCTTGGCCAGCGTCTTCTCATCGATGTTCGGGCCGGCGTTGGCACGGGCTGCCGCAATCTTGGCCGCCCGTTGCTTGGACCAGACCAGCTTGTCGACGGTCCAGATGATGCCGGTCAGTACGGTGACAATCGCCAGGATCAGGGAAAAGGTGCTAGCCATCGATTAGTCCTTGCCTACGTGGAGGATCGCGAGGAAGGCCTCTTGCGGCACGTCGACACGGCCCAGGGACTTCATCCGCTTCTTGCCTTCTTTCTGCTTGTTCAGCAGCTTCTTCTTCCGGCTCACGTCACCGCCGTAGCACTTGGCGGTCACGTCCTTGCGCAGGGCCTTGACGGTGCTGCGGGCGATGATCTGGTTGCCGATGGACGCCTGAATCGCGATGTCGAACATCTGGCGCGGGATCAGCTCACGCATCTTCTCCACCACCTGGCGACCGCGATACTGGGCGTTCTCCTTGTGGGTGATGATGGCCAGGGCATCGACGCGCTCACCGTTGATCATGATGTCGAGGCGCACCATCTCGGAGGTCTCGAAGCGCTTGAAGCCGTAATCCAGCGAGGCGTAGCCGCGGCTGGTGGACTTGAGGCGATCGAAGAAATCGAGCACCACTTCCGCCATCGGGATCTCGTAGGTCAGGGCCACCTGCTTGCCGTGATAGACCATGTTGGTCTGCACGCCACGCTTCTCGATACAGAGGGTGATGACGTTGCCCATGTACTCCTGCGGCAGCAGGATGTTGCACTCGGCGATGGGCTCACGCATCTCTTTGATGTTGTTGACCGGGGGCATCGCAGACGGGCTGTCGATGTGGATGGTCTCGCCATTGTTCAGCTCGATCTCATACACCACGGTCGGCGCCGTGGTGATCAGATCCAGATCGTATTCCCGCTCCAGGCGCTCCTGGATGATCTCCATGTGCAGCATGCCGAGGAAGCCACAACGGAAGCCGAAGCCCAGTGCGGTGGAGCTTTCCGGCTCGAAGAACAGGGAGGCATCGTTCAGGGAGAGCTTGTCCAGCGCATCACGGAATGACTCATAGTCATCGCTGGAGATGGGGAACAGGCCCGCATAGACCTGCGGCTTGACCTTCTTGAAGCCCGCCAGCGCCTTGTCGGCACCGTTCTTGGCCTGAGTCAGGGTATCGCCCACCGGCGCGCCATGGATGTCCTTGATGCCGCAGACGACCCAACCTACCTCGCCACAGCCCAGACCCTGGGTATCCACCTGCTTGGGGGTGAAGATACCGATACGATCCACGCCCCACACCTGACCGGTGCTCATCACCTTGATCTTGTCGTTCTTCTTGAGCGAACCGTTCTTGATCCGCACCAGGGAGACGACGCCAAGGTAGGAGTCGAACCAGGAGTCGATGATCAGCGCCTGCAGCGGGGCATCCGGATCCCCTTCCGGGGGCGGGATGCGGGCCACGATCTCTTCCAATACCAGATCGACCCCCAGACCGGTCTTGGCGGAGCAGCGCACCGCATCGATGGCGTCGATGCCGACGATGTCTTCGATCTCTTCCGCGACCCGCTCGGGTTCGGCGGCCGGCAGGTCGATCTTGTTCAGGATCGGCACCACTTCCAGCTCCATCTCCATGGCGGTGTAGCAGTTGGCCAGAGTCTGTGCCTCAACCCCCTGACCGGCATCCACCACCAGCAAAGCCCCTTCACAGGCCGCCAGGGAGCGGGAAACCTCGTAGGAGAAATCCACGTGGCCCGGGGTGTCGATAAAGTTCAGCTGATAGGTGTTACCGTCTTGTGCCTGGTAGTTCAGGGTCACACTCTGTGCTTTGATGGTAATGCCGCGCTCGCGCTCCAGATCCATGGAGTCAAGCACCTGAGCCTGCATCTCGCGGGAGGACAGGCCGCCACAAGTCTGGATCAGACGGTCCGACAGGGTCGATTTACCGTGGTCGATGTGCGCAATAATCGAAAAGTTACGAATGTGTTTCATCGAGCAAGAATCACTCAAAATTAAGTTAGGGTCGGATATGAGGGCAGGATTTTACTGGATAACCCGGTCGACGGCCAATCTTTAGTCGACGGGCACCAGAAATAGCGCCTTGTCTGGCAGGCGTTAGGCACCATTTCGGGCACAAAGAGGCCCGAAACAGGATCTTGCCACTCAGGAAAGGTGACGGGTATTGAGTACCACGCCGAGCATGCGAGGACCGTATTCCCCTTGCTCGAGCCGAGCAGAAAAGTAACGAACCAGTGAAAAACCTAGGGTGCCGCCCAGCAGGCAGCTGAGGATGGTCACCCCCTCCCCCGCCGACAGCAGCGGTGCCAGCCAGAGCTGGCCGAGCAGGGCCCCCAGCAACAGACAGAACAGCGGCAGCACATAGACCAGGGCGGCTCCCCGCAGGATGCTTGCCTGCGGGATGCCGAGCCGGATCTGCTGACCGACCATGACTTCGGCGGTCAGCGCCACCCGCAGTCGCTGCGACTTCAGGGGAAAGGCCTTGGCGACGGTGCCGGTGCCGCAGTTGGACTGCTGATGGCAACCGCTGCAGGCGGAGCGCCGTTCGCACTCCACCCAGGCATGTTGGCCATCGATGGCCACCACGGTCGCCAGCTCTTCACTCATTTCACTCACCAGAGGGATCCAGACTAGCAGCAACAGATTTATCCAATCTGAACACGGCCGCCCCGCCCGGGCAAGTGGAATGGCTCAGTCTCATTGCACCGCCTCATTGCGCGCCAGCGGCTGCACCGACTCGGCGATACGCTTGGCCGTCTCGGCCGGGACTTCCCCGACCACGGTGATCTCCACCCCGACCTCGTTGACATAGCTCACCAGGGAGGTGGCTCCCTGCCGGATCAACTGCTGGCGCACCGCCTGCTTGGGATCGACCCTGGCCACATAGACAGAGAGATCCACCAGTCCATCCGACAACATCATGTAGTCCACCGGCAGGCTGGTGCTGACCAGCTGGTGGCGGTCCTGGGACAACACCTTGAAGCCGGCCGGCAGCCAGGTCAGATGCCAGTTCAGGGTCTGCTGGGGGGCAGGATAGGCATCTTCCAGCTCCAGCGCCTCGGGCAGCTTGCTGTTGACCAGGGTCACCAGCCAGGGCGCCGGCGCCGACTGACGGTCCAGATCGACCCCCAGCACCTGCTCCACCAGGCTCCCTTCCCGATCCACCATGTCCACCCGCAGCAGCAGGTGGCTCTGCTCATCTATCCAGAGCACGAAACCGTACTTGTCCGTCTCTTTCGGCACCAATCTGACGACCTGTGCCACCAGACCGGCCACCCGGCTGCGGCCAGCCAGCACGGGATCATAGCTTTCCAGCACCCGGGGCAGCGGCATCTTCACCAGGGTCGACCACACACCAGGGAAGCGCGCGCCCTTGAGCGTGTAGGGTTCGTGGGTGTTTTCGAAGAAGGTGTATTCATTCTGGCGTTGCAGGTACTCCACCGTCTTGCCATCGAGGTAGCTCAGATGGGCCACCTCTTTGCCGTCGATCACCCCATGACTGAAGCGGATGGGTTCGAGGCGCCCCTGACGGGCCTTGACCATGGATAATTCGAAATTCTGTTGAGAGACGGCACTCTGCATCTGCTGCAACAAGGCCTCGGCCGACAGTTCGTCGGCCGAGGCCTTGGCACAAATTAGCAGGAGAGAGGCCAGCAAGATACGGCTGGACTGGCGCACGATCTGATCCCTAAAAATGCGTTATTCCTGGATCTGCTTGTCTTGTAGCAGACGTTGTTGCAATTGATGATCACGCAGGAAGGCATTGATCCGCTCACGCTGCTCTTGCATCTGTTGCTCGTTCAACCCTTGTTGACGAGTCGTGGCGCGGTTCCCATCTTGCGGATAGTGCACGCTCACCGGCGTCGCACTGCCACCGACGGGTATGGTGTTGAGCACCGGGTTGGCCGGCATACCGTCCTGACCCTGATATTGCTGAACCCCGAAGATGACGGCAGCGGCAACCGATGCGGCGATGGCATACTGCCCCACCTGCTGGCTGACGCGACGCAGCAAGGGCAACACCTTGGCCCTGTGCACCTGTGGCGCGGCTGGCTGTACCGGCTTGGGGGCCAGTATGGTCGGTTCGTCTTCCAGCGCCAGCATTATGCTGTCGCTGAGATCCAGTTGCAGATTGACCGGCAGGTCCCCCCGCATGGCATCACCGATCAGATGGTAGCGAGCCCAGGTATCCTGCAGTGCCGGATCCGTTCCCAGCTCATTCAGTACCTCAACATCGCTCAGGTCACCATCCATCAGGGCTGAGAGTTGCTCTTGATTTGCCATAAGTTTGCCTGTCTTTCCCCAGTTTAATTCTCGATCAGAGGTTGCAGCTTTTTGTCGATTGCTTCCCTCGCCCGGAAGATACGGGATCTCACCGTACCCACAGGACAATCCATGATCTCCGCAATCTCTTCGTAGCTCAGCCCTTCCAGTTCACGAAGGGTGATCGCTGTTCTCAAGTCTTCAGGCAAGGCTTCTATGGCGGCAAACACGGTACGCTTGATCTCATCGGTCAGCGCCAGGTTTTCCGGGGTGGCCACCTCTTGCAAGGCTTCACCACCACCATAATATTCAGCCTCGTCTGCTTCGACATCACTGCTGGGCGGTCTGCGCCCCTGTGAGGTCAGGTAATTTTTGGCCGTGTTGACGGCGATCCGGTACAACCAGGTGTAAAACGCGCTCTCGCCACGGAATGTCGGTAACGCACGGTAAGCCTTGATAAAGGCCTCCTGCGCCACATCCGGTACATCGCCCGGATTGTTGACATACCTGGCCACCAGGTTGACCACCTTATGCTGGTATTTTTTTACCAACAGGTTGAATGCATTTTTATCGCCACGCTGGACCCGTTCAACCAGCTGTTCGTCCAGTAGATTCTGGTCGCTCATCAGAGCCGTAAAACCCCCATCAGGTTATCGTTTTTCTTTTCCGGCCCTTTCTAAGCGCACAAGTTCAGACAGGAGGAATCAGAGAAAGTTCGCTTGCATTGAAAAAAATGTGATGCGAGCTGCATCACAACCCCCCTTGGGCTACCATGGGGCCAGTTCTTTATCCAGGCCAATGATACTTATGAAAGCAAGTGTTGAATACCTTTGCGACGTACTGATCATTGGCAGCGGTGCCGCCGGTCTGTCTCTCGCGTTGCGATTGGCAGATCAGGCCAAAGTCCTGGTTCTGAGCAAGGGGCCCATCAGTGAGGGGGCCACTTTCTATGCGCAAGGAGGCATCGCTGCCGTGTTCGACGAGACCGACAGCATCGAATCCCACGTGAGCGACACGCTCAACGCCGGGGCCGGGTTATGTGACCCGGCCGTGGTGGAGTTCACCGCCCGCAACGCCCGCGACTCCATCCAGTGGCTGATCCAGCAGGGGGTCCCCTTCGATCAGGAGGAGGATGCCGAGGGAGAATCCCACTATCACCTGACCCGGGAAGGGGGCCATAGCCATCGCCGCATCTTCCACGCGGCCGATGCCACCGGCAAGGCGGTGCAGCTCACCCTGATCGATCAGGTGCGGGCCCACCCCAACATCCGGCTGATGGAGCGCTTCAATGCGGTCGATCTCATCACCACCCGCAAGCTCAATCTGCCGGGCAACAAGGTGCTCGGCGCCTATGTCTGGAACCGCAACGTAGAGCAGGTCGAGGTGATCCGCGCCCGCTTCGTGGCGCTGGCCACCGGCGGGGCCTCCAAGGTGTATCAGTACACCTCCAACCCGGATGTCAGCTCAGGGGATGGCATCGCCATGGCCTGGCGGGCCGGCTGCCGGGTGGCGAATCTGGAGTTCAACCAGTTCCACCCCACCAGCCTGTTCCATCCGGACGACCCCAACTTTCTGCTGACCGAGGCGTTGCGTGGCGAAGGTGCCTATCTGCGCCGGCCCGATGGCAGCCGCTTCATGCTGGACTTCGACGAGCGCGCCGAGCTGGCGCCGCGTGACATAGTCGCCCGCGCCATCGACCACGAGATGAAGCGGCTCGGTGCCGACTGCATGTACCTGGACATCAGCCACAAGCCGGCCGACTTCATCATCAAGCACTTCCCGACCATCCACGAGCGCTGCCTCGCGGTGGGGATCGACATCACCAAGGAGGCCATGCCCATAGTTCCGGCGGCGCACTACACCTGCGGTGGCGTGATGATAGATGGCAGTGGACAGACCGATATTCCCGGCCTCTACGCCATCGGCGAGGTGACCTACACCGGCCTGCACGGCGCCAACCGCATGGCCTCCAACTCCCTGCTCGAGTGCGTGGTCTATGCCCATCAGGCGGGGGCCGACATCCTGGCCAAGCTGCCCATGAGCGTGGAGCCGCCCAAGCTGCCAGCCTGGGACGAGAGCCAGGTGGATGACTCGGACGAACAGGTGGTGATCCAGCACAACTGGCACGAGCTGCGCCTGATGATGTGGGACTACGTGGGGATAGTGCGGACCAACAAGCGCCTTGCCCGCGCCAAGCGCCGCATCGACCTGCTCAAGCAGGAGGTGCAGGAGTACTACGCCAACTTCCGGGTCTCCAACAACCTGCTGGAGCTGCGCAACCTGTTGCAGGTGGCCGAGCTCATCGTCAACTGCGCCCTGCAGCGCAAGGAGTCCCGCGGCCTGCACTACAACCTGGACTACCCGGAGATGCAGCCGGACCCCAAGCCCACGGTACTGACACCGGATCGGGAATAACCCCTCCGCCAGTTGTCACCAAATGACCCCGCTCCGGCGGGGTCATCTATTGATGGGTCATTGGAAAATGCGGTTAACGAGGGGGATTGAGATGAATGGCGCGGGCCAGCGCCCGATAGTGCTCCGGCGCCAGCGCATCCGAGCAGAGCCAGAGCTGTACCTCGGGCAACTCGCCCTCTCGCAGCCGCAACCAGAGCACACCGGGCAGGATGCGGCAGCGGGCCCCCAGCCGGTAACGCCGCCCCTGCCACTCCAGCCATTCGCCATCCCAGATCAGCTCACCACGGATGAGCATGACCCGACGCCAGGCGAGCCAGAGGCCCGCCAGCCAGCAAGGTAGAAACAGCCCCCACTGCCAACCCCGGATCAGGCTGGCGGTGGGCCACAGCAACAACAGAAATAGCATGAGCAGCAGCAGGCGCTGCCGCCGGGAGACGATGACGGGCATCACGACCCGCATCAGGGGACTGGCACCGGTGACGGGCTGGGCCGCATGTCAGGCGCGGGGGATCAGCTTTGGCGGTCGTGACGGGCCTGGTTGCGCTCCAGGATCAGCGGGATCATGGCGGCGAAGGCAGGATCTTCCGGCACGCCGTGGCCCATGCACCACTTGAACAGATCCGGGTCATCGCTCTCCAGCAGGCGGATGAAGGTCTGTTGATCATCCTCGCCGAGGGCATCGAACTCGTGTTCGAGAAAAGGCATAAAGATCACATCCAGTTCGAGCATGCCGCGGCGGCAGGCCCATTTCAGGCGGGACTTTTCAATTGGACTCAACATGGCACTCTCCTTACAAAGACCCGAGGATGGTAGCAGCTGGATTTTCCGGCTGACAAACATTCCTTACGTCTTTACCATGCAGGTCACATACTTTCTGTCTCTGGAATACCATCGTGAGCCTGCTAACGCCTGTTTTTCCTGCCGAGCCAACCCTCTTCCCCCTGACTGACCTCGCCATCACCAGCCTGAGCGGCATCGATCGTGTCAAATATCTGCAAGGCCAGGTCACCTGCGATGTCAATACGCTGCAACCGGGTCAGAGCACCCTCGGCGGCCACTGCGATGCCAAGGGCAAGCTGTGGAGCGATTTCCGTCTGCTCTGCCTCGAAGAGCATCTGCTGCTGCTGACCAAGTCCTCGGTGCTGGCGCGCCAGCTGCCCGAGCTCAAGAAGTTCGCGGTGTTCGCCAAGGTCGAGATCGCCGCCTATCCGGGTCAGGCGGTCGGTGTGGCCGGCCAGGGAACGGATGCCTGGATGGCGGCGCAGTTCGCCATTGAAACGACGGCCCTGATCCCGGGCGGCATGGCGGTGCGGATCGAAACCGATCGCTGGCTGCTGGTCAGCGAGCCGCCGCTGAGCCTCGGCCTGCCCGCCGGGCAGGAGTCACTCTGGTGGGGACTGGACATCAAGGCCGGCATCCCGCACCTGGAAGCCGTGCATCAGGGGGAATACATTCCCCAGATGCTGAACCTGCAGGCGCTGGACGGCATCAGCTTCACCAAGGGCTGTTACATGGGGCAGGAGATAGTGGCGCGCGCCAAGTATCGCGGCGCCAACAACCGGGCCCTGTTCGTGCTGGCGGGCTCGGCTGCCAATCCCGTAGCCAGTGGCGATGCGCTGGAGATCCGGCTCGGTGACAACTGGCGACGCAGCGGCATGGTGCTGAACGCCTGGCAGCAGGATGGTCAGCTGTGGCTCACCGCCGTGCTGCCAAAAGATACCGAGACCGACGCCCAATTCCGCCTCAAGCAGGAAGAGGCCTCCAGCCTCAGCCTGCAACCCCTGCCCTACCCGCTGATCGACTGAGTTCGCGGCCCGACCACAACAGACACTCAGGAGGCGCGCCCCACCTGCTCACGTCGGGCATGCTGGATCAGCGCCTCCTTCAGCCAGCGACCCGCGGCGCCAAGCGGCTGCGCCCGCTGCCACAGCAGCTCTATCCCCATGCTCCACTCCTGATCCAGAAACGCGACGGGCAGTTTCACCACCTCGCCCCGGGTCAGCGGCCCCTGCAGCAGGTACTCCGGCACCGAGCCCCAGCCCAGTCCCCGCTTGATCAACTCCAGCACGGCCCCGTCCCCCTCGACCCACCAGACGCTGGGGGAGAAGCGAAACCGCTCCCGCTCCACGCCGCCACGGCGGCCGGTCACCATCAGCTGGCGGGCGGTCTTCAGCTCGGCGAGTCCGATGGGGCCCTTGCTCGCCAGGGGGTGGGTCGGGGCGGCGATGATGGGGAGATTCAGCCGACCGAGGGAGTGAAAGGCCAGCGCCGGATCTTGCTGCAACCGCTCGTAGCTGATGCCGAGGTGCGCCCGCCCCTCCTGCAGCAGCAGGGTGAGATCCTCGAGCATGGGGAAGAGCAGCTCCAGCTCCAGCATGGGGAACTCGCAGGCGAAGCGCTCAAGCACCTCACCGATCCAGGGCAACTGGGAGCCGTCATCGATGGCCAGGGTGAGGCGGGGCTCCACCCCGCCGTGCAGCTCACGGGCCACCGCCTGCAACTGATCGCTGCTGGCCAGCACCGACTGGGCCTCCACCCTGAGGCGCTCCCCCGCCGCCGTCAGCACCGGGTAGCGACCCGAGCGATCGAACAACTCGAGGCCGAGATCGATCTCCAGGTTGGCGATGGCCGTGCTCACCACGGATTGGGCCTTGCCCAGCCGGCGGGCGGCGGCCGAGAAAGATCCCGTCTCCGCCGCCGCCAGCAGCGCCTTGAGTTGTTCCAGTGAAAGGTTCATGTCTCAGTCTCCCTCATCAATGTATCTATTTTAACGATACATACTAACGAGAACCTATGCGTTTTTATGGATAGATTAGCCCCCATCATGTCGTTAGACACATTGCTTAGAGGGAGATGAATATGCGTAACACTCGCGACCGCCTGCGCCATGCCGTTGGTTTTGAACTGATTGGTCTGTTGATCGCCGCCCCCCTGGCAAGCTGGGTCACCGGCGTCGGCCTCAATCACATGGGTCCGCTTGCCCTGTTCTTCTCGGTGGTCGCCACCGTCTGGAACTATGTCTACAACATCGGGGTGGACAAGCTGTTGCTTCGCTATCAGGGCCACACCCACAAGTCGCTGTGGCAACGAGTCCTGCATACCTTCGGCTTCGAGGGGGGGCTGCTGCTGGTTGCCCTGCCGGTGATGTCCTGGTGGCTCGACATCAGCCTGCTGGAGGCGCTGGTGCTGGATCTGGGCTTCGTGCTGTTCTACCTGGTCTATGCCTTCGTCTACAACTGGAGCTATGACAAGGTGTTTCCCATCCCGGGCCAGTCGGCACAGCGGGTTACGGGTTAACGGAGCAGGGGATAAACGAGGCACCATCATGCGGCAGGCATGATGGTGCTGAGAGGGCTGGCGGGGAGACCCGTGCTCAGGCCTGGGCCTTCGCCTCTTCGGTGGGGGCCTCGGTCTGGGCCGCTTCCTGGTTCAGCATGGCCTCTAGATCGCTCTGGTACTGGTTCAGCATGCGCTGGGCCGCGACCAGGTCACCCTTGTGCAGACGCTCGAACAGATGGTGCTGCACCACGCCGTTGAGGTACTCCACCGTGATGGGTTGTTCCAGCGCCGACAGCAACTCCTCTTTCTCCAGCTCGGCGTTGATTTCATCGACGCTGGTGCGCAGCAGACCGGCCAGTTGTACCAACATGCGGCGCTCGCCTTCACGCAGCAGGCTCAACATGCGGTTTCTCTGCTGCTCATTCTGTTGGGTCATACATTTCCTTACGTAGAGTGGGAACAAGCCCGCTCATTCTGCCCTGTCCTTTTCACAGCGTCTATCTCAGGCGCATCACTTATTTGTACGCCGGGTGCCGGGCCCGCATCGGGTGCTATTTCCCCCTTTGCTCGGTATAGTAACGGCTGATCCAGAGGGCCGACTGGCCCCCTCAGACGAGACCTGTCATACCATGACCGACGCTATTCTGGTGCTCTGCACCTGTCCAGACGAGGCCAGTGCCGACCTCATCTGCGAGCAACTGCTGACCAGGCACCTCGCCGCCTGCATCAATCAACTGCCAGGGCTCACCTCCGTCTATCGCTGGCAGGGGAAAATTGAGCGCGCGCGCGAAATCCAGCTCATCATCAAGTCCAGGGCCCCGCTGTTCGAGCCCCTGCGCCAGTGCATCCTTGAGCATCATCCCTATGAGGTGCCGGAAGTCCTGGCGCTCCCGACAAGCCAGGGCCATCAACCCTATCTCGACTGGTTAACACAGGAAACCTCATGATCGTGCTGCGCCTGTTCTCACCCCTGCTGCTCCTGCTGGCCCTGCTGACATCCCCCGCACAGGCCAGCAGCAACGACCTGCTGAGCTCCCTCGGCATCGAGGCCGGCACCCAACCCAAGTTCCTGAAGGTCGATGAGGCCTTCGTCCTGGACAGCGAACAACAGGGTGACAAGCTGCTGCTGAGCCTGCGCATCGCCGATGGCTACTATCTCTACCGTCATCGCTTCAGCTTCCAGGGGCAGAACCTCACCTTCGATGCCCCCGAGTTGCCCGCCGGCACTGAGCACGAGGATGACTTCTTCGGCAAGACCCGGGTCTATTACCAGGAGGTGCAGATCCCCGTCACCCTGACCGAGGTAGGCCAGCAGGCCAGCCTCAAGATCAGCTATCAGGGCTGTACCGATGGCCTCTGCTACCCGCCCACCGACAAGCTGATCGAGGTGCAGCCCATCGCGGCCACCCCAGCCGTCAGCGCTGCGGGAGCGGCGAGTGCAGACCCCGCCACTGCGCCGGCCAGCAGCCAGCAGGATCGGCTGGCGGCCGCCCTCGGCAGCCAGGGCTTCTGGCTCAGCATCGCCGCCTTCTTCGCACTGGGGCTGGGGCTCGCCTTCACCCCCTGCGTCTTCCCCATGTACCCCATACTGACCGGCATCATCGCCGGCGCGGGCCAGCGTCTCTCCACCCGTCGCGCCTTCCTGCTCTCCTTCGTCTATGTGCAGGGCATGGCGGTCACCTACACCCTGCTCGGGTTGGTGGTCGCCTCGGCCGGGCTCAAGTTCCAGGCCGCGCTGCAGCACCCCTATGTGCTGATCGGCCTCTCCGTCATGTTCGTGCTGCTGGCGCTCTCCATGTTCGGGCTCTATACCCTGCAACTGCCGAGCAGCCTGCAAACCCGGCTCTCCGGCCTCTCCAATCGTCAGCAGGGCGGCTCGGTGGCGGGGGTCGGCATCATGGGCATGATCTCCGGCCTGGTCTGCTCCCCCTGCACCACGGCCCCGCTGTCGGGGGCGCTGATCTACGTGGCCCAGAGCGGCGATCTCTGGCTCGGCGGCGCGGCGCTCTATGCGCTCTCCCTGGGGATGGGGCTGCCACTGCTGCTGCTCGGCACCTCGGGGGGCAAGCTGCTGCCCAGAGCCGGCGCCTGGATGGATGTGATCAAGCAACTGTTTGGTTTTGCGCTGCTGGCGGTGCCCGTGCTGCTGCTGTCACGACTGTGGAGCGAGCAGGTCACCAGCCTGCTCTGGCTGGGCTGGGGCTTGCTGCTGTGCGGTTACCTCTACCATCATCAGCAACGTCAGCCCCACTCCATCGGCAGGAGCCTGTGCGGCTTCGTGCTGCTGCTGGCGATGATGGGGGCCGTGGTGGCGGCCAGGGATCTGTTGCTACCCGACCAGCGGCCCCAGGCCAGCACCCAGACCGAGGCGCCGCCGTTTATCCGCATCAAGACCCTGGATGATCTCAGGACCCAGCTCGCCGCCGCCCGTGGCAAGCCGGTACTGCTGGATCTCTATGCCGACTGGTGCGTGGCCTGCAAGGAGTTCGAGCACAAGACCTTCAGCGATCCCGCGGTGCGTGCCCGCTTCAACGACATGGTGTTGCTGCAGGCGGATGTCACCGCCAACGACGATGTCGACGTCGAGCTGCTCAACGGCCTGAACGTGTTGGGACTGCCGACCCTGATCTTCTTCGACAGCGCCGGTAATGAGGTCAGCGGTCAGCGGGTGACCGGCTTTATGGGCCCCGCCGAGTTCCTCGGCCAGCTCGACAAGCTGCGCTAACCAGAGGCCGGCTCGGAGCCCCTGAGTCGGCGTTCTCGTCAGCCGGCAGTCACTGATTTTTCTGACCATCCCTTGTATCTGCGGGGCGGCATGGCAAAATTCGCCCTTTCCCGTCTCGTTCGTCCGGAGTTTTGATGAAAAAGTGGTTCATCCCCCTGCTGGCCCTCTGGCTCTCTGGCTGCAATACGGGTCCAGGTGAAGAGGCGATCCAGAGCCAGGTCACCGCCAAGCTGCAGGCCGAAACCGATCCCAATCTGTTTGATATCAGTGACTTCACCGTTCTCGGCAAGGAGGAGCGGATGGACGGCGTCTACCTGGTCAAGGTGAGCTACCAGGTGCGCTTCAAGCAGGGACTGGATCAGCTGCAGATCCTGCACGATGAGGATCTCGTCTACGACAGGGTCGGCCCCTTTCAGCAGGAGATGGCCCTGATGGAGCTGGAGCGCAAATACGGCGAGTTCGAGGCGGGACAGGCGCTGCCACAAGAAACCGAAGTCTGGATGATGAAGACGGAACAGGGCTGGCGCCTGGCGGTGCCAACCCAGCAAGCAGGTTGATGCCTTACCCTTTATTCTTCCAGGCGACCAGCGAGATGGCGACATCGTTATAATCGCCATCATTCTGGTCTTCAATGGAAATATTATATCCATAGCCAATGACAGAGCCGTCATTGGTCGTAATATTATAAGTGTTGATACTGCTGCTCAATGCTGCGGATTGAGGTTCATCTATCAGCAATTTGACCTGCCCATTCTGAACAAAATCTGCCCCCTGTGCCAGCGGTGGATTAATATCCACGCTCTGCTTCTGATTATCAAAATATACCTTGCTGCCATCATAGAGCTTCGCCTTCACCTGGAATCCAGCCTGAGTCGTCACAAACCAGGACATATAATAACCGGCAGGGAATGAGTCGATATTAAATATTTTACTCGCCATGATATTACCCCTCAGGATTGGGTTGCCGACAAGAAATTCTGCCACTCGAAATTCATGGCCGTGGAGTAGATGTTCTGTGCCTTGTTTTCATCTATGGCTCCGGGATGTGCACGCTGGTATTGATCCAGAAAGTTGCCCATGGCATAGGCACCGGAGGTGCTGTCGTTGGCCGTTATCCAGGGGCCATACAGGTTGCCGGGCGATGGCGGCATCAGCTGATTGGCGAGCCAGTACCAGAGGTATTCGCAAGGGATCATCATGATGAGGGTGTAGATGGGATCGGCATGGGAGGCCGTGTCCGACTCGAATTGGGCATAATCACGACACGCGGGGGTCGGCACCACCCCGCTGGCATCACGGACATGCCATATAGTGGGAAACGCCTCGTTATACGTCTGGTATCTTTTATATTTCTCCAGCAGGAAAAACTTTAATCCCTCATCATCCGTGCGACTCTCCGCCGCCAAGTAACTCTGGGCACCGTTAAAACAATAATAAGCATCACTGACGTTGAATCCACCATAGATAACGGGATCCAGATTGGCATTCTTGATACCGTCAATATAGGGGGTCACCAGTGTCTTTTGCGCAATAGGCAGACAGGGTTGCCATAAACGCCAGAATAGAGAGTCGGCAGGAGGAGGGGCACTGGACAAGCCATGCCTCTCCAGCAACATATTGTCAAACTGGAGCCGTCTTGGGCTGAACATATTATTTCCTTATATCCCGTGTTATTGCAGGAACGGGTCGCCATGGTGACTCCCGCGCCTTCCGTGCCAGCCACCAACAAGGATTCGTTCGTGAACAAGCCAGATCACTATAGCCAAGGAATAAGGTTTCATATGATGCTTAACCACCTTTCGGTGATCACACAGATCAGGAGGTTGATTTCCAATATGTTTTTGTTTTCCGGCCCTCCTGCCCATGGAGAGGCCGGCGCGAGATCACATCAGATCCTTCATCCTGTGCCACAGCATCCCCAGCGCCAGCAGGGGTGAACGCAGGGCCGGGCCGCCGGGGAAGGTCATGTGGGGTACGGTGCTGAACAGATCGAAGCCACGGCTCTCCCCCACGATCGCCTCCGCCACCAGCTTGGCCGCCATGTGGGTGGCGTTGAGGCCATGACCTGAATAGGCCTGGGCGTAGAACACATTGGGATATTCCTTGAGGCGCCCGATCTGCGGCAAGCGGTTGGCCCCTATGCCGATCATGCCGCCCCACTGGAATTCGATGGCGGTGCCGGCCAGCTCGGGGAAGACCCGCAGCAGCTTGGGCAGCATAAAGGCCTTTATATCCTTAGGATCGCGCCCAGAATAGTTGCAGGCACCGCCAAACAGCAGCCGGCCATCGGCCGACAACCGGTAATAATCGAGCGCCACGTTCTGATCGCACACCGCCATGTTTTGCGGCAGCAGGCGCTGGCGCAGCCGCTTCTCCAGCACCTCGGTGGCGAGGATATAGGAACCGGCCGGCAGCACCCGTCCACCCAGCTCGGGATTGAGATCGTTGAGGTAGGCGTTGCAGCCGATCACCAGATAGTCGGCACTGACCCGGCCATGGGCCGTGGTGACCTCTACCCGATCGCCATAGTCGATGTCGATCACCCTGGACTGCTCGAACAGCGCCACACCGAGGCTAGCCGCGGCACGGGCCTCGCCGAGCGCCAGGTTGAGGGGATGCAGGTGGCCGGAACCCATGTCGATCATGCCACCAATATAGCGCTCGGAACCGACCACCGAGCCCATCTCGGCCTGGGGCACCAGCCTGGTCTCATGCTGGTAACCCAGGCTGGCCAGATGCGCCATCTCCTCCTCGAATCCGGTCAGATGGCGCGCCTTGGTAGCGAGATCGCAATAGCCCCAGCGCAGGTCGCAGTCGATGTTGAAGCGCTCGATCCGCTCGCGCACCAGCTGCACCGCCTCCAGCCCCATCAGATCCAGCTCGCGTACCCCCTGCTCGCCGATCCAGCGGGCAAACTGGCTGGTGTCGTGGCCGATGCCGCGAATGAGCTGGCCGCCGTTGCGGCCCGAGGCACCCCAGCCGATGCGGTTCGCCTCCAGCAGGGCCACCCTGTAGCCCGCCTCTGCCAGATTGATGGCGGTGTTCAGCCCGGTGAAGCCACCGCCTATGATGCACACATCGGCATCGAGCTCACCGCTGAGCTCGGGCCACTGCTGATGGTCGTTGCGGGTCGCCGCATAGTAGGAGGTGACGTGCTCCTGGTGTCCGTTGTGTCTTCCTGTCTGCATACTTAGCATCCTGCCTTGGTCGCATTCGTTTACTAAATTAAACATTATGTCATCGATAATACCCACCCAATGGGCACTGATCCAGCCTGTCGGGATCACAGAAATGCAAAAGGTGCCCCAAAAGGCACCTTTTTATCCTCATCTCCTGGCTCAGCCTGCTCCCGGAGTGCTGTAGCACAGCAGGCGCCACTGATAAGAGCGCCTTGTCATCGCCACCAATCCCTGACCCCATATGCCTCCGGAGCGCAGCAACGCAAAAGGCGCCCCGAAGGGCGCCTTTTTATGCAATCAGTGACGGTAACGAATTACAGTACGTTGATGGCGTTCAGGTCGGAGAAGGCTTTCTCCAGACGGGCGATCATGGAAGTCTGACCGGCACGCAGCCATACGCGCGGATCGTAGAACTTCTTGTTCGGCTTGTCAGCGCCTTCCGGGTTGCCCAGCTGGCCTTGCAGGTAGGCTTCGTTGGTCTTGTAGAAGTTCAACAGACCTTCCCAGGTAGCCCACTGGGTGTCGGTGTCGATGTTCATCTTCACGACGCCATAGGAGATGGATTCGCGGATCTCTTCCAGGGTGGAACCTGAGCCACCGTGGAACACGAAGTCCAGGGACTTGGCAGGCAGACCAAACTTCTCGGAAACGAATTTCTGGGAAGCGTCCAGGATGGACGGGGTCAGCTTGACGTTACCCGGCTTGTAAACACCGTGCACGTTGCCGAAGGAGGCAGCGATGGTGAAACGCGGGCTGATCTTGGACAGACGCTCGTAGGCGTAAGCCACGTCTTCCGGCTGGGTGTAGAGGGCGGATTGATCCATGTGGCTGTTGTCCACACCGTCTTCTTCGCCACCGGTGCAACCCAGTTCCAGCTCCAGGGTCATGTTCATCTTGGCCATGCGAGTCAGGTACTCACAGCAGATGTCGATGTTCTCTTCCAGCGGCTCTTCAGACAGATCCAGCATGTGGGAGGAGAACAGCGGCTTGCCGGTCTCGGCGAAGTGCTTCTCGCCCGCGTCCAGCAGACCGTCGATCCACGGCAGCAGCTTCTTGGCGGCGTGGTCGGTGTGCAGGATAACAGGAACCCCGTAGGCGGCAGCAACGGCGTGCACATGCTTGGCACCGGAGATGGCACCCAGGATGGCGGCTTGCTGACCTTCCAGCTTCAGGCCCTTACCGGCGGTGAACACGGCACCACCGTTGGAGAACTGAACGATGACCGGAGCCTTCACATTGGCGGCAGCTTCCAGTACAGCGTTGACGGAGTCGGTACCGACGCAGTTAACGGCTGGCAGAGCGAAGCCGTTCTCTTTGGCGATGGCGAACACTTTTTGAACGTCATCACCAGTGATTACGCCGGGTTTTACGAAGTCGAAAATTTTCTTAGACATGTTAAATCGTCCTGTTCTCGTATGCCGTTAATAAAAAATGGGGGTTCATCATGAACCGGCACAGCGGTCACATGATAAACGAAACGGGAGGCTTTTGCCCCCCGTCCCGGGTCAATTAGGCCTTGGCGCGCTGTTCCAGCATCGCAACGGCCGGCAGTACCTTGCCCTCTACAAACTCCAGGAAGGCGCCGCCGCCGGTGGAGATGTAGGAAACCTTGTCAGCGATACCGAACTTGTCGATAGCGGCCAGGGTGTCACCACCGCCAGCGATGGAGAAGGCCGGGGAGGCGGCGATCGCTTCGGCGATAACCTTGGTGCCTGCCGAGAACTGGTCGAACTCGAACACGCCGACCGGGCCGTTCCACAGAATGGTCTTGGCGTTCATGATGATGTCGGCCAGGGCCTTGGCAGAGTCAGGGCCGATGTCGAAGATCATGTCACCGTCGGTCACGTCAGCGACGGACTTGATGGTAGCCGGGGTGGATTCGGAGAACTCGGTGCCCACGACCACGTCGGTGGTCACCGGAATGTTGGTCTCGGCGGCCAGTTTCTTGGCGGTGTCGAGCAGGTCGTGTTCGCACAGGGACTTGCCGACGTTGTGACCGGCAGCGGCGATGAAGGTGTTGGCGATGCCACCACCGACCACCAGCTGGTCAGCGATCTTGGAGAGGGATTCCAGCACGGTCAGCTTGGTGGAGACCTTGGAGCCGCCCACGATGGCAACCATCGGGCGCTCGGGCTTCAGCATGGCCTTGCCCAGGGCTTCCAGCTCACCGGCCAGCAGCGGACCGGCACAAGCAACGGGGGCGAACTGAGCCACACCGTAGGTAGAACCTTCGGCGCGGTGAGCGGTACCGAATGCATCCATTACGAAGATGTCACACAGGGCGGCGTATTTTTTGGCCAGCTCTTCGGTGTTCTTCTTCTCGCCCTTGTTGAAGCGGCAGTTTTCCAGCACAACCAGCTCACCGGCGGCGACTTCTACGCCATCCAGATAATCCTTGGCCAGGCGAACCGGGCAGGACAGAGCGTCTTTCAGATAGTTGACAACCGGAGCCAGGGAGAATTCTTCGTTGTATTCACCCTCGGTCGGACGACCCAGGTGGGAGGTGATCATCAGCTTGGCGCCCTTTTCCAGAGCCAGCTTGATGGTCGGCAGCGTTGCCACGATACGTGCGTCGGAAGTGACCTTGCCGTCTTTTACCGGTACGTTCAGGTCAGCACGGATCAGAACGCGTTTACCCGCCAGATCCAGGTCGGTCATCTTGATAACAGACATATTCAGTCCTCTATATTTTCAGGTAATGTTAAAAACAGTAACCTTGCGCCCGGTGCAGGCTCTCAGCCTGCGGCCATCATGGCCCGGGTGGTATCCAGCATACGGTTGGCGAAGCCCCATTCGTTATCACACCACATCAACATCTTGACGAGGTTGGCATCGCTCACCCGAGTCTGGGTACCATCAATGATGCAGGAGTGTGCATCATGATTAAAGTCTACGGAGACCAAAGGCTCTTCCGTGTAATCCAGGATACCGCTTAATGTACCTCTGGATGCCCGTTGCAGGGCTTGATTTACGTCAGTAACTGTCACTTTTTTACGAACAGTAATACTGAGATCCATCGCCGTTACGTTGATGGTCGGCACCCGCACCGCGATCGCCTCGAACTTGCCGGCGAAGTGCGGCAGGATCCGCTCCAACCCCTTTGCCAGCTTGGTATCCACCGGAATGATGGACTGGCTGGCGGCCCGGGTTCGGCGCAAATCGCTGTGGTAAGCGTCGATGACTTGCTGATCGTGCATGGCCGAATGAATTGTCGTAATAGTACCACAATTTATCTCGAACTCTCGATGCAATGTTTCGATGACGGGCACCACGCAGTTGGTGGTACAGGAGGCATTGGAGACGATCCGCTCCCTTCCCGTCAGCACCTGATGGTTCACCCCGAAAACGATTGTCGCGTCCACGTCCGCATCCGCCGGATGAGCGAACAGCACCTTGCCCGCCCCCGCGCCCAGATGGCGCTCGGCATCGGCCCGCGAGCCGAACACCCCGGTGCAGTCCAGCACCACGTCCACCCCCAGCGCCCGCCAGGGCAGATTGGCCGGATCCCGCTCGGCAAACAGGGGGATGAGATCCTCCCCCACCAGCATGCTGTGACCCGCCAGTTGCACCGGATGGCGGAAACGGCCGTGGCTGGTATCGAAGCGGGTGAGGTGCACCATGGCCTCGGGGGCCGCCAGTTCGTTGATTGCGACTATCTTGATGGTCTTGTCACGGCCGCTCTCGTAGAGGGCCCGCAGCACGTTGCGACCGATGCGCCCGTACCCGTTGATGGCAATCTTGATCATGGAAAATGGGTGTCCTTAGCGACGGCAAAAGAGGGCCTATGGATGACTCACGACAGCAGGGCATCCTGGAAGACGCCTCTGGCCAGCAGCGCAGCCCCGAAGACACCGGCGCTGTCCCCGAGGGAGGGCGCTATGATGGGGGTGGCGAAGCGGGGGTTGAAGAGGAACGGCAGCACCGTCTGACGGCCCGCCGTATAGAGGCTCTGTACGTTGCCGACCCCGCCGCCGATGACGATGACGTCCGGATCCAGGATGTTGATCACGTTGGCCAGTGCCTGACCGAACAGCAGGTGCAGCCGGTCGATGGTGAGCTTCGCCACATGATCGTGGGCGCTGGCCGCCGCAATCTGGGCGAGGGAGAGGTGGCGCTTGGCTTTGGCCTCATACCAGGCCTCCAGCGCGGGGCCACTGATGAAGGTCTCGACGCAGCCGCGCTTGCCGCAGTAGCACTCGGGCCCATCGGGGGAGAGCACGTTGTGGCCCCACTCCCCGGCGATGCCGTGGTGGCCGTTGAGGATCTGGCCGTTGATGACGATGCCGGAGCCGACCCCGGTGCCCATGATGATGCCGAACACGACTTTCGCATCCGGATGATGCTGGCGCACCGCCCCCAGGTGGGTTTCCGCCAGGGCGAAGCAGTTGGCATCGTTGGCGATGAGCACAGGCACGCCGAGCCGGCGCTCCAGATCTTCCTTGAACGGCTTGCCGTTGAGCTCTGTGGTATTGCAGTTCTTCATCAGCCCGGTCTGGGGATCCCGCGCCCCCGGTGTGCCCATGCCGATGACGGCCGGGCGCTGACCGAGCTTGCCGGCGCACTCGTCCACCAGCTTGGCGATCTGGCCTATCATGTGCTCGTAACCGCCACGGCGCTCGGTGGGGATGCGATGGCGCAACAGTACCTCGTCGCCATCGAGCACCACGCACTCGCACTTGGTCCCGCCCAGATCGATACCCCAATCCCACGACTTCTTGCTCATTCTGCCTCCTGCATGGCGAGCGAGACGGCCGATACGCAGCCTCGCACGCTGTCGCTCATCTTGTGTGTGGCCACCGCCACAGATGGCGCAGTGTAACCCGAGCCGGGGCCGGCGCGCAGTACCCAAAACTGTGCAAGGGCCAAAACGGCGCCTCCCCGGATAACACAACGGGGCCCTGGGGCCCCGTTGTCATGATGCTGATGCTGCGGTTCGACCTCAGCGGCCGTGATACTGAGCGGAGAGCTCGTGCACCGCGTTGACGAAGACGCCGGCGTGCTCAGGATCCACATCCTGATGGATGCCATGGCCCAGGTTGAAGACGTGGCCGTTGCCGCTGCCAAAGCCCGCCAGGATGGTGGCGACCTCTTCGCGGATGCGGGCGGGGGCGGCATAGAGCATGGAGGGATCCATGTTGCCCTGCAGCGCCACCTTGTCGCCGACCCGGCGCTTGGCGTCGGCGATGTCGGTGGTCCAGTCCAGTCCCAGGGCGTCGCAACCGGTGGCGGCGATCTGCTCGAGCCACTGACCGCCGTTCTTGGTGAACAGGGTCACAGGCACGCGGCGGCCCTCGTGTTCGCGGATCAGGCCGTCGACTATCTTGTGCATGTACTGCAGGGAGAAGTCGCGGTAGTCGCGCGGGGTCAGCACCCCGCCCCAGGTGTCGAACACCATGACCGACTGGGCACCGGCCTTGATCTGGGCGTTGAGGTAGCTGATGACGCTGTCGGCCAGCTTGTCCAGCAGCAGGTGCAGGGTCATGGGCTCGGCGTACATCATCTGCTTGATCTTGGTGAACGCCTTGGAGCTGCCCCCCTCCACCATGTAGGTGGCCAGGGTCCAGGGGCTGCCGGAGAAGCCGATCAGCGGCACCTCGCCCTTCAGCTCGCGGCGTATGGTGCGCACCGCATTCATCACGTAGCCGAGTTCGTCTTCCGGATCCGGCACGGGCAGCGCCTGCACATCGGCCATGGATTTGATGGGACGCTCGAAGCGCGGGCCTTCGCCGTGTTCGAAGTAGAGGCCCAGCCCCATGGCGTCGGGGATGGTGAGGATGTCGGAGAAGAGGATGGCGGCATCGAGCGGATAACGGCGCAGGGGCTGCAGGGTGACTTCACAGGCCAGCTCGGCGTTGCGGCACAGGGACATGAAGTCCCCCGCCTGGGCGCGGGTCGCCTTGTATTCCGGCAGGTAACGGCCAGCCTGGCGCATCATCCACACCGGGGTCAGGTCCACATCCTGGCGCAGCAGGGCACGCAGGTATCGATCGTTCTTCAGCTCTTTCATCCCAGTTCCTGAGTCATATCCAGCATAAAATGGCGGATATGATACCACTTTGTGCACGGCTCTGGGCGGTCCAAACTGCCAGCCCGGCCGGTTCGAGTACAAAGATGTGAAGGGGCGCAAACAAGCGCCCCGTTTTTGTCCCGTCAGCGCACTCAGCCGACCCTCACGCCTCCTCGCCGAGACAGAGGGCGATCAGCCGCCGCGCTATGGTGCCGTGAGGGGGCAGCCGTGGCAGCCGATCGGCGCCGAAGAAGTCGGCCGCCACCAGCTCCTCGTCCTGCACCCGGATCTCGCCACCCTCGTAGTCGGCGATGAAGCCCATCATCAGACTGTGGGGGAAGGGCCAGGGCTGGCTGGCGACGTAACGCACCTTGCCCACCCGGATGCCGCTCTCCTCGAACACCTCCCGCGCCACGCACTGCTCCAGGTTCTCCCCCGCCTCCACGAAACCGGCCAGCACCGTATACATGGGATCTTCCGCCTGATAGTGACGGCGATGGGCCGCCAGCAGGATGTCGGACCCCTTGCGCACCGCCACTATGATGCAGGGGGAGATCCGCGGGTAGACGACGTGACCCTGCCGACACCCTTGCGCCCACTCCCCCGCCTTGGGGACCATGGGAGTACCACACTCGCCGCAGAAGCGGTGGCTGCGACGGAAGGTGGCCAGCTGCCAGGCGCGGCCCGCGAGACGAAAGCCCTCCTCATCCCCCGCCACCATCAGCTGGCGCAGCGGCATCATGACCGATGGCTCGCCCTCGGCATCCGCCCCCAGATCCAGCAGATAGCAGGGCAGATCGTCCCATTGGTCGAAGCGCTCGAACGGGGCCTCATGCAGGTGGGCGGGGAGTTGGGCACGGGGGCCCTGTGGGATCTGCCCCTGTTCATCCAGCAGGACGAGATGATCGCCCCCCAGCACGAACCAGCGGGCCTGTTCGGTTAATGGCATGAGATGAAAACTCTTGTTGAGACTGTGGTGCAGGGCACGGACAAGTGAGACTCATCTTACGACCGGGCGGCCGTCGTGGCGACCAGATTGCCGCGGCCATGCACAAAAAAAGGGCCGCCATGGCGACCCCTCTCATCCAACCGGCACCGCCGATCAGTTCATCCAGCGTTCGCTGCTCTTGCGGCGACGCGGCAGCATGGGCAACAGGATGCCAAGCAGGATGCCGCCCCCCACCATGGCACCACCGCGGATGAACCAGTCCATCTGCATGTCGTGCTCCTGGTTGTCATAGCTCTGGGTCAGGGCGTCATTCTGCTCCTTGAGACTGCTCATCTCGGCGCTCTGGCTGCCGAGCTGGGTCTTCAGGCTGGCGATCTCCTTGGTCTGTTCGGCGATCTTGCCATCCTTCTCGGCGAAGCGTCGCTCGTTGTCGCCATTGAGGTTCAGCAGGCGGGCCTTGGCCTCTTCCAGCGCGGTTTCAACCTGGGGCAGACGCTCACGCAGGCTGATGTCGGCTTGCAGTTCGCTGTTTTTGATCCAGCCCTCGCGGCCACGGTCGTCTACCACCTGGGTAAAACCGGCCGCATTGTTCACCGCCTTGACCTCCAGCGGTTCACCGGCCTTGACGCTGCCGAGGATCCGGTACTGGGTGCCAGGACCGTTGTGGATAAAGGTAAAGATGTTGTCTGAAACATAACGGGTATCGGCCAGGGCCTGTTGGGCACACAAGCAGATCAAAATCCCGAGAAGGGCGCGCATGGTCGATCGATTCTCTTCGTTGAGTTAGGTGACAGGCCGAATGTTAAGCTGCTGGCGGGTCAAAGGACAAGCAAAGAAAAGCGCCTCCCCCCTCGCCGTGAGGCAGGCCGCCCCTTCCCCCGTTTGCCACGCGACCATTCCAGACGCCGAGGCTACTTCTGTTTCAGTGCCTGCACCTCTTCTCGCAGTGCCTTGAGCTCCTGCAGCAACAGCGCCTGCTGTTCAGTCTGCTGGTGCCGCCACTTTGCGGTGTCATCGTTGGTCTTGCCGGGATGGACGAACAGGCTGGCCATGAAGCCGCTGAGGGCACCAAACAGACCCACCCCAAACAGGATCAGCAGACTGGCGACGAAACGCCCCTCCTCAGTCCTCGGCACCAGATCGCCGTAACCCACGGTAGAGAGCGTCACCAGCGTCCACCAGAAGGCGTCATAGGGTGTCTGGATCAGGCTGCCCGGCTTGTCCGCCTCTACCCAGAACATGACGCAGGACCCCACCCCCAGCAGCAGGAAGAACAGGAACAGGATGCCGGAGAGGGTGGTCTCGTTGCGCTCGCGGCGAAACATGCCGAGCAGATCCGGCCTGTCCCGCAGCAGCTGATAGACCCGCCACAGCTGGATCAGCCGCGCCCAGCGCAGCTGTTCCACCATGGGCAGGCTGCCGGGCAGGTAGAACCAGTTCGCCTTGAAGAAGGCCATCCGATCGGGGGCACGAACCCAGCCATAGGCGAAATGGGCGAGGAAGAAGTAACAGATCAGGCTGTCGATGTCATAGAACAGCTGCAGAGTCATCGGGCTCCACGAACCATGCCCCCACCAGCGGGCACAGACCAGAGCGACGGAGATCACCGACAGAAACGCCATCAGCAGATCCATGGCGCGCAGGTGAGTTAAGTGATGTCGCATGCATTTTCCTACTTTAGGCACGGAGCTAAGTAATAAAAGTGAAGATAATGCCGATAGTCATGATGACAAAGGGAAAATGGACCTTAGAAGGAGAAAACTATGCAGTTAAATTCGCTGGAACGGCGCATGAGCAACATTCGACTGGTGCCCAAGGTGGTGCTGCTCATGGTGTTCAGCACGCTGCTGTTGCTGGCCAAGCTCTGGTTCGATGCCAGCAATCTGGAGGCCACCCTGCTCGGCGAGGGGATCGAGGCCGCCAAGGCCAACGACATCGCCGATCGCCTGCTCTGGAGCGGCCTGATGGAGACCGCGCTGATGGGGGTCATCTTCGTCGTCCTGCTGCTGACCGGCTCCCGCCTCATGGTCAAGCAGGTGCACTACCTGGTGGGACTGCTTGAGCGTTTCGCTCGCAAGGATCTCAGCCACAGCGTCTTGCTCAAGTCCCGCGACGAGTTCGGCGACATCGCCAAGGCGGTCGCCCACTCCCAGGAGAACCTCAAGCAGGTGTTTGGCACCCAGCGCGTCGCCTGCAAGGAGCTCAACGACATCGCCTCCCAGGTCACCCTTTGCATGGAGGAGGCCAACGAGGCGATCAGCGAGGAGTTCGTCCAGATAGAACAGCTGGCCAGTGCCATGAACCAGATGGTCGGCGCCATTCGCGAGGTGGCCAATCATGCGGAGCAAGCCTCCCACGCCACCGCCGACGCCTGCCTGCTGGCCGAGGAGGGCAGTCGCTGCGTGGCGGCCACCGTCAGCACCATAGACACCCTGTCCGGCAACATCCAGCGCTCCTCCGCCGTGGTCAACGAGGTCGAGCACGGCGTCGATCGCATCGGCTCTGTGGTGGACACCATCCGCGGCATCTCGGAGCAGACCAACCTGCTGGCCCTCAACGCCGCCATCGAGGCCGCCCGTGCCGGCGAGGCGGGTCGCGGCTTCGCCGTGGTCGCCTCCGAGGTGCGCGAGCTGGCCAACAGAGCCCAGGCCGCCACCGTCGAGATCCAGAAGATGATCGAGCAGTTGCAGGGCAACGCCCGCCAGGCCGTCGGCCTGATGAGCGAGAGCGTGCAGCAGGCCGACAAGGGGGTGGCGCAGGTGACCCAGGCCGGCGATCAGCTCGCCACCATAGTGCAGCGAGTGCGCGGGGTGGCGGACATGAACCGCCAGATCGCCGCCGCCTCCGAGCAGCAGAGCGCCGTGGCCGAGGAGATGAGCGCCAATCTGGAGCAGGTCAAGCAAGTGGTGGAGGGATCCGTGGTGGTGCTGCGGGAGCTGCAGGAGGCCTCCGAACTGGTGGAGCACCACAGCCAGACCCTGGACACTCATATCCAGGCCTTCAAGCTGGCCTGATGTCGCGATTTGAGTAAACTGGAAGGCCCCGCGAGGGGCCTTTCTTATTCATGTCACGGCAAGGAGCCAGGATGCAGACAGCACAACACTCTTCCCAACTGGAGATCAGCGACGACAAGGGGCGGCTCGACGTGTCGCTGATCCACCAGTTCCTGTCCGAGGAGGCCTACTGGTGCCTCGGCATTCCACGCTCGACCCTGCAGCGCGCCATCAACCACTCCCTCTGCTTCGGCGGTTATCTGGCGGGTCAGCAGGTGGCCTTCGCCCGGGTCATCACCGACAGGGCCACCTTCGGCTACCTGGCGGATGTGTTCGTGCTGCCCGAGCATCGTGGCCAGGGCCACAGCAAGGCGCTGATCGCCGCCATCCTGGCTCACCCCGAGCTGCAGGGGCTGCGCCGCCTGAGCCTGGCCACCTCGGATGCCCAGGGCCTCTATGCCGGCTTTGGCTTCAAGCCACCGCGCACCCCGGCCAGCCTGATGGAAATCTACGATCCCGAGATCTATCGGCGCCCCTGAGCCCCTGCCGCGCCGGCAGCCCATTTTTCCCTGCGGGATCATGCTTCTCACCCCCGGCCTGTGACGGGCCGGCGTGGCAATGGTAGATTGGCTGCCGGCGTTTTCATTCCCTCTGCAGATCCGTTAACCACAAGGACGGCAACCGTGGCCCAGCATTCACCTTCTCTCCCCTCTGCTCTGCCCCCTATTTTGCAAGATCAGGCCCTGCGCCAGTGGCAACGGCTGCTCGATCTGGCCCCCGTTTATGGCGATCTTCCCGCGGTGGAGCAGCAGACCCTGCTGACCCTGCTCGGCCTCTCCGACTTTGTCTCCGACAGCCTCATCAAGCAGCCGGAGCTGCTGGCACAGACCCTCGCCTCCGGAGATCTGGCGTGCGGCGAGCGCTGGCCCGCCTACCAGCCCGAGTTGGCGGTGCTGCTGGCCGAAGTCCATGACGAGGAGGCCCTCAAGCGCGTGCTGCGCCAGTTCAGACGCAGCCGAATGCTGGTGATCGCCTGGCGCGAGCTGCTGGGGCAGGCCGAGGTGGAGGAGAGCTTTATTCATCTGACTAAATTGGCGGATGCCCTCATCTGCGGCGCCCGTGACTGGCTCTACGCCAGACAGTGCGTTGAGCTCGGCACCCCCATGGATGGCAACGGCGATCCCCAGCCGCTGCTGATCCTCGGCATGGGCAAGCTGGGGGGCGGCGAGCTGAACTTCAGCTCAGACATCGACCTCATCTTCACCTTCCCGGAGAACGGCTACACGGTCGGCGGGCGGCGCGAGCTGGCCAATCAGCAGTTCTTCATCAAGCTTGGCCAGCGGCTGATCAACGCCCTGCACCAGCCCACCCAGGATGGTCAGGTGTTCAGGGTCGACATGCGACTGCGCCCGTTCGGCGAGGCGGGGCCGCTGGCCATCTCCTTCGCCGCCATGGAGGATTACTACCAGCACCACGGCCGCAACTGGGAACGCTACGCCATGGTCAAGGCGCGGGTACTCGGCGCCCAGTGTGAGCAGGCCCAGGCCCTCACCGAGCTGCTGCGCCCCTTCGTGTTTCGCCGCTACATCGATTTTGGCGTCATCGACGGCCTGCGCCAGATGAAGGCGATGATCGCCGCCGAGGTGCGCCGCAAGGGGCTGGAGGGCAACATCAAGCTCGGCTCCGGCGGCATCCGCGAGGTGGAGTTCATCGCCCAGGCGCTGCAGCTCATCCGCGGTGGCCGCGAACCCGCCCTGCGGGTACGCCACCTGCCCGAGGCGCTGGCCGCCATCGCCCAGAGCGGGGCACTCGAGGAGACGCGCTGTCAGCGGCTGCTGGAGGCTTACCGCTTCCTGCGCCGGGTCGAGAACATACTGCAGGAGATAGGCGATCAGCAGACCCAGACCCTGCCCACCGAGCAGCGGGATCGGCTGCGGCTGATCACGGCCATGGGCCTTGATGACTGGCAAGCCTTCATGGCCCGGCTGGACGAGGAGATGGCCGCTGTCCACCAGGAGTTCGTCGCCGTGGTGGGGGAAGAGAAGGAGGCCCCGGCCCACCTGGAGCAGCTCTGGCTCGATCTGTGGCGCACCGAGCTCGATGCCGGTGAGCTGGAGCAACTGCTGACCGCCCAGGGGGTCGAGGATCCGGCCCCGCTCTGCGCCGCCCTGCTGCGTTTCAAGGAGGAGTACAGGCGCCGCCAGGTCGGTCCCCAGGGGCGGATCGCCCTGGACTGGCTGATGCCGGAGCTGCTGCGACTGGTGGTGGCGAGCCAGGCGCCGGCCCGGCTGTTCGAGCGGGTCTGCACCCTGCTGACCCGCATCTTCACCCGCAGCGCCTACCTGCAACTGCTGGCGGAGAACCCCGCCGCCCTGCGCCAGCTGGTGCGGCTGTGTGACGCCAGCCACCTGGTGAGCGAGCAGCTCGCCCGCTACCCCATCTTGCTGGACGAGCTGCTCGATCCCCAGCATCTCTACCACCCGACCCCGCTGGATCAGTACAAGCCCCAGCTGCGCCAGTTCCTGCTGCGCATCCCCGAGGAGGACGTGGAGCAGCAGATGGAGGCGCTGCGCCAGTTCAAGCAGGTGCAGCTGCTGCGCATCGTCGCCGCCGACATCGCCGGCGCCCTGCCGTTGATGAAGGTGAGCGATCACCTCACCTGGCTGGCGGAGGCGATCACCGAAGAGGTGGTCAATCAGGCCTGGCTGCAGATGAGCGAACGCTACGGCGTGCCGCCCGAGGTGACGGCGAGCGGCCAGCGCGGCTTCGCGGTGGTGGCCTACGGCAAGCTCGGCGGCATCGAGCTCGGCTACGGCTCGGATCTGGATCTGGTGTTCCTGCACGGCGGCGATCCCAACCGCTACACCGATGGGCCCAAGTCCATCGACAGCCGCCAGTTCTACCTGCGCCTGGCCCAGCGCATCCTGCACCTGTTCAGCACCCGCACCCCGTCCGGCATCCTGTACGATATCGATATGCGGCTGCGTCCCTCCGGCGACGCCGGCCTGCTGGTCTCGTCCCTGGCCGCCTACGAGCAGTACCAGCTGAACGACGCCTGGACCTGGGAGCACCAGGCGCTGGTGCGGGCCCGCCCCATCTACGGCGACGACGCCATCCAGGCCGAGTTTGGCCGGGTGCGCCGCGCCGTGCTCGCCAAGGAGCGAGATCTCCCTACCCTGGCCAGGGAGGTGCGCGAGATGCGCCACAAGATGCGGGATCACCTGCTCAAGGCCGGCGAGGGGGAGTTCGATCTCAAACAGTCCCCGGGCGGCATGGTGGACATAGAGTTTATCGCCCAGTACCTGGTGCTGGCCCATGCCAACGGCGAGCCGGACGCGTTGACCCGCTGGTCCGATAACGTGCGCATCTTCGATGAGTGCGTGCTGGCGGGGGTGCTCAGCCTGGAGCAGGCCGAGGGGTTGAAGCAGGCCTACCTGGAGATCCGCAACCTCGGCCATCGCCTCAACCTGTCGGAGATCTCCCGCAAGGTGGGGGACGACCAGTTACTGACCGAGCGCGGCCATGTGCTGGCCGTCTGGCAACAGCTGCTGGGGGAATGAGTAGCCAGGGAAGTAATGAGAAGGGGCGCCGCGGCGCCCCTTCTGCTTGCATGGCCTGCCCCTATCGTCCACCGGCCAGATCGATGATGGTGCCGGTGGCATAGGAGGCCTCGTCCGACAACAGCCAGGCGATGGCGGCGGCCACCTCGGCCGGCTGGCCACCCCGCTGCAGCGGGATCTGGTTCTTCACCCGCTCCACCCGACCGGGCTCGCCCCCATCGGCATGCATCTCGGTATGGATGAAGCCGGGCCGCACCCCGTTGACCCGGATCCCCTGCGCCGCCACCTCCAGCGACAGGCCTTTGGTCAACACGTCGATGGCCCCCTTGGAGGCGGCATAGTCGACATATTCCCCCGCGGCGCCGAGGCGGGCGGCGGCCGAGGAGACATTGACGATGGCGCTACCCCTGGCCATGCGGCGCACCGCCTCGCGGCAGCAGAGGAAACAGCTGGTCACATTGGTGGTCAGGGTCTTGTTGATGCGCTCGGCACTCATCTCCAGCACCTTCATCTGTGGCTGCAAGATGCCGGCGTTGTTCACCAGATGGGTGATGATACCCAGTCTCGCGTCCATCTCATCGAACAGCCGCACCACCTCGGCCTCGACGCTGACGTCCGCCTGCACGGCGATGCAGGCCACCCCGTGGCGGGCCTGGAGCTCGGCCACCAGCGCCTCGGCCGCCGCCCGCTGCTGCCGGTAGTTGATGCAGAGCCGGTAGCCCTGCCCCGCCAGATGATGGGCCGTCGCCGCCCCTATGCCCCTGCTGCCACCGGTGATCAATGCGTTCCTGTTCATCGCGCCTCCTTGCCCATCGCTGTTGCTGGCCCCCGATACTACCCCATGGCCGGACAACTGCAACGGCCTCCCGGGCCCGGTCGCGCGCCGCTCAAAAAAGACGCCTTTCCCATGAATGGAAAAGCCCGTGGCGCCGGTCTTGTTGAATACGCGTCGTCAATGCCGTCCGGGATGATCCGGTTGCCCAACCGGATCGTAAACAGGATCCGTGAGTCACAGCCTCCGTGAGCGCAATGTCGGAGGTCCGCTCCTCACCAAGATGACGTCACACGGACACTCGACCAAGACTGGCCGGGTGCCGGAATGTCCAAGGAGTAGAAGATGCATGCAACCGGTAACACCATCAGCCGTCTGGCTGGCGCCGCCCTGGCAATGGCGGCCGTTCTCCTGTCTGGCGCGGCGATGGCCGCCAACACGGGGCAACATGGCGAAGATCAGGTCCAGTGTTCGATGGCAAGCAGCTGCAAGGGTCAGAGTGCCTGCGAAGACCAGAGCGTTCGCAGCATGACCCGGGAAGAGTGCAACTCCAAGGGGGGCAAGGTCCGTTAAGCGGATGACGCCGTTCTTGTCATGGCCGGCACCCGCGCAGGGTGCCGGCCTGTTTTTTTATGGCCATTTCCCCCGGGAGCCTGGGCCGCGTTCTCCCTGGTCGGATGAGGGCCGGCCAAACAAAACGGGCCCGATGGGCCCGTTTTCATGAGGATCACCGAGACGGTGAACTTACTTGAACAGCCCCTTGAGCAGCTGATCCGCCACCCCCTTGATCTGCTCATCGTCGGCCTTGTCCCCCAGCAGCTTCTTGAGACCGCGTTCGGCCTCCTTGCGCGCCTTGTCCTCCAGCACCTTGTTGCTGCTGAGCAGCTCCTTCACGTCCAACCGGTAGCTGGGTGCCCGCCAGTGGCCGCCGATGCGCACCGGTATGGTGACGTCGTTGAGCTCATCCACCGCCTTGCCGCCCTGGCCCTTGCTGCTCTCGACGATAGAGGTGAGGAACAGGAAATCGAGGCTCTCGGGCACCAGCGCGCTCTGTCCCTGGCCCTTCACCCGCAGGGCGGGGGCGGAGAGCTGGATGTCATCGCTGCTGGCCACGCCGTTCGCTATCTGGAAGCTGGCGCTGAGGTCGCTGAAGTCGGTCTTGCGCACCTCCTTCACCTGCTCGGCCCGCTGTCCCTTCAGGGTCGCCCTCGCCTCGCGGATCATCTCAGCCAGGTTGATGCCGTGCAGGGCGCCGTCGCTCATCTTGAGGCTGATCTTGCCCTGCATCTGGTTGCGCAACGCCAGTTGCGACAGCCCGGTGCCCTGCACCTGCACGTCGAGATCGCCCTTGCCTTCCAGCAGATCGCTCTGGGCCAGGGTCTGCAGCAGCGGGCGCACATTCACCCCCAGCACCCGCTTGTGGGCCTGATAGCTGACGGGCTGCTGACGGGCATCGATCACCCCGTTGGCGCTCACCCGGCCACCGGCCACCCCGGCGTTGAACTGCTTGAGGTCGAGCCGACCGCCCGCCAGCACCAGCTGCAGGTCGACGGCGCTGAGATCCAGCCCCCGCACCCGCAGGTTGCCCAGTTGCAGCCGGCCGGCCAGATCGATCTGCCTGAGGGCGCTCAGGTCCGGCTCCACCGCCGAGAGCGCCTGATCCACCTTGGCGGGGGCTGCCTTGTCGGCCGCGACCGGGGCAGCCGGAGCCGTCGTTGCAGGAGCAGATGCCGTCTTGGCCGGGGTCGCTTTGCCAAGCCAGGCGTCGAGATCCAGCTTGTCACCCTTGAGATCGAACTCGATCTTCGGCAGGGCCCCGAGCTGCACCACGGACTCGCCGCTCAGCAGTGCCTCATCGGCGCTCACCACCAGCTTGCTCAGGGTGATCCTCTGCTTGTCCAGCTCGGCGCGGGCGAAGCCCGCCAGCTTGAGGTTCATCTGCGGGCGTGGCAGGGCGTCGCCCTTGAGATTGGCCGAGAGCACCGCATCCGACAGCTCTACCAGCTTGAGATTCTTGTCGAGCCGCGCCTTAAGGGTTCCCTCCAGCGCACCGGTCAGGGTCGGTTTGTCCCCTTCCCCCTGGCCGCCGTTCAGGCTCACACTGAGGCTGCTCCACTCCCCCAGCGCCAGTCGATCGGCCTTGAGGGTGAAGCTATCCAGTCGCCGGCCCGGCTCGCTGAGGCTGCCGCTCAGGGTCAGATCCTTGAGCGCGCTGGCCAGCGTATCCCGGGCCGGCTTGAGCTCCCCCTGCCCCTTGAGATCGAAGGCGAGTTGGCCCTGACTCCCCTTGGCGGCCAGGGTCACCGGTACCCACTGCCCCAGGGTCAGCTTGCCCAGGCTGAGATCGAGGCGATCGAGGCGGGAGACGGTGCCCTTGCGATCGTCCCGCACCAGGGCGCTGGCCTGCTCCAGCACCACCCCCTGCAGATCGATCTGCCAGGGCTGGCCGTCACTCGCGGGGGCCGGGCTCTCGCCGCCCTGAGCGGCAGCCTTGTCAGACGGCGCCGCGGCATCCTTGATCAGGCCGCTCAGGTTGGAGCTGCCATCGGCCCTGGTCTGGATGAACAGATGGGCGCCATTCAGGGTCACGGCCCCTATCTCCAGCCGGTGGGAGAGCAGCGGCAGCAAGGCGACCGAGGCGTCCCCCTGCTCGAAGCGGATGAGATCCGGCTCGGCAAAGCCCGCCGGGTTGCGCAGCGCCACCTTCTCGAGGGAGAGGCCGAGGCTGGGCCAGAAACGCCAGCCGATGTCCCCCTCCATCACCAGCTCGCGGCCGGTGTTCTTCCTGACCTGCTCCGCCAGCTGGGGCTTGAACTGGTTGGGGTCAACCAGCGAGATCAGGGCGGCGATGGCCACCACGGCGGCCAGTGCCAACCCCAACAGTATGTAGATGATCTTCTTCACGACGAACTCCTCAATGCAGATCCTGTGGCTGACTATACCATCGGCGGCGCGGTGCAGGCTGTACCGGCCCCAAAACGGGAAACCGGCGAGACAGGGATGGTCGCGCCCGCCAGCCTCCATCATAAAAAAAGGGCCCCGCGGGGCCCAGTATCAGGGGCTGACCGGCAACTGCCGGTAGTCCATCTCACATTGGTCATGGTTGGCGAGGCAACTGCCGGTAGCCCATCTCATAGAGAGTGAAGGCGTAGAGATCCGCACTCTGCTCGATCAACTTGGTCACCGGGGTGCCCGCGCCGTGGCCGGCGTTGGTCTCGATGCGGATGAGCTGGGGATGGAGCCCGCCGTTGTCGGCCTGCAGGGTGGCGGCAAACTTGAAGGAGTGGGCCGGCACCACCCGATCGTCGTGATCCGCCGTGGTCACCAGGGTCGAGGGGTAGCTCACCCCCTCGCGCAGGTTGTGCAGCGGCGAATAGCCCTTCAGGTAGTCGAACATCGCCTCGCTGTCGGCGCTGGTGCCGTAGTCATAGGCCCAGCCCGCCCCGGCGGTGAAGCTGTGGTAGCGCAACATGTCGAGCACCCCCACCGCCGGCAGGGCGACCCGCACCAGATCCGGGCGCTGGGTCATGACGGCGCCCACCAGCAGGCCGCCGTTGGAGCCGCCCCGGATGGCCAGCCTGTCGGTGCTGGTGTAGCCCTCGGCCTTCAAATACTCTGCCGCCGCGATGAAGTCGTCGAACACGTTCTGCTTGTTCTGCCGGGTGCCTGCCAGATGCCAGGCCTGGCCATACTCGCCGCCGCCGCGCAGGTTGGCCACCGCGTAGACGCCCCCCAGATCCAGCCAGTTCGCCACCGAGACGCTGAAGCTCGGGGTCAGGCTCACATCGAAACCACCGTAGCCATAGAGGATGGTGGGGTTGCCGCCATCGAGCCTGAGCCCCTTGCGGTAGCTGATGATGAGCGGCACCCGGGTGCCGTCCTTGCTCTGGTAGAAGCGCTGCTCGGAGACATAGTCCTCCGGCTTGAAGGGCGCCGCCGAGGCGCGATGCAGGCTGATGGCCCCGCTCCCGGGCTCGAACTGGTAGAGGGTCGGCGGCTGGGCGTAGTTCTCGAAGCCGAAGTAGAGCTCGGGATCGCCCCGCTTGCCGTTGAAGCCGCTGACGCTGCCGAGCCCAGGCAACGCTATCTCCCGTACCCGCTTGCCGTCATAGTCGAACTGCTCGACCCGGGCGGTGGCGTCCCGCATGTACTCCGCAAACAGGTAGCCGGCGCCGCTGTGCACCCTCAGCACCTGCGGGCGCTCGGGGATGAGGTCACGCCAGTGGGTCGGGCCGGGCTGGCTGGCATCCACCGTCACCAGCCGGCCGTTGGGTGCCCCCCGGTTGGTCAGCAGGTAGAGCGTGCTGCCCCTGTTATCCACCAGGTTCACATCCGCCTCCAGATCCCCCTGCACCGTCAGCAGCGGGGCGCCGTCCTGGGTCAGATCCTTCACATAGAGCCGGTTGCCTGAGGTGGAGTCCGCCGCCGAGATGAGCAGGTAGCGATCGTCCTCGGTCACCCGTGCCCCCACGTAGCGGTGCTGCTGGGCCGGGATGGCGCCGAACACCAGCCGATCCTCTTCCTGCGCCGTGCCGAGGCGATGGAAGTAGAGCTTGTGCCGATCCGTCCGGGCCGACAGCTCGCTGCCATCGGGCTTGTCATAGCTCGAATAGAAGAAGCCCTCGTCGCCGAGCCAGCTGATGCCGCTGAACTTCACATCCTTAAGGGGCGTCTCCAGCGGCTGCTTGCTCTCCACGTCCATCAGGTGGATCTCGCGCCAGTCGCTGCCGGCCAGCGACAGGGAATAGGCCAGGGTCTTGCCATCCCGGGAGAAGCTCAGCTTATCCAGCGCCGTGGTGCCATCGGGGCTGAGCAGGTTGGGATCGAGGAACACCTCGGCGGGCTTGCCCGCCTGCTGGCGCCACAGCACGTTCTGATTCTGCAGGCCGTCGTTCTTGAAGAAGTAGTGATAGCGCCCCTCGCGAAACGGCGCCCCCTCCTTGGCGTAGTTCCAGGAGGCCGCCAGCTTGGCCTTGATCGCCTCCCGGAACGGAATGCGGGCGAGATAATCCTGAGTCACGGCGTTCTGGGCCCTGACCCAGGCCTCGGTCTCGGGGCTGCGATCGTCCTCCAGCCAGCGATAGGGATCGGCCACGGCCTGACCGAAGTAGTGATCCACTTGCTCGCCCTGGCGGGTGACGGGGTACTGAAGGCGTTCTTTCCCTGACATGACATCCTCTCGGGTTGGGTCCGACTGGCCGCTGCAGGCACTCAGCAGTGACAGGGCCAGCAGGCTGACAATGGATCGCATCGATGCTACTTCCTGCGGTTCGGGTGAGGCGGGCAGGTTAACAAAGAGTGCCGGATGGCCCAACCCCCCAGCGGGTGCTCGGCCCGCCACCATGCCAAAGCCCCTCGTTTCGAGCGGAGTCATATGAATTTTTTCGCTTAGGTTAGCCGCTTTATTTTGTTCGTTATCCGGCACTTGGGTCACAGGATGGCATCACCGACCGACCACAGCGACCCGCTCAGGATAACCCATGCCATACAGCTATCTGTCACATCTGCGCTGCAGCAAGACCGGCGAGATCTTTGATGCCGACCAGCCCCAGCAACTGAGCCGGGTGGGGGCACCGCTGCTGGCCAGCTACGATCTCGAGGCCCTGAAGAAGGCCTGGCATCCGGCCGCCCTGCTGGGGCGCCCCGCCAGCCTGTGGCGCTATCACGAGCTGCTGCCGGTGCGCGACCCCGCCCAGGTGGTGACCCTGGGGGAAGGGCTCACCCCGCTGCTGCCGCTGCCCACCCTGGGCAAGCAGATCGGCATCCCGGATCTCTGGATGAAGGATGAGAGCATCATCCCCACCGGCTCCTTCAAGGCCCGCGGCGCCGCGGTCGGCGTCTCCCGCGCCCGCGAGCTCGGCGTCACCCATTTCGCCATGCCCACCAACGGCAATGCCGGCGCGGCCTGGGCGCTCTACGGCGCCCGTGCCGGCCTGCGCAGCACCATCGTCATGCCCCAGGCGGCCCCCGCCATCACCCGGCTGGAGACGTCGCTGGCCGGGGCCCGCCTCTACCTGGTGGACGGCCTCATCAGCGATGCCGGCCGTCAGGTGGCCCAGGCGGTGGCGGAGCAGTCCCTGTTCGACGCCTCCACCCTGAAGGAGCCCTACCGCATCGAGGGCAAGAAGACCATGGGGCTGGAGATCGCCGAGCAGCTCGGCTGGACGCTGCCGGACGTGATCCTCTACCCCACCGGCGGCGGGGTCGGCCTCATCGGCATCTACAAGGCGCTGCGGGAATTGCAGGAGCTGGGCTGGGTCAAGGGTGACCTGCCCAGGTTGGTGGCGGTGCAGGCGAGCGGCTGCGCCCCCATAGTCCAGGCCTGGCAGCAGGGGGCCAGCGAGTCGAGCTTCTGGCCCGACTCCCAGACCCTGGCCTTCGGCATCAATGTGCCCAAGGCGCTGGGGGATTTTCTGGTGCTCGACGCCCTCTATCGCACCCAGGGCTGCGCCATCGCCGTGGACGACAGAGCCATCCAGGCGGAGATCCGCCAGCTCGCCTCCCAGGAGGGCAGCTTCGTCTGCCCGGAAGGGGCGGCCGCCTTCGCCGCCGCCCGCCAGTTGCGCGAGGCGGGCTGGATCCAGGGGGGCGAGCGGGTGGTGGTGCTCAACACCGGCGCCGGCATCAAGTACCCGGACGCCATCACTGTACTGCCCCAGCGGCTGCGCTCCGACGGGAGGATTCCCGCATGACCTTCGACTGGGCCTTCATCCTCGGCACCCTGCCGGCCTTCGGCAAATCGGTCTGGGTCACCCTGCAGCTCGGCGCCCTCGTCATCCTCACCTCGCTCACGGTGGCCCTGCTCAACCTGACGCTGCTCAGCCTGAACAGGCCGCAGCTCAACGCGGCGATCCGCGCTTATGTGGAACTGGCCCGCAACACCCCGCTGTTGATCCAGCTGTTCTTCCTCTACTTCGGGCTGCCGGCGCTCGGCCTGTCGCTGTCCGGTTTCGCCACCGCGGTGATCGCCATGACCTTCCTCGGCGGCGGCTACCTGACCGAGGCGCTGCGGGCCGGGGTGCAGGCGGTGCCTCAGGGCCAGCTGGAAGCAGGCCAGGCCATCGGCCTCTCCCGCTGGCAGCTGCTGCGCCACGTGCAACTGCCCCAGGCCTGGCTCGCCAGCCTGCCGGCGCTGTTTGCAAACTTCATCTTCCTGCTGAAAGAGACGACCGTGGCCTCCGCGGTGGCGGTGCCGGAGCTGCTCTACACCACCAAGAACTACATCGCCCTCTACTACAAGACCTACGAGATGCTGGCGGTGCTGACCCTGATGTGCGTGCTGATCTTCCTGCCACTGTCCCTCGCCCTGCGTGTGTTGGAGAGGAGGCTGCAACATGGTCAGTTCGGTTACTGAGTCGCTGATGCAGGCGCGGATCCCGATATGGACACTGATCTTTCTGCCGTTGCCATCGTCCACCCTGCACGCATGGGAAAGGAGGGTTCAATATGGTCAGTTCGGTCACTGAGTCGCTGATGCAGGCGCGGATCCCGATGTGGGCACGGATCTTTCTGCCGCTGCCGTCACCGCATGTATTGGAAAGGAGGGATCATGATGGCCACTCCGGTTTCTGAGTTGCTGGGCCAGGCCTTGCCCCTGATGGCGGTGGGCGCGGGCCAGACCCTCGCCATCTCGCTGCTCGCCATCCTGTTTGCCACCCTCGGCGGCCTGGGTTACGGCGTGCTGGCGCAGCAAGGGGACAAACTGACCCAGGGTGTATTGCGGCTGTATCTCGAGCTGTTTCGGGTGGTGCCGGTGCTGGTGTGGCTCTATCTCTTCTTCTTCGGGCTGCCCATCGTCTTCGGCCTCGACATCCCGGCCTTCTGGTGCGCCGTGCTGGTGCTCTCCCTCTGGGGCGCCAGCGAGGTGGGGGAAGTGGTGCGCGGCGGCCTGGGATCCTTGGCCCGTGGTCAGCAGGAGGCCGGGCTGGCGCTCGGGCTCTCCCGCTGGCAGCTCTATCGCCATGTGCTGCTGCCCCAGGCGCTGCAGCGGCTGACGCCGCCGACCATCAACATCCATACCCGCATCATCAAGACCAGCTCGCTGGCGGTGCTGATCGGGGTGGTGGAGGTGATCAAGGTGGGCCAGCAGATCATCGAGCGCACCTACGCCTCGCTGCTCATCTACGGCCTGCTGTTTCTGTTCTTCTTATCGGTCTGCTATCCGCTCTCGCTGGCCTCCCGCCGGCTGGAACAAAAATGGGGTAATGCGGTATGACGCCTCTGCTTGAACTGAGTTCTGTCAGCAAACAATTTGGCCAGCGGCTCGTGCTGGACAGGGTCAGCCTCAGGGTGGCCGCCGGGGAGGTGATCGTCATCCTGGGGCCGAGCGGCTGCGGCAAGAGCACCCTGCTGCGCACCCTCAACGGGCTCGAGCCCATCCAGGGTGGCGAGATCCGCTTCGACGGCCAGCGGCTGGACGCAAGCACCGACTGGCAGCGAGTGCGCCAGCGCATCGGCATGGTGTTCCAGAGCTATCACCTGTTCCCCAACCTGACGGTGCTGGAGAACGTGCTGCTCGGCCCCGTTCGGGTGCAGCAACGGGAGCGGGGGGAGGCCCTGCTGCAGGCGGAGCAGCTGTTGACCCGCATCGGCCTGTGGCAGCGGCGCCACGCCTATCCGCGCGAGCTCTCCGGCGGTCAGCAGCAGCGCATCGCCATAGTTCGGGCCCTGTGCATGAACCCCCAGGTGATGCTGTTTGACGAGGTCACCGCCGCCCTCGATCCCGAGATGGTGCAGGAGGTGCTGGAGGTGATCCGGGATCTCGCCGGCAGCGGCATGACCCTGCTCATCGTCACCCACGAGCTGGCCTTCGCCCGGGCGGTGGCGGATCGCATCCTCTTCATGGAGGAGGGCCAGATCCTGGAGCAGGCCCCTCCCCGCCAGTTCTTCGACAACCCCAGGAGCCCGCGTGCGCGCCAGTTCCTCGCCAAGTTTTCTTATACCGATGTCATCAAACGAAAGGAGTCAGCATGAAAAAAATCACCTCGGTGCTAATGAGCGCCCTGATCGGGCTGGGTATCGCCAGCGGCGCCGCCCAGGCGGCGGACGGTTCCCTCGACAAGATCAAGGCGCGGGACAAGCTGATCGTCGGCGTCTTCACCGACAAGCCGCCCTTCGGCTACGTGGATGAGCAGGGGCGCTACGTGGGCTTCGACACCGATCTCGGCCGCCGTTTCGCCAAGGATCTGCTGGGGGACGAGAACAAGATCGAGTTTGTGGCGGTCGAGCCCGCCAGCCGCATCCCCTTCCTGCAGAGCGACAAGGTGGATCTGATCCTCGCCAACATGACGGTGACCCCGGAGCGGCGCGAGGTGGTGGACTTCACCAACCCGAACCTGCGGGTGGCGGTGCAGGTGCTGGTACCTGAAGGGAGCCCGGCCAAGGGGCTGGACGATCTGGCGAGCAAGACCCTGATCGTCACCACCGGCACCACCGCCGACATCTGGCTGACCCGCAATCACCCGGACTGGAAGCTGCTCAAGTTCGAGAAGAACAGCGAATCCCTGCAAGCCCTGGCCCAGGGCCGGGGCGATGCCTACGCCCAGGACAATCTGGTCTTGTTCAGCTGGGCCAAGGAAAACCCCGGCTACCGGGTGCTGCCCCAGAAGCTGGGCTCGGAAGACCCCATAGCACCGGCGGTGAAGAAGGGCAATGTCGAGCTGCGTGACTGGGTCAACGAGCGCCTCGCCAAGCTGGGGGAAGAGAAGTACCTGCTCAAACTCTACGACCAGTATGTGCGCGACAAGTTGAGCGCCGACACAAATCCCAACGACGTGATAGTGGAAGGAGGCAAGTGGCAGGGCTAAGCCTGCCATGAGGAAGTGCTGAGTGTGAAGTGTGTGGAGTCCAGGTTCCGTTGGTCCGCAAACCGCAAGGTTTGGTTTTCAGGCGTCCCCCTCGGGTGGCGCCTTTTTTTGCCTGTGGGAAAGCGGCGACCCGCGCGCCCGCTCTGTGAGCCGGCTCCCCCTGCACCGGCGTGGCCTGTGCCATCCTGACATGGACAGCAATGAGAGGAGAGCAGCATGTGGATCGAGGCCGAACCCGTCTACGGCGCCCTGGTGTCACTGGCCATCGGCCTCATCATCGGGCTGGAGCGTGGCTGGCAGGTGCGCCAGCTGGGGGACAACCAGCGCATCGCCGGGATGCGAACCTACGGCCTCATCGGCCTGCTCGGCGGTGTCTGCGCCCTGCTGCTGCCGGGCCTCGGCCCCTGGCTGCCGCTGCTCGGCCTGCTGGCGGTGGTGGCAGGCTGCGGCCTCTCGGTCTGGCTGGCCCAGCGCTGGCAGGGGGAGTTTGGCCTCACCAGCTCGGTGGCCATGGTGCTCACCTACCTGCTGGGGCTGATGTCGGTGCTGCTCAGCCCGCGCGAGGCGGTGGCCTGCGCCGTGCTGGCGGCGCTGCTGATGGGGCTCAAGGGCAAGATCCAGCAGGGCATGCTGTTCCTGAGCGAGGCCGAGTTCCACGCCACCCTGCGCTTCCTGCTCATCTCCCTGGTGCTGCTGCCGGTGCTGCCCGACGCCGAGATGGGCCCCCTCAACGCCTTCAACCCCTTCAAGATCTGGCTGATGGTGGTGGTGATCGCCGGCATCTCCTTCTCGGGCCACTTCGCGGTGCGCCTGCTCGGCACCCGCGCCGGGCTGGTGCTCACCAGCATGCTGGCGGGGCTCGCCTCCTCCACCGCCCTCACCCTGCAGTTTGCCCGCCTCAACAAGGCGCAGCCCGGGCTGGAGCGGCTGCTGGCCACCGGCATACTGCTGGCCGGTGCCACCATGTGGCTGCGCTTGCTGGTGCTGGTGCTGCTGATCCACAACGAGCTGGCGCTGCGCCTCGCCCTCCCCCTGCTGCTGCTGGCCGCCACCGTCTACGCCTTCGCCTTCTGGTTCTGGCGCCAGCGCGAGGAGATGAGCGACAGCCCGGTGCAGCCGGAAACCAGCAATCCGCTGGATCTCGCGACCGCCATCAAGTTCGGCCTGCTGCTGGCGCTGATCGGCTTCATGGCCACCCTGCTGCAGAGCAGGGTGGGCGACTCCGGAGTCTATTTGCTCGCGCTGGTCTCCGGCATCACCGACGTAGACGCCATCACGCTCTCCCTCTCCCAGCTCGCCCACAAGGATCTGGCGCTGGAGGTGGCGGCTAGAGGCATCCTGCTGGCCGGCCTGGTCAACTCCCTGGTGAAGGGGCTGCTGGCCCTGGTGATAGGAGGGCGCCGGCTGGGGATGCGGGTCATGCTGCCCTACCTGGTCTCGGCGCTGCTGATCCTGCCCCTGCTCTGAGCGGCCAAACCTGGCCAAGGGCTCCTGACGGCCCCCGCCAACAGGGGTATACTGGCGCCTCTTGGCACAGGAGGAGAGACGAGCATGGCAAGCGATTGGGACAAGGTACTGGCGGGCGGCGCCCTGGACAGCCAGAGCGAGGAGATAGCGAACGACCGCATTCGCGGCCAGGCCCTGCTGGCCAGCCTCAACGCCACCCCGGCGGGGGATCATGAGACGCGCCAGCGCCTGTGCGGCGAGCTGTTCGGCCAGTGCCCTAGCTCCTGCTGGATAAGCTCTCCCTTCATCTGCGAATTCGGCCGCAACATCCATCTGGGCGAGAAGACCTTCTTCAACTTCAACGTCACCATACTGGACGTCGGCGAGGTGCACATCGGCAACAACGTGCTGCTGGCCCCGAACGTGCAGATTTACACCGCCACCCACAGCATGAACCACCTGGAACGCCGCAACTGGACCGCCTACAACAAGCCGGTCCACATCGGCGATGACTGCTGGATCGGGGGCGGCGCCATCATCTGCCCCGGCGTCACCATAGGGCCACGCTCCATCATAGGGGCCGGCGCCGTGGTGACTCGCGACATCCCCGCCGACTCATTGGCCGTGGGCAACCCGGCCAGGGTCATCCGCACCCTGAGCCAGGACGAGCCAAGGGATCCGGAGGCCATTCAATGAACCGACCGAGCGACATCCCCCCACCCGGCTCCCTGGCAGTGGGTAACCCGGCCAAGGTCATCCGCACCCTCAACCCGGATGAGAGCCGGGATCCGGCGCTGCTGTCATGATGCTGCTGGCCCTGCTGCCTCTGATCGGTACCGCCTGGCTCGGCATCCAGGACGCCAACTGGTGGCCGCTGGCCCTGGTCACCACCATGAGCCTGCTCACCGCGCTCGCCTACGCCCACGACAAGCGCCAGGCCATCCGTGGCGGCTGGCGCATCCCGGAATCCCGCCTACACCTGCTGGAGCTGCTCGGCGGCTGGCCCGGCGCCCTGGTCGCCCGTCACTGGCTGCGCCACAAGACCCAGAAGGGCAGCTACCGGCTGGTGTTCTGGTTTATCGTGCTGCTGCACCTCACCCTGTGGGGGCTCTGGGTCGGCCGGCCGCTCTGGCAGGGGATCTGAGCGGGCAACCCCCTGGCAATGCCCGCGCGGGCATTGCCGCCAAGGGATCGCTATGAGACAACAAGACCAGCGGGTTATCCCGCTCAAAGCAAGGAGGCACTTATGACCCTGTGGACAGGCATAGTCCTGATCGTCTTTATCAGCGTGCTGTTCGGCTACCTCGGCAAACGCGCCCGCTACCAGCTGGGGGATGCCCGCATCACGGATCGCCTCGGCAAGCAGGATCTCGTTATCAAGCAGCTACAGGAGCGGGTCGCCAACCTGGAGGCCATCGTGTTGGAGCAGGAGAAGCTCAAGCCATTCAGGGAGCTTTGAGCCGGGCACCCAGTCTCCGTTATCCAGAGAGAAAACAATGAAAATTCGACGATTCAACATCGGGGATGAAGCCGCGTTATTTAAGGTTTTTTTATCGGCAGTGCATGAAGTTGCATCGGCAGACTACACAGCGGAGCAAATTCAGGCATGGGCGCCCGAGGATATTTCCCCGACGCTGTGGGCTGACCATATCAGGACATTACGCCCCTTTGTCGCTGAAATTGATGGTGACATCGCCGGGTATGCTGACGTTCAGCCCAATGGCTATATCGACCACTTTTTCGTGTCTGGCTCTCATGCACGACAAGGGGTCGGCACCCGCTTGATGATGTGCCTTCATGAAGAGGCCAGGTTATTGGGTATTGGCGAACTGACGGCTGATGTGAGCAAGACGGCGGAACCCTTCTTCGCACTACATGGCTTTCATGTGGAGGAGAAAAGGTATCCAGTCCGCCGCAGCGTCGTGATCCCCAATGCATTGATGCGCAAGAAATTGTAGTCCAGGCAGCCAGCCCCATAGCTGGTCGCGGAATGGAAGCTATGGCGCCAGCCACCTGGCAAATGATGCTCTGAACGGACACACCATCAACAACGGCAACCCATGGGTTGCCGTTTTACTATCTCTCCACATAGTGGAATTTATCGCTATCGCGGCAAGAGTGGTGACTGTTGCATCGCCGCTGCCAGCGCCGTCTGGCCCTTGGCCTGCAAAGCATCGACGGCCCCCAGCCGGTCCCCCTCCTCCTTGTTCTGACTCAGCTTGAACTTGCCCACCAGCTGGCTGACCTCGATCTCTATGCCCACCACGGCCTGCACCATGGCCTCGATATAGTCTCTCGGTGCATCCGCCATCTTCCAGGGCGCGGGCTCGGCGGCCTCATGGACCCGGGTCAGGCTCGCCAGCAGGCGGCGCACGAAGCGGGCATCGTCGCGCACCCGGATACGGCCGTGGGCATGGACTACGGCATAGTTCCAGGTCGGCACCTGCTGGTGATGTGCCTGCTTGCTCGGATACCAGCTGGGGGAGACATAGCCGTCGACCGCCTTGAAGATCACCAGCACCTCGTCCCCCTCCTTCACCTCCTGCCAGAGCGGGTTGTTGCGCGCCACATGGGCGCGCAAGATGCCATGTTCCCCCTCCCCGGCATCGAACTCGAACGGCAGGTGATTGGCATCCAGCCCCTGCTCGCCATGGGTGACCAGGGCCCCCAACGGATGGGCTCGAACAAGCTGATGCAGCGCCTCGGGATCGGCGGCGGCGAAGTGGGATGGCAGATACATGCAGGCTCCTTGTGCTGTGGTGGTGCGTCCGTGCAAGGGCACCAGGCTGGATGCCCATTCTCACCCGTTCGAAGGCGACGCGCGATAGCCCAACGAGGAATAAAAAAAGAGGGCCTGGGCCCTCTCTTTCTCATCCAGGTCAGCCGTCAGCTACGCTTGGCCAGCCACTGTTCGGCGGCACCGAGGGCCGCATCCACCAGCTCGCGGGCGACGCCGCCCTTGGCGACCCGCTTGGCCAGGGTCGCCTCCAGCTCCAGATTCGGATAGACATCCTCGCCAACCACCGGGCTGAAGCGCTGGAACTCGGCCAGCGTCAGCTCCTCCAGCGGCTTCTTCACCGCGATGGCGTGGACCACCACCTCACCGACGATATGGTGCGCCTCGCGGAAAGGGATCCCCTTGACCACCAGATAGTCCGCCAGCTCGGTGGCGTTGGCGTAGCCGCCCTGCGCTGCCGCCTTGGTGCGCTCGACGTTCACCTTGAGATCGATCAGCACCAGCGCCGCCATGTCGAGGCAGTCGTGCCAGGTGTCGAGGGCATCGAACAGCCCTTCCTTGTCTTCCTGCATGTCCTTGTTGTAGGCCAGCGGCAGCGCCTTGAGGCTCATCAGCATGCCCATCTGGGCGCCCACCACCCGACCGGTCTTGCCACGGATCAGCTCAAGCGCGTCCGGGTTCTTCTTCTGGGGCATCAGGGAGGAGCCGGAGGTGACCGCATCGGACAGCTCGACGAAGCCCGCCTCGCCGGTGTTGTAGAAGATGAGATCCTCGGCAAAGCGCGACAGGTGAGTCATGGAGAGGGACGCCACATGCATCAGCTCCACCACGTGATCCCGATCCGAGACCGAATCCAGGCTGTTGCGGGTCGCCCCGGCAAAGCCCATGTCCAGCGCCAGCACCTCCCGGTCGATGGCGTAGGCGGTGCCGGCCAGGGCGCCACAGCCGAGCGGGCTGGTGTCGAGCCGTTTCAGTGCATCCTGCAGACGGGAGTGATCCCGCTCCAGCATCTCCACATAGGCCAGCGCCCAGTGGGCGAAGGTGACCGGCTGGGCCCGCTGCAGGTGGGTGTAACCGGGCAGCACCGCGGCCTGATTGGCACGCGCTGAGGCCACCAGCCCCTGTTGCAGGGCGGTGATGGAGCCGAGCAGCAGCTCACCCTGCGCCTTGCACCAGAGCTTGAGATCGGTGGCGACCTGATCGTTGCGCGAGCGGCCGGTGTGCAACTTCTTGCCCAGGGTGCCGACGGCATCGATGAGCTTGCCCTCGACCCAGGAGTGGATGTCTTCGGCATCCGAGCTCAAGATCTGCTGGGGATCCTGCTGCACCGAGGCGAGCAGCACCTCCATCGCCTGCTGCAACTGCGCCTGCTCATCGGCGGTCAAGACGCCCACTTTCACCAGCGCCTTGGCCCAGGCCATGGAGCCCTGGATATCCTGCTCCGCCAGCCGGTAATCGAACCGCAGCGAATCGTTGAACTGCTTGAACCTGCTATCGGCTCCCTGACTGAAGCGTCCACCCCAAAGTGCCATACTGCTCTCCTTGAATGCGTTGCCGGCGGCGCCAGTGCGCCTGCCGAACTTGAAATCTGGCCTTGTTTATCTGCGAGCCTGTTATCTCACAGACGCGGCCGAGGCGCTGCCGCTGTCATCACAACCCGCTGCTTACCCGCCTGTTATAAGTGAGGGGGCCAAGCCCCCTCACCGGTATCAGCGGGTCAAGCCAGGGCTCAACCGTGGGTGTGATCACCACCGATCGCCTGCTGTTGCTCCTTCATGGCGCGGATACGGCTGGCCAGGGTGTAGAGACGGATAAACCCTTCGGCGTGGCTCTGGTCGTACACCTCGTCGGCGCCGAAGGTGGCGAAGTCTTCGGAGTAGAGGCTGTTCGGCGACTTCTTCTGCACCGCGCTGACCTGACCCTTGTACATCTTCAGCACCACTTCACCGTCGAGATCCTCGGCGATGGCGTTGGCGGAGGCGACAATGGCCTTGCACAGCGGGGTGAACCAGCGACCGTCATAGACCAGGTGGGAGAACTCGGCACCCAGCTTCTCGCGCCAGGCGCGGGTCGGTCTGTCCAGCACCAGCTCTTCCACGGCGCGCAGTGCGGCGACCATGACGGTGCCACCCGGGGTCTCGTAGCAGCCACGGGACTTCATGCCCACCATGCGGTTCTCGGTGATGTCGATGCGGCCCACGCCGTGCTTGCCGGCACGCTCGTTCAGGGTGGTCAGGATCTGGTGCGGGGTCAGCGGCTGGTCGTCAACGGCAACCACTTCGCCCTGAGCCACGGTCAGCTTGACGTACTCCGGCTCGTTCGGTGCCTGCTCGGCCGGCACAGTCCACTGCCAGACCGCTTCGGACGGCTCGTTCCAGGTGCTCTCCAGCTCGCCACCCTCGGTGGAGATGTGCCAGGCGTTGGCATCACGGCTGTAGATCTTCTTCAGGGTCGCCTTGCAGGGGATGTCGCGGGCTTCCAGATAGGCCAGCAGATCTTCCCGGGAGCGCATGTCCCACAGACGCCAGGGGGCGATCACCTTCAGCTGCGGGGCCAGGGCCGCCACGGCGCCTTCGAAACGCACCTGATCGTTGCCCTTGCCGGTACAGCCGTGGGAGATGGCGTCGGCGCCTTCCGCCAGGGCCGCTTCCACCATGGCCTTGGCGATGATGGGACGGGCCATGGAGGTGCCCAGCAGGTAGGTACCTTCGTAGACGGCGCCGGTCTTCAGGGTCGGATAGACGTACTCTTTGACGAACTCTTCACGCAAGTCTTTGACGATGCACTTGGTGGCACCGGAGGCGATGGCCTTCTGCTCGATCCCGTCCAGATCGTCACGCTCCTGACCGACGTCGGCGACGAAGGCGATGATCTCCGCATCGTAGTTCTCTTTCAGCCAGGGAATGATGGCCGAGGTATCCAGTCCGCCCGAGTAAGCCAGTACGATCTTGTTGATTCCGCTCATTTACTTCTCTCCATGATGATTCGATAAGGTGTTTGATTCAGGGTCGGTCGCCGGCTTACTTGTGACCCAGCAGGGTCAGCAGCACGGCATTCTGGATATGCATACGGTTTTCTGCCTCATCCATGATGAGGGAGGCTGGTCCGTCCATGACCTCCGAGGTGATCTCCAGCTCCCGGTGCGCCGGCTGGCAATGCAGCACATGCTGGATGCCGGTGCGGTCGAGCAGGGCCTGGTTGATCTGATAAGGCATGAAGATATCTTTTACCTGCTCCATTGGTGTGCTGTCACCCATGGAGACCCAGGTATCGGTGTAAACCACGTCAAAACCTTCGATGGCGCCCACGTCATCGCTGATGTGGATGTGCGAACCGGACTGGGCCGCCAGCGCCTGGGCCTGCAGGAAGATCTGGGTATCAGGGCCGTGGCCCTTGGGGCAGACCAGGGTCACGTCGGTGCCCAGGGTGGCCCCCAGCAGCAGCAGGGAGTGGCTGACGTTGTTGCCATCGCCGAGGTAGGCGAGCTTCACCTTCGAGAGATCCGCATACTGCTCGCTGATGGTCATGAAGTCCGCCAGCCCCTGGCAGGGGTGGTAGAGGTTGCACAGGCTGTTCACCACCGGCACGGAGCCATGTTCGGCCAGTTCGACCAGGGTCTGGTGATCGAACACCCGGGCGACGATGGCATCACACCAGCGCGACAGGTTGGCGGCGAAATCCTTCACCGACTCCCGTTTGCCGAGCGCGCCGTTCTGTTGATCCAGGTAGACGCTGTGGCCACCGAGGCGGGCGATGCCGATGTCGAAGGTGACCCGGGTGCGCAGGGAGGGTTTCTCGAACAGGGTGACCACGCTCTTGCCCGCCAGCGCCTGGCCGTACTTTTTCGGATCCGCCTTGACCGCCTTGCCCAGCGCGATCAGTGCCAGGATCTGGGATTTGTTCAGATCGCTATCTTTCAGAAGATGTTGCATCGGATGTTCCTTTTTCCGGCCAGGGTTAGAGGGTGACTTGGGTGCCGACCGCACCGCCAGCCAGCAGCTTGAGCAGTTGATCCTGGTAGCGCCAGCTGGCGACGCAGACCGGCTTGCCCAGGGTCTCGGCGGCGTGCAGCGCGGCCTTCACCTTGACCGCCATGCCGTCGCTGATCACCCCCTTCTCCATCAGATCCAGCGCGGTCGCCTTGTTCAGCTGCGGCACCAGCTTGCCCTTGCCATCCAGGATGCCGCTCACGTCGGACAACATCACCAGATCGGCGCCGAGCGCCTCGGCAATCGCCGTGGCCGCCTGATCCGCGTTGACGTTCATCAGCTGGCCGGCGGCGGTGATGCCGATGGAGCTCACCACCGGCAGGAAGCCCTGACCGAGGATGCCCTGCACCAGCGCCGGGTTGCCCGGCTGGCAATCACCCACGGCGCCGAGATCCGGGTCGAGCTGGGTCACCTGGCACAGGCCGCCATCGGCCAGACAGAGCCCCACCGCCGGGATGCCGGTGGCAATGGCCTTGGCCATCATCATCTTGTTGGCGGTCCCCGCCAGGGCGCCGGCGATGAAGGGGATCTGCTCGAAGGGGGTGACCCGCAGGCCGTTCTTCTTGGTGGAAGTCAGCCCCAGTCCCTTGAGCAGGTCGTCCACCAGGCAGCCGCCGCCGTGCACCAGCACCAGGGGCCTATGCTGCTCATCCAAGAAGCTTTTGAGGGTGGCGAACAGGGCGGTCAGCGCCTCGTCATTCTCGATCAGCGCCCCACCTAACTTGATTACCAGCGTCTGCTTGTCCATCTTCTCTATCCTTCCTTAAAGCGTTAAATCAGGCCGGTGGCCGGTTCAAAACCAAACTTGATATTTATGCACTGGATGGCCTGGGAGGCGGCGCCCTTGAGCAGGTTGTCGATGGCGCAGACCACCACCAGCATGTTGCCCTGCTGCTGCCAGGCGATGTCGCAATAGGGGGTGCTCGCCACGCCGCGGATGGAGGGCATCTGGCCGGTGAGACGCACCAGCGGCTTGCCCTCATAGGCCTTGAGGAAGGCCTGATCCACCTGGGTCGCCGTCACGCCGTCCGCCAGTTGCACATAGATGGTGGCCAGGATGCCGCGCACATAGTTGCCGAGGTGGGGCTGGAACAGCACCTCCTTGCCCAGGTGGTGGCTGATCTCCGGCTGGTGTCTGTGATTGAAGGTGCCGTAAGGATTCAGGCTCACCTCGCAGAAGCTGGTGTTGATGGCGGCCTTGCGACCGGCCCCGGAGACCCCGGAGACCGCATTGATGATGGGCTGCCACCCCTTGGCAATGAGGCCAGCCTGCTGCAGCGGCTTGAGGGCGCACAGGGAGGCGGTCGGGTAGCAACCGGGCACCGCAATCAGCTGGGCGGCTTTGATGGCATCGGCATTCCACTCAGCCAGACCGTAGGCGGCCTGATCCAGCCACTGCTCGCTCTGGTGGGTGAAGCCGTAGAAGGAGGCGTAGAACTGCTGATCCCTGACCCGGAACGCGCCGGAGAGATCGAACACCGGCAGCCCCTTGGCCAGGAACTTGGGCGCCAGCTCGGCGCTCACCTCGTGGGCGGTGGCCAGCAGCACCAGGTCGGCCTGGGTCAGGATCCGGGTCATGCCGTCATCGTCCAGCGGCAGCAGCGGCTGATCCAGCGCACCGACCCACTGGGGATGGAGGGAAGAGAAACGCTTGTGCGCATCCTGGCTGCCGGCCGACACATAGAGGCCGAACAGCTTGAGTTGTGGATGGTTCTGGACCAGTGCGGCCAGTTCGGCTCCCGCGTAGCCACTGGCACCGACGATAACGGTGTTAAGCATTGTTGAATATTCCAAGTCTGAGTTCGAAGTTCACAGCATGGTGCTGCGGTGCAAGGGGTGAGCTATCGCCCCTTTGATGCAACGAGTGCGGAGGGGCAAATCAGGCGGGTGTGTGTCGTCGGTTATAGATCAGGTGACAGAACATTAACTTTCCCTTACAACTAGAAGCCTTGTCGATGAGTACTCGAAAAGAATATTCATGCACTCACTTTGCATTTGTATTTTCTAACAGAAACATTCCGGGGACGCAAGGAGCAGCTGATGGCCAATCTGGATTTTTTTTCACTTTATAAGAATATTATTGCGATTCCCTCTATCAGCAGCACGGATCCCCGCTGGGATCAGAGCAACGAGGCGGTGATCCGGCTGCTGGCCGACTGGTTCGGCCAGCTCGGCTTCCACTGCGAGGTGACCGCGCTGCCGGAGCTGCCCGGCAAGTTCAACCTGGTGGCCAGCATCGGCCAGGGAGAAGGGGGTCTGCTGCTGGCGGGCCACACCGATACGGTGCCCTTCGATGAGGGGGGCTGGAGCAAGGATCCCTTCAAGGTGACCGAGGAGGGCAACCGCCTGTATGGGCTCGGCACCATCGACATGAAGGGCTTCTTCGCCTTCATCGTCGAGGCGCTGAAAGAGATCGACCTGACCACCCTCAGCAAGCCGCTGCGCATCCTGGCCACCGCCGACGAGGAGACCACCATGGCGGGCGCCCGCGCCATCGCCGCGGCGGCCGAGCTCAAGCCGGACTACGCGGTGATCGGCGAGCCGACCGGGCTGGTGCCCGTGGTGGCCCACAAGGGCCACATGTCCGAGGCGATCCGCATCACAGGCCGGAGCGGCCACAGCTCGGATCCCGCCAACGGGGTCAACGCGCTGGAGATCATGCACCAGGCCATGGGCCAGGTGCTCAGGCTGCAGCAGAGCCTGAAGGAGAAGTACGCCGACCACAGATTCGCGGTGCCGCAGCCCACCCTCAATCTGGGCTACATCCAGGGGGGCGACAGCCCTAACCGCATCTGTGGCTGTTGCGAGCTGCACATCGACATGAGGCCCACCCCGCAGGTGGGGCCGGACGAACTGATGGGCATGCTCAAGGAGGCGCTCGCCCCCATCGAAGTTCATCAGCCGGGCTGCCTGCACCTGCAACACCTGCACGAGCCGATCCCCGCCTACGCCTGCGCCGATGATTCCGTGCTGGTGCGCGAGGCCGAGAAGGCGAGCGGCCACGCCGCCGAATCCGTGAACTATTGCACCGAGGCCCCCTTTATCCAGCAATTGGGATGCCAGACAATAGTGATGGGACCCGGTCATATCGCCCAGGCGCACCAACCGGACGAGTATCTGGATCTGTCGTTCGTCAAGCCGACCACGGCGGTGCTGCAGCACCTGATCCGGCGTTTCTGCCTCTGAATCGAGGGGAATGTAAGTAAGTTACATGACATGGCGCCCAGGGACAGGTGAGGGAAATACATGTTCTGTATCGGCCTGTTATTTGACCTTGCGCAGACAATCCGAGTAGATTGTCCCCCTAAGATGACGGAGCATATGTTGTAATCACACAACAATAAGTGAGGCTGCCTCTCACCCCGGAAGGTAAGGAGGCACCAACAAAATAAGGATGTGGAATGAACGAAAAGTACGCCGCGCTACGCGCCAACGTAGGCATGCTGGGCCAACTGCTGGGCAAGTCCATCAAGGATCATCAGGGACAGGCCTTCCTCGACAAGATCGAGACCATTCGTCAGCTGGCCAAGTCCTCCCGCAAGGGCAACGAGGCAGACCGTGAGTCGCTGCTCGAGACCCTGCGCACCCTCTCCGATGACGAGCTGCTGCCGGTGGCCCGTGCCTTCAGCCAGTTCCTCAACCTGGCCAACGTGGCAGAGCAGTTCCACACCATCTCCCGCCGCAGCGAAGAGCAGGAAAGCACCCCGGATCCGCTGGAGCAGATGTTCGCCAAGCTGAAAGCGTCCAACCTGTCCCAGGAGGCCATCATCCAGGCCGTGCGCGAGCTGGATATCGATCTGGTGCTGACCGCCCACCCGACCGAGGTGACCCGTCGCACCCTGATCCACAAGCACGTGCAGCTCAACGACTGCCTGGAAGCGCTGGAACTGTCCGATCTGCTGCCCCGCGAGCGGGACAAGATCCTCAATCGCATCGAACAGCTGGTCAATCAGGCCTGGCACACCAACGAGATCCGCGAACAGCGCCCGACCCCGGTAGACGAGGCCAAGTGGGGCTTCGCCGTGGTGGAAAACAGCCTCTGGCCCGCCATTCCCGAATTCATGCGCACCCTGGACGAGCGTCTGCAGCAGCACCTTGGCGTGCGCCTGCCGCTGGATGCCGCACCGGTCAAGTTCACCTCCTGGATGGGCGGTGACCGTGACGGCAACCCCTTCGTCACCGCCAAGGTGACCGCCGAGGTGCTGGAGCTGGGCCGCTGGATGGCGGTGAACCTGTTCTACAAAGACATCAAGGAGCTCACCTCCGAGCTCTCCATGTCCGACTGCACCGACGCCCTGCGCGAGCAAGTGGGCGATCACCCCGAGCCCTACCGCGCCCTGGTGCGCGAGCTGCGCGAACAGCTGCGCGAGACCCAGGAATTCCTCACCGCCAAGGTGCAGGGTCAGGTCAGCGAGAGCCGGGATCTGGTCAAGACCACGGCCCAGCTGCGCGAGCCGCTGGAGCTCTGCTACCACTCCCTGCATGCCTGCGGCATGGGCAACATCGCCGACGGCATGCTGCTGGACGTGCTGCGCAAGCTGGCCTGCTTCGGCATCCATCTGGTCAAGCTCGACATCCGTCAGGACGGCGAGCGCCACGGCCAGGTCTTCTCCGAGCTGACCCGTTACCTCGGCATGGGCGACTACGCCGAGTGGAGCGAAGACGACAAGCAGGCCTTCCTGCTCAATGAACTGAACTCCCGCCGCCCGCTGATCCCGACCGACTGGGAGCCGAGCGCCGAGACCCGCGAGACCATAGACACCTGTCGGGTCATCGCCGAGCACGACCCCGATGCGTTCGGCATCTACATCATCTCCATGGCCGGCGCCCCCTCCGACGTGCTGGCGGTGCAACTGCTGCTGAAGGAAGCCGGTTGCAAGTTCCGCATGCCGGTGGCGCCGCTGTTCGAGACCCAGGAAGATCTGATGGCGGGCACCGCCGTGATGGAGCGCCTGCTGTCGGTGGACTGGTATCGCGGCTACATCCAGGGTCGTCAGTACGTGATGATCGGCTACTCGGATTCCGCCAAGGATGCGGGCATGATGGCCGCCGGCTGGGCCCAGTACGCCGCCATGGAATCCCTGGTGGCACTGGCCGAGGCCAACAACCTGCGCCTCACCCTGTTCCACGGCCGTGGTGGCACCGTCGGTCGTGGCGGCGCCCCCGCCCATCAGGCGATCCTGTCCCAACCGCCGGGATCCCTGCGCGGTGGCCTGCGCGTGACCGAACAGGGCGAAATGATCCGCTTCAAGTTCGGCCTGCCCAAGGTCGCCATCCACAGCCTGAATCTCTATACCAGCGCGGTGCTGGAAGGAAACCTGCTGCCGCCGCCCAAGCCGAAAGAGAGCTGGCGCGCCGTGATCGAACAGGTGGCCGAAGCCTCCTGCGAACACTACCGCTCCATAGTGCGCGGCCATCCTGACTTCGTGCCCTACTTCCGCGCCGCCACCCCGGAGATGGAGCTCGGCAAGCTGCCGCTCGGCTCCCGTCCCGCCAAGCGCAAGCCCAACGGTGGTGTCGAGAGCCTGCGCGCCATCCCCTGGATCTTCGCCTGGACCCAGAACCGGCTGATGCTGCCGGCCTGGCTCGGCGCCCACAAGGGGCTGCAGCAGGCCATAGATGACGGCCACAAGAGCGTGCTGGACGAGATGAGCCGCCAGTGGCCCTTCTTCCGCACCCGCCTCGAGATGCTGGAGATGGTGTTCCTCAAGGCCGACCTCTGGCTGGCGGAGTACTACGACACCCGTCTGGTGCCGCAGGAGCTGTGGACCCTCGGCAAGCAGCTGCGTCAGGAGCTCTCCGACTCCATCCAGGTGGTGCTGGAGCTGCGCCCGCAGGGCGACCTGCTCGACGACCAGCCCTGGATCAAGGAGTCCATCAAGCTGCGCAACCCCTACACGGATCCGCTCAACGTGCTGCAGGTCGAACTGCTTGGCCGCTCGCGCAACCACGCCGAGATCCTGCACCCCGAGCTGGATCAGGCGCTGATGGTCACCATCGCTGGTATTGCGGCGGGCATGCGCAACACGGGTTGACAGGCGGGCTATCAAGCTCCCCTTCCTGAGTAAAAGGGCGCCATATTGGCGCCCTTTTAATTTCCACGCATTGCCTCGCCGGATGTCAGCCCTCTCCCTCTCTGTAGGTTCGATTAGCGCAGCGTAATCGGACTAACTACAATGGTTGACTGGTGACCCTTGTCACAGAACTTATTACAGGTAATGACAATTGCAATAACTAAAAATAGAGTATCCGGGGGTTCATGCTGGGCCCTATTTCATAAGGATGTGATATGAAAAAAATTACAATGTTGCTAGCACTTACTTCAATTCTATTAGGTGGTTGTTCAACGACAAAAGACTGGTCTGCGACAGGAGGAAGCAAAGCTGACGGCGTCATTAGACTCTCGTACGAGTTTGGTCAGTTTGAAGTTCCCCAAGTCAATGAGGAACAAGCAATTTCACTGGCAGCTAAAAGATGCGCAGTATGGGGTTATACCCATGCGGAAGCCTTTGGGGGAATTACAAAGCAATGTAATATGACAGACGGTTTCGGTGGTTGCACAAACTGGATGGTAACCAAAGAATATCAATGTACTGGGTCTGCTACCCAATAAACTGCATAGGCTTGAGTGGCAGCATTCCGCTGCCACTATGAGTATTTTCGCTGCCATAATTAGGTATACTTAATTTTAAGCCCTGCATATTGTGATCAAATTTTGCAATAAAAATCACGAAATAAAATAGGCGTATTCAATCAAATAGTCGCGAAATGATCCTGAAAGTTTCCAGAAAAAAGTCTGACCTATTCGTAAACCTTATCTTCATCAACTTGCACCATTTGGCCAGCAGGAGCAGACTATTTGGCCTTGCTTAGGCTCAAGGAATCCTTATGACCCCCGCTATCAACTTGCTGAAGAAGCTCAAGATCCCCCACAAGCTCTACCCCTACGAGTGCGAGGCCCACGATGATTTCGGCAAGCATGCCGCGACTCAGCTCGGCCTGCCGGAGGCCCAGGTGTTCAAGACCCTGATCGCCCATCACGACAAGCAGGCGGTGGTGGCCATAGTGCCGTCATCGGGTCTGTGCAGCCTGAAGCAGCTTGCCAAGGCGGCGGGGCTGAAGAAGGTGGAGATGATGAAGCCGGCGGAGGCCGAGAAGCTGACCGGTTACAAGGTGGGGGGCATCAGCCCGCTGGCCCAGAAGAAGTTGCTGCCCACAGTGCTGGACGACTCCGCCATGGCGTTTGACGAGATCCTGGTGAGCGGCGGCAAGCGCGGCCTCTCGGTCGGAGTGGCGCCGCAAGACATGCTTCGCCTTCTGAAGTGGATCGCCGCGCCCATCGGTGAACACTAAGGGACGAGCACCATGACTGAACAGCAGAATGCATAGAAGAGGCCCCGCATCCGGGGCCTCTTTCGTTTTATCGGTCGGCGGGTTCGAGTCGCGTCATCGAACGCAGGATAGAGCGACCCGACAACCCGCTGCCCGCGTCACTCCCCCTCGGGGTGGCAGGCGGCGGTCAGATCCGAGAGCCGCAGCCGCTGGTGCCCTGCCCCATCGAAGTTGTCATCCTCCAGCCAGCGCTCGAAGCAGCCTTGCAGGGCGGGCCATTCCCCATCGATCACCGAGAACCAGGCGGTATCCCTATTGCGGCCCTTGTCCACCCGCGCCTGACGGAAGGTCCCCTCGTAGCTGAAGCCGAGCCGCAGCGCCGCCTGGCGCGAGGGCCAGTTGAAATCGTTGCACTTCCACTCGTAGCGGCGGTAGCCGAGCGCGAAGGCATTGGCCATCATCAGCGCCATGGCTGCGGTAGAGAGGCGGGTGCGCTGCATGGCCGGCGAGAAGTGCAGCCAGCCCACCTCTATGCTGCCCGCGGCGGGGTCGATGCGCAGGTAGCTGGCAAGCCCGAGCGCCTTGCCGCTCGCCTCGTCGACAATGGCATAGAACTGGGGATCGGCCTTGGCGGCGACCCCTTGCAGCCAGGCCAGCATGGCCGCCTCATCCGCGAAGGGACCGCTGGTGAGATAGGTCCACATGGCCCCATCATCGGCGCCGAACGCCTGCCAGAGCGAGGCGCCGTGGCTCTCAGGGTCCAGCGGCTCCAGCCGGCAGCCCCAACCGCTCATGACCGCCTTGGGGGGAAACTCGGCGCCCGCCCAATCCGCCACCTCGGCCCCCAGGGGTTGATTGAATTCGTTGGTGATGTGAGTCGTCACTCGATTAGCAGCCACAGCTGATCCCCCCCTCTTGCAACACACCGGCCTCGCCGCCGGTGGCGACGGCGAAACCGTCCTGCCGCCACCAGTGCAGGCCACCGATCAGTTCCTTGACCCGAAAGCCCAGCGCCGCCAGTTTATAAGCCCCCTGGGTCGAGCCGTTGCAGCCGATGCCGTCGCAGTAACAGACATAGACCTTGTCTCGCGCCAGCCCGGCCGTGGTGGCAGGACTCATGGTGCTGTGGGGGAAGGAGATGGCCCCCGGGATATGGCCCTTCCCATAGTGATCGAAGGAGCGGGTGTCGATGACGACGATGCCGGGCTCACCGGCCAGCAGATCGACGGCGAGATCGGCCGGATCGGTGCGAAACGCCAGCTGGGCCTCGAAGAAGGCGCTGGCCTCCTGCGGGCTGGCCACCCCGGTGCTCAATACATGACTCATACGGACTCCTGATATAGCGCGACTTCGGTGGTGATCTCGGTTCTCACCGAGTTGGCGATGAAACACTGCTCGTGGGCCTGATGGTGCAGTCGCTCCAGCTCGGCCAGGCCAGGCTGGCGCTCCCCGCCAAACTGCACCCTGGGGCGCAGGGTGACCCTGGTGATCGACTGGCGACCCCGCTCGTCCGGCTCCATGACCCCCCAAGCCTGATCCCGATAGTTTTCCACCAGATAGCGCTCCCTGGCCGCCAGCCAGAGGAAGGTCAGCATGTGGCAGCTGGAGAGCGAGGCGACGAAAGCCTCCTCCGGATCGACGTTCTCCGCCACCGAGAAGGGCAAGGGCACCACATGGGGGGAGGAGGAGGCGGGCACCCTGACGCCGCCGTCAAACTCCCACTCATGGGCCCGACTGTAACGCTGATCGACGAAGGCCTCGCCGGCCCCCCGTTGCCAGCTGATGAGGGCACTGAACTCTGACATCCCGACTCCTTGTGGTGGTTGCACTCCATTCTCTGACCCTCAATGTAGCGTCATAATGGCCTTGCCACGCCGACCAATTTTGCCAATATAGGCAGACCAATTTTGCGGGCACAGTGCCCCACCCGGAGGCCCTCATGACCGCCCTGCCCACCCTGTTTTCCGACCAGCAACAGAACGCTCTGCCGCTCCATGAGCAGCTGGTGCGTACCCTGCGGGAAGCCATCCTGGCCGGTCACCTGCCCCAGCACAGCCGCTTGCCCGCCAGCCGCATGCTGGCCCGGGATCTCGGCATCTCCCGCAGCACGGTGGAGCTGGCCTACGGCCGGCTGGAGGCGGAGGGCTATCTGGTGCGCAGGGTGGGGGCCGGCAGCTTCGTCGCCCTGGCGGTGGTGCGCCCCGCCCCCAGGCCGCCCCAGTCGGCGGCGGGGCTGTCGCGCCGCGGCCAGGAGATGGCGGCGGGCGGGGCCTGCCATAACGCGCCCCAGGTGGGTGACTCCTTCGCCTCCAGCCAGCCGGATCCGCGCCTCTTCCCCCAGGCGCTCTGGGGGCGGCTGATGCAGCAACAGTGGCGCCAGCGCGCCAGCGACTGGATGAACTACGGGGATCCACAGGGCTTGGCTCCCCTTCGCGCCGCCATCAGCAGCTATCTGGTGCAGTCGCGGGGGGTGGTGTGCGAGCCGGATCAGATCCTGATCCTCACCAGCTCCCAGCAGGGCATCTTGCTGGCGACCCAGCTGCTCATCGATGCCGGCGACAGCGTCTGGGTGGAGGATCCCGGCTACCCGGGTGCGCGCACCGCGCTGGAGAGTGCCGGCGCCCGCGTCCATCCGGTGCCGGTGGACGAGGAGGGTCTCAACCCGGCAGGGGAACATCCGCGGCCAAGGCTCATCTACTGCACCCCGGCCCATCAGTATCCCCTCGGCGTGCCCATGAGCCTGCCGCGGCGGATGGCGTTGCTGGCCGAGGCCGAGCGGCACGGGGCCTGGATTTTGGAAGACGATTACGATGGGGAATATCAGTACGATCAGCGCCCGCTGCCCGCCCTGCAGGGGCTGGATGGTCAGGGGCGGGTCCTCTATGTTGGCACCTTCAGCAAGGTGCTGTTTGGTTCCTTGCGCCTCGCCTACCTGGTGCTGCCGCGCCCCCTGATGGAGGCCTTCAGCCGGGCCCGCGCCGCCTTCGACGGTCACAGCAACCAGCTGCAGCAGGCGGTCACCGCAGACTTCATCCGCGCCGGTCACTTCGCCACCCACCTGCGCCAGAGTCGCCTGCTCTACCAGAGCCGGCGGGATCTGCTGCTGAGCGAACTGGCCGAGCACTGCCCCCTGCTCACCCCCATCCACAGCGGCGCCGGGCTGCAGTGCGCCGTGCTGCTGCCGCCGGGCGGCGAGGCCCGCTGGACCGACGCCGCCAACGCCCTGGGGCTGGGCCTGCGCCCCCTCGGCCAGTTCTACCTCGGCGAGCCCAGGCTGGAGGGCTGGCTGCTCGGCTTTGGTTGCCTCGACAACCAGACCCTGCGCAGACTATGTCGCCAACTGGGCGCCCTGCTGCGCAGTTGAGTGCTCAGCCGTGGCTCTCGCGGCACAGGGCCAGCCAGGCCTCGGCGGTGCGGGAGAGGTAGCGCCGGCTCGGCCAAATCACCCCGAGTCGCCAGCTCAGCTCCGGCAGCAGGGGGCGCAACACCAGCCCGTCCGGGGTCAGCCGCCGGCAGATGGGCTCGGGCAGGAAGGCGACCCCCATGCCGCTGCGCACCATGGCGGTGAGAAAATCCCACTGGCTGCTGCGCGCCGCCACCTGGGGCACGAAGCCCGCCTGCTGGCAGGCCTGCTCCAGTCGCTCGCTCAGGGTGAAGGCCTGGGTGTAGAGCAGGAAGGGCTCCTCCTGCAGATCCTCCAGCCTGATCTCGTTGCGCTCGCGCCAGCGCGGCAGATCCGGCAGCACCACCTGGATCGGGTAGCAATCCAGCTCCAGCGCGCTGAGGGCGCCCCCCTCCCTGGTCGGCAACATGGTGATGGCGAGATCCAGCTCCCCCTCCAGCACCGCCTGCTCGATGCGACGGCCGCCATATTCGACGATGGAGAGCTCCACCCTGGGGTAGCGACTGCGGTAGGTGCGGATGAGATCCGCATAGACGTGGCCCACCATGGGCGGGATGCCGAGCGCGAGGCGCCCGTGCTGCAGGCTCTGCAGATCGGCGAGCTCCGCCTCCAGCTGCTGCATCTGGGCCAGGATCAGCTGGCCACGGGCAAACAGCACCTGGCCGCTGTCGGTCAGGGTGAAGCTGTGCCCCTCCCGGTTGAGCAGGGGCTGACCCAGCTCCTCCTCCATGTTGCGGATCATCTTGCTGATGGTGGGCTGGGTGACAAACAGCTTCTCGGAGGCGCGGGTGAAGCTCTGCTCCCGCACCAGTTCGACAAAGTAACGCAGGGCTCGGATATCCATGGGACGCTCGTCGGAGGGTTCGCTAAATAATGCCAATTTGGCATATTTTTCATAATTTAAATTCATTTTTTGCAGGTTTGGCCCGCACTTATACTGTGACCAGGTTCACAAAAAGACGCCCATCATGAAAGCCTTCTGCCTTCGCTGGCTACAAACCCCCTTCCAAATCGCCCTGCTGGCCGCCATCTGGCTGCTGGCCGACACCGCGGTGCGCACCTTCCACCTGCCCCTGCCCGCCAACCTCACCGGCATGTTGCTGTTGCTGGTCTGCATCCTGCTCGGGGTGGTCAAGGCGCAGTGGTTCAGCGCCGGTGCCCGCTGGCTGCTGGCGGAGATGCTGCTGTTCTTCGTGCCCGCCGTGGTGGCCGTGGTCAACTATCAGGATCTGCTGCTGCAGGAGGGGTGGCGCATCATGCTGGTGCTGGTGATAAGCACTGTGCTGGTGCTCGGCACCACGGCCCTGGTGGTGGACAGGGTCTATCGGCTCGAGCTGAAGCTGGCCCGCCGGAGCCGCCGCCATGTCTGATACCCTGCTCGGCCTGCTCTGCTTCGCCCTCACCCTGCTGTTCTACTACGCCAGCAAGTGGCTCTATGGCCGCAAGCGCATACTGCCGCTGATGCCACTGCTGCTGGCGCCGGCCCTGCTGGTGGCGGTGGTGATGCTGTTCCACATCCCCTATCAGGACTACATGGCCGAGTCGCACTGGCTGCTGTGGCTGCTGGGCCCGGCCACCGTCGCCTTCGCGGTGCCGGTCTACGAGAACCGCCAGTTGATGCGCCGCCACTGGCTCTCCCTGTCGGTGGGGGTGCTCGCCTCCGTGCTCATGGCGGTGGGCAGCACTGTGCTGCTGGCGCGCTGGCTGCATCTCTCCGATCTGCTGCAGCGCAGCATGGCCATGAGATCCATCACCACCCCCTTCGCGGTGGAGGCGACCCGCTCGGTCGGCGGCAATGCCGATCTCACCGCCCTGTTCGTGGTGCTGACCGGGGTGATCGGCATGGCGGTCGGCGAGAGCGTGCTGACGGTGCTCGCCATCCGCAGCCGCCTCGGCAAGGGGGCCGGCTTCGGTGCCTCGGCCCACGGCGCGGGCACCGCCAGAGCCTACCAGATGGGCAACGAGGAGGGGGTGGTCTCCAGCATGGTGATGATGATCGCCGGCATGGCGACGGTGCTGCTGGCCCCCCTGCTGGGCAAGCTGTTCTGGTAAGGCATTGCGATCACCCAACGAGAAGAGGCGCCCTTGGGCGCCTCTTCTTTGTTTTATCGACTAGCCCCTCAGAGGCTGGCGCAGATCTGCCACAGATCATACTGGATGGCCGCCGCCGTCACCTCGCGCCCCGCCCCCGGCCCCTGAATGACCAGCGGGTTGGTGCGATAGCTGTCGCTCTCGATGGCGAACACGTTGTCGCAGGGCAGCAGGTTTGCGAACGGATGGTGCGGCTCCAGGGTCTCAAGCCCGACCCGCGCCTTGCCGTCGTGCTCGAAGCGGGCGACGTAGCGCAGCACCTTGCCGACCCGACGTGCCCCCTCGAACGCGCTCTGGATGGGATCATCCAGCTCCTTGAGCCTGTCCATGAACTGATCCGTGCTGACCTTGCGCAGGACCACGGGCACCAGGTTCTCCAGCTCGATGTCGGCGGAGTCGAGCTCGAAGCCCGCCTCCCGCGCCAGGATCAGCAGCTTGCGGCGCACGTCCTGGCCGGAGAGATCCTCGCGGGGATCCGGCTCGGTCAGGCCGTGCTGCCAGGCCTCGTCCACCAGCTCGGAGAAGGGGCGGCTGCCATCGTACTGCTGGAACAGCCAGGAGAGGGTGCCGGAGAAGATGCCGGAGACCCCCTGGATGCGATCGCCGCTCTGGCGCAGCATCTGGATGCTGGACTGGATGGGCAGACCGGCGCCGACGGTGGCGTTGTAGCGCCACTGCACCTGGTGATCGCGGCAAGTCTGCTTGATGCGTTGGTAGAACTCGCTCTCGGCGGCGCCGGCAAACTTGTTGGCGGCGATGATGTGGCAGCCGAGCTGGGCGAAGTCAGGGTAATAGCGGCTCACCGTCTCGCTGGCGGTGAGATCGAGCGCGATCAGGCTGTCGAAGCCATGTTGCTCCAGCTGGCCCAGCAGCTCGGGCCAGATCAGTGGCCTGGGATTGAAGTTATCCCGCACCTTGAGCGGATCCAGCCCCTCCTCGTCCAGCACGCCCCCTTGCGAGTTGAACACCCCGTACAGGGTCAGGGTCAGGTTGAGCTCGTGCTCGAGCCGCGCCTTCTCGCGGCCATAGAGGCTCAGCCAGTGGCCACCGATGTTGCCCTTGCCAAACAGCACCAGGCCGACCCGGGTCGGGCGGCTGAACAGAGCGCCGTGCAGGGCGATGAGCAGCGGCTCCAGCACCACCTGGCGCAGCACCGCCACCAGGCTCAAGCCGTCTCTGGCCACCTGCACGAACTCCAGCGGCTGATCCGCCAGCAGCTGATAGAAGCGGTGACACTGCTCGGCGTTGTCGGTCACCCCGGCGCCGACCAGGGCCACCAGGCTGTAGCCCTCCTTCTGGATGAGGCCGGTGAAGTTGCCCTGCAACTGGAAGTCGCGCAGGATCTCGAACGCCCCTTCTGCTACTTCGAGCGTGTAGGCGAGGCGCAGCACCCGCCGATCCGGCTGGCGCTGCAGGGTGAGCGGGTTGAGGCGGTGGCGGGCCAGATGCGCCTCGATCGTGGCCACCGTCTGCTCATAGCTGGTCTGGGGCAGCACCTTGAGTTCGATCAGCGCTATCTGATCCACCGAGGAGACGATGCGTGCCCCGCCGGAGCGCGGCGCGCGGCGCAGTATGTGGGTACAACCCTCGTCCGGGTTGTAGCTGCAGCGCAGGGTGAGGCGCTGACGGCTGTCGGCCACCGGCTGCAAGGTGCGCGAGTGCAGCACCGGGGAGCCGAGGCGGGCCAGCTCGTTGGCCTCGGCCAGGCTGAGTCGCTCCAGCAGGCGCGCCTCCTTCACCCGGCGCGGATCCGCGCTGTAAACTCCGGCCACGTCGCTCCAGATGGTGGTGGATTCCCCGTCCGCCAGCGCCGCAAGCAGGCTGGCGCTGTAGTCGGAGCCGTTGCGGCCGAGCAGCAGGGAGCGCCCCTCCAGATCCGCGGCGATGAAGCCGGTCACGACGATGCGGCCGGCATGCTCGGCCAGGCGCGCCTTGAGCAGCTCGCTGGAGATGGCGGTATCCACCTTGACCAGGGCACCGTCCTCGGCACGCAGGAAGCTGCGCGCGTCGAGCCAGATGGCGGGCTCGCCGCGGCTGCTGAGCAGGGCGGCCAGCAGGCGCGCCGACCACACCTCGCCGAAGGCGAGCAGGCCGTTGCGGGCGAAGCGATCGAACTGTCCCTCCAGGGTCTTGCCGATGAACTGCACGTCATCGGCCAGCTGCCGGCTCAGGTCGAGCTGCCACTCCCCCTCCAGCAGGCCGTCGATCAGGCTCTGCTGATAGGATTGCAGCGCCGAGATGGCCTCACCGGCGGCCTCGTCCCCCGCCTCGGCCAGCTCCACCAGCTGGATCAGGCGGTTGGTGGTCTTGCCGGCGGCGGAGACCACGACCAGCTCCTGACCGCCGACCTGCTGCTCGACTATGGTGGCGACCCGGCGATAGCAGACCGGATCCGCCAGGCTGCTGCCCCCAAACTTGTGCACATGACGCCGCTTCAACCCTGTCTGTACCGCCACCGCGCTCTCTCCTTGCTGCTGTTCCATTACTTCACCGCCTGTTCCGTTTTATTCTGTCTTTGCTGTCTGCGGCCGGGTCATTGCCCGGCCAACTGCGCCTTGGCAAACGCCTGGGCCAGATCGGCCACCAGATCGTCGCCGTGTTCTATGCCCACCGAGAGGCGCAGCAGCTGGGCGCTGATGCCCGCCGCCTGCTGGGCCGCCGGGGTCATGGCCCTGTGGGTCATGCTGGCCGGATGGGCCACCAGGCTCTCCACCCCGCCGAGGGACTCGGCCACCGAGAACAGGGTCAGTGCCTCGAGGAAGGCGCGCAGCCCCGCCTCGTCGCAGTCGAGCTCAAAACTTAGCATGGCGCCGAAGCCGGACTGTTGACGGCGCGCAATCTCGTGACCCGGATGGCTCGGCAGGCTGGGGTGGTAGATCTGTTTGACCAGCGGCTGCTGCTGCAGGAAGGCGAGGATGCGATCCGTGTTCTCCTGGTGGGTGCGCAGCCTGGGGGCCAGGGTGCGCAACCCGCGCAGGGTGAGGTAGGAATCGAAGGCCCCGCTGGTCAGGCCGAGGCAGTTGGCCCACCACACCAGGGAGTCGGCGAGCGCGGGCTCCTTGGCGATGGCGACGCCCCCCACCACGTCGGAGTGACCGTTGATGTACTTGGTGGTGGAGTGCACCACCACGTCCGCCCCCAGCGCCAGCGGTTGCTGCAACAGCGGGGAGAGGAAGGTGTTGTCCACCACCACCTGGGCGCCCACCTCGTGGGCGGCGGCGGCGATGGCGGCCACATCCACCACCCGCAGCAGCGGGTTGGAGGGGGTCTCGACCCACACCAGCGCCGGCTTCTGCGCCAGCGCCGCGGCCAGGGCGGCGGCATCCCCCTGATCGACGAACTGCACCCGGTAGTGGCCCTTGGCCGCCAGATATTCGAACAGGCGCCAGGTGCCGCCGTAGCAGTCGTGGGGGGCCAGCAGCAGATCACCCGCCTTGAGCAGGGCCGTGGTCACCAGGTGCACGGCGCCCATGCCGGTGCCAGTCACCACGGCGCCCGCCCCCCCTTCCAGCGCCGCCAGCGCGTCCGCCAGGTTGGAGCGGGTCGGGTTACCGGAGCGGGCATAATCGTATTGACGGGGCTCGCCGAAGTCGGCAAAGGTGTAGTTGCTGGAGAGGTAAATGGGCGGCACCACTGCGCCGTGCTGTGTGTCTGTCTCAATCCCGGTGCGTACCGCCAGGGTGGCCTTGTGGGTCATCTCACTCTCCTTGATCTGTCTCTGGACGATGGCCGCCTTGACTCTGCCACACCCGTTCCCGCCATGGCCGGCCCTATCGCCAGCCCATGGTGAACCACCTTACGCCAGCACAAAAAAGCCGTCAACACTTCCAGACGTCTAAATGGCTTTGCCGTTGGATTGCCATTGAATACCTTAAGGGTTAAAATCCGCGCTCACGGCCAAATGAGAACAGGTGAATCATGGGTACAGAGTGGAACGGCGACTACGTCAGCCCCTATGCGGAACACGGTAAGAAGAGCGAACAGGTCAAGAAGATTACCGTCTCGATCCCGCTCAAGGTGCTGAAGGTGTTGACCGATGAGCGCACCCGTCGCCAGGTGAACAACCTGCGTCATGCGACCAACAGCGAGCTGCTCTGTGAGGCCTTCCTGCACGCGTTTACCGGCCAGCCGCTGCCCGGTGACGACGACTTGCGCAAGGACCATCCGGACAGCGTCCCTGCCGAGGCGCGCGCCATCATGGAAGCGCTGGGCAAAGAGATCGAAGATTTCGACGTCGAATAATCCTCTCAGCCTATGCCAAAGAGCGATCTTTCTTCGATGACGCGGCCCCGGGCCGCGTCATTGCCATCTGCCCCACCCCCCTTCAGCCTGCGCCGCTACCAGAGCGACATCAGCAGCCACAGCCACGACTTCGCCCAGCTGGTGATCCCCCTCGACGGCCCCATCGAAATAGAGGTGCAGGGCCAGGGGTGCAGGCTGGAGCCCGGCTTCGCCTGCGTGATAGCCCCCGGCGAGCGGCACGACTTCGCGGCCGATCCGGCGCTCTCCTTCCTGGTGCAGGAGAGCCCCTGGCTGCCGGAAGCGCTCGCGGGCAAGCCCTTCATCACGCTGGACGAGCCCCAGCGCCACTACCTCGCCTTCCTGCACCGGATGGTGGCAGAGGGTCGGCAGGTGGCCGGCATGGAGCAGGTCTGGCTCGGGCTGCTGGCCGAGTCACGGGGCATGGGCCCGGCCATGGCGACCCGCATAGCCCCCCGCATCGCGAGGGTGCAGCGCCATATCGAGGCCCACCTCGCCGAGCCGCTCGACAACGAGCGACTCGCCGGCGTTGCCTGCCTCGGCCAGAGCCAGTTCAAGCACGCCTTTCGCCAGCAGCTCGGCATGAGCGTCTCCCATTACATCCGGGGGCGGCGCATGGCGCTGGCGCGCACCCTGTTGAGCCAGGGCACCCTGCCCATAGGCGACGTCGCCTGCCGGGTCGGTTACCAGAACCAGGGCGCCTTCGCCGAGCGCTTCCTGGCCGAGACCGGGCTGACCCCCTCGGCCTGGCGCCAGCAAAACGGCCGGCTGCCGTAACGCACCGGCTCTGCGCCGAAGACAAGCCGTGGCGAGATCGGGCATGCTGGCGGACATGGACGACACGCGAGGAGAGCAGATGCAGACCATAAGCTGGCAAGAGTTCGAGATGGTGGAGCTGAGGGTGGGCACCCTGGTGCGGGTCGAGCCCTTCCCCGAGGCGCGCAAGCCCGCCTACAAGGTATGGGCCGATTTTGGGCCAGAGCTCGGGGTGCGCAAGAGCAGCGCCCAGATCACGGATCTCTATCAAGCGGAAGAGCTGGTGGGGCGCCAGATAGTCGCGGTGGTGAACTTTCCGCCCAAGCAGATAGGCCCCATCCAATCGGAGTTTCTGCTGACCGGTTTCTACCGGGCCGACGGCGCCGTGGTGATGGCCATCCCGGAGCAGGCGGTGGAGAACGGCGCCAAGCTGGGCTGAGCGCTCAATCAGAACGCAAAGAGGCGACCCAGGGGTCGCCTCTTTTCTTTTTGGCCGCAGCGCTGCTGTTACTTCAGCAGGCTAAAGATCAGCGCCGATACCGCCAGCGACCCGGTCAGCAGGATGAAGCCGTTCACCCAGCCCTGACGGAAGCGGGCCAGTGCCTCCACCCTGTAGATGGCCACCACCGGCATGATGAACAGGATCATGGCGATGACGGGGCCGGAGAGGGTCTCCATCAGGCCGAGGATGCCGGGGTTGAGCACCGCCGCCCCCCAGATGGCGAAGAACATCAGCGCTATGCCGAGCCTGTCCGCCTTCGCAATCGACAGGCCGGTGGGCTTGGCGATCAGGCTCTTGAGGCTCTCCCGCGCCCCCAGGAAGTGGCCGAGGAAGGAGGAGCTGATGGCGATGAAGGCGATGAGCGGCCCCAGGGTGATGATCACCGGGTTATCGGTGATGTTGGCGAGATAGGAGAGCACCGAGACGTTCTGGGCCTTGGCCTCGGCCAGCTGCAGCGGGGAGAGGCTCAACACACAGGAGAAGACGAAGAACAGCACGAAGCCCACCAGCATGACGGTGGTGTTGCGCAGGATCAGGCCGCTCTTGGCCTCCGCCTGCTCGCCATATTCACGGCGCTGCACGTTGGCGAAGCCGGAGATGGCGGCGGCGTGGCTGAAGGCGAAGACGGTCACCGGCAGCGCCAACCAGACGGTGTTGAGGAAGCTGGCGCCGTCGAAGGCGGTCACCTCCGGCCAGTGCCACTGGGGGATCAGGTAGCAGGAGAGCGCCGCCAGGATGGCCGCCAGCGGATAGACCATGAAGGCGAAGGCCCGCAGCATCGCCTTCTCGCCAGCCATCATCACCGCGATCATGGCAAACACCAGCAGCCCGGACAGCATCACCCGGTTCGGGGTCGCCATGCCGAGCTGGTTGACCATGAAGCTCTCCACCGTGTTGGTCAGCCCCACCCCGTAGATGAGCAAGATGGGGAAGATGGAGAGGAAGTAGAGCGCCGAGATGAGGCGGCCAGCCATCTTGCCGAAGTGCTCCTCCGCCACCTCGGTGAAATCGGCCTGGGGACGGGAGGAGGACAACACGAAGCGGGCCAGCCCGCGGTGTGCCAGGAAGGTCATGGGACCGGCCAGCACGGCTACTATGAGCAGGGGCCAGATCCCGCCGAGACCCAGGTTGATGGGCAAGAACAGGATGCCCGCGCCGACGGCGGTGCCAAACAGGCTGATCACCCAGTGGGTGTCATGACGGCGCCAGCTGCTGATGGCGATGGCTGGCTGGGAACCAGACAGCTCCTTGGTAACCTCTGCAGATAAACTCATCGATAATTCACTTATGGTCAGTATTTTAATCTGCACATATTGTGGTTTATCCGAATTTAATTCTCAAAACGCGGCACTGAAACATATCACTACCATTACGGGCTCGGGCCAGTGAGATTGGGAACAGGATCTGGATCACGGAATCCTGTAAAACTACAAATTGTCAATTTTGCGATATATAGAACCAAAATAAGATCCATATCCATTTTTTTATTTTGACCAAACTTGAGTTTGCAGGATTACCTGAAAAATATGCCAATTCTCATGGCGCCCTTGTGATGATCCACTGTTATCTTCGCGATTTGATAGCGGATATCCCTGCTCATCACGGATATAACCAGCGGATCACACCAAACAATCAGGCGACCCCGAGGTCGCCTGATTGCTGATCAGCGGTGATTTTTCAGCCGGCTCAGTGCGCCAGTATCTTGCCCCAGTCGAGATCCGGATCCCCCATCACGATGAAGTCAGGGTTCTCCAGAGACTCCGTTTCGTTGTAGCTCAGCGGCTGCAGGGTCAGGCTGAGGATGCGGCCACCGGCCGCCTCGACGATGCACTGGGCGGCGGCGGTGTCCCACTCGCCGGTGGGGCCGAGCCGCACATAGCAGTCGGCGGCCCCCTCCGCCACCAGGCAGGACTTGAGGGAACTGGAGCCGAGCGGGATCAGCTCGTAGTTGATGGCCGGGTTGAGACGGCGGGTCAGCCTCTCCAGCTTCTGGCGTCGGCTGATGGCCACCACCAGCGCATCCGGCAGGTCGTGTTCATGGTGCATGGCGCTGATGGGATAGATCTCGCCCCCCACCTCCTTGAAGGCGCCGTGGCCACGCACCGCCCAGTAGAGCACGTCGGATTCTGGGGCATAGATGACGCCGAGCACAGGCACGTTGTCCCGCACCAGGGCGATCAGGGTGGCGAAGTCGCCGCTGCCGGCGATGAACTCGCCGGTGCCGTCGAGGGGATCTACCAGCCAGTACTGCCGCCAGTTGGATCGCTGGCTGAAGGGCACATCGGCCGCCTCTTCGGTCAGCACGGGAACATGGGGAGTGAGCGCCGACAGCGCCCCCTTGAGGTAGGCATCGGCAGCAAGATCGGCACTGGTGACCGGGGTCGCATCCTCCTTCAGCTGACGCTCGAACTGACCGCCGTGATAGATTTCGTGAAGGATCCGACCCGCTTCACGGGCGATCTCCTTGACCCCAGGCACCCAGGCCAACAACTCCTGCATCTTGCTACCCTCTGTTTTTATTACCCTTTATGCCCTTATGGGCGCTTCTTCTCCTGCTCCGCCAGCCACTTCTGGGCCAGCAGCAGGGCACTGATGCTGCGCGACTCGGTGAAGTCGGGGCGCGCCAGCAATTCGTCGATGCGGTTGAGCGGCCAGGGGATCACCTCGAGCGGCTCCGGCTCGTCGCCGATGCGCTGCTCGGGGAAGAGATCCCGGGCCAACAAGATATCCATCCGGCTGGAGAAGTAGCCGGGGGCCAGCGACACCTGCTTGAGGGGGATCAGGCTGTGGGCGCCGAAGCCCGCCTCCTCCATCAGCTCCCGGTTGCCCGCCTCTAAGGCGTTCTCACCCGGATCGATCAGCCCCTTGGGGAAGCCGAGCTCGTAAGAGTGAGTGCCCGCCGCGTATTCGCGCACCAGCAGCAGGGTGTGCGCGTCGAACAGCGGCACCACCATGACGGCGCCTCTGTTGCCACCGCGCATCCGCTCGTAGACCCGCTCCTCGCCGTTGGAGAATTTCAGATGCAGGGACTCCACCTTGAACAGGCGGCTCTCGGCCACGATCTCGGCGCTGAGGATGACGGGTTTGCGCTTGTCCTGATCCATCATCTCGGCTTCGAGTCGCTCGGGTTTGCTCTTGTTATGATCCATCGTCGGGCGCTGATTGCCGGTTAAAAAATAGTGCTTCAAGAGTAAACGACTCCCACCCCGAACACCACGGGGCAAGGCGGGGAAAGATGCCGGAAAAATACGTTATAGTGACGCTCCTTTTTCAGCGCCCTGCGTGACACCAAGAGAGCTTCCATGCCGACCCCACTGCCCTGGCACCAGATAGATACCGTTCTGCTCGATATGGATGGCACCCTGATCGATCTCCATTTTGACAGCCACCTCTGGCAGCAGCTGGTGCCACAGCGTTACGCCGAGCGTCTCGGGTTGCCGCTGGCCGAGGCCAAGGCACAAATGGATGCCCACGCTCAGGCGGTCAGCGGCACCCTCGACTGGTACTGCGTGGACTACTGGAGCCGGACCCTGGGGCTGGACATCCGTGCCCTCAAGCAGGAGATCCTGGAGAAGATCCAGTGGCGGCCCAACGCCATCCCCTTCCTGGCCGCCCTGCGCGCGGCGGGCAAGCAGCTGGTGCTGTTCACCAACGCCCACCCCGCCAGCCTCTCGGTCAAGGAGGCGCGGCTCGGCCTGGGCGCGCACCTGGATCTGATGGTCAGCACCCACGAGCTGGGCTGGTCGAAGGAGAGTCAGCAATGCTGGCAGGCGCTGGCCGAGCGGCTGGCGTTCGATCCGGCTCGCACCCTGTTCGTCGATGACAGCGAGCGGATCCTGCGGGCCGCCGCCGACTATGGCATCGGCCATAGACTCGCCATCCAGAACCCGGACAGCCGCCAACCCGAGCAGCAGATCACCGCCTTCCCGGCGATCCGCGACTACGCCAAGCTGCTGCCGCTGGCAGTCTGAATCTGCCGGCGATCACGTAGCAACAAGGGCTGCCCAGGCGGCCCTTGTCATGCTCGCGCCGCTGCCGCCTCAGTCCAGCCACTCCACCAGCTGATACTGCTTCTTGCCACGGCGCAGCAGCAGGTAACGACCAAACAACCGCTCGCCCTGAGTCAACCGCTCATCCTGCCTGAGCGCCCCGTTGAGGCTGATGGCCCCCGCCGCCAGCAGCTCGCGGGCGATGCGGCGGGAGCCGGCCAGGCCGCATGCCACCAGCAGACTGATCAGATCCTGCGCCCCCTCCACCCGACAACTCGGCATGCCATCCTGCGCCAGCTGGGCAAGATCACTCTCCCCCAGGCGGGCCACCTCGCCACAAAACAGCAGCTCGCCGATGCGCCGCGCCGCCGCCAGCGCCCCCTTGCCGTGTACCAGCTCGGTCAGCTCGTCCGCCAGCACCTGCTGCGCCCGCTTGCGCCCCTCCCGCCTGGCGTCTTCCGCCTCCAGCGCCTCGATGGCCGCGAGCGGCATCAGGCTGTAGTAGCGCAGGAAGCGATAGACGTCCTCATCCGCCGTGCCGAGCCAGAACTGATGGAAGGCGTAGGGCGAGGTAAGCGCCGGATCCAGCCAGATAGCGCCCCCCTCGGTCTTGCCGAACTTGGTGCCATCCGCCTTGGTGATGAGCGGCAGCGTCATGCCATAGACCTGGGCCCGGTGCAGGCGGCGGCTGAGATCCATGCCGCCGGTGATGTTGCCCCACTGATCGTTGCCGCCGATCTGCAGGGTGCAGCCGAGCCGCTCGTGCAGCACGGCGAAGTCCTGGGACTGCAGCAGGGCGTAGGCGAACTCGGTGAAGGAGATGCCCTGCTCCGGGCGGGCCAGCCGCTGGCGCACCGATTCCCGCGCCAGCATGGCGTTGACCGAGAAGTGCTTGCCGATGTCGCGCAGGAAATCGAGGGCCGACATCTGCCCCGTCCAGTCGGCGTTGTTGACCAGTCTGGGCGTCGCCAGCCCGTCGCCGGCGGGCAGCAGCGCCTCTATCTGGGCCGACAGGCTGGCGACCCAGCCCCGCACCGTCTCGCCACTGTTGAGGCTGCGCTCGCTCGCCTTGAAGCTGGGATCGCCGATGAGGCCGGTGGCGCCGCCCACCAGCGCCACCGGGGTATGACCGGCGAGCTGGAAGCGGCGCAGCATCAACAGCGGCACCAGATGACCGATGTGCAGGCTGCCGGCGGTGGGATCGAAGCCGCAATAGAGGGTGCGCGGCACGGCCAGATGATCGCGCAGGGCGACGGGGTCGGAATTCTGGGCGACAAGCCCGCGCTGGCTCAGCTCGTCCAGCAGATGGGGGTTGAACATGGGGTCTCCAACGGCAGGGGAAAAGCCGCCATCCTCGCCGTTCGACGTGAGCGCGACCATGTCCCCCAGGGGACAGTTTTGTCACCACCGTGCTAGCATGCCAGCCGAATGGGGCCGCGTGGCCCCCTGCCTCGGAGCCACCCATGACCAGCGCCACCCTCACCACAGATCTGACCGCCGTCGTCGATGCCCTGCACGGCAGCACCTTTGCGGCCACGCTGGTGCGCCTCATCCAGCACCAGGTAGCGTTCGACTGTGCCCTGCTGCTCGGGGTAGGGTCTCGCCCCCTCTATCTCTACGACAATCTGAGCCATCAGCGGGAGCTGCTGTTCGACCGCTATCTCGCCGGCCACTTCGGCCAGGATCCCTTTATGCAGGCGCTGGCGCGCGGGTTAAGTGCCGGGGTCTGGACCCTGGCGGAGCTGTCCAACGGAGCCCTAGATCCGGACTATCGCCGGCGCTTCTATCAGGCCACCGGCTGGCAGGAGGAGGTGGGGCTGATCCTGCCGATACGCGAAGGGCTGACGCTGATGCTGTTCCTGGGCCGACTCGGCCAGCGCCGCGCCCTGCGCCCGAGCGAGCGGGCCAGGCTGGAGGAGCTGTTTCCGCTGATCCACTCCCTCTGCCGCCAGCACTGGCAGCAGCCCCAGCCCCTGCTGGCGGAGAGTGCCGCCAAGAGGGTCGCGACAAGTGCCGCCGGCAGTGAGGCAACTGGGCCGGACGGCGCCACCCTCAAGGCGGCCATTGCCCGGGCGATGGCCAGCGTCGGCGGGGATCTGCTGACCCGCCGGGAGCGGCAGGTCGCCGGCCTGCTGCTGCAGGGGCTGGACACCGAGGCCATCGCCGCCGAGCTCGGCATTGGCAGCGGCACGGTGAAGAATCATCGCAAGCACCTCTACGGCAAGCTGCGGCTCGGCTCCCGGGCCGAGCTGTTCGGCTTCTTTCTGAACCATCTGATCACCACGCCGGGACAGGGCCAGATGCCGGCCCCATAACGACATCACCCCACCGGGGCGGGGTGATGATGGTCAACAGTGACGCTGGCTCAGATCCGGCCCTGATAACGCAGCGGGAAGCGCCCCTGACCATCGGGCTGGCCGAGGAAGGGCAGCCCCTGCTTCATCTGATCCGGCAGCTCTGGGCCCGGCTTGAGTGTGCCCTGGAACAGGTACTGGCGATTGGCCTGCAGCTCCAGCTTGCCCAGCACCTGCACCGCCTCCGAGCCCTGCTTGATCTCGGCCACCAGCCGGGAGTCGAGACAGGTCAGCTTGACCTCGGGATCCCCCAGCTGCAGCTTGCCGGCCGGAGTGTCCGCCTCGGCGCCGTACCAGTGCAGGTTGCCGTAGAGCTCCTCACACCAGGGATTGCCCTGGGCGAACTGATCGACCTTGAGCTGCAGCTGGCCCACCGCCGTCAGGGGGAAGGGTGACCGCATGGGCACCCGCTCCAGCACCCAGGGCGCGGGGGCGTTGAGGGTGATGTCACGGCCGAAGGCCGCACCGTTCCAGCCGATCACCCCCTGCCCGTTGAGGCCAGAGCGATCGCCGAAGCGCAGGGAGAGCTCGGGGGCGAGGCGCAGCAGCGACCAGCCATTGAGATCCCAGCGCAGCTGGGTGAGCGACTCGCTGGCGTATTGCAGGCGGGCCACCTGGCCACTCCAGAGGGTGCCGCTCACCCCTTCCAGCCGCACCTGATTGGCCGGCAGGGGCAGATAACGGACCACCAGGGTGGCGGGCAGCTGCGCCAGCAGGAACCCGAGATAGGTCAGCAGGAACAGGCTGGCAATCAGAACTCTTTGCTTCATTGGAAACGACTCGACGGCAAGGGGTTGACCTTGACCCGCCCCGGCACCAGACCGGGACTGGCCATCAGAAACGGGCCGGCAATCAACACAGCCCGTATCATAGAGGGCGACTCAGTTGCAGGCATCTGACCTTGACCAGGCCCGGTGCCAGATTACCGAGAGAGGCCATCAGAAACGGGCCGGCAATCAGAACAGTCAGCGTCATAGAGGGCGACTCAGCTGCAGGCGTCTGACCTTGACCAGGCCCGGCGCCAGATTCTCACGGGCCACCTCGATGATCTGCACCTGCACCCCGTGCTGATCGGAGAGAGTCGCCAGCCAGAGCAGCAAGTCATCGAAGGGAACCGTATCGATCCACACCTGCAGCTCCTGCCCCTGGGGTTGCAGCCGGGCTATCTTGATCTTCTGGTTGAAGGCGGTGCGGTTCACCACCCCGTCCAGGGTGCCGCTGGTGTCGATCTGGCGGCCGCTGCCGGCCTGCATCGCCAGCACATCCTGCCCCTTCTCCTTCAACCAGGCCAGGGTCTGCTGCTGGTTGATCACCTGCCGCTCACGCTCGGCGATACGGTTGGCCACCGGCTGCCAGATGAGCCAGTAGCAGAGCCCGATCAGGAAGATGCCGCCCCCCACGGCCACCAGCCGCTGCTCGCGGGTGCTGATGCCACGCCACCAGCCTTGCAGTTTGTCCATCATGATGATTTACCCTTGAGTACCAGTGCCCCTTCGACCTTACCCTCGGTGCTGCGCACCTCTCCCTGCTGCACCTCGAAGCGCTTGCCCGCCAGCTCGCGGAAGCGCTCTATCTCGGTGAAACCGGGGGCGGTGACCTGCAACCTCAGCTCGCCACGCGCCGCGTCGAAGCGCAGCACCTCGGGCTTGAGGCCGGGCACCTCGGCGAACACCGGGGCCAGCTCGGTCAGCAGCAGCAAGACCCCATCCTGCGGGGCCTGTCCCATCAGCTTGAGGTGCTGGGCCATCTGGCTGCGGACATTGACGATGCGGGTCTCCCCCGGGAAGATCCGGGTATAGACCTGCCGGATCTCCGCCTTGAGCGCCTTGTCCTGCTCCGCCAGCTGATAGAGATGCACCCCGCGCTGGGTCAGCGCCACCAGCAGCAGCAGCCCCGCCACCACGGCCACCTTGCGCCACTGCAGCCAGTAACGGGAGTATTCGGTCTGGGGTCGATAGGGCCCCTGCAACAGGTTGGCCTGGCAGCCGAGCGCCCCCTTGGCCAGCAGCAGCATGGGCAGCTCGGGATCCGCCGCCTGCCAGTGGGCGGCCGGGATGGCGGGAGCCGGGGTATGGGTGTGGATGGTGACGGGTTCGGCCTGGGCCGCCAGCAGCATGGCCAGCAGCGACTCCTCAGCCACTATGCCCTGGCAGGGGCCCTGGCGCAGCAGCCACTCCTCCCCCAGTTGCAAGGCCGACCAGCCATCGCTGGCAAGCGGCAGCGCCAGCACATCCGGCAGCAGTTGCAGGCTGGTGAGCCCCGCCTGCTGCAGCCAGTCGAGCCAGCCCTGCATCTTCACCTTGTCCACCGCCATCAGGTCCACGTCGTGGCCCTGATGAGCCAGCACAACCAGGTGCAGCGCCTCCACATCTGAGGCGATCTGCTCCTCCAGCAGGTATGGCAGGGCCGCCGCGGCCTGACGGTTGTATTTACCCGGCAGGCTGACCCGCCGGAAGATGAGATCGCTGCCCGGCACCAGGGTCACCACGGGGCGGCCACCGGCCCGCTCGCGCAGCTCCCCCAGTCCATGGGCGGATGCCAGGGTGCCGGAGGCGATGATCTCCTGCTCCTGAGTCGACCAGACCAACCAGTGCACCGGCTGCTGCGCATTGGTCCCCAGACGGATGACCAGACTCTCGCTCACAAATAGTTCTCCTGCCATGCCCGCCGGCATCCTTGTCGATGGGCGGGGCCGCAGCCTAGGGCTGCAGTCCAGATTAGGGACGGGCAGACGGCGGCCTGTGGCCACCGTCTGCCCTGTTATGTCGCATTGTCATTGCCGCCAGGGCACGACGGCCTGCTATTCGGCGCCGTTGTTCAGACGGCGCAGCATCACCAGCTTGTTGTCCTTGCCGCGCTGGAATACCGTCTCCAGCCGGGCCCGTGCATCACCCACCTCGGCCAGCAGGCTGGCCTCGAAGTAATTGCTCTTGATGACCAGTGCGGCGTCGAGTCCAGGAATGGTGCTCGCCTGCACCTGGAGTTGATCCGTCAGCTCCTTCTTCTCCTTCCAGCCCTTCTGGGGACGGCCGCTCAGCGCCTGCCTGGCCTCGTCGATCCCGATCCTGCCCTGATAGAGGCCGACCAGCAGGGCCGCCCGCGCCGGCTTGATGGTGTTGATGTTCACCTCCAGCTTGTCATTGGGCAGGGCGCAGACATAGGGCGCCAGCCTCGCATAGAGCGCGCCGCTCACCCCGCGCACGGCCCGCAACTCATCCGTGCTCAGCAGCCACTGGTTGGCCGTCAGATAAGGGGGGTTGAGCCCCTCGTAATAGGCATCCTCGGCCCCCTGGCTGGACACCAGCTGGGTGTCCTTGTCGGTCCAGTCACGGATGGCATCGGTGAGCTGCACCGCCTCGTACTCGTCGACCTCCAGCTCCGCCAGCAGCGCCCGGAACACCTTGGCCGGGTAAGGCTGCTTCTCCAGATCGTCGCCGTCCTCCCCGTCTTTCTTCGGCACGCTCAGGCTGTTGAGGTTGAAGCAGGATTGGAGATCCCGCACCCGACCGGACAGGGTGCCGTCATCCACCGGGAAGACGCCATCCTCACGGGCCCAGTTCTGACCCAGGTTCACCACGTCTGGGTCGTCCTTGAAGTCCTGGTTGAGCACCTTGATCACCAGCGCCTCGGCCGACATGGCATACCACCAGGCCTGCTTGCCGGTGGTGAGGTTGCTGGTGCGGCGCAGCTCGAGCTGCAGCCGGCCACTCATGTTGCTGGCGATGATCACCATCACCGACAGGATGAGCAGCACCACCAGCAGCGCCATGCCCCCCTGCCGACCGGGGCGGGATCGACGGTTAGCGCCCATTTTCCGCCCTCTGGCCACCGGCCCCGATCAGGAACTGACGGCGAATGGTGCCGTAATCTTCCAGCTCCAGCTCCACCGCCAGCCCATGGGGCAGCAGGTCGCGCTGGGTCCACTCCTCCTTCCAGACCCCGCCGTCATAGAAATAGATCCGCAGCGCCGTCACTCGCGTCAGCACCGGCTGGATGCGCGGCTCTGTGCCGATCGAAGGATCCGGGTAGAGGTAGCTCAACCGCTCCAGGGTCTGATCCTTGAGCCGCCAGCCCACCCGCTGCAGCCCGGAGCGCGGCAGTATGCCGTCCGGGTTGAGCCAGCCGCCGCGAATGAAGGCCATGCCCCAGTCGTCGCTCTGCTGGCCAAAACGGGACGCCGCCAGCAGCACCTTGTTGTTCTCCCCCTCGCTGCGACCGCTGCGGGGCACCATCTGGCTGACATCCCGCTCCAGCAGGCCGAACGCCAGCTGCAGCTCGGCCAGCCGGGTCTCCTTCTTCTTGGCCACCTCGTCGCTGGTGAGTACCCCCTGCAGCACCTGATAGGCGCCCATGCTCAGGCTGGCGAAGATGGCGATGGCCACCAGCATCTCCAACAGGGTGAAGCCAGTCTCGCGTGTCGACCTCAGCGGATGACGATGGCGGTGCCGCCTCATGGCGGCCGAAGCTAAATCTGTCATCGGCTGACGATATGGGTGCCGCATCGTGGCGGCCGAAGTGAAGTCTGTCATCGGCTGATATAGGTCCGCATCATGGCCACCGGGCTCTCGGCCTTGGCCTCGGTGCGCACCTCCACGTCCAGCGCCTTGAAATTGTTGTCGGCGGTGGCGACACCGCGATAGCGCCAGTACCAGGTCTGCCCGGCCATATCTTCTTCCCCTGCCACCCAGCTGTCGCCGGGCCACTTGCTCTCGAGTTTCTGCTGCACCAGCTGGTTTTCCACCACCCAGGTCGCCAGCGTCTTCTCTTCCAGATAGTTGAGGCCGGAGAGATGCTCGCTGGCGGTCTTCATCACCGCCAGCCCGGCGATGGCGAACACCGCCAGCGCCACCATCACCTCCAGCAAGGTCATGCCACGGGCCTTCACTCTTCTTCCTCGACCGCATCTTCCAGCAAGGAGAGGCGACCAAATTCGTCCCCCTTGACGGTGCGCAGATACTTTTCATCGTCATTTTGCTGGCTCAGGCTCAGCACGAAGGGGGTGAGCTCGCCACCGGGGAAGATCAGCACCTGGGGGGTGCGCTCCTCCTCATCTCGTCCCTGCTCGGTCTTCTCGTCCGAGTCGGTCTTCCAGCTGAAGCCCTCCAGCGCTATGGTCAGCGTCATCTCCTCCGGCAGCGTGACCCGGCCGAGGATCTTGTCGTCGGTCAGCGCGCGCCACTTGCGATCCTTGGCCGCACGCGTCATGAACTGCCAGCTGCGCTCCTCGACCCTCAGCCCCACCAGCCGGCCATCCATCACCGAATACTCCTGCGCCTGCTGCAGGGTCGCCATGAAACGGCGCGCCTGCTTGTCCAGCTCGCGATCCCCCTTGGCTCCCCCCATGCTGAGGGTGACGGCGGTGGCCACCAGCCCCATCAGCATGGCGACCAGCAAGACTTCCAGCAGGGTGAAGCCGGATTGACGACGGGTCGACGCCAACCTCACGACAGCCTCGCCAGCAAGATCCGGAGAACGGCGCAGTCAGTCACTTATTGGAAGTCCTTCAGGTTCCAGTTGCCGATGTCATCATCGGTACCGGCCTCGCCATCCAGCCCGGTGCTGAAGATGTCGAGCTTGCCAAACTGGCCCGGGCTCAGCAGCTGGTACTGGTTGCCCCAGGGATCCTGCGGCAGGCGCTTGATGTAACCCCCTTCCCGGTAGCTGCGCGGCTCAGGAGCGGCGGTCGGCTTGTTGACCAGCGCATCCAGCCCCTGCTCCGTGGTCGGGTAGCGGTTGTTGTCCAGCTTGTACATGTCGAGGGCATTCTCCAGCGCGACTATGTCGGAAACCGCCTTCTGCTGATCCGCCTTCTCCTTGTTGCCCATCAGATTGGGCACCACCAGACTGGCCAGGATCCCCAGGATCACGATGACCACCATGACTTCCAGCAGGGTAAAACCGGCTTGACGACGCTTGTGCATTGCTATGACTCCCTAACGAATGAGATGACGTGTGTCATCGGAAAATGATCATGTGATCGTGTTCGGTCCCCGTGGTGGTGACGGCCTTCGCCCTCCCCATCACAGGTTGACCATGTTGTTGAGCTCGAGGATAGGCTGCAGGATCGACATCACGATAAACAGCACCACCCCTGCCATGGAGACCACCAGCATGGGTTCGAACACCCCGAGGGCGATGTTCACCTGGGTTTCGAACTCCCTGTCCTGGTTGTCTGCCGCCCGCTCCAGCATGCTGTCGAGCTCGCCGCTCTGCTCGCCTGAGGCGATCATGTGCAGCATCATGGGCGGAAAAATCTTGGTTTCATTCAGTGCCTTGCGCAGGCTGGTACCCTCGCGCACCCGCTCGGTCGCCTCGCCGATCCGGTTGCGGGCGAAGTCGTTGGAGAGCACCTCGCCGGCGATCTTCATCCCCTCCAGCAGCGGCACCGCGCTGGCGTTGAGGATGCTTAAGGTGCGGGCGAAGCGGGCGGTGTTGAGGCCGCGGCTGACCCGGCCTATCACCGGCAGGCGCAGCAACACCCCGTGCCAGTGGCGGCGCCGGGTCTCGTCGCTGAGCCACCAGCGCCAGACAAAGCCACCGATAAACAGCAGCAGCAGGAACCAGAGCCCGTAGTGCTGCATCAGCTCGCTGGTACCGATGAGGAAGCGGGTGGTCGCCGGCAGCTGCTGGCCCATGTGCTCGAACTGGGCCACCACCTTGGGCACCACGGCGGTGAGCAGTATGGAGATGACCCCCACCGCCACCAGGGTGAGCACTATGGGGTAGATCATCGCCTGCAACAGCTTGGTGCGCATATGCTGGCGCTGCTCGGTGTAATCGGCGAGCCGGTTCAGCACCTTCTCCAGGTGCCCGGACTTCTCCCCGGCCGCTACCATGGAGCGAAACAGCTGATCGAACACATGGGGAAAGGCGCCAAGGGAGTCGGCAAGGGAGTAGCCCTCCACCACCTTGCTGCGCACCGTCGCCACCAGGCTGCGCAGATGAGCCTTCTCGCACTGCTCGGCCACCGCCCGCAGCGCCTCCTCTATGGTGAGGCCGGCTCCCACCAGGGTCGCCAGCTGACGGGTGATCAGCGCCAGCTCGGAGGTGGACGCCCCACGCCGGAACAGCACGAAGCGATTCGCCTCCCGCTTCGCCTTCTCGGTGGTCTCGTTCACCTCGAGCGGGGTCAGCCCCTGCTCGCGCAGCAGCTGGCGTATCTGGCGGGCGGAGTCACCCTCCATCACCCCGGATTTCTGTCTGCCCCGGCCGTCGAGGGCCTTGTATTCAAATGCTGCCAATCCTGTTGCTCTCCTGCGCTGGCGCCGTGATGCTATTCAAATGCCGATGTGCCGGTCAATCTTGCCGGGTCACGCGCAGCACCTCTTCCTGGATTTGGCTCTGCCCCTTGGGCAGCTTGCCTGTGCCGGACGAGATCAATCTTCCCGGGTCACCCGCAATACCTCTTCCAGGCTGGTCTGGCCCAGCAGCACCTTGTCGATGCCATCGCGGCGGATGCTGGGGGTATGGCCCCGGATCAGGCGCTCTATGACCAGCTCGCCGCTGGCACCGTGGATCGCCTCGCGCACTGTGTCATCGATCACCACCAGCTCATGGATACCGGTCCGGCCGCGATAGCCGGTATGGTTGCACTGCTCGCAGCCGACCGGGCGCCACATCAGCTGATCCGGCGCCAGCTCGATGCCCATGGCGAGCCGCTCCTGCTCGGTGATGGGGTGCTGGGTGCGGCAATCCGGGCAGAGGGTGCGCACCAGCCGCTGGGCCAGCACCGCCAATAGCGAGGAGGAGAGCAGGAAGGACTCGATCCCCATGTCCCGCATCCGGGTGATGGCACCGATGGCAGTGTTGGTGTGCAGGGTCGACATCACCAGGTGACCGGTCAGCGACGCCTGCACCGCGATCTGGGCGGTCTCCAGATCGCGGATCTCCCCCACCATCACCACGTCGGGATCCTGACGCAGGATGGCGCGCAGGCCGCGGGCGAAGGTCATGTCGACCTTGCTGTTGACCTGAGTCTGGCCGACCCCCTCCAGGTCATATTCGATGGGATCTTCCACCGTCAAAATGTTGCGGTCCCGCGAGTTGATCTCGGACAGCGCCGCGTAGAGGGTGGTGGACTTGCCCGAGCCGGTCGGGCCTGTCACCAGGATGATGCCGTGGGGCTTGCGGATGAGCTCGCTGATGATCTTGCGATTGGCCAGCGTCATGCCGAGCTGCTTGAGCTCGAGCCGCACGTTGTTCTTGTCGAGCAGACGCAGCACCACCCGCTCGCCATAACTGGAGGGCATGGTCGAGACCCGCACGTCCACCGCCCGGCCGCCGATGCGCAGGGAGATGCGCCCGTCCTGGGGCACCCGCTTCTCGGCGATGTCCATGCGGGACATGACCTTGATGCGCGACACCAGCAGAGAGGCGAGCTTGCGGTGGGGCCGCAGTATCTCCCGCAGCACACCATCGATGCGGAACCGGATGACCAGCACCCGCTCGAAGGTCTCGATGTGGATGTCAGACGCCTCCTCCTTGATCGCCTCGCTCAACATGGCGTTGATGAGACGGATGATGGGGGCATCGTCGTCGGCGTCAAGCAGATCCTCGCTCTGGGGCAACTCCTCCGCCAGGGCGAAGAAGTCCATCTCGTTACCGAGATCCTCCATCAGCTGGCGTGCCTCGGAGGAGTCACGCTGGTAGTGGGCCGTCAGCAGATCTTCGAATTCGTCGCTGCCCAGCTGCTCCACCGAGAAGTTGCATCCCGCCACGCGCCGCACCTCCAGCAGAGTCTGCGGCGCGACGCCCTGACGACAGAACAGCAGGGGGGCGCCCTGCCGCTCGGTCAGGATCACCCCGAAGTTGCGGGCGAAGGCAAACGGCAGCTCGGGCAGCGCCGCCGGCAAGTCGGATCCATCGAGTTGGTAGGCCGCCATCAGGGCTGTCCCTGCACGAAGGGTTGCCCCTGGGCCGGCGCCTGTTGCACCTGGGAATGCGCCCCGGTGGCAGTCGCCTGCTGCTGGGCCTTCATCAGCTCTATCTGTTTTTGCACCTCGGGGGAGAGCATCACGTCCTGGCCATAGGCGGGCAGCACCTGGCGGGCCGGCGAGGTGGCATAGCCCTCCTCGGCCGCCAGGTTCAGCTGCTCGGCGCGGAACAGGGTGTACTTGTTGCTGGAGACGCCGGAGTAGACGTTGGCATCCCGCAAGATGGTCGGTCGGATAAACACCATCAAATTGCGCTTGGCGGTGGTGTTGGAGGTGGAGCGGAACAGGTAACCCAGCACCGGAATGTCCCCCAGCAGCGGGACCTTGGAGACCTGCTCCTTGGTCTGCTCATCCATCAGGCCGCCCAGCACCACGGTTTCGCCACTCTTGACCAGCACCGCGTTCTTGACGGTACGGGTGTCGAAGGTCGGGCCCAGGTTGGCGGTCCCGGCCGCCTGGGCCTGGGCCACGCTGGAGACCTCCTGCTCTATGTTGAGCAAGACGGAGTCCCCTTCGTTGATCTGGGGCGTCACTACCAGCTTGGTCCCCACCGTCTTGCGCTCTATGGTGTTGAACACCTGATCGCTGGTGGTGGAACTCTGGGAGCCACTCTGCACCGGCACTTCCTGGCCGACGTTGAAGGAGGCTTCGTGGTTGTCCATGGTGACTATGCTCGGGGTCGAGAGGATGTCGTTCTTGGTGTTGGTCGACAGCGCCGTCACCAGCATGGCCCAGTCGCCCTTGTAGAAGCCGGCGGCCATGCCGCTGAAGCTGCCAAGCAGGTTCTCGAGCCCCTCGGTGTTGCCGTTGTCCTTGTAGTCCTTGCCCGCGATGATGGCCGGCCCGATCGGCAGACCGGTATTGGTGAACTGGGTGCCGCCGCCGTTGGCATTGGCCCACTGCACCCCGAGGTTCAAGCCGTCGCCGTCCTGGATCTCGACGATGATCGCCTCCACCAGCACCTGGGCACGGCGGATGTCGAGCTTGGCGATGACCTGCTCCAGCTCGGCCATCACGTCAGGCTGGGCGGTGATCACCAGCGCATTGGTGGTCTCGTCGGCGGAGATGGCCAGCTGGCCGCCACCTATGCTGGCGCCGCCGCCGGTGGCAGCCGCCGCTCCACCGCCCTTCTTGTCGGCCGCGATGCTGGAGCTGACCCCCTTGAGCACATCCACCAGATCCTTGGCCTTGCCATATTTCAGGTAGAAGACCCGGGTGTTGCCCTGGCTCTGCAGATCCTTGTCGAGCTGACGCACCATCTGGATGATGCGGGCCCGCGCCTTGGGCTCACCGCTGATCACCACCGAGTTGGTGCGCTCGTCCGCCACCACCTTGGGAGAGAGCAGTATGGAGGCGTTGGCCCCCTGGGTGTTGCCATCCTTGTTGAGGTTGGTCACCAGCCGCACCATCTCGCCCGCCGAGGCATATCTCAGCTTGATGACGTCCATGTCCTGATCCCCCGCCCGGTCTACCCGGCGCACGACCTCGACCAGACGATTCACCACGGCGGCACGGCCGGTGATCAGCAGCACGTTGGAGGGCTCGTAGTGCACCACGTTGCCGCCGCCGGCGTTGTCGTTGAGCTGGCGCAACAGGGGCGCCAGTTCGCGCACCGAGACGTTGCGCACCGGCACCACCCGGGTCACCATCTCGTCACCCACGCCAGGGTTGCTGTCGTCCACCACAGGGATGGAGGAGGTCTTGGCATCCTTGGCGCGCACCACCTTGAGCACTCCGTTGTTCATGGGCACCACGGCGAAGCCATAGACGTCGAGCACGCTCAGGAAGAACTGGTAGTACTGATCCTCATTGAGCAGATCGTAACTGCGGACATTGATCTTGCCGCGCACCGAGGGCTCGATGATGATGGTCTTGTTCAGGTTCTTGCCGACCGTGTTGATGAACTCTTCGATATCGGCATTCTTGAAACTGGCGGCATACTCGGTGGCCCAGGCGGAGCCTGCCATCATCAAGGCCGCCGCAACCGTGGCCAGACGCCAGCCTTTCCCTTTATTTATCATTCTTGGTGCTACTCCAATTCATTATTCTGACAAGCCGACATACACATCGTAGAGCTGTCCTTGCCGTTCGACGGTGACGGTCATTTCCGTGGCGCCAGCCACTTGCTGCATAGCCTGCATGGCCTGTGCGTTATCCCGCAGATCCAGGCCATTGATGCTGACCGCCAGATCGTTGGCGACCAGTCCGAGTTGAGTGAACAGTTCAGGTTTGCTGCCCGGGTTGAGACGATAGCCGACCATGCGGCCATCGACCCGGACCGGGGAGATATTGAGATAATCGGTGATCTTGCCAGGGTTGCTCATCAATTCGCTGCGCACCGAGGAGAGCTGACCAGCCTGGCGCGCCACCTTGGGCAGCGGTTTGCCGTACTCCTCGCCATCCAGCATCAGGGTCTCGTCACGGCCATCGCGGGCGATGATGACCCGATCGGCAAATACCTGCCGGATCTTGGCCTGGGTACCGTCGATGTAATCGCCGATGCCATAGGAGTTTTGCAGGCCGTTGTGGGCGATGATGGCGATGGATTTGGTGGAGTCAGAGCTCGCCAATACCCCGTTGAGCTGGGCGTTGAGCTGGGTCTTGGGGGCATCCGCCGCGACGGCCGCGGCCACATCGGCCGCCTGGGCCTGCTGCGGCGCCTTGCCAAACAGGGAGAGCCGGCTGACATTGCTGAGATCGAGGCGGGAGGCTTCGCCTCCCTGACCGGCCACGACCGATGGCTGCCAGGCGGGATTACGCGAGCTCTGGGTCAGATCGAACAGACGCCAGGTGAGGCCGGCACACTGATGGGCCAACAGCAGCAGCAGCAACCAGAACAGCGGTTGGCTGAAACGGGAGAGTGGCACGCGGTTGCAACGAGCCAGAAGGGTACTGAATAAATCACCCCTGAACGGTAGCGTCATGTTTCTCAAAATATTCTGGCATCCATATCGATTGGCTATTGTGTACGGCAATGGACCCAGAGACAACCGACCGGATGGGATGACGCGGTGAAAATCCAGATCCCGTCACACCCTGTCCCCCTGTTTCTATCCAGGGGCCTGCCTCTGGTATAATCAAGCTCCCCTTTCAGCCATCCCGGAGTCGATTCATGGCGAATCCAGCAGAAAGCACAATCCAGGTCCGTCTCGACAAATGGTTGTGGGCCGCGCGTTTCTACAAGACCCGCAGCCTGGCCCGGGACCAGATAGATGGCGGCAAGGTGCATTATAACGGCCAGCGCAGCAAGCCGGGGAAGATAGTCGAAACCGGCGCCCTCATCCGCTTCTGGCAAGGCCAGGACGAGCGGGAAGTCAGAGTGCTGCAAGTCAGCGAGCAGCGCAAGTCGGCCCCCCTCGCCCAGCAGCTCTATGAAGAGACCGAGGAGAGCCTGAAGAAACGGGCCCAGAACAGCGAGGCGCGGCGTTTCAACAGCCAGTTTGCCCCAAGCCCCGAGCGTCGTCCCGACAAGCAGGAACGGCGCCAGCTGCTCAAGGTCAAACAATATTAGTCCACCTTGATGGCCCTTTTATGACGCCAGGCGGCTAGATAAGTTCCTAACCGCCTGTTTAACAAAATATTTATCAATTTACACCACCGAAGACCCTAGGAATGCATGATGAGTAACCAAGATCTCCTGTATCGCTATCTGTTCGAAGAGTACGAAGTGCGTGGGGAGCTGGTCCAGCTGGACAGCACCTACCGCCACATCGTGGAAGCCCAGAACTACCCGGTGCAGGTGCAAAAGTTGTTGGGTGAACTGCTGGTCGCCACCAGCCTGCTGACCGCCACCCTCAAGTTTGAAGGCTCCATCACGGTGCAGTTGCAAGGGGACGGTCCGGTTCGCCTGGCGGTGATCAACGGCGATCACAACCAGCAGTTGCGTGGCGTCGCCCGCTACGAAGGCGACCTGCCGAGCGATGGCAAGCTGCAGAGCCTGATCGGCAACGGCCAGCTGGTGATCACCATCAGCCCGGAGCAGGGCGAGCGCTATCAGGGCATCATCGCCCTCGAATCCGACACCCTGGCCGGCTGCCTTGAGCAGTACTTCGCCCAGTCCGAGCAACTCGCCACCCGGCTCTGGATCCGCACCGGTCATCATGAGGGGAGCCCCCGCGCCGCCGGCATCCTGCTGCAGGAGCTGCCGGCCCAGAGCGAGGATCACAGCGCCGACTTCGATCATCTGATCCAGCTCACCAGCACCATCAAGGACGCAGAGCTGTTTGGCCTGGAGGCCGAGGAGATCCTCTACCGCCTCTATCACCAGGACAAGGTGCGGGTGTTCGATCCCCAGGCGATCGAGTTCCGCTGCACCTGCTCCCGCGCCCGCTGCGAAGGGGCCCTGCTGCAGATAGAGAAGGAGGAAGCGCTGGCCATGGTGCAGGAGCTCGGCAAGATCGACATGCACTGCGACTATTGCGGCGCAGAGTACCAATTCGATGGGATCGACATCGAAACCCTGTTCAGCAGGGCTCCCGATAATGATGCAAACAAGTTACACTAAATGAAGGCGGGTCAAACCCGCCTTTAACTTAAATAACAAAAAAATACCCTATTTTATAAAGTTTGATGGCGATCGCTAAAATCTACCACCTAGGTGGTAGCATGAAAGCCAGATAGAACCCTACAAACCTCTGAACCCAGGAGAACATAATGACTATCGTGGCAGAACCCACCCTGGCCCAACAATTACAACTAGACCAGTACGGCATCAAAAACAGCCAAGAAATCGTTCGCAACCCCTCCTATGAGCAGCTTTTCGCAGAAGAGACCCGCCCAGACCTGGAAGGATTCGAGCGAGGTGTCGTCACCGAGCTGGGCGCAGTCAATGTCAACACCGGCATCTTTACCGGACGTTCCCCAAAAGATAAATATATCGTCAAGGACGCCACTACCCAGAACACTGTATGGTGGTCTGACCAGGGTAAAAACGATAACAAGGCACTGAGCCCGGAAGTCTGGTCACATCTAAAATCCCTGGTGACCAAACAGCTCTCCGGCAAGCGTCTGTTCGTAGTGGATGGCTACTGTGGCGCCAACCCGGATACCCGCCTGGCGGTACGCATCATCACCGAGGTGGCCTGGCAGGCTCACTTCGTCAAGAACATGTTCATTCGCCCGAGCGAGGAAGAACTCAAGACCTTCAAGCCGGACTTCGTGGTGATGAACGGTGCCAAGTGCACCAACCCGAACTGGCAGGAACAGGGGCTCAACTCCGAGAACTTCGTCGCCTTCAATCTGACCGAGAAGATCCAGCTCATCGGCGGCACCTGGTACGGTGGCGAGATGAAGAAGGGGATGTTCTCCATGATGAACTACTTCCTGCCCCTGCGCGGCATGGCCTCCATGCACTGCTCCGCCAACGTGGGTCAGGACGGCGACGTGGCCATCTTCTTCGGCCTGTCCGGCACCGGCAAGACCACCCTCTCCACCGATCCCAAGCGCCAGCTGATCGGCGATGACGAGCACGGCTGGGACGATGACGGCGTGTTCAACTTCGAAGGCGGCTGCTACGCCAAGACCATCAAGCTCTCCAGGGAAGCCGAACCGGACATCTACAACGCCATCCGTCGCGATGCGTTGCTGGAGAACGTGACCGTGGCCGCCGATGGCACCATCGACTTCAACGACGGCTCCCGCACCGAGAACACCCGGGTCTCCTACCCCATCTATCACATCGAGAACATCGTCAAGCCGGTCTCCAAGGCGGGTCATGCCACCAAGGTGATCTTCCTGACCGCCGATGCCTTCGGGGTGCTGCCCCCGGTCGCCAAGCTGACCAAGGAGCAGACCAAGTATCACTTCCTGTCCGGCTTCACCGCCAAGCTGGCCGGTACCGAGCGCGGCATCACCGAGCCGACCCCGACCTTCTCCTCCTGCTTCGGCGCAGCCTTCCTCAGCCTGCACCCGACCAAGTACGGCCAGGAGCTGGTGAAACGGATAGAAGCCGCCGGCGCCGAGGCCTACCTGGTCAACACCGGCTGGAACGGCACCGGCAAACGGATCTCCATCAAGGATACCCGTGCCATCATCGACGCCATCCTGGATGGCTCCATCGAGAAGGCGCAGACCAAGACCCTGCCGATCTTCAATCTGGAAGTGCCGACCGCACTGCACGATGTGAACCCGGCCATCCTAGACCCGCGCGACACTTACGCCGACCAGGCCGAGTGGGACGCCAAGGCGGTCGATCTGGCCGAGCGTTTCATCAAGAACTTCGAGCGTTTCACCGACACCGAAGAGGGCAAACGCCTGGTCGCCGCGGGCCCGCAGCTGTAACGCCAGCGCCCCTCGGTTACTGTCATCCCATACCGGTCAACCTCGTTGGCCGGTATTTTTTTGACCAATACCCGACCTTTGGCCCCCGCCATGCCTTGCCTTGCCGACGGTTGCGCGTTAGATTCAGCCAACTGTATACAATATACAATTTTGTAACGACGCCCTGTGACCCAAGCATGAACCCACCCTATCAGACCCGCACCCAGATGGTGATGGAGAACCTCCGCGGCCGGATCCTGCGCGGTGAATTTCCCGCCGGCGCCCCGCTGCGCCAGGACGCCATCGCCAAGGAGCTGGCGGTGAGCCGCATTCCGGTGCGGGAGGCGCTGATGCAGTTGGAGGCGCAGGGGCTGGTGAAATTCGAGGCCCATCGCGGCGCCGTGGTCACCATGCTGGAGGCCTCGGCCATCGAGGAGCTCTTTTATTTGCGAGCCCTGCTGGAAGCCGATACCCTGTTCCACGCCGTCGACATGATGACGGAGGAGACCTTCGCCCAGGCGCAAGCCATCCTGGCCCAGTTTGATCAGGCACTCGAATCGGGCACCCAGATAGAACACTGGGCCGAATTGAACCACCGTTTTCACGCCACCCTCTATCAGGCCGCCAATCGCCCCCGGGCACTGGAGCTGATCGCCCAGATCAATCTGAGCTGCGATCGCTATGTGCGCTTCGAGCTGCTGTTTGCTCAGGGCGGCATAGACAAGGCCGAACGCGAACACGCCAAGCTGCTGGAGCTGTGCCGCGCCCGTCGCAAGCACGAGGCCGTGGTACTGCTCAAGCAACACATCGAGGCGGCAGGCCAGTCGGTCAAGCAGATCCTGGCCAACGGCCACCACCAGTGAACACTCACCTCACCACAATCTGGCATTAACGACATGAACCATTTCGAGATTATTGAAACCCGCGTCGCCCAGGTCAGGACCACTCTGGCCACGTTGGAGCTGGACGCCTTCATCGTCCCCCACGACGACGAGCACCTGGGGGAGTACATCCCCGCCTACGCCGAACGTCTGGACTGGATCACGGGTTTCAACGGCTCCGCCGGGCTCGCCATCATCATGGCGCAGCGGGCGGCCCTGTTCATCGACGGTCGTTATACGGTGCAGGCCCGCCTGCAGGCACCGGCCGAGCTGTTTGAGTTTCTTCACCTGAACGAAGATCCCCACGTGCAATGGCTGGCAGAGCAGTTGCCGTCCGGCGCCCGGGTCGGCTTCGACGCCCGGCTGCACAGCCTGGCCTGGTACCAGAATGCCAAGGCGCTACTGAGCGAGCGTGGCATCGCGCTGGTCCGGGTCGAGGAGAATCTCATCGATCTGCACTGGGCCGATCGCCCTGCCCCGACCAAGACCCCGGTCATCCTCTACAGCGAGGAGCTGGCGGGCCAGTCGAGCCAGGCCAAGCGCGAACTGCTGGCAAGCGATCTGCGCAAGCGTGGCCTGGATGCGGTGCTGCTGACCCAGGCCGAGCCCATCAACTGGCTGCTCAACCTGCGTGGCCGCGACGTGGAGCGCCTGCCGGTGGTGCTCGGCTTTGCCGTGCTCTACGCCAACACCAGCATGGATTTCTTCGTCGACACCGACAAGATCGACTGCGTCGCCTTCTCCCGTCACGTGGGGCAGGATGTCTCCGTCTATCCCATCGACAAGCTGGGTGACGTGCTGCAACGCATCGGGGAAGATCAGCAGAAGGTGCTGGCCGATCCAAACACCGCCAACGCCTGGACCCAGCTCACCATGGAAGAGGCGGGCGCCATCCTGGTGGCCGGTCAGGATCCGACCATGCTGCCCAAGGCGTGCAAGAACGAAGTGGAGCTGGCTGGCATGCAGCGCGCCCACCTGCGCGATGGCGTCGCCGTCACCCGCTTCCTCGCCTGGCTGGATCGCCTGATAGCCACCGGCGAGTTCGAGGGGGTGGATGAGGGTACCCTGGCCGATCGGCTGGAAGCCTTCCGCCGCGAGCAGGATCACTATGTGGAGCCGAGCTTCGACACCATCTCAGCGCTCGGCCCCAACGCCGCCATGTGCCATTACCGTCACACCAATGGCGTGCCGCGCGCCTTCGGTCAGGACAGCATCTATCTGGTGGACTCCGGCGCCCAGTATCTGGACGGCACCACCGACATCACCCGCACCCTCAAGGTGGGTGAGGTAACAGATGAGCACAAGGCCATGTTCACCCGGGTGCTGCAGGGTCACATCGCCCTGGATCAGGCCCGCTTCCCCCGCGGCACCGCCGGCATCCAGCTCGATGTGCTGGCCCGCATGCCGCTGTGGCAGGCCGGTTACAACTACGACCACGGCACCGGTCACGGCGTCGGCCACTTCCTGAGCGTGCACGAAGGCCCGCAGCGCATAGCCCCCAAAGGCAGCCTGGTGCCGTTGCAGCCGGGCATGGTGCTCTCCAACGAGCCGGGCTACTACCGGGAGAATGCGTTCGGCATTCGCTGTGAGAACCTGGTGGTGGTGACCGAGCAGGAGCAGATCGGTGAGTTGCCGATGCTCGGCTTCGAGCGGCTGACCTATGTGCCGTTCGATACGCGTCTCATCGATCGCAGCCTGTTGAGCCCGGCCGAGTTCCGCTGGATCAACGACTACCATGTGGAAGTCTTCCGCCGCCTGAGCCCGCTGCTGGACGGCGAGGATCTCGCCTGGCTGGAGCAGGCAACCAGCCTCATCTAATCGCAGACAATCGAGGTTGTCTGATGACACAGGGCCCGAGGGCCCTGTTTTTTTGCCCATGGCTTTGACCTGTATCAACACCCGCTGCGAGCAGGTCGGGACAATGGCAGCCATGAACTCCAATCAACCAGGCACTCGTCGCAGTGCAGGTGCCAGCCAGGCACCCGAGCATCCCAGGCTCAGGCGGGAGCAGTTGACGGTCAGCGCCATGATCCGCCTCTACTGCCACCATCACCACCAGGACAGCGACTGCCGGCACTGCCAGCAGCTGCAGGAATTCGCCCACCAGCGCCTGCGGCGCTGCCGTTATGGTCACGGCCACAAACCGACCTGCGCCAAGTGCGACATCCACTGTTATGCCCCCGCCATGCGCAAGCAGATCCAGCTGATCATGAAGTGGAGCGGCCCTCGCATGCTGTGGCATCACCCCTGGCTCGCCCTGCGCCATCTGCTGGACAGCCGCCGCAAGGCCCCCAGACGCCCCCACGGCAGACCACTGCCACCCTGATCCCTCGGTGCCGTCCGCCAGATCGCTTGCATCGTGCGAACGGGCTCACTACCCTGTGGCTCTTTTGACTGCCGAACGGCAGCGCGCACCGGATCCCAGGAGCCAAGATGCACCAGCCCCCCGTTTTGAGAGTGGCCCGCCACACCGACATGCACGCCATCTGGCAGCTCGATGTCAGCGTCTTCGGGGAGGATGTCTATCCCGGCTTCTTCTTCCGCCAGGCCATGGATCTGTGGCCCGAGCTGCTGCTGGTGGCGGAGCTGGATGGCAGGCTGCTTGGCTATGCCCTGGGCGGCCTGGGGCAGGATAGCTCGCAAGGCTGGCTGCTCTCTCTGGCCGTGCTGCCGGAGGCGCGCGGCTTTGGCCTGGCCGAGCGCATGATGCTGCGGGTCGAGCAGGCGCTGGCAGGGCTGCGGGTCGAGCGGGTCAGGCTGACCGTCGACCCGGTCAATCCGGCCCAGCGCCTCTACTTTCGCCTCGGCTATGTGCAGCTGAGCGAGGAGCGGGACTACTTTGGCCCGGGCGAGGATCGCCTGCTGCTGGAAAAGCGGCTGGGCTGATCCCCGGCCGGGCTGGGACAGTCCCGAAATCACATAATTGGTTACACTTTGCGGGTTTCATGCGCAATCCGGTTGGCGTAAAGTCAGATCCAACAACCAGATTAACCAGATGCCCGCCCAGGAGGCTCATCATGTTGAAACGCATTACTCTCGTTACCCTGCTGGCCGCGACCACCGCCATCACCGGCTGTGCCAACAGCGACGTCTACTCCGGCGACGTCTACACCAAGGATCGCGCCAAACAGGTGCAGACCGTCAGCTACGGCACCATCCTCTCCACCCGCCCGGTCAAGATCCAGGCAGACGAGAACTCCCTGCTCGGCACCCTGGGTGGCGCCGTGGTCGGTGGCCTGCTCGGCAGCACCATAGGCGGGGGCCGGGGCAGTGACATCGCCGCCGCCGGGGGTGCCATCGCCGGTGCCGCCGCAGGCAAGGCCGCCGGTGACAAGCTCAATCAGGTCGACGGGGTCGAACTCGAGATCAAGAAAGAGAACGGCGAATCCATCGTGGTGGTGCAAAAAGCCAGCCCGACCTTCGTACCCGGTGCCCGGGTCCGCATGACCCAGGGCAACGGCAGCATCAACGTAGCCGTGGTGAACTGACCGCCGGCAGCCGTTCGAGCACAAAAAAGGTGAGCCCAGGCTCACCTTTTTGCTATCTGTTTTTTGCTATCTGCCAATGGCCTCAATGGCCCAGATGCAGCCAGGCCGCGATGGCCAGTTGCAGCCCCACGTAATCGGCGCCGTGGAGCAGGGCCGACAGCCGTTCGCCGTCCGCCTCTTGCGCCAGCGAGGCGTGCCGGGCCAGGAGCGGCGGTAGCCAGGATGGCGCCACCGCCAGGGTCGCCGCCGCCTCGCTCAGCAGGGTCACGCCCTGCACAATCCCTGCCAGTGCCTGCTGCCGCTCGACCCCCTCAGACTCCAGCCAGAGCTGCTCATGATGCTGCCAGTGTTGCAGGCCGAGGGTGATGCAGGCCGCGGCGGCGAGGCCGCCGACATCCGGCAAGGGCTGCACAGCCAGGGGCTTGCCGAGCCCCGCCAGCCGGTAGCCCCGCTGCGCCTTGGACTGTGCCCCCAGCCTGACGCCGCCCAGCCCGGCCAGCCGCGCCGCTAGGGCGAACAGGGCGTTCGCCGTGCCGGACTTGAGCTCCAGCTCCAGCTCATCGATCTCGCTGCGCCCCAGGGAGCCGACGATCTCCCCCCGATCCCAGGCCAGTTCGATCTCGGCGCCCTCGAAGGCGATCAGCCAGTAACGGCGCACGAAGTCGGTCCTGAACTGGGCAACCAGCAGGCCCTGGATCGCGTCACGCAGCTCGAGGCTGGGCCAGATCTCCGTGGGGAAGGCGGCCAGGGTCGGCAGTGCGCCGCTCACCGGGGCATTGTATTCGGGTCTGGCGTGCAATCCGCCCACCACCTGGCCCCGACATTTGATGGTTTGTTCAGAAAATTTATCGCTGCGGCGGATACGCAATCCCATGTCGAGTCGACGCAAATCCAGCTCGGACGTATCGAAATAGACATTGCCGAGCTCGACCCGGGAAGACGAGATAATCTCAAGTGAATTCAGAAGGTTGGAGAGGGATTCTTGGATGTCTCTGGCGACGAAAAACTTTATCTCGATCTCAGTTTGCATAGTCATTCCGGGCTGGCAGGCAACTTTGGGGGGCATGATCCGGATCGCGAGGATATAATGCCAGCGATACGTCAGGATTAATTCACGGTTTTATTGATGGCACAGTTCGGTTATCCTGCGCCCCTCATAAAATCGTATCGAGTGTTTTTTCACCGACACAGGTTTGGCCATGCCAGTAAATACTATTTTGGGTCTTTTTGCCAAGTCCCCCATCAAGCCGCTGCAGAAGCATATCGTCAAGGTTCACGTGTGCTGCGAGCAGCTCATTCCCTTCTTTGATGCCGTTGCCGAAGACCGCTGGGAAGATGCCGAGAAGATCCGGCAACAGATCGCCCAGCTGGAAAAAGAAGCGGATATCCTCAAACGCGAAATTCGTCTGAAACTGCCACGCGGCCTGTTTCTGCCGGTCGCTCGTACCGATCTGCTGGAACTGCTGACCCAGCAGGACAAGATTGCCAACCGTGCCAAGGACATCTCCGGCCGCATGCTTGGTCGTCGAATGGAATTCCCCGCCGAGATGCGTGCCGATTTCATGGCCTATCTCAAACGTTGTATCGATGCGACCGCCCAAGCCGAAAAAGCCATCGGAGAACTCGATGAGCTGCTCGAAACCGGCTTTAAAGGACGTGAAGTTGAAATGGTTGCCGAGATGATCCATCAACTGGATCTTATCGAGGACGATACTGACACCATGCAGATCGGACTGCGCCAACAGCTGCAAGCCGTTGAGCAGAAATACAATCCGATCGACGTTATGTTCCTCTACAAGATCCTCGAATGGGTAGGTGACCTGGCTGATCAGGCCGAGCGCGTTGGCGCCCGTCTGGAATTGATGCTGGCTCGTTCGTAATCGACTGACTGGGTAAACACTACTAATGGACATTATCGCAAATTACGGCACCACCCTGGTGCTCGTGGCGGCCTTGTTCGGCTTTTTGATGGCCTGGGGCATAGGTGCGAACGACGTCGCCAATGCCATGGGCACATCGGTCGGCACCAAATCCCTGACCATCCGTCAGGCGATCATCATCGCCATGATCTTCGAGTTTGCCGGTGCCTATCTGGCCGGTGGCGAGGTCACGGCGACGATCCGTAACGGCATCATAGATACCAATGCCTTCACCGATACCCCGGATCTGCTGGTGCTCGGCATGATTGCCTCCCTGCTGGCGGCGGGTCTCTGGTTGATCCTGGCCTCCTATTTCGGCTGGCCCGTCTCCACCACCCACTCCATCATAGGTGCCATCGTCGGCTTTGCCGTGGTGAGCGTCGGTCCGGAAGCGGTGCAATGGAGCAAGTTTGGCGGCATCGTCGGCTCCTGGATCATCACGCCGGCCATCTCCGGCATCATCGCCTACTTCATGTTCATCAGCGTGCAGAAGCTCATCTTCAACACCGATGATCCGCTGGCCAACGCCAAGCGCTACGTGCCGTTCTACATGTTCCTGACCGCGCTGGTCATCTGCCTGGTGACCATCAAGAAGGGACTGACCCACGTCGGTCTGCACCTGAGCGACGGCGAGGGCATCATGCTCTCCATCGCCATCTCGGTGGCACTCGCCATCGCGGGCTGGTTCTACATTCGCGGTCAGCAGTACAACCCGCAGGATGACAACAAGATGCACTTCGCCAACGTGGAGAAGGTCTTCGGCATCCTGATGGTGATCACCGCCTGCGCCATGGCCTTCGCCCACGGCTCCAACGACGTGGCCAACGCCATAGGCCCACTCTCCGCCGTGGTCTCCACAGTGCAGAGCGCCGGCCAGATCAGCGGCAACTCCACCATCGCCTGGTGGATCCTGCCGCTCGGCGGCATAGGTATCGTCATCGGTCTCGCCACCATGGGCGAGAAGGTGATGGCCACCGTCGGCACCGGCATCACTCATCTGACCCCGAGCCGTGGCTTCGCCGCCCAGCTGGCCACCGCCGCCACCGTGGTGATCGCCTCCGGTACCGGTCTGCCCATCTCCACCACCCAGACCCTGGTGGGTGCCGTGATGGGGGTGGGTCTGGCCCGCGGCATCGCCGCCCTGAACCTCGGCGTGCTGCGCAACATCGTGGTCTCCTGGGTCATCACCCTGCCCGCCGGTGCCATCCTTGCCATCGTCATCTTCTACATACTGCAGGCCTGCTTCTCTTAAGGCAGGACGCAGCAAAAAGCCCGGGCCATTGACCCGGGCTTTTTTTTTACGCTCCCTCGCTGCCTCAAACGGCCGATGACGCTGCGCCAATCGCCCCTACAGGGGCGCTTACTCCTCGATAAAGGTCCACTCGTCGCGCACCCGGCTGATGGCATCGAGCCGGCGTTTGGCCAGCTGCTCGCGGATCTCCTCCCCCTTGAAGCCCGCCGCCACTATCTCCTTGACCGGCACCGCCTGGGCCGCGCCGAGCGCCTGCGCCACATAGTCCGGCTCGGCATAGACCCGCTCCTCGAACCCGGTGCGACCGTGGAAGTCGGCGCGGCAGGTGTCCAGCAGCTGGGCGAAACGCTCGGGCCTGCGCCAGGCATCGGCCTTGTCGAACAGCTTGAGCAGGGTCGCCGGCTTGAGTTCGAACGCGATGTGAATATGGGTGTGCAGGTCGCTCACCAGCAGCGCCAGATCGCGGCAGTCGTTCGGCACCCGGAATCGCTCACAGAAATCCCGGATCAGCGGCAGCCCTTTCTGGCCGTGGCCGTGATGGCTGGGCCAGAAGGCGGGCGGGGTCAGCCCCTTGCCAAAGTCGTGACAGAGGGCGGCGAAGCGGACCGGCAGATCCGGAGAGCGCAGACAGGCCTGATCCAGCACCATCAGCGTGTGGATACCGGTGTCGATCTCCGGGTGCCACTTGGCCGGCGCCGGCACACCGAACAGGGCATCCAGCTCGGGGAACAGCGCCTTGAGGGCGCCGCACTCGCGCAATACCTCGAAGAAGACCCGGGGCGTCTGCCCCAGCAGCACTCTCTCCAGCTCCTTCCAGACCCGCTCGGGGGTCAGGTGGGCGAGCTCGCCGGCCTGGGTCATCTCCCGCATCAGAGCCAGGGTCTCGGGGGCCACCATGAAGCCCTGGGCATGGAAGCGGGCGGCGAAGCGCGCCACCCGCAAGATGCGCAGGGGATCCTCGGCAAAGGCCGGTGAGACATGGCGCAACAGCCGCGCCTCCAGATCGGCCATGCCGCCGTAGGGATCGTGCAGTTGCCCGTGCTCATCTTCGGCGATGGCGTTGATGGTGAGATCCCGGCGCAGCAAGTCTTGTTCGAGCGTCACCTCGGGGGAGGCGTGGCACACGAAGCCGGTGTAACCCTGCCCCTGCTTGCGCTCGGTGCGGGCCAGGGCGTACTCCTGCTGGGTCTTGGGGTGGAGAAACACCGGGAAGTCGCGGCCGACCTGGGTGAACCCCAGCGCCAGCATCTGCGCCACAGTGGCCCCCACCACCAGGTGATCCCTGTCGCCCTGCGGCAAGCCCAGCAGGCGATCCCGAACCGCCCCCCCAACCAGATAAGTCTGCACGCGCAATCTCCCTCGATTAACCTGTCTCGATGATACCGCTTTTGCGCGCCGTACACGACGGCCCCCTGCATGCGGTTCACCTCTTTCCCTCGCTAACCCGGCCCCGATCCACGGGGCGCTTTGGGTCGCCGGGTCTGATGACACCCTTATGGTATCCGGGTCTTTGACATCCCTGTGGGGAGGCTTTAACCTGCCGCCATAACAATGGAATGGATCCTTATGTACACACAGTTCTTCGGTCTGTCGGAGCCCCCGTTCTCCATCTCGCCCAACCCCAAATATCTCTACATGAGCGAACGCCATGCAGAGGCCCTCGCCCACCTCAACTACGGGTTGCAGGATGGGGGTGGCTTCGTGCTGCTCACCGGCGAGGTGGGGACTGGCAAAACCACCGTCTCCCGCTGTCTGTTGCAGCAGTTGCCCGCCGAGACCGAGATCGCCTACATCCTCAATCCATCCCTGACCGAGCGGGATCTGCTGGCGGCCATCTGCGACGAGTTCCAGTTGCCCTATGCCCAGGATGCCAGCCTCAAGCTGTTGTTCGATCTCATTCGCGATCACCTGCTGGCCAATCTGGCGGCGGGCAAGCGCAGCGTGGTGCTGGTGGATGAAGCCCAGCACCTGCTGCCCGGCGTGCTGGAGCAGTTGCGGCTGCTCACCAACCTGGAAACCGACGAGAAGAAGCTGCTGCAGGTGGTGCTCATCGGCCAGCCCGAGCTGCAGCAGATCCTGCGCCAGCCCCTGCTGCGCCAGCTAGCCCAGCGCATCACCGCCCGCTATCACCTGCTGCCGCTCTCCAGCCAGGACGTGGACGCCTATGTGCGCTTCCGGCTGCAGGTGGCCGGTTGCGTCCAGCCCATCTTTACCCCCAAGGCGATCCAGACCCTGCATCGCCTCTCCGGCGGCATCCCGCGCCTCATCAACCTCATCTGCGATCGCGCCCTGATCGCCGCCTTCGCCCGAGTCAGCCACAAGATAGTGCATGGCGACATCAGCCTGGCGGCCTATGAGGTGAGCGGCATTCGCGATGAGGGCAGCTGGCAATCCGGCCTCACGGTCGCGCTGGCGGGCGCCCTGCTGGTCGCCGCCGGCTGGTGGGGCTGGCAGCTGTTCGGCGTCTTCCCCGCCAGACCTGTGGTCAAGGTGGAGGTGCCGGTCAAGGTGGACGACACCCCGGAGCAGCAGGAGCAGCTGACCCGCGCCATCAATCAGGCGCTGGAGCCGGACACCGCCATGCAGAATCTCTACAAGGTGTGGGGCTACCAGGCCGAGCTGGAGGAGGCGACCTGCGACGACGCCCCCCGTGCCGGTCTGCGCTGCCAGGAGGGCACTGCCTCGCTGGCGGAGCTGCAGGCGTTGCAGTACCCGGCCCTCATCAGCCTGACCGACGAGACGGGCGGTCTCTATTACGCCACCCTGGTCGGCCTGGGGGCTGACAAGGCCAGCCTGCTCATCGGCAATCAGAGCTGGCTGGTGGACCGGCAGTGGCTGTCCGATGCCTGGGGGGGCAGCTACACCCTGCTGTGGCGCATGCCCAAGGGCGGCGTGACCCTGATCGGCAGCAATGCCAACGCGGCCCAGGTGCAGTGGCTGGACAGCGCGCTCAACCGCGCCATGCAGCAACCGGATCGCAAGGTGAGCCGCTTCGATGCCGAGCTCAAGAACAAGCTACAACAGTTCCAGCGCGAGCAGGGGCTGACCCCGGATGGCATCGCCGGCAGCAACACCCTGCTGCGCCTGAACGTGATGGCCGGTGAGCCCATGCCCAGACTGGAGGATCAGTCCCTGCGCGCCAGCGCACCGGTCGATCTGGATACCGTGGTCGATGAGGCCATGATCACCCTGCCGGAGGAGGCTTCCTGATGTCTACCCTGCTCAAAGCCCTGCGCCGGGCGGATCAGCCCCAGTTCACGCCCCACATGCCGCTCATGGGCCTGCCCGTGAGCCAGGAGGAGGAGCCGAACCGCCGCTGGATCTGGTGGCTGCTGGCCCCGCTGGCCCTGATCATGGGGGCCGGCGCCAACTACGGCTGGCACCTCTACCACCTCAAGCCCCTCGAGCAACAGATCGAGGTGAAGGAGGTGGTGACGCCGCCCTTCGTGCGGGTCGAGCCCAAGCCGATGATCACCCGTCCGTTGCCCCCGCCGCTGCCAGTGCCCGTGGTGCAGCCCAAGCCTGCCGCCGCGGCCCCCGCGACGGCGACCGCCAACAATGGCACCCAGAGCCTGGCCGAGCGCATCATGCTGGCCCTCAACAATACCCCGTTGCAGGAAGAGCCGGCGGCGCCACAGGCCCAAGCCCAGAGCCAGGCCATGCCGCTCAGCGCCCTGGACCCGGCCCTGAAACAGCAGGTACCCCCCCTGACCTATGGCGCCCACAACTTCTCCTCCGACCCGGCCAAACGGGCCGTGGTGCTCAACGGGCGGGAACTGCGCGAGGGCAGCGAGGTCGCCCCCGGCGTGCTGCTGGTCGCCATCGCCCAGGATTACATCATCCTGCAGGTTGGCGGGCAGCATGCCAGCCTCAAGGCGCTGCAAGACTGGCGCGGTTAGCCGAGTCCATCCAACCGGCCAGCCACCCTGGCCGGTCGCTTATTCAAGAGGGAGCCCGAGAGCTCCCCTTTTTAATCAATAACATGAGAACAATGTGAGCAACCCAAGCGACACCACCTTCGCCACCCGGATCCTGGATTGGTACCAGACCCACGGCCGCAAGACCCTGCCCTGGCAGCAGGACAAGACCCCCTATCGGGTCTGGATCTCCGAGATCATGCTGCAACAGACCCAGGTCGCCACCGTCATTCCCTATTACCAGCGCTTCATGGCGCGCTTCCCCGACGTGCTGGCACTGGCCGATGCCCCCATCGACGAGGTGCTGCACCACTGGACCGGGCTCGGCTACTACGCCCGCGCCCGCAACCTGCACAAGGCGGCCCAGCAGATCCGCGATCTGCACGGCGGCCTGTTCCCGGAGCAACTGGAGGAGGTGATGGCCCTGCCCGGCATAGGTCGCTCCACCGCCGGTGCCGTGCTCTCGCTCTCGCTCGGCCAACCCCACGCCATCCTGGACGGCAACGTGAAGCGGGTACTCACCCGCTGGCTGGCGCTGCCGGGCTGGCCCGGCCAGAAGCAGGTGGAAAACGATCTGTGGGAGCTGGCGACCCGCCTCACCCCGCGGCTCGGGGTGGCCCACTACAACCAGGCGATGATGGACATGGGCGCCACCGTCTGCACCCGCAGCAAGCCCGCCTGTGTGCGCTGCCCGGTGCAGGTCGATTGCCAGGGGCTGTCGCAGGGCAATCCCACCGCCTACCCCAACAGCAAGCCGAAGAAGAGCATCCCGGCCCGCGCCGGCATCATGCTGCTCATTCGCCACGGCGATCAGTTGTTGCTGGAGAAGCGCCCCCCCCAGGGGATCTGGGGCGGGCTCTACTGCTTCCCGCAGGTGGAGTCAGAGGCCGAGATCGAAGGACGCTTGCAGGCGCTGGGGATGAGCGGGCACGACTATCGGGAACTGTCTGGCTTTCGTCACACTTTCAGTCACTTCCACCTCGATATCCGGCCCTTGCTGATCGAAATGGCTGCCCCCCCGCCCCCGCTGCTCATGGAAGCGGATTCTCGACTCTGGTATAACTTACGCCATCCTGCCGAGGTGGGGTTGGCGGCCGCCACGGCCCGCCTGCTCGCCTACCCGGACTTACAACCACAGAGGTCAACATGAGCCGTACCGTATTTTGTCAGCGTCTGAAGAAAGAGGGGCCCGGCCTGGATTTCCAGCTCTATCCCGGTGAACTCGGCAAGCGGATCTTTGACAACATCAGCAAGGAAGCCTGGGCCGAATGGCAGAAGAAGCAGGTGATGCTGATCAACGAGAAGAAGCTGAACATGATGAACCTCGAGCATCGTCAGCTGCTGGAAAAAGAGATGGTGAACTACCTGTTTGAAGCGGGTGAAGTGGCCATCGACGGTTACACCCCTCCCAGCCAATAAAGTTGTAGCTGTGAGCAAAGAAGAGCTTGGTCATCCGCGGCCATCCCTCCCCTGGCTCACAGCCAATGAATGACGGACGGCCCCGCCGCCCAGTTTGAGGATCTTATGGGTCGAATTTTTTGGCTGCTGTGCGCTCTGCTGTTTCTCTCTGCCTGCTCCTCTTCCCCCAAACCCAGCGGTGAAGACGAGGAGCTGGTCAACGGCAAGGACATTCGCGGTTTCGAACACATGATCAGTGCACTCTCCCATAACGTGAACGAGATATGGGGGCGCGAGGCGCTGTTCGCGGGCAAGTTTGACTACGTCAAATACACGGATCAGTACAAGAGCCGGGCCCACATTGACTTCGCCAGCGGCCACATCATGGTGGAGACCGTCTCCGGGGTCGAGCCCAGCGCCCACCTGCGCCGTGCCATCATTGAGACGCTGCTGACCCCGGACGATCCGGCGGAAGTGGATCTTTACTCCGACCGGGAGATCCTGCCCGGTGGCGAGCCCTTCCTCTACGGCCAGGTGCTGGACAACCAGGGCCAGCCGATCCGCTCCGACTGGCGCGCCGAGCGCTATGCCGACTATCTGCTCAGCACGGCGATGAAGAAGCGCACCCTCGGGATCCGCACCATCTTCTTCGTCGACATTCCCATGGTGGCGAACCATGAGGACAGGCGCGGCTACAAGTACGCCGGCATCATCCGCGATGCCTCCCGCAAGTACGGCGTCGCCGAGAGCCTGATCTATGCGGTGATCAAGACCGAGAGCAGCTTCAACCCCTATGCGGTCAGCCATGCCAACGCCTATGGCCTGATGCAGGTGATCCCGGCCACCGCCGGACGGGATGTCTATGTGCGGGTCAAGGGCAAGAACGGCCAGCCGACCCGGGAGGATCTGTTCAACCCGGCCTACAACATAGACGTCGGCACCGCCTATCTGCACCTGCTGCAGACCGTCTACCTTGCGGACATCCAGGATCCGCAATCCCGTCGCTATGCGGTGATCTCCGCCTACAACGGCGGCGCCGGCGGGGTGCTCAACACCTTCTCCAGCAACCGCAAGGCCGCCCCTGGCATGATCAATCGGCTCTCCCCCGAGGCGGTCTATCAGGTGCTGACCGAGCAACACCCCAAGGCGGAGGCGCGCCGCTACCTCTACAAGGTCAATCAGGCCGAGAAGGGATTCAAGCGCACCGTCGCCAGCCGGGCGGGTTAGGCTGACAGCATGAAAGAGGGCGCTTGATATCAAGCGCCCTCTTCACGTCTGGCCAGCGGGTGTCGGGATTGGCCTTATTTGGCGATGAAGCCACCCTGGCTCTGCGCCGCCGCGCCCACCTTCTCCAGGCTCTCGACCTCCACCTCGGTCTTGTTCCAGCTGTGGTCAACCTCGCCACGGATACTGATCAGATCGTCCGGGCCCACTTCGGTGCCCCGCCACACCTTCTGATCCACCTCCACTTCCACCTCGCCACTGCTGTCCTTGAACAGGTAATTCTCGCCGCCAAGATGCTTGACCAGCTTGCCTTCCAGGGTGACCCACTGGTCATCCGCCACGTCTTTCAACTGCGCGACGGATACCTTGTTCTGCTCCTGCGGACCTGTGTAGGCCGCCATGGTGTAAGAGGAGACGGACATCAGGGCCAACAGACCTATTACGCTTGCTTTGTTCATTTTCATGCTCCTGTCATTGGGGTATGAGGGCATCTTGCCTCGGATTGCGTGAAACAAACGTGAAGCGTCCCCCATCTGGGGGAGTCGAGTGTGACCGTAATCGATTTAATGGGCATGGCTTGCTGCAGAATTTTATTCGGCTGGATACCGTATGACCTGGCAAAACGGGTCCCCAGCCCGCGTTGTCCCATCGAGGAACAGCCTGCAGGCACCCCTGCTTAGACGCAACGAGAACAACGACATGAAGAAATGGTTTGTCTGTTTATTGGGATTATTCGCGCTGACGGCGCAGGCCGCCGAGAGCCGCCCCGCCTTCTCCCGCATAGTGATGTTCGGCGACAGCCTGTCCGATACCGGCAAGATGTACGACAAGATGCGCGGTTATCTCCCCTCCAGCCCGCCCTACTACCAGGGCCGCTTCTCCAACGGGCCTGTCTGGCTGGAGCAGCTGCCCCAGCAGTTCCCGGGACTGAAGATCGCCAACGAGGCGGAGGGCGGCGCCACCGCGGTGGCCTACAACAAGATCTCCTGGAATCCCAAGTATCAGGTCATCAATAACCTGGACTACGAGATCACCCAGTTCCTGGAGAAGGACAGCTTCAAGCCGGACGATCTGGTGATCCTCTGGGTCGGAGCCAACGACTATCTGGCCTATGGCTGGAACACGGAGCAGGACGCCAAGCGGGTGCGCGACGTCATCAGCGACTCGGCCAACCGCCTGGTGCTGAACGGGGCAAAACAGATCCTGCTGTTCAACCTGCCTGATCTGGGCCAGAACCCCTCGGCCCGCAGCCAGCAGGTGGTGGATGCCGCCAGCCATGTCTCTGCCTACCACAATCAGCTGCTGCTTAACTTGGCGCGCCAGCTGGCCCCCACCGGCCTGGTGAAGCTGTTCGAGATCGACAAGCAGTTCGCCGAGATGCTGAGCGAGCCGCAAAACTTCGGCCTGAGCGACACCGAACATGCCTGCTACGGTGGGAGTTATGTGTGGAAGCCGTTCTCCTCCCGCAGCGCCGGCACCGACAGTCAGCTCTCCGTCTTCAATCCGCAGGAGCGTCTCGCCATCGCCGGCAACCCATTGCTGGCCCAGGCCGTCGCCAACCCGATGGCCAGTCGCAGCGCCAGCGAGCTCAACTGTGAGGGCAAGATGTTCTGGGATCAGGTACACCCGACCACGGTCGTGCACGCCGCCCTGAGCGAGCGGGCGGCCGCCTTCATCGAGCAGGAGTACGAATTCATCGCCCAGTGATGAGGCAAAAGGCCGGCGCGCCGTCGGCCTTCATTCTGCCACCGTCGGGCTGGCAAAACTCAATTCATATGACACCCTCTTCGAATTTGAATCAGGCTCACCCCATCCCCTCTAGCTCCACTATGCTGCACATAGTTATCACAATATGTTTTATATCAGTTGCTTGTGGTTTTAAAAAAACGAACTACGTTTAAACATGTTGCGGCCCGACAGAGGCCCAACCCATGAGGTGAGGCGACACAGGTTCGATCTCTCCCACAGACAAATTGCAGAGGCTTCATATGAACAAAACACTGATTACCTTGCTGGTTTCAGGCCTGCTTGCGGCCAACGCTCAGGCAGCCGGACAAGACGATACCTGGTATGGCGGTGCCAAACTGGGTTGGTCCAACTTCTACGGCGTCGACGAGAGCAACAGCATCTCCACGGAAGACAAGGACGACGATGAAGTGGGCGCCGGTGTCTTCGGGGGTTACCAGATCAACCAGAATCTGGGGATTGAACTGGGTTACGACTACCTCGGCAAGCTCAAGTACAACGGCACCAGAAATTCCGCCGTCTTCAACGACTCCGTTGAGGCGCAACTGGCCCAGTTGACCCTGAAGCTCGGCTTCCCGGTGGCTGAGAACCTGGATCTCTATGGCCGCATCGGTGGCGGCTATGGTTGGACCAGCAGCGACAACCTGGACAGTGACAACGACTTCACCTTCGTCGGTGCACTCGGTGCCGAATACGCCTTCAACCTGGATTGGGCTGCCCGCCTCGAGTACCAGTACAGCTCTCCTTATGGCAGCCGTGACGACACCGGCCTGCGCATGGACAACGGCCTGCTCTCGCTGGCCGCCGTCTACCGCTTCGGTCAGGTAGCGGAAGCGATACCGGTCGCCGCCCCGGCGCCGGCGCCGGAACCCGTAGTGGTCGACAAGCAGTTCACCCTGAGCTCGGATGTGCTGTTTGACTTCAACAAGGCGACCCTCAAGCCGGAAGCCGGTCAGGCGCTGGATACCCTCTACAACGATATCGAAGCGGCCAGACCCAAGGATGGCTCGGCCACCGTCATCGGCTACACCGACCGCCTCGGCTCGGACGCCTATAACCAGAAGCTGTCCGAGCAGCGCGCACAGACCGTCGCCGACTATCTGGTTGGCAAGGGACTGCCCGCCGGCAAGGTCAACGTGGAAGGTCATGGCGAGAGCTCACCGGTCACCGGCGACAGCTGCAGCAGCGGTACCAAGAACGAGCTGATCGTCTGCCTGGCCCCGGATCGCCGGGTTGAGGTCAAGGTGCAGGGGGTCTCCGAGGTTCAGCAATAACCTCGCCCCATCCGCAACAGATAACAAAACGGGAGGCCCAGGCCTCCCGTTTTTCATTCCATCATCCGGCGATCAGGCGCGCTTGCGCAGATCCGCCGCGATCTGATCGAGCAGCTGTTGCCAGCCCTGTCCCAGTTCGTCGACCAGCGGCCCGTAGCCATCATCAGGCAGAATCCGCACCTGCTGGAAGGGCATGTCCCGCAACACAGTGCCCTCTTCCGTCAGCAGCCGCCAGCGACCGCTCAACACGGCACGACCGTCGTGCCGCCCCTGGAAGCGCTCGACCGAGATGGTCAGGACGGGTCCCTTGCGGGCCCCATCCTGCCGTATCACCCAACCCGGCAACCGGCTGGAGAGGCCGTTCAGGGTCAGCTGGTTCAGCTGACCGTCGAGGGAGCCCGCCCAGCGATGGTATTCGGCGAAATGCAGCTCGTTGCCGGCCAGCTGATAGACCAGGCTGGCCTTGTCCAGCTGCCCCGACAGGGCCACGGGACGCAGCACCAGCTGATGCTGCGGCTGTGCCGCCACGGTCGGGGCCGGCTGATTATCCGTGTCGAGCGAGTAGTAATGCAGGCTGGTGGGGGCCGAACCGCAACCCGCCAACAGGCCCAGCAAGGCCAGGCTCATCATCCGTTTCTTCATCATTTTCCTCGCTTGGGCTCAGGATCCTGGGGATGGGCGCGATCGAAGATCAGCGAACTAGGCTGCTCATTCAATGAATGCACCAGGGGTTGCAACTCACCCATCAGCTGATTGAGTGACTGCACCGATTGGCGCAGCTCCTGATTGGTCTGGGAGCCGGCGTCATAGGCCTGCAGGGTCTCCTGCAACTGCTTGAGGCTCTGGTTGAGAGAGACAGGCAACTGCTGGGTCGCACTCTGGCCGGTGAACTGCTCCAGATTGGCGCTCACGGCCTTGATGTGCTTGAGCGTCTTGTCCAGGGTCACCAGGGTGCTGTTGACCTGGGTCAGGGTGGTGCTCATGTCCATATCGACGAACTTGTCGAGGATGAGGTTCACCTTGCGTTCGATCTGATCCAGCCCGGCCTGCTCGGTCGGGAACACCTGATAGCCCGCCAGCTTTATCGGCTGATAGGGGGGGGCATCCGGGTAGAAGTTGAGATCCACCACCTTGCCACCGGTCAGCAGACTGGAGGTCTTGAGGGTCGCCCTCAGCCCCTCCTTGAACTGCTTGCTGAACAGGGCACGCCACTGCTCCTTCTCCGCATTGGCATAGCGATGGGAGAGCCGCTGCACCTCGATCCGCGCCAACACGGGAATCTGGCGATTCTGGAAGATCTGCACGCCCTTGTCGTCGATGAGATAGGGGGCCGAGATGACGGTGCCGACCCGGATGCCGCGATACTGCACCGCCGCACCGGGGTGCAGGCCACCCACGTCACCCTCGAACAGGAAGACGTAGTCGATGAACTGATCCAGGCTACCCGCCAGCACGCTCGCTTCATCCTGGAACAGGACGAACTCATCCTGCTGCTTGACCGGTTCGCCGGGCGTCCAGCCTGGGGGCAGCCCCATGGTGATGCCGCCATCGAGCAGGCTCTCCAGCGAGTCCATCTTGACCTTCATCCCCTCGCTGCTCATGGAGACCTCGAAGCCCGGCGTCAGCCAGAAGCGGGAGTTGCTGCTCACCAGGATGTCGTAGGGGGCATTGATGAAGAGCTGGTACTTCATCTCGCTCTTCTCGGGCAGGAACTTGGCCTCCTCTACCTGGCCTATGGTGAAGCCCTGGTAGCTGATGGGCGAGCCCACCCCCAGTGCCCGTGCATCACGGCTGGTGAGGGAGAGCCGCAGCCCCTTGGCATCCAGCGAGGCCAGCGGCGGTATGTCCAGCATGGCATATTCACCGCGCGCCCTGCCCTTCTTGCCGGGGGAGAGCTCGATGTAGGCGCCGGAGAGCAGGGTGCCGAGGCCGGAGACCCCTTCCCGCCCGACCCTGGGCTTGACCACCCAGAACTGGCTGTCCTTCTTGAGCATGCCGGCCGCGCCGTTAGTCAGACGGGCCTTCAGCACGGCGTGGCTGTAATCCTTGCTGAGCTCTACCGCCTCGATGCGGCCAACTTCCACCTCACGGGAACGGATCACCGTCTTGCCCGCCACTATGCCCTCGGCGGTGGCCACGGTCAGGGTGAAGCTGGGGCCCTGCGAATACCAATGCTGGAACAGCATCCAGGCTCCGATGAACAGGGCCAGCATGGGCACCATCCAGATAGCGGCGGCCGAGCTCAGGAAGTCCGAGCCGGGTTTCCACCTTTTCTTACGCTCACTCACGTTCGCGTTCTCCTTGTTGTAAATCCCAGATCAGGCGGGAATCGAAACTCATGGCGGCCACCATGGTGATCAACACTACCCCGGCAAAGGCGACGGCCGCGGGGCCCGGATAAATGGTCATCAGATTATCGAGCCGGATGAGGCCTGCCAATATGGCCACCACGAAGACGTCGATCATCGACCAGCGCCCCACAAATTCGGTCATGCGATAGAGCTTCAGCTTGCGCAGCGGCGAGTCACCCTGACCGCGCTGCACCATGTAACAGAGCCACAGCAGCGCCAGGATCTTCACCAGCGGCACCACCACGCTGGCGATGAAGATGATGGCGGCTATGGGATAGGAGCCCATGCCCCACAGCAAAACCACCCCGCCCAAAATGGTCGAGGGGCTGTCGTCCCCCAGGAAGACGGTGTCCATGATGGGATAGAGGTTGGCGGGGACATAGAGGATCACCGAGGTGATGAGCAGCGCCCAGGTGCGGTTGAGGCCACCGGGCTTGCGCTGATGCAGACGGTCGCCACAACGGGAGCAGGTGTCGGCATCGGCGTCGCTCAGGGCGCCGCAGATGTGGCAGCCCACCAGCCCGGACTCCATGGCACCGGCCTCGGGATCCAGCTCCCGCGCCTCGGTCGGGCCAAACAACCGCTGCCACAGCCACATCCGATCCAGCGACGAGATCATCTTGATGAGCAGCAGGGTGTAGCCAACGAAGGCCCAGAACGACAGCCCCATCTTGATATCCGCCATGCCCATCAGCTTGACCAGGGAGATGAGCACCCCGATCAGGAAGACATCCACCATCAACCAGGGCTTGATCCGGCACAGCAGGCGGCCGAGGGAGCGCAGGGCATTGCTGTGCATCTCTTTATCTAGGCGCCACAGCACCAGCATGATGGAGCCGACATAGACCAGTGGCAGGCCGATCAGGGTCAGGCTCAGCACGGCCCCCAGAAACAGGTAGCCCTGCGCCACCAGGGTGGTGATGCACTGCAGGAAGGTCATCTCCTGCCCCACCCCGTGGGATGAGAACGACATGAAGGTGAAGGCGTTGGAGAGCCCGAACATGATGAGGGCAGCGAAGCCATAGGCCAGCGGCCTGCGCTCCTGCTGTGGCAGATGCTGGCTCAGGGTATGACCGCAGCGCGGGCAACTGCTCGCCTCCCCCACCGCCAGCGTGGTCGCCGGCACCAGCAAGTCGCACTCTTCGCAGGCCGTCGCGTCGTGGGTATAGGTGATTGGGTGTTGGTGTGAAACCGGATGCAAGATAGGACCCCAGCATGAGGCCGCAAACGGCCAGAGGCGCCAATTATTGCAGCCACCGCCATTAACCACCAGCCCTGTTCATGTACAGAACCTTAAGCGCCGCGAGATACATGCCAATACTGCGCTACGGGGCAAAGGTGGCGTTTGAACCAGTTCGGCCCGGCATCAAGGGCTCAAAGGGGCATATTTATCTGCCGTTTTGCTAAAGTACCCGCACATCCAGCCCTGTTCACCGGCGCTTTCGTGGCGGGGTAGAGAATGACTTTGACAAGCCAGTGGCCATTTAGCACAATCAAACGCCACTTTTTTTCCGCGGGACAATAATTTATGACAACTGAATCCCCAAGCTACTCTACGATTGAGCAAGCCTTCTCCCTTGGGAACGGGCAAGATTCTGCCCTTAACTGGTTGCGCAAGAACCGCAGTCAGGTCGCCATCTTCCTGGTGAGCGGCATCAAGCTGGAAGGGACCATCAGCGGCTTCGATCAGTACAGCGTGCTGCTGACCGATGCCCATGGCAACCAGCAGCTGGTCTACAAGGCCAAGATCTCCACCATCGCCATGCACTCCGGTCGCCCGGCGGTCAGCATCCAGCGGGCTCGCAAGCCACGCGTCTCCATGGCGCCGCGCCCCCATGGCGCCCCGAGTCGCTATGACGACAATCAGGGCGGCAGCAGCGAGCAGTGATGCTTACTCCCTTGCCATCCTGAGCCAGCCCCCTCGCTACGTCAGCCAGTGACGAAGCGCATGTCCACTCTCATGTTTATCGCCTGTCCCGTATGAGAGTGGACTTTTTCCATGCCTTGACCGGGCAATAGCCCCATCCACTCAGTAGCTCAAGCCGACCGGTTCTCCTTCCCTGATCATGCAAACCTGCATCCCTGCGGCCTCACCGGCCTGGGCACCTATGCCCGTATCCTCGAACACCAGACAGCTGCCAGGCTCGACCCCGAGTCGCCGTGCCACCAGCAGGAAGGTGTCCGGATGAGGTTTATGCAGATCCACGTCATCGGCGGTGACCACCACGGGGAAGTAGCGATCCAGTCCGGTGTTGCGCAGCACGGCCTCGGCGTTGGTGCGGGGAGACCCCGTGCCTATCCCCATGGGGATCAGGCCGTGATAGCGCTTGACCAGCTCCAGCATGGCCGGGAAGGGGGTCGCCTTGTGCAGATTGGCCACGTAATGCTCCGTCTTGCAGCGGGTCACGATCAGCGGATCCAGCGCTATTTGCTGCACCTCGGCCACCAGCAGCGCGATCTTGCGGCTGGGCATGCCACCCAGCTCATAGAACCAGTCGGCATCGAACTGGAAGCCAAACTCGCGGGCGCAGTGCTCCCAGGCGGCCAGGTGCAACGGCATGGAGTCCACCAGGGTGCCGTCGAGGTCGAAAACCAGGCCTTGAAATCCGGATAGGGTCATGGTGCAGGATCTGTCTTGTGAAAATGGGCCCCCATTCTAGCCAGAGCCGCACCTCATCGCCATGAGCCAGATGGCGGGAAACGCTTGCTCCCACATTTCTGGCTGGTGGCGGACCCAACCGCTCGCCGTGAGCGGGCTGAGGGCTGCGATAAAGAAGGTAAGCCTGAGGGCTCAGCGATAGGCCAGGGTGCAGGCCCGTCCCTGTGACTTGGCATCATAGAGCGCCCGATCCGCCTGCTCGGTCAGCGTCTGCCAGCCCTTGTCCGATGAGGGGATCAGATAGCTGAAGCCGATGCTGACCGTGAGCGTCGCCGCCACTCGGGAGGCCGGATGCGCGATCTGCAACCGCTCGAGCCCCTGGTGGATCTGCTCCGCCAGCAGCTCCGCCTCCCCCGCCTGCGGGGCGCACAGCAGGATGACGAACTCCTCGCCACCATAGCGGGCCACCAGGTTGGTTCGGCGCCGCTCCGTCTCCTGCAGCAGGGCCGCCACCTGTTGCAGGCATCTATCCCCCTTGCCGTGGCCGAAGTGATCGTTGTAGGACTTGAACTCATCCACGTCGATCATCAGCACCGCCAATACCCCCTGATGGCGGCGAGCCCGCTCCCACTCCCGCTCCATGGTGATGTCCCACTGCCGGCGGTTGGCGATCCCGGTCAGGGGATCTTCCAGCGACAGCAGGGAGAGCCGCCGGTTCGCCTCCTCCAGCTCCCGGTTGGTATCGGCCAGTTGCCGGGTCCGTTCCAACACCCTGAGCTCCAGCTCCCGGTTGAAATGCTCCAGCTTGGCCTGGGTGCGCTGGCGGATCAGCAGTTGGGAGAGCACGGCGGCATACTGCTTGAAGATCTCGCTCTGGTAGGTCTTGAGCGGGCGGCGCCAGAGCAGGTTGTCGGCGGCGATCCAGCCGATCGGGGTGGTGCCGTCCCACAACGACACCATGGCATTCCAGCCGCGCCCCACCACCTGCTTCTCGTAATAGAGCGGGGCATCCTCCAACACCAGCACATAGTCTTTGCGGCGCAGCGCCTCCTGCACGGTGGGATGCTCCGGAATGGGGCTGACAAAGTGATGCTCATCGATGAGCTCACCCGCCTCGTTGGTGCCCCAGGTGCCGTGCATGGTCTTGAACTCCTTGTCGATCAAGAAGATGGCGATACGATCGAACTGCAGTTCCTGCCGTGCCAACGCCACCGCATCGTGCAGCAGCCGCTCCTCGCTGTCACAGCTGGAGAGCTTGACCCCTACCTGGTGCAGCGCCTGCAGCATGCTGAGGAAGGAGTCCTGCAGGGCCTGGCTGCGGACGAGATCGGCCTGGGTATGCCGCCGTTGATCCCGCTCCAGATCGACCTGGCTGGCCAGCCGCCTGCTCTCCAGCTCGGCGGCGAGGTAGTGCATCAGCAGCTGGATGCTCTGCTGCTGGCGCCGCGGCAGGCGATCGAGACGGCGCCGGGTCTCCAGGTAGAGCACGGCCTCCAGCCCCTGGTGACGCTTGAGCGGGAAGCAGGCACGCAGACGGGGAGCTTCCGGCTCGACGCTGTCCCAGACCGCCTTGGTGGGAGCTATCTGCTCCACCAGCAGTTGACCGAGATCGAGGGAACGTTCGATGAAGAGGATTGGGAGATCGAGGGAGACGGGCGAGTCGGCATTCAGGCAGAGCAGCCCCAGCTCGGGCCGGTAGCAGTAGAGCTGGGGCGTGGGTGCCCGCAGCCACAGGTAGATCTGCTCGGCTTCGGTCTTTTCTCTGACCGCCGCCAGCGTCACTTCACAGAGGTGTTCAAAACTGGTGAAGTGCTCCGGATCCCATTCCTGCATGCCTGCTCATCCTTGGTTGTATCCAAGCGAGTATATCGGCAAAGCCAGGCCATTAACTGACCTGGCACTCAAAAGCGCGATCCAGAGCCCAGTTTTACAACAAGTTCAAGGCCTGCATGGCCTCGCGGATGCGGGCACGGGTCGCGTCCGACAGCGGCATCACCGGCAGACGGCACTCCTCGCTGCACAGACCCAGCAGAGAGACGGCGTATTTGGCGCCGGCCGGGCTGGGCTCGAGGAACATGGCCTGATGCAGCGGGATCAACTTGTCCTGCAGCTCGCGCGCCGCCTGCCAGTCACCGGCCAGGGTCAGGTTCTGCACCTCGGCCACCAGCTTGGGGGCCACGTTGGCCGTCACCGAGATGCAACCCTGGCCACCGCCGATGTTGTAGGCCACGGCGGTGGCATCCTCGCCGGAGAGCCAGGCAAATGGCGCCTTGATCAGCTGACGCTCAATCCAGGGGCGGGCCAGATCACCGGTGGCGTCCTTCACCCCGGCGATGCGCGGCAACTCGGCCAGCCGGGCCAGGGTCGCCGGTTGCACGTCGACGATGGCGCGCGGCGGTATGTTGTAGACGATGATCGGCTTGCTGGTGGCGTCATGGACCGCCTTGAAGTGGTGGAACAGCCCTTCCTGGTTGGGGCGATTATAGTAACCGGCCACGTGCAGGGTGGCATCCGCCCCGGCCCGCTCGGCATGCAGGGTATATTCGATGGCCTCGACCGGGTTGTTGGAGCCGGCACCGGCGATGACAGGCACGCGACCCGCCACCTGCTTGACCACCAGCTCCACCACCCGGCAGTGCTCATCGTGGGTCAGGGTCGGGCTCTCCCCCGTGGTGCCGACCGGCACTATGCCGTGCGTCCCCTGCTCTATGTGCCACTCCACCAGACGAGCCAGTGCGGCCTCATCCAGCTTGCCCTGACGAAATGGGGTGATCAGGGCAACTATCGAACCTTGAAACATGGGATTTCCTTCTCCTAAACGTATGGATTGGCCAATAAAAAGCCCCGGTACTGGGGTCGCTACCGGGGCTGGAATCGTCTCAGGGATGAGAGGTTACGCGCGCACGTCAGCAGGCCCGGGGGTCAGGCTTTGTTTATGCTTTCGTTTCGATACACGCAGCCGCATTGCATCATCTCTGGGTAAATAAGGTGTCTTGGCATATTTCGGGAACACGGCATAAATGTCAAGGCGAAAGCGGCCATGTATAATGGCCGCCCAAAATTGCGTGGAGAGACCCAATGAGCCGTCCTATCAGTGCCGTCAGCCAGATGCTGGAACGTAACCAAGCCCTCTTTGTCGGCAAGCGGCTATTGATCTGCGGCGCCCTGGAGGATGACTATCCTCGCCAGCTGGCCGAACTGACCGCTAGCCTGACGGTCTTCACGACGGATTATTGCTACTACCTCAGCCAGCAGGCCACCCTGGGTGACAACATCCTGTTCGATCACCAGCTCGGCGGCGCTCCCCGCTTCGATACCCTGCTGCTGCTGATGCCCAAGGCCAAGGCCGAGGCGCAGTACCTGCTGGCCATGATGACCCCCTTGCTGGAGGCGGGTGCCGATCTGCTGCTGGCGGGCGAGAACAGAGGCGGCATCAACGGGGCCGACAAGCTGCTGGCGCCCTATGGCGACCGGCCCATCAAACGGGACTCCGCCCGCCGCTGCTCCCTCTATCATGCCGAGCTCGGCAAACCGGTCGCCCCGTTCGAGCTGGACGCCTGGTTCAGTCGCTATGAGTGCCGGGCCGGGGCAACGGATCTGACCGTCATGGCCCTGCCCGGGGTGTTCAGCGCCGACGGGCTGGATCTCGGCAGCCAGATGCTGCTGGCCAGCCTGCCCCCCCTGCGGGGCAAGCTGCTCGACTTCGGCTGTGGTGCCGGCGTCATCGGCTCGGTGCTGGCCAAGCGCAATCCCGAGTTGACCGTCAGCATGGTGGACATCAGTGCCCTTGCGCTGGAATCCAGCCGCCGTACCCTGGCCGTCAACGGCCTGCAGGGACAGGTCTATGCCTCCGATGTCTATTCGAATATTGCCGAAAAATTCCAACATATCGTCTCGAACCCCCCCTTCCATGCCGGGCTCAAGACCTTCTATGCCGCCACCGAAACCTTCCTGGCCGAGGCACCGGCCTTCCTGACCGCCAACGGCTCCCTGACCGTAGTCGCCAATGCCTTCCTGCGATACCAACCTATACTGGATACACACTTCAAACGGACCGAGGTGATCGGCAGCGATGCCAAATTCAGGGTGTATCTGAGCAAAGCGTAAATAAGTCTAACTGTTGTAATAAAACCAGTAGAGAGTGCCAGATGGGATCTGATAAGGTATCAGGAAAACGATTTCCACCCCTTTAGGGGTGTTTTTTTGCAGCAAGTTGAAAACCTTTTCAAGCAGGGAGATAGAGAAGATGGCAGGCATATTGACCATGATTCTGGCGGGGGGAGAAGGCACTCGCCTCCAGCCGTTGACCACCACTCGCAGCAAGCCTTCTGTGCCCTTTGGCGGCAGTTATCGCTTGATCGACTTCGTCCTCAACAACTTCGTCAACGCCGACTTCCTGCGCATCTATGTGCTCACCCAGTTCAAGTCCCAGTCCCTCTACCTGCACATGAAGAAGGGCTGGAACATCGTCGGCATCACCGACCGCTTCATCGACCCCATTCCGGCCCAGATGCGGATGGGCAAGCGCTGGTATGACGGCACGGCAGACGCCATCTATCAGAACCTGCGCTTCATCGAGACCTCGGATCCCGAGCATGTCTGCATCTTTGGCTCCGATCACATCTACAAGATGGATGTCAGCCAGATGGTCACCTTCCACAAGCAGAAGGCCGCCGCCATGACGGTGGCGGCGCTGCGGATGCCCATCGCGGAGGCAAGCGCCTTCGGGGTGATCGAGGTGGATCAGGAGGGGAGGATGATCGGCTTCGAAGAGAAGCCCAAGCATCCTAAGCACATCCCCGGGGATCCGAGCCAGGCCCTGGTCTCCATGGGCAACTACATCTTCGAGACCGAGACCCTCTACCGCGAGCTGAAGCGGGATGCCGCCGAGGAGAACTCCAGCCACGACTTCGGCAAGGACATCATCCCCAGCCTCTACCCGCGCACCCCTGTCTATGTCTACGACTACAGCACCAACGTGATTCCGGGCGAGAAGCCCAATGTCTACTGGCGTGACGTGGGCACGCTTGACTCTTACTGGCAGGCGCACATGGACCTGGTCGCCGACGACGCCCCCTTCTCGCTCTACAACCGCAAGTGGCCGCTGCACACCCATTATCCGCCCCTGCCGCCCGCCACCTTCATCGACACCGATGAGTGCAAGGTCAAGATCGCCAACTCCCTGATCGCCGGCGGGTGTTTCATCCAGGGCAGCCAGATCCAGCGCTCCATCCTGGGGTTCAGCTGCAACATAGGGCCCTGCAGCCACATCAGCGAATCCGTGCTATTGGGGGATGTGAAGATAGGTGAGGGCTGCTCAATTCGGCGCGCCATCATCGATAAAAACGTTGAAATTGCACCCGGCACCGTGATCGGTGAGAATCTGGACCATGATCGAGAGAGGTTTACCGTATCCGAAGGCGGTATCGTCGTGGTACCTAAGGGAGCAAGAGTTGGCTATTAACCCACTGAAAATCCTGTTTGTTGCCTCGGAGGTTGAGGGGCTGGTGAAGACCGGGGGCCTGGCGGATGTGGCCAGAGCCCTGCCACTGTATCTGGCCCGGCAGGGCCACGACGTCCGCATCATCCTGCCCTTCTACAAGACACTCAAGCGCCGGGACGAGGCCAAGCTGATCGCCTCGCGCTGGCTGCCGACCCCGTCGGATCGGGCGGATATCAGCTACCGCATCTATCAGCTGGAGCTGGACGGGATCTGTGTCTACCTGCTCGACTGCCCGCAATATTTCGAGCGGCCCCAGCTCTATGCCGAGAACAACCAGGCCTATCCCGACAACGGCGAGCGTTTCGCCTTCCTGGCGGCGGCGGCCCTGCACGCCTGCGAGCAGCTCGACTTCGCCCCCGACATAGTGCACTGCAACGACTGGCATACCGGCCTGCTGCCGCTGTTGCTCAAGACCCGGCACGCCCATAACCCCTTCTTTCAGCACACCCGCTCGGTGATCAGCATCCATAATGCGGCCTTTCAGGGGGTGTTCGATCGCCCGCAGTTCTGGGCCGTGCCCGAGATCACCGACTACGAGCAGCGCATCAGCTACGACTACGGTCACATCAACCTGCTCAAGTGCGGGGTGCTCTATGCCGACAAGATCAATGCGGTCAGCCCCAACTACGCCAGCGAGCTGCTGACCCACCTGGGTGCCCACGGCATGGCCAGCGTGTTCCAGCAGCGGGCGGTCGACCTGCGCGGCATTCTCAACGGCTGCGACTATCAGGATTGGGATCCGGCGTTCGATGAGCTGCTGCCCGCCACCTATGATGGCGACAACCTCGCCGGCAAAGCCGTCTGCAAGCAGACCCTGCAGCAGGAGACCGGCCTGCCCGTCGCCGAGTTGCCCATTTATGGCATGGTGTGCCGCCTGACCGAGCAGAAAGGGGTGCACCTGCTGATCCCGACCCTGGACAAGTTACTGCAACACCAGGTGCAGATGGTGATCGTGGGTTCCGGCGATCCCTCCCTCGCCGCCCAGCTGCAAGCCATAGCCGCGCAACACCCGGACAAGTTCGCCTTCATCAACGCCTATGACGATCGGCTGGCCCACCTGGTGGAGGCCGGTGCCGACTTCTTCCTGATGCCCTCCCTGTTCGAGCCCTGTGGTCTCAACCAGATGTACAGCCTCGCCTATGGCACCCTGCCGCTGGTGCGGGCGGTCGGCGGCTTGAAAGACACAGTGGTGGACTGGGCGGCCGACCCTGCACTGGCCACCGGTTTCTGCTTCAACGATCCCACCGCCAGCACCCTGCTCGATGCCATGCGCCGCAGCCTGCTCCATTACCTGCAAGATCCCGTGCGTTTCGCCCAGGTGCAGCGCAATGCCATGCACACCCGCTTCAACTGGGCGGACTCGGTGACCCAGTACGAACAGATGTACCGGGATGCGCTGGCCTCTGTTCGGCGCTGATTTGCTGAAGTTTTGTGCCCTTAACACGGCTTTACCCGTCAACAGCGAAAAAAGTCACCTTTGGCTGTTGACGCCCCCCCAAAACTCTATAAAATCCCCCACCGCAGTGATGCGAAGGTGGCGGAATTGGTAGACGCGCTAGCTTCAGGTGTTAGTGTCCCACGGATGTGAGGGTTCGAGTCCCTCTCTTCGCACCATACTGCAACATGCTTCATCGGTGGCATGTAAAATAAGATTGATGACCCAATGTGCGAAGGTGGCGGAATTGGTAGACGCGCTAGCTTCAGGTGTTAGTGTCCCACGGATGTGAGGGTTCGAGTCCCTCTCTTCGCACCATGCTTTTATCGGACAGCATGTAAATCCAGACTGATAACCCAAGATGTGCGAAGGTGGCGGAATTGGTAGACGCGCTAGCTTCAGGTGTTAGTGCCCCCCGGGTGTGAGGGTTCGAGTCCCTCTCTTCGCACCATGATTCTGACATGTAAAAACAGAGCGATGCGTTCCAACCGCATTTAAAAATAAGCTGGAGAAAAAAACAGTGTGCGAAGGTGGCGGAATTGGTAGACGCGCTAGCTTCAGGTGTTAGTGTCCCACGGATGTGAGGGTTCGAGTCCCTCTCTTCGCACCATCTATTATGCAAAAGGCCCATCACGCAAGTGATGGGCCTTTTGTTTTTGGCCTCGCCGTGGCTATGCTCTTGCTAGTCCAACACCATCAACAAGGACGCCCGATGATCCTGGATACCGACATTCACAACTTCTATGAGCAGCTGGTGCTCAAGGAGATAGAGAGACAGGGATTGAGTCAGACGCTGAGCCCCCACCAGCTGGCCGATCTCTGCTGCCTGACCCTGAACCAGCTCCCCTCTCACTACATCCGCCACAACGTCGATATGATCTACTTCATGACCGAGGCCCAGCGCACCGAGATGGAGCAGAAGGTCATCGCCTCGCTTCGACTGGCGCACGAAAAAATCCAGGCAGTCCCCTCTCGCTGACTAGAACCAGGACTGCTGCCAGAGCAAGGCCACGACCCCGGTCATGCCGGCGACGGGCAGCAGGATCAGCACCGGCCTCAGTTTGGGTTCCAGCATGACCCAGGCCGCCAGCACAAAGCCCAGACTCCATACCCCGTACGCCTTGTCCTGACCCCAGCCCAGCACAGCCAGCAAGCCCGCCAACAGCAGGCACCTCACTATCCAGATCATGGTGAACATCCCTTTCGCATCATTCGATAACGATTATCATTTGCATTTTAGCATAGTGCTATCGGACTTTTCTATCGGCGTCGGATGTCTCATCGGGGCAAACAGGGCACTCAAAAACGGGTCATGAGATCAACTAATTTGTAAGTTTTTCAATAAAAACTGCATTTTTGCTAAATGTGTTGGGATTTTAGACCCTGAGTTTGTGGTAGATTGCGGCCTCTTTTTGGGTTGCCCCCTCGGGATACAAGTATCCACAGGACGAGAGGGAGCGACCTTGGCGAGCAAGAGTTTAGGAAGTATCTATGCAAAACCAACATAACCACATTCGACTGCCTAACATGCCACAGGTGTTTGCCTGCCTGGCCATTTTCCTGGCCCTGGCCTTCTCCTTCACCAGCGTGCTCGACTTGCCAATCCAGTTGGCACTGTTCATCGCCTGGTTCGTCATCATGGGACTCGGCATCCGGCTCGGCCATGATTACAAATCCCTGGAGCAGGCCGCCGTCGACGGTGTCGCCAAGGGCATGGGCGCCATCCTGATACTGGTCTCCGTCGGTGCCCTGGTCGGCACCTGGATCGCGGGCGGCATAGTCCCCAGCATCATCTACTTCGGGCTCAAGGTGATACACCCGTCCATCTTCCTGCTGGCGACCCTGATCATCTGCTCCCTCACCTCCCTTGCCACCGGCACCTCCTGGGGCTCGGCGGCCACCGCCGGCATCGCCATGATGGGCATAGGCCACAGCCTGGGCGTGCCTGCGCCACTGGTGGCTGGCGCCGTACTCTCCGGCGTCTATTTTGGTGACAAGCTCTCCCCACTCTCCGACTCCGTGGTGCTGGCCTCCACCATGTCCAACGTCGACGTGGTGGAGCACATCAAGGGCATGCTGCCCATCAGCCTATTCTCCTATGTCATCACGGCGGCCATGTTCACCGTGGTCGGCATGCAGTACTCGGGCAACGTCAGCCTGGAGCAGGTCAACCTGGTGATGGAGGCGCTCGACAAGCAGTTCAACATCACCCCGCTGGCCATAGTGCCCGTGATACTGGTGCTGGGTCTGCTGGCCAACCGCAAGCCCGCCTTCCCGGTGATCAGCTTCGGCGCCCTGCTCGGCCTGATCTGGGCCATCGCCTTCCAGGACATGGATCCGGTCAAGGCCATGCACTCCGCCTACAGCCCGTTCGCCATCACCTCGGGGGTCGACTTCATCGACAACATCCTGGGCCGCGGTGGCATGGAGTCCATGCTGGGCTCGGTGGCGGTCATCATCTTCGGGCTGGGCTTCGGCGGCCTGCTAGAGAAGGTCGGTATCCTGGCGGTGATCGCCAGCGCCTTCGAGAAGCGCATCAACAGCGTCGGCAGCCTGACCAGCCACACCATAGCCACCGCCTTCCTGGCCAATGTGTTCGGCTCGGCCATGTATGTGTCGCTGATCCTGACCCCCAAGATCATGGCCAAGAACTACGACCGGCTGGGGCTGGAGCGCAAGAACCTCTCCCGCAACGCCGAGTTCGGTGGCACCCTCACCTGCGGCATGGTGCCCTGGAGCGACAACGGCATCTTCATGGCCGGGGTGCTGGGGGTCGCAACACTGGATTACCTGCCCTACATGTGGCTCAGCTTCACCTGCATCCTGGTGACCATCACCCTCGCCTACCTGGGCAAGGCGGTGAACCGGATCCCGGTGATCGAGGCGGCCAGTTCTCGCTAAGCATTCAAAAACAATGACAAAGGCGCCTGCGGGCGCCTTTTGTTTGGACGGGATTCGAGGTTAAGCTGGCAGCCAACCTCGTCGCTCGTGGCAGGATGCCCAGATGAACTTTACCTTTCGCCAGATCCGCTATTTCGTGGCCGTGGCCGACAGCTTCTCGGTGAGCCGCGCCGCCGCCGAGCTGCACATCTCCCAGTCGGCGGTCACCAGCGCCATCCGCGAGCTGGAGACCGAGCTCGGCGCCGCCCTGTTCGAGCGCAACCCCCGCGGCGTCAGCCTCACCGCCCAGGGCCACCAGTTTCTGCTCCATGCCAGACGCATCCTGGGCGCCATGACGGAGGCGGGCCAGTCCCTCAAGGCGGTGGCACAGCAGGATCAGGGCCAGCTCACCATAGGGGTAACCACGCTGGTAGCCGGTTACTACCTGTCGGAGGCGCTCGGCCGCTTCCGACGCGCCTTCCCGGCGGTGCGCATCGAGGTGAAGGAGGACGAGCAGCCGTTTCTCGAGCATCAGATCGTCAACGGCGAGGTGGATGTGGGGATCCTGATGACCAACCGCACCATCCGTCAGGAGGCGTTCGATACCGAGCTGCTGACCCGCTCGCCGCTGCGGCTCTGGCTCGCCGCCAATCACCCCCTCTGCGCCGAATCGACCCTCTCCCTCAAGGCGCTGAGCGAGGAGCCCATGATCTCCCTCACCGCCGATCAGCTGGATCAGATCATCGGCTCTGGCCTGCGCCGCTACGGCATCCAGCCCCGCATAGTGCTGCGCACCGCCTCGGTGGAGGCGGTGCGCAGCCTGGTGGCCAGCCAGCTCGGCGCCGCCCTGCTGCCGGACTTCGCCTACCGCCCCTGGTCGCTGGAACAGGAGCGGGTCGAGGCCCGCGCCATCAAGGAACCCATCCCCGCCATCGACATCGGCCTGGTATGGCGGCGCGGCTCACACCTGAGTTGGACCGCCCGTGAATTCATCGACATAGTGCGGGATCAGAGCCGGCTGCGGGCCCGCCAGACGGCCTCCCGCTAGGATCATCCCCCGAACATCACGATAATTCAGATTCATCTGCACTCGATATCGATTTAGCAGATACCTGAGCGGTTAAAAATTGAAATTCTCATTACTGCTCGCTTCTCCTACGCTCATGACTGGTTAACAGGATGTTAATGCCATCGTGGCGTCGCCATGGTTCAAGTTGATGCAAGGAGAGCAAGATGAAACTGACCCCCCTGACCCTGGCCCTGATCCCGGCGCTGCTGGCAGGCCAGACCCAGGCCGCCCCGACCGAACTCGGCAAGGGTGAAGGCCAGCTCAACATCGTGGCCTGGGCCGGCTACGTCGAGCGCGGCGAGACCGACAAGAACTACGACTGGGTCACCGGCTTCGAGAAGGAGACCGGCTGCAAGGTCAGCGTCAAGACGGCCGCCACCTCGGACGAGATGGTGGCCCTGATGAACGAGGGGGGCTTCGATCTGGTGACCGCCTCCGGCGACGCCAGCCTGCGCCTCATCGCCGGCGGCAAGGTGCAAGCGCTCAACCTGGCGCTCATCCCGAGCTATGGCAAGATAGATCCTCGCCTGCAGAGCGCCCCCTGGCACACGGTGGAAGGCAAGCACTACGGCGTGCCCTACCAGTGGGGTGGCAACATATTGATGTACAACACCAAGGTGTTCCCCAAGGCGCCCGACTCCTGGAGCCTGGTGTTCGAGGAGCAAACCCTGCCAGACGGCAAGTCCAACAAGGGTCGGGTGCAGGCGTTCGACGGCCCCATCCACATCGCCGATGCCGCCCTCTATCTGATGACCCACCAGCTGGCGCTGGGCATCAAAGACCCCTACGAGCTGAACGAGGATCAGTACAAGGCCTCCCTCGAGCTGCTGCGCAAACAGCGCCAGCTGGTGGGTCGCTACTGGCACGACGCCTTCGTCCAGATCGATGACTTCAAGAACGAGGGGGTGGTCGCCTCGGACTCCTGGCCGTTCCAGGCCAACACCCTGATCGCCGACAAGCAGCCCATCGCCACCACTGTACCCAAGGAAGGGGTCACCGGCTGGGCCGACACCAGCATGGTGCACAGCGAGGCCAAGAACCTGACCTGTGCCTACCAGTGGCTGGAACACTCCCTCAACAACAAGCTGCAGGGGGATCTCGCCTCCTGGTTCGGCTCTGTGCCCGTGGTACCCGCCGCCTGCGAGGGCAACGCCCTGCTGGGGGCCGGGGGCTGCAAGACCAACGGCATCGACAACTTCGATCGGGTGCACTTCTGGCGTACCCCGGTATCCCAGTGCAAGAGCCAGGGTACCTGCGTCCCCTACTACCGCTGGGTGTCTGACTATATCGCCATCCTCGGTGGTCGCTGAGTCCCGCCGAGACAACGCCGTTGTGGGCCGGGTGGAGACCCGGCCCTGTTCGATGACAAGGACGTACCATGACAGCCGTACAATTTGACCGGGTCAGCCGCCACTACGGCGAGGTGAAGGCGGTCGACGACATCTCCTTCCAGATCCCCTCCGGTGAATTCTTTACCCTGCTGGGCCCGAGCGGTTCCGGCAAGACCACCTGCCTGCGGATGATCGCCGGCTTCGAATACCCGAGCGCGGGGGAGATCCGCCTGTTCGGCGAGCCCTGCTCCCGGGTGCCGCCCTACGATCGCAACCTCAACACCGTGTTCCAGGATTACGCCCTCTTCCCCAACATGGACGTGCGCGACAACATCGGCTACGGCCTGATGATCAGGGGCGTGGCCAGGGCGGAGCGCCATCGCAAGGTGGACGAGATGCTGGAGCTGGTACGCCTTCCCGGCGTCGGCAACCGCAGGCCGGGCCAGCTCTCAGGCGGTCAGCGCCAGCGTATCGCCATCGCCCGCGCCCTCATCAATCAGCCGCGCATCCTGCTGCTGGACGAGCCGCTGGGGGCGCTGGATCTCAAGCTGCGCGAGCAGATGCAGCTCGAGCTCAAGGCGCTGCAGCGCCAGCTCGGCATCACCTTCATCTTCGTCACCCACGATCAGCAGGAGGCACTCTCCATGAGCGACCGCATCTGCATCTTCAGCCAGGGCAGGATCGAGCAGATCGCCGCCCCGGACCAGGTCTATGACGCCCCTGCCACCCCCTTCGTCGCCCGCTTCGTCGGCACCGTCAACCTGTTCGAGGGGGAGCAGGCTAGGCGGCTGTGCGGTGACAGTCAGCAGATGATGGTGCGCCCGGAGCGGATCCGGCTGAGCGAGGCCGGTAGCCCCGGCTGGTCCGGCGAGATCCGTGAGGTGGAATACCTGGGTGCCTTCGTGCGCTATAGAGTCGACCTGGGGGAACGGCTCGAGATCATCGTCAATCACCCCAACGAGGGTCAGGCCCGCCTGGCCCGTGGCGCCCAAGTCAGCCTCAGCTGGCCGGAGCAGGCGATCCATCGCCTGAGCACCGCCGAAACGGGGGCTCAATCATGAGCCTCCCCCACAGTGCGAGCCTGACCATGAGCCACGCCACCACCCACACCAGACCCCGCCCGCTGCGGCGCCTCTCCACCCTGCTGTACGGCCGCCCCGGCCTGCTGCTGGGGATACTGCTCGGCCCACCCCTGCTCTGGCTCGGCATCATCTATGTGGGCTCCCTGCTGATGCTGCTCTCCAACGCCTTCTTCGGGCTGGACGAGTTCAGCGGCCAGGTGCGCCACGAGCTGGGGCTGCAAAACTTCGTCGCCCTGCTGCGGGCAGAAAACCTGGACGTCATCGCCCGCACCGCCGGCATGTCGCTTGCCGTAACCCTGGCCTGCGCCCTGCTCGGCTTTCCCATCGCCTACTACATGGCGCGCTACACCAGCGGCAAGACCCGGGCCCTGTTCTATCTCGGCATCATGCTGCCGCTCTGGTCCAGCTACCTGGTGCGGGTCTATGCCTGGAAGCTGATCCTGGCCAAGGAGGGGGTCATCAGCTGGCTGGCGGACAGCCTGGGGCTGGACTGGCTGCTGGATGGCATCCTCTCCCTGCCCATGATCGGCGGCCCCTCCCTGTCGTTCTCGCGGCTCGGCACCTTCATCGTGTTCGTCTACGTCTGGCTGCCCTTCATGATCCTGCCGATCCAGGCAGCGGTGGAGCGGATCCCGCGCTCCCTGATCGAGGCGAGCAGCGATCTCGGTGCCACCCCGGCCCAGACCTTCCGCACCCTGATCCTGCCGCTGGCGCTGCCGGGGGTGGTGGCGGGTTCCATCTTCACCTTCTCCCTGACGCTCGGGGACTACATCATCCCCGGCATCATAGGCAACTCAACCATGTATATAGGGCAGGTGGTCTACATGCAGCAGGGCACGGCGGGCAATCTGCCGTTCGCCGCCGCCTTCTCGCTGGTGCCTATCCTGATCATCGCCATCTACCTCACCATCGCCAAGCGCTTGGGAGCCTTCGATGCGCTCTAATCCCTCTATGAATCAGGATCAAGGTCAGCGCCCCTCCGGCCTGCTCAAGTACGCCGCCATCGGCGGGCTGCTGTTCCTGCATATCCCCATCCTGTTCATCTTCCTCTACGCCTTCACCAGCGAGAGCAAGAGCTACCAGTTTCCGCCACCCGGGCTGACCCTGAAATGGTTCGAGGTGACGCTAAACAGACCCGATGTGTGGCGCGCCATCCAGCTGTCGCTGGAGGTGGCGGGGCTCGCGACCCTGGCGGCCATGGTGCTCGGCACCCTGGCGGCGGGGGCCATAGCCCGCAGCCGTTTCTTCGGCCAGGAGGCGGTGTCGCTGCTGCTGGTGCTGCCCATCGCCCTGCCCGGCATAGTCACCGGCATAGCGCTGCGCTCCGCCTACGGCCTGCTGGAGATCCCGTTCAGCTTCTGGACCATCGTCATCGGCCACGCCACCTTCTGCGTGGTGGTGGTCTACAACAACGCCCTTGCGCGCTTTCGCCGCACCAACCAGTCGCTGATCGAGGCCTCGATGGATCTCGGTGCCGACGGCTTCCAGACCCTGCGTTATGTGATCCTGCCCAATCTCGCCACCGCCCTGCTGGCGGGGGGCATGCTGGCGTTCGCGCTGAGCTTTGACGAGGTGATAGTCACCACTTTCACCGCGGGCCAGCAGACCACGCTGCCCATCTGGATGTATCAGGAGCTGATCCGCCCCCGCGATCGGCCCGTCACCAACGTGGTGGCCCTCATCATAGTGGCCTTCACCACTATCCCCATTCTGCTTGCCTACTACCTCACCCGCGACGGCCAGGACGTCGCCGGCAGTGGCAAATGATGACTCAACGCCTGCGCAAGGATGCAACATGAAGCTCTCTACCCAACTCTTGATCGACGGCCAGTTTGTCACCGGTGACGGCCAGGCCGAGCCCATCCTCAACCCGGCCACCGGTGAGCTGCTCGCCTCGGTGCCCGAAGCCTCGTTCGAGCAGGTCAGCCGGGCGGTGAACGGTGCCCAGCGCGCCTTCGCCCAGTGGAGCCGCACCACCCCGGCCCAGCGCAGCAACCTGCTGCTGCGCCTCGCCGATGCCATAGAGCGCCACGCCGAGGAGTTCGCAGCGCTCGAATCCCTCAACTGCGGCAAGCCCTATCTGGCGGTGCTCAACGACGAGCTGCCGGCGGTGGTGGACTGCTTCCGCTTCTTCGCCGGGGCGGCCCGCTGCCTGCAAGGGCCGCTGGCCGGGGAATACATCGAGGGGCACACCAGCATGATCCGCCGGGATCCCATCGGCGTGGTGGGCAGCATAGCGCCCTGGAACTACCCGCTGATGATGGCCGCCTGGAAGATGGCGCCGGTGCTCGCCGCCGGCAATACCGTGGTGCTCAAGCCCTCGGAGCAGACTCCGCTCACCGCCCTGCGCCTGGCCGAGCTCGCCAGCGAGATCTTCCCCCGCGGCGTCATCAACGTCATCTGTGGCCGGGGCGAGAGCGTGGGGGCACCGCTGGTGGAGCACCCGCTGGTGCGCATGGTGTCGCTCACCGGCGATATCGCCACCGGCCAGAAGATCCTGCAGAGTGCCGCCCGCACCATGAAGCGAACCCACCTGGAGCTGGGGGGTAAGGCGCCTGTCATCATCTTCGACGACGCGGACCTGGAGGCCGTGGTGGCGGGCATCCGTACCTTCGGCTTCTACAACGCAGGACAAGATTGCACCGCCGCCTGCCGCATCTATGCCCAGGGCAAGATCTACGACAAGTTCGTCGCCGCCATGACCGAGGCCGTGGCCTCCATCAAGGTGGGCAGCCAGCGCGAGGAAGGGGTGGAGATGGGGCCGCTCATCTCGGACAGACAGCGCAACAGAGTCGCCAGCTTCGTGGAGCGGGCGGTGAGCAGCGGCCATGTGGAGGTCACGGCCGGCGGCAAGATCCGCCCCGGCAACGGCTTCTTCTTCGAGCCGACCCTGATCGTCGGCGCCCGCCAGGAGGATGAGATAGTGCGGCGCGAGGTGTTCGGCCCCGTGGTCTCGGTGACCCGCTTCAACGACGCCGAGCAGGTGGTACAGTGGGCCAACGACTCGGACTATGGCCTCGCCTCCTCGGTCTGGACCCGGGATCTCGGCCTCGCCAGCAAGGTGGCCAGCCACCTGCAATACGGCTGCACCTGGATCAACACCCACTTCATGCTCTGCTCAGAGATGCCCCACGGCGGCATGAAGATGTCCGGCTACGGCAAGGATCTCTCCCTCTACGCGCTGGAGGATTACACCGTGCCGCGCCACATCATGGTCAAGCTCTGACAAACGACAAGGCTGGCCCCGGGGCCAGCCTTGCTGCATGGATCCGCATTCCTATCCTCACCTCGGCACGACATCCCCCAGACACAACCTCCACTCCTTATGACAGTCGCCATAGCCAGTGATGATCCAGGATCAGCAGGCCGAACAGCAGCATCAGGTGGTAGATGGAGAAGCGGAAGGTACGCATCGCCTGACCGGGCCGCTCCGAGTACTTCAGCAACCAACCATGCCAGCAGAACAACAGGTTCAGCGCCAGGCTGCCGATCAGGTAGAGCAGGCCCGACATGCCGATCAGGTAGGGCAGCAGGCAGATCAGGCTCAGGATCAACAGGTAGAACAGGATCGCCGTCTTGGTGAACTCGATGCCGTGGGTGACCGGCAGCATGGGAATGTTGGCACCGGCATACTCATCGCGCCTGTGGATCGCCAGCGACCAGAAGTGGGGCGGCGTCCAGGCGAAGACGATCATCACCAGCAGCCAGGGCTCGGCCGAGAGCTGCCCTGTGATGCTGGTCCAGCCCAGCAGAGGCGGCATGGCCCCCGCCAGCCCGCCGATGACGATGTTCTGCGGCGTGGCCCGCTTCAGCAACAGGGTGTAAACCACCGCGTAACCAAACAGGCTGGCCAGGGTCAGCCAGGCGGTCAGCGGGTTCACTCCCCAATAGAGCAGGACAAAGCCCAGCAGGGCCAGCCAGAGTGCAAAGGTCATCGCCTGCCGCGACCCGATCCGCCCTCTGGCGACCGGGCGCCAGCGCGTCCTGCGCATCTGGGCGTCGATGCCGCGATCCAGGGTATGGTTCATGGCCGCCGCCGCCGCCGCCAATAACCCGATTCCCACCAGGCCCAGCATCATGCGATCCAGCGAGGCGACCGTCGGCTCGGCCAGCAGCATGCCGACCCAGGCCGTCAGCAGCAGCAAGGCCACCACCCTGGGCTTGGTCAGCTGGTAATAGTCCCGCAGCAGTCGGGGATCGCCCCTCTGGCTCAATGACTTGTCGTTCATGTCTGACTCCTGATCGCCTCGGGCGAGCGCAGCGGTGAGAAGGGGATCCTGGAAAGAGCCCGGCGCGCCAACACGCAGCACACCAGCAGATGGGCCGCCACCAGGTTATGGGCGAGGGCGTTGGCCAGCGGCAGGGCCAGGTGGATGTTAGCGACCCCCAACGCCAGCTGCACCAGCAGCAGGGCCAGCAAGATCCCCCCCAGGGAACGCAGAGGAGCACCCTGGCGTATCAGCCCCAGCGCGAAGCTACCCACCAGCAGAGCCGTGCCCAGCGCGCCAAGGCGATGGGCGATGTGAATGGTCTGGCGTGCCTCCTTGCCCAGCACACCAAACTCGTAGCTGGCATGACCCAGCGGCAGGTGGAAGGCGGCCTGCCAATCCAGCTGCTGCTGCCAGCCCACCTGGCAGACCGGCAGATCAACACAGGCCATGGCGGCATAGTTGGCCGAGGTCCAGCCCCCCAGTGCTATCTGCACCAGCAGCACGCCGCAGGCCAGACTGCCCAGCCAGGGCAGGCACTGTCCGCAGAGGACGGGGCGGCTCTCGCTCGTCAACTCCATCCGGTAGAGCCACAGCAGGGTCAGCAGCGCGAATCCCCCCAGCAGGTGGCTCATCACCACCAGAGGGTGCAGCGACAGCGTCACCGTCCACATGCCCAGCGCCGCCTGTCCGATCACCAGCATGAGCAAGCCGCCGGCGATATGGCGCAGGCGCGGCCGGCTGCGCCAGCTCAGCACGAACAGGGCAACGATGAGGCAGCCCAGAGCCCCGGCAAAATAGCGGTGCACCATCTCGCTGCGCGCCTTGTGGGGCTCCAGCGGACTGTCCGGGTAGAGCATGGCGGCCTGCTCGGCATGGGCCGACCGCGGGATGGCCAGGGAGCCGTAGCAACCGGGCCAGTCCGGGCAGGCTAGTCCGGCATCGGTGAGCCGGGTATAGGCGCCGAGCAGTATGACCAGCATCGCCAGGAGGATGGCGGCCGACACCAGCATCTTCTGCACTCTCATTGCACACCTCGCTGATACTTGAGCAACTGCTGCAGATCCGACAGCACGCCCTTGCCAAACAGCGGCCACTCGGTCGTGCTGGCCGGCACCTCATAGCGCAGTATGGCCAACCCCTGTGGGTCGACCAGCATCAAATTCCCCGCTTGCATCTCGGCTCGGGTCTCGAGTCTGGGCTCGGCGGCCAGTTGCACCAGCGCCAGCTTGTCCAGGTTGCGGCCAAGGGCACTCCGGATCCGCTGCATCAAGACCGGCACCTGCCGGCATTCGGCCTCACAGCGCCCGGCCTCCAGATACACCAGTCGCCATTTGACCTGACTCGAGGGAAGCGGTTGCAACAGATAGATGTCCCGGCTCAGCCACTGCCCCTTGCTGCGGGTACCGGGCTCATACCAGCCCTGGCGCAGGATCAGCGCCGCCAACAACACCGGCAGCAGGATCACCAGCGCAAAGAGGGCAGGCACCTTCCATCTTGACCATCTGTTCATGGGGACAACCTCCTTGTCAGCACCAGCCCGCCCACCAGCATCACCAGCGCCAGTCCGAGCCACTGCAGCGCATACGCCCTGTGCTTCTCCGGCGGCATGACATTCTGTTGGTAGTGATAGAGGAACGGGGAACTCTTCTGATAGAACACGGCATCGACGAGCTGCGAGCCCAGGATCTGGCTCAGGGCATCCACCCTGATGGACTGCAGCCGGTTCGGATAAGGGCCAGCCTCGATATTCTGACCCAGCAAGATGCCACCGGGCCGGATACGCAGCAGGCCATCGAGTTCGAGGGTGGGGGGAATCGCCGGCTGTGGCAGCCGTTGCCGCTCGGCAGGGGCCGGCAGCCAGCCCAGATTGACCAATAGCAGGGGAGAGTGGGCATCGGCACGCACCGGGATGATCACGTCATAGCCGACTTGCTGCTCAACCAGCTGGTTATCCAGCAGCCACACATAGGGCGCGAGCCACGCCACCCGCCCCCGCAGTGGCATCCCATCGAGGCGATCAGGATGACGCCAGTCGAGTTCCGCCAGCGTCAGGGGAACGGCTAACTGCATTGTGGCCACGTGCCCTAGCCAGGCCTCCTTCTCGGCCGCCCGCTGCCATTGCCAGAGGGCCAGCTTGCACAAACAGGCCGACACAACCAGAGTGAATATCAGAACAAACCAGCGCCTGTGATGGAACGGTCGCTGCTTATGCCATGTCGCCATGTCGCGCATCTTGTGGAGGGCCCTAACATGTTGATCAAGATAGTGCTGGTGCTCATGTTGCTGCTCATCATAGGGCAGCTGTTTCACGCCCTCTGGCTGATGCTGAGCACCGGCCAGGCCGGGCAGAAAATGTCGGCCCCACTGGGTCGCCGCGTGCTGTTCTCCCTGCTGGTGGTCGTCATCCTGCTGCTCTCGCTGGCGATGGGCTGGCTGGAGCCCAATCCTCGCCCCTATTAAGCCTCATAGCAGGTAGACAAATACGAAGAGGCAGAGCCAGACCACGTCAACGAAGTGCCAGTACCAGGCGGCGGCCTGGAAGGCGAAGTGACGCTCGGCGGTGAAGTGATCCTTCAGCACTATCCGCAGCCAGATGATCAGCAGGAACACAGTCCCCAGGGTGACATGCAGGCCGTGGAACCCGGTCAGTATGAAGAAGGTATTGCCGTAGATGCCGGAGTCAAACTTCAGGCCCAGCTCCCGGTATGCATGAATGTATTCATAACCTTGCAGCCACAGGAAGCTCAGCCCGAGCAATACGGTGCCGAGCAACATCCACTTGAGTCGACTGCGTTTGCCATTCTCCAATCCCATATGTGCGAACAGCAGGGTGACGGAGGAGCTGAGCAGGATCAGGGTGTTGACGAGGGGGATCCCATGCCAGGGCATGGCCTGGGTCGTGGTGCCTCCCGGGGTCTTGAGCATGGGCCAGTGCGCCGAGAAATCCGGCCACAGCAGCTGGGCCGTCATCGCCTTGTTGCCTGCCCCATCCAGCCAGGGCATGGCGAGCTGGCGGGCATAAAACAGCACCCCGAAAAATGCCAGGAAGAACATCACCTCGGAGAAGATGAACCAGACCATGCCCTGTCGGAAGGAGCGATCCATCTGGGCGCTGTACAACCCTGTCATGGACTCGTGGATGATGTGGCGAAACCAGCCAAACAGCATGTATACCAGCAGGGCAACCCCCGCCGTCATCAGATAGGGGCCCACGCCGGCTTGCTTGCTCGCGATTTCATTGACCAGATGGCCCGCCCCGAAGGCCAGGAGGAACAGCGCCATGGCACCCATGATCGGCCAGCGACTCTGCTCAGGAACATAATAATGCTGGTTCACCTTGGCCATGATTATTTCCTCTGTGCGAGCGCCGGGGCCGGCTTGGACTGAGTGATGTCATAGAGCGAATAGGAGAGCGTGATGGTGTTGATATCTTCGGGCAGGGCCGGATCTATATAGAACTTGAGCGGCATCGACTTGCTCTCCCCCGCCTGCAACTCCTGACGGTTAAAACAGAAACATTCCACCTTCTTCAGATAGGCCGCGGCAGGGCCGGGGGAGACCGAGGGCACCGTCTGACCGATCATGGTGCGGTCGGTCGGATTGAACACCCGATAGTTGACCTGCATCATCTCGCCCGGTCGCACCGATAGCCGCTTCGTCTCCTCGCTGAATTGCCAGGGCATCTGGGTGTCTGCATGGGCCAGAAACTCGACCTGGACAGTGCGTTTGGAGTCGATCACCGCACGCTCGGCCGAGGCTGGCTGGGTGGCTGTCTTGCCATTGAGGCCGGTGATCCGGCAAAAAACGTCATAGAGTGGCACCAAGGCAAAGGCAAAACCGAACATAACGACGATCACCAAAGCCAGTTTCCTGAGCAGGGGGCCGTGATTCACTTGTGTCATATGGCCTCCCTACTGCACTTCTGGTGGGGTCTTGAAACTGTGGTAAGGCGGAGGAGAGGGCAAGGTCCACTCCAGCCCTTCCGCCCCCTCCCACACCTGGGCTGTGGCTGGCTTTCCCCCCCTGATGCATCTGATCACGCCCCAAACGAAGAGCAGTTGCGACAGCCCGAAGGCAAAGCCACCAATACTGATAAACATATTGAAATCAGCAAATTGCAGCGCATAGTCGGGGATCCGGCGGGGCATGCCCGCCAGCCCGACGAAGTGCATGGGGAAGAACAGCATGTTGACCGAGATCAGCGAGCACCAGAAATGCCACTGCCCCAGCCGCTCGTCATACATGTGCCCCGTCCACTTCGGCAGCCAGTAATAAGCCGCGGCCAGGATAGAAAAGACGGCGCCGGTGACCAGCACATAATGGAAATGGGCCACGACAAAATAGGTGTCGTGATATTGGAAATCGGCCGGGATCATGGCCAGCATCAACCCCGAGAAGCCCCCTATGGTGAACAGGGTAATGAAGGCGATGGCAAACAGCATGGGGGTCTCGAACGTCAGGGAACCCCGCCACATGGTGGCAACCCAGTTAAATACCTTCACCCCGGTCGGCACCGCGATCAGCATGGTGGCGTACATGAAGAACAGTTCGGCGACCACCGGCAGCCCAGTCGTAAACATGTGGTGAGCCCAGACCATGAAGGACAGCAACGCTATGCTGCTGGTGGCATAGACCATGGAGCGATAGCCAAACAGTTTCTTACGGGAGAAGGTGGGAATGATGCTGGATACTATGCCAAAGGCCGGCAGTATCATGATGTACACCTCCGGATGGCCAAAGAACCAGAATATGTGCTGGAACATCACCGGATCCCCTCCTCCGGCCGCATCGAAGAAGCTGGTACCAAAATACTTGTCCGTCAGCACCATGGTCACCGCCGCCGCCAGTACCGGCATGACCGCAATGAGCAGGAAGGCCGTGATCAGCCAGGTCCAGACAAACAGCGGCATCTTCATCCAGCCCATGCCCGGCGCCCGCAGATTGAAGATGGTGACGATGACGTTGATGGCCCCCATGATGGATGAGATCCCCATGATATGGATGGCGAAGACGAACAGCGCCGTGCTGTTGCCGCTGTATTTGGTCGACAAGGGGGCATAGAAGGTCCAGCCCGAACTGGGGCCGCCGCCCTCCATGAACAGGCTCGACAGCAGGATCAGGAAGGCAAACGGCAGGATCCAGAAACTCCAGTTGTTCATCCGGGGCAGCGCCATGTCCGGCGCCCCGATCATCATGGGGATCAACCAGTTGGCCAGGCCGGTGAAGGCCGGCATCACGGCACCAAAGACCATGATGAGGCCGTGTACAGTGGTCATCTGATTGAAGAACAGCGGCTCGACCAGTTGCAGCCCAGGCTGGAACAGCTCGGCCCGGATCACCATGGCCATGGTGCCGCCGGTGAAGAACATGGCCAGGGCGAAGAGCAGGTAGAGGGTGCCGATATCTTTGTGGTTCGTGGTATAGAGCCAGCGCCTCAGCCCCGATGCCGGCCGGTGGGAGTGATCTGCGTGCAGGGTATCCGTGATTCCATCACTCATGCCGGCTCCTCACTTGTCATTTTTCAGAAGGGACTGCACATCGGCAGCCTGAATGAGGTCACCGGTATTGTTGCCCCAGGCATTGCGTTCATAGGTCACCACGGCGGCAAGCTCCTGGGCGGTGAGCTGCTTGCCGAAGGGCTGCATCGCAGTCCCGCTCTTGCCATGCAGGACCAGGTTCAGGTGCTGGGCCCGGTTCTCGGCCAGGGTGGTGATCTTGCTGCCCTTCAGCGCGGGGAAGATGCCGGGCAAGCCGGTCCCCGCGGGCTGATGGCAGGCGGCGCAGTGACCCAGGAATACCTTCTCCCCCAGCTCCATGGCCTGTGGCAGGGTCATGGTTTGGCTGGCCAGGTCTTGCTGCTGGGCCTTGGCGGCGGCCTGATCATCTGCAGTCTTGGCAATCCAGCCATCAAACTCTTCGGCCGGTTTTGCCACAACCACTATGGGCATGAAGCCATGATCCTTGCCGCATAGCTCGGCACACTGCCCCCGATAGGTGCCGGGTCTGTCTATCCTGGTCCAGGACTCATTGATGTAGCCCGGGTTGGCATCCTTCTTCACCGCGAAGGCGGGCACCCACCAGGAATGAATGACATCATCCGAGGTCATCAGGAATCTGATTTTCTTGCCGACGGGCAATACCAAGGGGTGGTCGACCTCCAGCAAATAGGTGTCGCTCTTGGGCTGTTCACCCGAGATCTGTTTCTTGCTGGTGGCCAGCAGGGAATAAAACTCCACCGGGTGCTCGAGATATTTGTAATGCCATTTCCATTGAGATCCTGTGATGAGCACGGTCAAGTCGGCCTTGGAGGTATCTTCCATCTTCAACAGGGTCGAGGTGGCCGGGGCGGCCATCGCCACCAATATCAGCACGGGAATGGCGGTCCATAGCAATTCGATGCGGGTGCTCTCATGGAATTGGGCGGCCTTGGCGCCACGGGATTTCCGATGATGGATAATGGACCAGAGCATGGCCCCGAACACGAGCAGCCCGATCAGACAGCAGATATAGAAGATGGTCATGTGCAGGTCATAGACCCGCTGACTGATAGCGGTGGCCCCGCGCGTCATGTTGAATGTTATTTCGCTGGCGGAAACACTGCCGCCAGCGAGACATATCAGCCATGCGCCATGGTTAATTGCATTTTTTCCCACATGGCACTCCCTGTGCACGCTAGAAAAGATGGTGAGCATTAACCGCTGACATAACTAACCATCTGAAAATAATGCATTTATTAAAATCACTTTCACAATCAAGTATTAGTCCATATTCCGAAAAAGCCAAAATGAGGCCGATCAGGATGGACTCATCAGAGCGATTTTCATCGAATCTGATGGTGAGCCGCGCTCTTGAAGAGTGGCAGATAAACAAGGGGCGCATGGCGCCCCTTGTTTATCTATGCTGACTCACCATGACGGGGGCCGTCCCCTCCTGCCTCAGCCCCTGTCCTCGCCCCCGTCCAGCAACCGGGCCACCAGGGTCCTCAGGGACTTGATCAGGGCAGGCTTGCCCGCCAGTTTCAGCGCCCTGGCCAGCTCAGACCAGGGGGCATATTGCCAGATGCTGGCGATCAGCAGCCGGCGTTCGTCGGGCACCAGCTCATCCAGTGCGGTCACCCGGGCAGCCAGCCAGCGTTGCAGGCTGGACTGGCAAAGCTCGAACGGCTTGTGATGATGGGCAAAGCACATCAGCTCCTGGCGCTCAAACTCATCCAGCTCGGCCACATCGGTGACCATATCCCCACTCAGGCACTGCCAGATCAGCTCGGTATCCAGCCCCCTAAGCTCTCCCGCCAGCAGGGTCGGCAGCTGGCGCACGAAGCGCCGTCGCCATTCTGCCAGCTCCGGTTCCAGCGCCGTTTTCAGCGGCTTGAGCAGCAGGGCCGCATGGCTGCCGCTGGCCGCGTCCCGTTGCAGGCCGATGCGTAGCACCCTCAGGCCCGCCTTGCGCCAGAAGGGGAGCAAGTCGGCACTGGCGGAAAAGGCGGAGCCCAGATAGTCGAGCCCCAGTGCGCGGTAATGTGTCTCCAGCTTGCCCAGCAGCAAGGAGCCCAGCCCGTGGCGATGCAGCAGCGGATGGATGGCGATGCGCATCACCCTGGCATAGCTGCGCTCACCCGCCGTGGTGAACCCGGCGTGGGCGAGCAGGGACTGGGGCAACAGGTGACCCCTGGGACGTCGCCGCCCGGCCCAGATATCGCGGGCCAGCGCCGGCGCTATGTTGCCTTCCCGTGCCACCAGCGCGACCCCGAGCAGGCTCTGCTCTTGCTCCAGCAGGTGGATGTCGAGATCCGGGCTCTCCAGCAGAGATCTGAGATCGCTCGGGCTGGTCTGGTAGTGGGCCAGCACCAGCAGGCCGAACACCTGATCGAGCAGCGCCTCATCCTCCGCCAGCTTGTCCTGCCCGATCTGCCGCCAGCCTGGCGCCGTCGGGGGCGGTGGTGGCAGGACTTCGGCGTTGAGGCCGAGCAGGCGGAACACCAGTGGCTCCAGCGGATCGTGCTGGCTCCAGCGAATGGGTTCGGCCAGGCGCAGCTCCTGCCAATCCGGGGTCTGCCGGTCCAGCACCCGCTTGAAGCGCAGATGAAAGCCGCGCCCGGTACCCTCATAGCCGTGCTCCGTGGTTGCGAAGACGATGCGGTTGTGGCGCGCCAGCATGGCCTCCAGCAGCGGGGTCGGGATGGCGGCAGCCTCGTCCACCAGCAGCAGCGCCGGCTGAAGATCGCCCTGTACCAGCCGGTCCGGTGACACATAGCTCAGCCCGGCCAGCCGCTCAGGCGTGCTCGCCAGCGCCTCGGCGGCATGGGCAAACAGGGTCGCGACCGTGGCCTGGGACGGGGCCGTCACCACTATCTGCAGGGCGGGATCCTGACGCAGCAAATCGGCGGCGGCGAGGCCGAGCAGGGCGCTCTTGCCGCGGCCACGATCGGCGCTGAGCACCAGCGGGCGGCCGCGATGACCATGCAACACCTTGTGGATCGCGGGCAGGGCATGAGCCTGATCGGCACTGAGTGGCCGGCCGGGTCCCAGAGGCAGCCAAGGTTCCACCCCGGTCGGCGGACTCAGGGAGAGTGCAGGATCCCCAGCCAGCAACCGCACCAGCCGGGCGATAAAGCCGTGCCCCGCCCGGCCCGCATCCTCCGGCTGGGCCACCAGCCGCAGCCGGTCCGGATCCGGATAAGTGGGCCACTGCGCCCGGGGCGGTGTCAGCAGCAACAGCAGACCGCCGGCGCGCAGCGTGCCAGCCAAGGCGCCGAAGGCATCGGGATGAAAGCCGCTGAATGCGTTTAGCACGAGCGTGTCGCACTCCTGACCCAGCCGCTGCAACGCCTTGGCGGCCGGCAAGGGGGCGTACCGCTCAGGCCCCTCCCCCAGCCAGAAGACAGCCTCCCCGAGCAGGGGCTCGGCCCGGGCGATGCAATCCGCCTCCCCCCCTTCCAGCCAGATCAGACGCCGCTCGCCACCATGGGCGAGCGCCAGGCGCAGGGTGCTCGACTCGACGGGGGTCATGAGGCGCCGTGGTCGCCGGATTTGACGCGGGGCTCGAACATGCGCTCCCCCATCTGATCGATGAAGGTATGCGCCTTCTGCACCATGAAACGCTCGGCATCGGCCGGGCTCGCGAACAGATCGGAGCGGATGAAGCGGTGGGTCAGCAGGGCGCCATCCACCTCCCTGGTGATGCGGCCCGCCAGCCGGTACTGGCCCCCTTCCGCCATGGGCTCGGGGTAGATGAGATAACCGGCGTATTCGGTCGGGGTCACCTCGACAACAGGTGTCGGCTGGCCTTTGAACAGGGTGCTGAGCAGTTTCTTGAGCATGATAGTCTCCTCTCTGATGGGAGCATTGTCCCCAAGGGGTGAATGGCTGGCAAGCGGGTGAGCTTATTCCTAATCGTTATTTGCATTGCGAACAGTTCTCATTTAGATTTCATCTCAATCCAGCATGAGGTCAGAATTATGTACGTGTGTTTGTGCCGCGGCATCACAGATACCCAGATCCGCAAGGCGGTACAGGCAGGCAAGACCGAGTTCCGACAACTGAAACAGTCGCTGGAAGTGGGTGCCCAGTGCGGCAAGTGTGTACGCATGACCATGGAGATCATCGCCGCCGAACTCGACAAGGTGGAATCGGATCAGGAACCGCTCTATTACGAAGTGGCCTGATACCGCGATTTGATTTTCTACGCAGATCCCTCACGGGATCCCCGCACCCTCAGGCGAGCCAATTCGTCAGCCCCCTTATTGTCATCGTTCTGGACTAAGCTCTAGTGATCGACGCCGCAGGCACGAACATAAGGAGTAATGTCGATGAAAGGAGATCCCAAGATCATTGCCCACCTGAACAGGGTGCTGGCCAATGAGCTGGTTGCCATCAACCAATACTTCCTGCATGCCCGTATCTACGATGACTGGGGCCTCAAGGGGCTCGGGCACAAGGAATACCATGAATCCATCGACGAGATGAAACACGCCGACGAGCTGGTCAAGCGGGTGCTGTTTCTCGAGGGGCTGCCCAACTTGCAGGATCTGGGCAAGCTGCGCATCGGCGAAACAGTGGAAGAGATGCTGCGCTGCGATCTTTCCCTGGAGATGGATGCCATCCCCGACCTGAAGGTGGCCATCACCTACGCCGAGTCCGTGCATGACTACGTCAGTCGCGACCTGTTTCAGGATATCCTGGAGGACGAGGAGGAACATGTCGACTGGCTGGAGACCCAGCTCGATCTCATCGATCGCATCGGCCTGGAAAACTATCAGCAATCACAGCTCCACTCGGGCACATCCTGAATAGTTATCGCATGAATAAACGACACCAAAACCCGCTGAGGCGGGTTTTTTCTGCTCCCTGTGCATAGCTTTTCATCACGCTTATACATATGAAAAACAAGGTTATTTTTGTTAAGCAAGTCGCAAAAAACCGATCCTTGCAGGTGCACTATTGGAACCCATTTGGGAGTTCACAATAACAATGCTTTAAAGGACTAAAACATGCACTTCTTGCCCAACAAGGTGACGCTGGCCTGCGCCATCGCCCTCACGATGACCGCCTGCAACGACAACAGCTCCACTACCCCGGCGGATCCCGCCGCCACCAAGGCCGCCCTGATGCAAACCATGGACGATGCCCTGCGCGAGAGCCAGGCGCTGGATCCCTATGGCTTTGCCATCGATGAACAGACCCTCGCCAAACGCAAGGCGCTCGACGGGTCGCTGCTCAAGCGACTGGACGCCATGGACCCGAACGTACTGAGCGAGCGGGATCGGTTGTTCTACGACATGATCCGCTGGGATCTGCAGATCAACCTGGCCGGCTACGAGCTGCCCCAATCCCAAATCCCCATCCATCACTTCCGCAACCGGGTGGTGGATCTGGCCGATGAGGTCGGCACAGCCCCCGCCAACGGCAGGGCCGCCCGCACCGTCGGCAGCGGCTTCGACTATTTCGAGCAGAGCTCGGCAGATAGGGTGGCCCCGGGTGATGCCGCCTGGCGGCGGGATCTCGACCGCACGGCCACGGCACCTGCGCCGGCCACTCAGGCGCGGGCGGCGACGGCCCCCCTGGCCTGGTATCAGGAGCATCTGACCTGGCTCAAGGCCTATGACGCCTATCTGGCCGAGGTGAAGCACCAGTTCGAACTGGGCAGCGCCCAGGGCAACACCCTGCCGGATGAGCTGGTGGACAGGCTGCTGGCCCAGCTGAACAGCAAGCTGGATGGTGAGGCGATCGCCGGCGCCTATCTCGGCTGGCAACAGCTGCCGGGGGAGGCCGACGAGGCGCTGCGCACCGACTACAAGGGGGTGCTGGACAGCATCAACGGCCGCTATCTGGCGCTGCGGGACTATCTGGATTATCGGCATGGCGGTGCCTATGCGGTACGCCTGGGCAGCGGTGAGTGCGACGACGGCTTCTGCGGCATGACCAATGGCCGCGACTGGTACCGCTGGCTGCTGAAGAAACACAGCACCACCAACATGACGCCGGAGGAGGTGCATGAGCTGGGGCTGAGCGAGGTGGATCGGATCTTCGGCGCCATGGTCAAGGTGTGCCATACCGTCGGCAAGTGTGACAGCGAGGAGGTGGCCAAGAGCAAGCAGAACGGCCAAATCTACGCCTTCTTCCGCTACCTCAACGAGCCGGGCTTCTTCTACCAGAATCCGCTGTCGGCCTGGTCTGCCGGCCTCAATCCGGCTAACGCGGCAGGGGCTGCGCTGAGCGAGCCTCAGCAACAGGCGCTGGCCGAGCATGAGCGCGCGCTGCGGGAGTACAACGTCTTCAAGAGCAAGGCGGCGCTGGTGCTGCCGGACTTCTTCGATGCCGAGCGCACCATTCCCAAGCTGGACTACGAGGTGGTGCCCGTCGCCTACGAGGATGCGCCCTACGGCGGGGTCGCCTGGTATCAGGACGGCAACCCCCAGACCGGGCGCAAGGGGCAGTTCTTCCTCAACACCTTCTACCCCTATGGCCTGCAGAGCTGGAACATCAGCACCCTGCTGGCCCACGAGGGCGCGCCGGGCCACCACTTCCAGATCACCATAGCCCAGGAGCTGGCGGCCAAGGATCCCGACTTCCCGCAGTACGTGGCGAACGCCTCCTACACCGCCTATGCGGAAGGCTGGGCGCTCTACACCGAATACCTGGCGGATCACGACATGGGGCTCTATCAGGGCCGTGGCCTCTACGATCCGGCCGTGGGAGATGCCAAGCTGGAGGGCTCGCCTGCGTTCAACAACCAGTTGCAGTACTTCGGCCGCCTCAACGAGGAGATGCTCAGGGCCATGCGGCTGGTGGTGGATACCGGCATTCACTGGTATGGCTGGAGCCACGACAGGGCCGTCGGTTACATGCAGGAGAACTCGGCGCTGGGGGCGGGAGACATCAGCTCAGAAGTGCCGCGCTACATGGCCTACACCGGCCAGGCGACCTCCTACAAGGCGGGCCAGCTGGCGCTGATCCGGATGCGCGAATCCGCCGAGCAGGCCATGGGCGGCCGGTTCGACCTCAAGGCGTTCCACCACCAGGTGCTGGAATACGGCATGTTGCCCATCTCGGTGCTGGAGCGGAAGAATCAGCAGTGGATTGAACAGTCGAAGTGATCACAGTTACGGCGCCCGGCAAGGCAGCGGGCGCCGCTTTCGATTAGGATACAGCCCTACATTCCATCACTATGCTACGGATGATATCCATGGACCAGATTACACGTGAGATGGCGCCCCACAAGCGGGTGGCGCTGGTGGCTCACGACAACATGAAAGCCCCATTGCTGAACTGGGTGCTGCGCCGCAAGGAGGAGCTCAAGCTCCACCACCTCTATGCGACCGGCACCACCGGCACCCTGCTCGGCAAGCAGGCGCAGCTGCCCATCACCTGCCTCTTCTCCGGCCCCATGGGCGGCGATCAGCAGCTCGGTGCCCTCATCGCCGAGGGCAAGATCGACGTGATGATCTTCTTCTGGGATCCCCTCAATGCCGCGGCGCACGATCCGGATGTGAAGGCGCTGTTGCGCCTGGCGGCGGTGTGGAACATCCCGGTCGCCACCAACGAGGCGACCGCAGACTTCATCATGGACAGCCCCCACATGCAGCGGGCCTTCAGCGTGCAGATCCCCGACTACGCCGGTTATTTGAAAGCCAGAACAGAATAAGGGCAGATCCGTCAATCTGCGCCGGTTACTTGAAAGCCAGAGCCGCATAAAAACAGCCAGATAGCAAAGAGCCGGACATTGTCCGGCTCTTTTCATTTGAAGGATGACGGCGACTCAGCGCTGGAGGCTCTTCTGGGCGAACTTGGGCCTGGCGTTCATGATCTGCTCCACCTGCTCGTCGCTCATCTTGCCACGGGAGAGCCCCAACACCTTGTAGGTGAGCAGCGGCCGCGCCGGCAGGGCGATCATCAGGGCGCGGATCTGGTTCTCGTCCTCTTTCTCCCGCACCGGCTTGCCATATGCATAGGTCAGCACCCCGGCATCCATCAGGTTTTTGACGGCGGGCTCGGTGATCGGCAAGTTTATGACGCTTTTACGCTGCAGCACGAACTCGCGCAGCACCGCCTTCTCGTTGAAATCGAGGAAGCCGATCATCTGGGCCAGCAGCCCCTGCTGACGGCGGGACTGCCACTCGTCACAGGCCCACTCCCAGGCGATCAGGAAACCCTGGCTGCAGAAGTAGGAGATGGCGATCAGCATGCCAACCCCGAGCCAGGCGGCGTGCACCGTGGCCCACTGGCTGACGGCCCCCTTCATCAGGCCGGCCGGAAACAGCAAGATGATGCTGCAGCAGAGCAGCAACCAGACCATGAGCCAGTTGAGGCGGTTCAGCTGATAGAAATGTTGGATCCACCGTTTCATCGTTCATCCTTCCCAGAGCATTGTGGACAGTACTCAGCTGATAGCAATCGCTGTGCCAATGCGCAGCTAAGGTGGGCAAGGAAACAGACCGGGCGTTACATCCCCTTACAACTTGTTGATCCCATTATTATTAATTTCCCTTGTGAGACGGCCACCGGGTTGGTAAAAAACCTGCACTGTCATTGGGGAGTAGCAACCCGCCCGTGATCCGGGCAGGGCTCATGTCAACATTCTTGGATCTTTCGGTCCATGGCATGGGCGGCGATAGCATCTATCGCTCTGCAAGACCTTTGGCCTCGATATGCTAGCCAGCCAGGCGAGCCGTATCGGGTCCATCGGTTGTTCTGCTCGCCTGGCGGTTGCCCATCATGCCGATCACCCTGCTGTTGTTCCTGCTCTCCGCCGTCACCATCTATCTCGCCTGCGAATATTTCGTCAACGGCATCGAGTGGACCGGTCATCACCTCAAATTATCCCAGAGCGCCACCGGCTCCCTGCTTGCCGCCCTCGGCACGGCGTTGCCGGAGTGCATCGTCACCCTGAGCGCCCTGCTGATGGGGGATGCCCCTGCTCAGCAACAGATAGGGATAGGTGCCGCCCTCGGCGGTCCGTTGGTGCTCTCCACCCTGGGTTATGCCGCCGTCGGCCTGACCCTGCTGCTCTGCCTTAGCCCTGAGCAGAGGGTCATCGAGGAGGCAGTGCAACGGGAGACAGGCCGGGATCAACCCTGGTTTGCCGGCATCTTCCTGGTGGCGGTGGCGCTCGGCATGGTGACCTTCGACGGCAAGGCCTGGCTGGCGCCGCTGTTCGTGCTGATCTATCTGGTCTATGTGCGGCGTGAGCTGAGGCAGACCGACAGCCATGAGGTCTCGTTGCCGGCCCCCCTCAAGCTGGATCCCGGGGCCAGGATCCCGGCGCCGGGCAAGGTGTTGCTGCAGACCCTGGGGGCGCTGCTGGCGGTGACGCTGGCGGCTCAACTCTTTGTTCATCAGCTGGAGAGCATGGGCGAACTGCTCGGCCTCTCCCCCGCCTTGGCGGCCCTGTTGCTGAGCCCGGTGGCGACCGAGATGCCGGAGCTGATGAACGTGCTGATCTGGGTGCGCCAGGGCAAGAACCGGCTGGCGCTGGCCAACATCTCCGGCGCCATGATGATCCAGGGCACCATTCCCAAGGCGTTCTGCCTGCTGTTCACCCCCTGGCTGCTGGACAGCACCATGCTGGTCTTCTCGCTGGTGACCCTGCTGGCGGTGGTGCTGCTGTGGTGGGGCTTTCGCCGGGGGAGGATGACGGCGGCCAGGCTCGCCTGGGTGGGGCTGGTCTATCTCGCTTCCTGTGGCTGGCTGGGGGTGAGCTGAGGGCACGGCTTGCCCACGAGAAAGGGCAGGATGAGATCCTGCCCTTGTTTATTTTCATGGGGTTATGTCAGCCGGGTTGAGCCCCGGGATCAGAACTGCTGGAACCAGCGCTGGATCTGGGCCGGATCCTTGCTCTGGGTCAGGGAGAGCATCAGCAGGATGCGCGCCTTCTGCGGGTTCAGGGTGCCGGCGGCCACGAAGCCGTACTTGGCGTCATCGATCTCGGCATCCAGGGTGGTGGCGCCGGTCGGCACGCGGGCGGAACGCACCACCCGGATGCCATCCTTGCTCGCCTTGGCCAGGGTATCAAACAGGCTGTGGTAGAGGTTGCCGTTACCTACGCCGGCGCTGACGATGCCGTCAAACTTGGCATCCACCATGGCTTTGGCGGGCAGATCGGTGGCGTTGGCGTAGTTGTAGACGATGCCCACCTGCGGCAGCTTGTCGAGCTTGCTCACGTCGAACGGGGTCTTGCTGGTGTGCAGGCGGGCCGGGCTGCGCTGGTAGTCGATCTTGCCGTTGTGGATGTAACCGAGCGGGCCGAAGTTGGGGGCGGCAAAGGTCTGCACCCCTGTGGTGTTGGTCTTGGTGACGTCACGGGCGTCCAGCACGGTGTCGTTCATGGCCACCATGACGCCACGGCCCTTGGATTCGGGATCGGAGGCGGTGACCACTGCGTTGTACAGATTCAGCGGGCCGTCGGCACTCATGGCGGTGGAGGGGCGCATGGCGCCGACCAGCACCACCGGCTTGTCGCTCTTGACGGTGAGGTTAAGGAAGTAGGCGGTCTCCTCCATGGTGTCGGTGCCGTGGGTGATGACGATGCCATCCACGTCATCCTTGGCCAGCAGTTCATTCACCCGTTTGGCCAGCTTGAGCCACACCTCGTCGTTCATGTCCTGGGAGCCGATCTTGACCACCTGCTCCCCCTGCACCGCGGCGATGTTCTTCATCTCGGGCACGGCGGCGATCAGCGTCTCGATGGCGACCTTGCCAGCCTCGTAGTTGGATTGGGTCGCGGACTGTCCCGCCCCGGCAATGGTGCCGCCCGTCGCCAGGATGTGCACGCTGGGCAGAGCCATGGCCATGGGGGAGAGGGTCATGCCGAGGACGACGGCGAGCAGGGTCTTGCGGATAGGGTGGGTCATGCTGCAATCCTTTTGGGTTAGTTGACTGCAGCATTTTCATCCATTTTGAATCGTTTTTAAGTGATCAATCTCAACAATAAAAACAAGTAAACAGAATATTGGTCTGATTTTTACCCATATAGGGATAAATCACTCCGCACTGAACCCCTTGGCTTCGATCAGCGCGATCAACTCGGCCTTGCCCAGCTCGCTCTCGATGACGGCCTTGCTGCTGCCAAAGTCGACCCGGGCCTGGCTGACGGCGCCTTGGGCCAGCAGGGCCTTCTGCAGACTGGCGGCGCAGCCACCGCAGGACATGCCGGATACTTTGAGTTCTATGGTCATGAGATGTCTCCTCTGTTGATGTGATCTCAGCCTAAAGCTACCGCTAGCGGCAAGGTCAAGCCCCGCTCGTCATCAATAAACATGCCCTGTATTCACCGTCATCCCATCAGTCCCAAGTAGTTCATCAGGGCGGCACCCAGGCTGGTGCTGATCAGCGAGCCCAGGGTGGTGGTGGCGATGACATATTGACGGCGAACACACCGTCATCGGATGCATCGCTAGCCCATCAGCCCGAGGTAGTTCATCAGGGCGGCGCCCAGGCTGGTACTGATCAATGAACCGAGCGTGGTGGTGGCGATGATGTTGGCGGCCAGCACGCTGTCGCCGCCCATGGCGCGGGTCATCACATAGCTGGCGGCCGCCGTCGGCGTGGAGCTGATCAGGAACAGAATGCCGAGCGCCTGGGTGCTGAAACCGAGCGCCCAGGCCCCCACCACCAGTAGCACCGGAATACAGAACAGGCGGTTGGCGGTGGCCCAGCCGGTCAGCGTCGCACCGCCGCGCAGGGCCTTGAGATTGAGGCTGGCGCCGGTGCACAGCAGCGCCAACGGCAGGGTCATGTTGGCAAAGTAGTTGCCGGTGGTGATGACCAGTTGCGGCAATTCGATGCCGAGCAGGCCGACAGGCAGCGCCGAGAGTATGGCAATGATCAGCGGGTTCTTGGCGATCCCCTTCAGGATCGGCCTGATCCCCCGCCCTCCCCCCAGACTGCGGGTCAGGGTGATGACAGCGAGAATGTTGTAAAGCACGGTCACCGCCCCCACCAGCAGCGCCGCGGCCCCTATCCCCTCTGAGCCATAGGCATTCTGCACATAGGCCAGCCCCATGATCCCCATGTTGCCGCGAAAGCTGCCCTGCACGAAGATGCCGCGCTGGCGCGGCTCCGCGATGAAACGGGACGCCAATGCCTCGAGCACCAGGAAGGCGGCGAGCGTGCCCAGCAAGCCGTAGAGGATGAGCCAGGGGCTCGGCATGGTGGAGAAGTCGGTACGCACCATGCTGAGGAACAGCAGGGCCGGCAGGGTGACCTGGAACACCAGCCGCGAGGCGGACTCGACAAAGCTGTCTGGCAACAGGCCGAGGCGCTTGAGCCAGATCCCGAGCAGCAGCACCATGCAGATGGGGCCCGTGATGGAGAGGGAGAAGTGCAGACTTGCCAACAGATCCATGATGCGCGTCCTGTGCGATGCGAGCGGCAGGCCGCCAGCCGGAATGGAGAGGGGAAGAGCCGCCATTCTAACGCCATGGGCTTGTATTCACAGGGGTTAATCACAACAATGTGGGCAATGACCTCGCAGCCCTGATGTGGAAAGCACCCGACCTATGGAAAAGAAACTGACCATCCTCGACATCGCCCGTCTCTGTGGCGTCGGCAAGTCGACCGTCTCCCGGGTGCTCAATCAGGATCCCAAGGTCAAGCCACAGACCCGCGAGCGGGTGGAGCAGGTCATCGCCCTGCACGGCTTCGTGCCGAGCAAGTCGGCCAGGGCCATGCGCAACCAGAGTCAGCAGGTGGTGGGCATCATCGTCTCCCGGCTCGATTCCAGCTCGGAAAACCAGGCGGTGCGCGGCATGCTGGAGACCCTCTACGCCCGCGGCTACGACGCCGTGCTGATGGAGAGCAAGTTCTCCCCCGACAAGGTGAGCGAACACCTGGCCGTGCTGGCGCGGCGCGGGGTGGATGGCATCATCCTGTTTGCCTTCAACGATCTCGACTATGCCGCCATGACACCGCTGCGAGAGAGGTTGGTGCTGGTGGCCCGCGAATACCCCGGTTTCTCCTCGGTCTGCTTCGACGATGGGGGGGCGGTGCGCACCATGCTGACACAGCTGGAAGCACGCGGCGCCCGCGACATCGCCTACCTCGGGGTGGATGCCTCGGATCTCACCACCGGCCAGCGTCGGCTGGATGCCTATCTGGCCTACTGCCGGGAACAGGGTCGCCTACCGCGCTCCGCGCTCGGGGATCTCAGCCTGCAGAGCGGTTATCGGCTGGCGGCCGAGCTGCTCACCCCCACCACCCAGGCGCTGGTCTGCGCCAGCGATACCCTCGCCATGGGCGCGGCCAAATACCTGCAGGAGCAAGGCCGCGGCGAGGTGCTGGTGACCGGCCTTGGCAACAATCCCCTGCTCAGCTTCCTGTTTCCCAACGCCCTCAGCCTGGATCTCGGCTACAAGGGCGCGGGGGAGCAAGCCGCACGCCAGCTGCTCGGTCAGATCGAGCAGGACAGATCGCCGCAAGCCACCATAGCCCCCTGCCAGCTGTTGTGAGCCTCATCACTCGTTGCTGAGCGAAATTCGCACATTCTGTGACTCTCACCACGAAATGGGAACGTTCCCATTTCTGTCGGGAGCGATTGGTAGCATGCTAAATAGGAACTATACCAAGAACACTTGGGCCAGCAGGCTGGCCCTACAGGGTGATGCATACCAAACTCAATAGAGTCACAGAGGGAAGACTCATGTCCAAGATCAACGCACAACATCTGGCCCAGCTTATCGACAAGATCGGCGGCAAGGAGAACATCGCCACCGTAAGCCATTGCCTGACCCGGCTGCGCTTCGTGCTCAATGACCCGGCCAAGGCCGACTCCAAGGCCATCGAGACCATACCGGCGGTGAAGGGAAGCTTCACCCAGGGCGGACAGTTCCAGGTGGTCATCGGCAACGAGGTGGAGCAGTGGTACAAGGCGCTCACCGAGGAGATCGGGGTCAGCGGTGCCAGCAAGGATGCCGCCAAGCAGGCGGCGCGCCACAACATGAACCCGCTGGAGCGTGGCATCTCCCACCTGGCGGAGATCTTCGTGCCGCTGCTGCCCGCCATCATCACCGGCGGTCTGATCCTGGGGTTTCGCAACGTCATCGGCGACATCAAGATGTTCGATGGCAAGACCCTCACCGAGATCAGCCAGTTCTGGGCCCAGGTGCACGCCTTCCTCTGGCTGCTGGGTGAGGCGATCTTCCACTTCCTGCCGGTCGGCGTCTGCTGGTCCGCGGTGAAGAAGATGGGGGGCTCCGAGATCCTGGGGATAGTGCTGGGGATCACGCTCGTCTCTCCGCAACTGATGAATGCCTACGCCATCGGCCAGCAGGTGCCCGAGGTGTGGGACTTCGGTCTGTTCGTCATCGAGAAGGTGGGCTATCAGGCCCAGGTCATTCCGGCCCTGCTGGCGGGGGTGGCGCTCGCCTATATCGAGACCAACCTCAAGCGCATCATCCCGGCCTATCTCTACCTGGTGATAGTGCCCTTCATCTCCCTGCTGCTGGCGGTGATCCTGGCCCACACCCTGATCGGCCCCTTCGGTCGCTGGATTGGTGAGGGCGTCGGCTTCGCCGCCAAGGCCGCCATGACCGGCTCCTTCGCTCCCATAGGCGCGGCCCTGTTCGGCTTCCTCTACGCCCCCCTGGTCATTACCGGCATCCACCACACCACCAACGCGGTGGACTTGCAGCTGATGCAGAGCATGGGCGGCACCCCGATCTGGCCGCTGATCGCACTGTCCAACATCGCCCAGGCGTCTGCGGTGGTGGGCATCATCCTGATCAGCCGCAAGGAGAACGAGCGGGAGATCTCGGTGCCTGCCGCCATCTCAGCCTATCTCGGCGTGACCGAGCCGGCCATGTACGGCATCAACCTCAAGTACAAGTTCCCCATGCTGTGCGCCATGGTGGGCTCGAGCTGCGCGGCCCTCATCTGCGGCTTCGCCGGGGTGATGGCCAATGGCATAGGGGTCGGCGGTCTGCCGGGCATCCTCTCCATCCAGCCGCAGTACTGGGCCATCTATGCCGTCGCCATGCTGGTGGCCATAGTGGTGCCCCTGGCGCTGACCCTGCTGGTCTACAAACGCCAGCAGGCGGCCGGCAAGCTGGAGCTGACTGCCGCCTAAGTGGCTGGCACAGAGGCGGAGCCCAGGCTCCGCCCTTTTTATCGTCCTTTTTCAATCCGTTACCCGTTTCAACAAGATGAGCGACCCGACCATGAAACAGACTCCCTGGTGGCAGAGTGCCGTGATTTACCAGATCTACCCCAAGAGCTTTCAGGATTCCGGCGCCCGCGGCACCGGCGATCTCAAGGGGATCATGGCCCGCCTCGACTACCTCAAGACCTTAGGGATAGATGCCCTCTGGCTGACCCCGGTCTACGTCTCCCCCCAAGTGGACAACGGCTACGATATCGCCGACTACCTGGCGATCGATCCCGCCTACGGCACCATGGCCGATTTCGAGGCGCTGCTGGCGGCCGCCCACGAGCGCGGCATCCGCATAGTGATGGACATAGTGGTCAACCACACCTCCACCGAACACGCCTGGTTCAAATCCGCCATGGGGGATAAACACAGCCCCTATCGCGACTACTACATCTGGCAAGATCCTGTGGCGGGCGGCGTGCCGAACAACTGGCAGTCCAAGTTTGGCGGCAGCGCCTGGGAGCTGGACCCCGCCACCGGCCAGTACTATCTGCATCTGTTTGCCCGCGAGCAGGCGGATCTGAACTGGGAGAATCCGGCGGTGCGGGCCGAGGTGAAGAAGGTCATTCACTTCTGGGCCGACAAGGGGGTCGATGGCTTCCGGTTAGACGTCATCAACCTCATCTCCAAGGATCAGGCCTTCCCGAACGACGACCTGGGCGATGGCCGCCGCTTCTACACCGACGGGCCACGCATTCACGAATTCCTGCAGGATATCAGCCGCGATGTCTTCGCCCCGGTGGGCGCCATGACGGTGGGCGAGATGTCCTCCACCTCGCTGGCGCACTGCCAGCGCTACGGCGCGCTGGATGGCTCCGAGCTCTCCATGGTGTTCAACTTCCATCATCTGAAGGTCGACTACCCAAACGGTGACAAGTGGACCAAGGCCCCCTTCGATTTCCTCGAGCTCAAGCGCATCTTCAACCACTGGCAGAGCGGCATGCACGGCAAGGCCTGGTCGGCCCTGTTCTGGTGCAACCACGATCAGCCGCGCATCGTCTCCCGCTTCGGCGACGAGGGCGAGCACAGAGTGGCGGCCGCCAAGATGCTGGCCAGCACGCTGCACGGCCTGCAGGGCACCCCCTACATCTATCAGGGGGAGGAGATCGGCATGATCAACCCCGGCTATGGCAGCATCCATGACTATCAGGATGTGGAGAGTCGCAACATCTTCGCCATCAAGCAGGGCGAAGGGGTGCCAGAGGCGGAGATCCTCGCCATTCTCGGCGCTAAGTCGCGGGACAACTCCCGCACGCCCATGCAGTGGAGCGCGGCCCCCAACGCCGGGTTCACGACAGGCACCCCCTGGCTCAAGCCTGCCGCCAACTACCCCGAGATCAATGCCGAGGCCGCGCTGGCCGACGCCGACTCGGTGTTCTGGCACTACCGGGATCTGATTGCCCTGCGCAAGGCGCACCCCATCTTCACTCAGGGGGATTATCAGGAGCTGCTGCCGGGCCACGAGCGCCTCTGGGCCTATAGCCGCAGCTGGCATGGCCAACGCCTGCTGGTGGTGAGCAACTTCTACGGCGAGCCAGCGGACTTTGCCCTGCCCGAAGGAATGCAAGCCGGCGAGGGACGCCTGCTGCTTGGCAACTACCCGGACAGCCCGACCCGACTGCAGTCTTGCCGGCTGCGGCCCTATGAATCCCTGATCTGGCTGGTGGAGTAGATGATGACTGAGGCAACGACCATGGTGGCAACCCAGTCGCAGCAGGGCGCTCAGCCAGAGCGTGGCCAGGAGTGGCACAAGATGGTGGCGGGGCAGCCCTATGATGCGGCTGACCCCGAGCTCAAGGCGGCGCGCGAGCGCTGCCGCTGCCTCTATCACAGCTTCAACACCCGTTGGCAGGAGAAACCCGAGCGGGACGCCCTGCTGCGCGAGTTGCTCGGCAGCCGCGGCGCTTCCTGTGCCATCAACCCACCCTTCTTCTGCGACTATGGCGCCAATATCTTTGTGGGGGAGAACTTCTACGCCAACGTCAACTGCACCATCCTCGACGTGTGCGAGGTGCATATCGGCGACAACGTGCTGCTGGCGCCCGGGGTGCAGATATATACCGCCGCTCATCCCGTTGCCGTCTCGCCGCGCATCAAAGGGGTGGAGTTCGGCAAGCCGGTGCGGATCGGCAACAACGTCTGGATCGGCGGCAGCGTCGTCATCTGCCCCGGCGTCACCATAGGCAATAACAGCGTCATCGGCGCCGGCTCAGTGGTGACCAGGGATATTCCGGCCAATGTGGTCGCCGTCGGTAATCCCTGCAAGGTGCTAAGGCCCATGACGGCGGAGGAGCTGGCAGGGATGGGCCCTGCGGAGGCGTAGTGAACCTGTATCGAACGATGACAAAGGCGCCATCAAGGCGCCTTTGTCATTTCCGATAAAGGACCTGATGCAGGCCCCTGCCTCGCTAGGTAAACACGGGGCCAAAGCCAGAGCCCCACAGAACGGCGGTGGTCGCCAGCACGCAGACCAGCAGCACCAATCCGACCGTGACCACAGAGCTGGCATAGATGAACCCCTGCTCCTTGGGAATGTGCATCAGGATAGGGACGCCGACATAGAGCAGGTAGACGGAGTAGCTGAGCCCGATGAGACCGATCATCATGACGAACCAGAGATGGGGGTAGAAGGCCGATAGCCCGACCATGAACAGCGGGGTGGAGGTATAGGCTGCCAGCTCGAGTGTCGTCGTGTAGCTGGGGTCAGAGCCGAAGGTGTGACCCATCCAGTGCGCCAGATAGGCCAAGGCAAACACCCCTATGACCAGCGCCACGTACATGGCCACCGACAGCATGAAGGCGCTGTCCGAGGTCAGGGTGATGGGATCGCCTACACCTATGCTCCAGCCGATATGGACGGCGGAGTAATAGGCGCAGACTGACGGGATAAGGGCCACGATAAGAATATGGGTCAGACTGTTTCTGAAACTGTCGTGCGCCTCGTCTATGGTATGCCATTCGGTGTGAGGATGGGCATACAATCCCCATAAGTGGTTTAATATCATAGCGTTATTCCTTTTCAGCTTGGATTGTGAATCGTCGTATACCGCTCGCGCTCCTCTCTATCATTGTTGCATCGCTCGACGGACCGTCCATTGCAACCGCTACGGCTAGCTTTAAATAAAGCTGCTCCCCTCCCCGGGCGTCAAGGAAGGAACCGGGAACCACAGAAACAGAAAAGCCCGGCGTTGCGGCCGGGCTCTTGAATTGTGCTCTGGGGCTGGACTCGAAGCGGTGACATGCGAAGCAATGGCTCGTCATGCAACGGCAGGCGCCTCTCGAGCCACTCGTCACAACCGTCTTTCATGTCTGCATCGCGGATAAGCAAGAGGGGATGCCATGGCATCCCCTCTTCGCATTATCTGAGCTGAGTCAGATTACTGCTGTACTTCCTGCACGCCGGAGACGCGGACTTCGACGCGACGGTCCGGGGACAGGCAGGAGACCAGCTGATCCTTGGCGGTGATGCCATCGCACTGGGTGCCGGTTACCGGGTCGGCTTCGCCACGACCTTCGATGGAGATCTTGCTGGTGGCCAGACCCTTGCTCACCAGGAAGTCTGCGACGGTGCGGGCACGCGCCTCGGACAGCTGCTGGTTGTAAGCCTCGGAACCGATACGGTCGGTGTAACCGACAACGACGGCGCTGCCATCTTTCGGCTGGAATTCAACGATTTGCTGATACAGACCGTTCAGGGCTTCAACTCCTTCCGGCTTCAGTTCTGCCTTGCCAAAGGCAAACAGCACGTCTGAGTTCAGGGCAAAGTTCTTCTCGACAACCACAGGGGCCGCTTCTGCCACGACGGGTGCAGCAACGGGCTCAACGTAGGAGGTACGGAACGGGTGATACACCGCTTCCAGCGTCGCTACGCTCTGGTTGGATTTGTACTGCTCGCCAGTGGAGGTGGTCAGGTCAGCCACGTCCCACATGTAGCGGTAGCGCGCCTGCAGATCCAGCGCATCGTTCAGCTTGTAGGTCAGACCGATACCGGCCAACGGGGAGACACGGGTGTCACTGTTGTCCAGACCATCGGTGTGGGCCCAGTAGGCACCGGCTTCACCGAACAGGGAGAAATCTTCGCTCAGCGGCAGACGGGCGATACCGGACAGGGTGGCGCCCTGGTTCTCATAGCGCTCGCCATCGGTGCTGCCACGGCCGGCGTACTGGTAACCCAGTTCGGCACCGAAGGTTTCGTTGAAGTTGTAACCCATGAAGAGGTTGGTGGCAGTCGCATCTTCGGTACCATCTTCGACAGCCGCGTTATTCAGGCCGTTGAAGTGGGTGGCACCGATACCGGCACCAAAATAGATGTCGTCGGTAGCGTGAGCTGCAGTGCTTGCCAATGCCAGTGCAATCCAGACAGGAGTCAGTCGTAAGTTCATCGTATAGCCTCATCAATGCTAAATGGTGGGCGTTCAGCCCTTGTTATGTATGGCCGCCATTCTATAGGCGAAATCATGTACAGGACCTTAAGCGCAGAGACTATTTACCACTCATTTTACTGTTTGTTTTTCATGCACTTCTCGGCTTTAACCAGAAAAACGTTTTTACTTAATAGCGGACTTCTTATGCCCTGGGATGTTAGTGATGTATGGTGACTGAGTGAATAGTCATGGGATTATCGAGCTCATGAAAAAAGACCCTTGTCTTGCGACAAAGATCTTTTTGAAATTGGCTCCTCCGACCGGACTTGAACCAGTGGCGCATGGATTAACAGCCTACCGTTCTACCGACTGGAATAAGGAAGAGAAATACCTTGGTACCGGATCATCATCCCGATAGATCTTCCGGGCTCATTTGTCCGACCCGCCCCCCTGGCTCACCAACTCATTTTCCAGCCCCCTCTCGGGATTGCTGCCCCCGGCTTCGCACGTTAAGCTCGCGTATCCACAGGCCCGTACTCGAAGCAACGGCGATGAACCAGCTTATTACCTATATCAAGGCCATCCATCAGCGGCCGGCGCCAGCCACCATCACACGCCAGCGGCATGAGCGATATAGCGAGCAGGACGAGAACGGCACCCTGATCCGGCACCAGCAGACGACCTATTGGTTCGCCAATGGTGTCGTCATCTCTCGCCAGACCGAGCAGGATGATGCGCCTTCCGAGCAGGTTTGCGCCGAATGCTGGATCAGTTATCAGGTCATCACCAGTCCAATTCCCGTCACGCCGCCACGCAAGCTGTTCCACAACCCCTGTCAGGAGGCGTTCTGGCTCAAAATACAGGGCATCACTGCAGCGAGGTGACGGCAGCCCGATAGAAGGACGCAATACCAGGGATAGTCGGAGAGCTTGTTCGGCCAGCGAAGATCCGGCTTTTAAAGACGGTATCAAGAAAAAGAGGGGGTCTGCGATATATCGATAGCGCCCAGCAAACCTGTCTCCAGATCAGCCAGCCGTGAAAAACAGGCAAAGAAAAAGCCCAGCTTTGCAGCTGGGCTTTTGTGTTGGCTCCTCCTACTGGACTTGAACCAGTGACATACGGATTAACAGTCCGCCGTTCTACCGACTGAACTAAGGAGGAATTGTACTTTGGATGCAAGATATCGCTATCTCATCACCCTTAATTGGTGCCCAGAGACGGAATCGAACCGCCGACACGGGGATTTTCAATCCCCTGCTCTACCGACTGAGCTATCTGGGCAAATGGTGCCGGCTACCGGAATCGAACTGGTGACCTACTGATTACAAGTCAGTTGCTCTACCTACTGAGCTAAGCCGGCACACTTTAAACCACTGTGCATGAACACATTTTCACTTCATGGCACCAAAACTTGGTGCCCAGAGACGGAATCGAACCGCCGACACGGGGATTTTCAATCCCCTGCTCTACCGACTGAGCTATCTGGGCGTGGGCGCTATTAAACGGATTTTAGGGCGGGTGGTCAACGGGAAATTTCACTTTCCGTCTCGTTCGTCTCTTTTTTGCGCAGCATCGCCCGTTTTTATCACTTCCGCAGGTGAAGCCACCTCCCGACGGCCCCAGAGTCGAGATTCCTCTCCCTTCAACAGGCGGGTGATGTTCTCGTGATGGCGGATCAGAATGAGGCAGGAGAGCAAGGAGACCGGCAGGGTGTATTCCGGTTTGAGCAGGTAGGTGAAGAGCGGGGTCAGCAGTACGGTGACGATGGAGGCCAGCGACGAATAACCGCTCACCAGCAGCACCAGCAGCCAGGTGGCGATCGCCGCGCCCCCCATGGCAAAACCGATGGGCAGCATGGTACCCAGTGCCGTGGCGACGCCCTTGCCACCCCGGAAGTGAAAGAAGATGGGATACATGTGACCGAGACAGGCCGCCACACCGATGAAGCCGAGGTAGATGGGCTTGATCTGCAGATACCAGGCGAGGTAGACGGGCGCCGTGCCCTTGAGCACATCGAGCAGCAGCACGACCAGCGCCGCCATCCGCCCGCCGAGGCGCAGCACATTGGTCGCCCCCGGGTTGTGGGAGCCATGATCGCGAGGATCCGGCAGCCCCCTGATGCGGGAGACCAGCACGGCACTGGACAGCGAGCCGCCCAGATAGGCCAGAATAATCATCAAAATCGTCAGGGCCGTCATCTTGGTCGTTTTTACCACGATATGAATGGGGTATGATGCGGGCCACATTCTCTGGCTTGGGGTTGCCCAACAGCGTGTCGCCCAAACCGACCGTCAGCAGCAATCTGCTGGCCAGACCTGCATCCCTGCGCTGTTCTCACAGCCCATCAAGAGTAAAGAAGAAGTACTGTCATGGACAAGGTGTTTATTCGCGGACTCGAGGTTTTGACCACCATAGGGGTATATGAGTGGGAGAAAGGCATTTGCCAGAAGCTCTGTTTCGATCTCGAGATGGGCTTTGACAACCGCCCCGCCGCCGCAACCGACGATATCAAGCTGGCATTGGATTATGCCACCCTCTCACGCAAGATCTGTGATCACGCCGCCGGCACCATAGTCGAGCTGGTCGAGACCATGGCCGAGCAGGTCGCCGCCCTGGTGCTGGCCGATGAGCGGGTGCAGTGGGTCAGGGTCGTGCTGACCAAACCGGGCGCCGTGCCCAACGCAGCCGGCGTCGGCGTCGAGATCCTGCGCCACCGCACCCCGGCCGCGAGTGCCCAGTGATGGGCATTCGTACCGATGACGATCAGGGCGGTGACAGCATGACCCGCATCTACATCAGCCTGGGCTCCAACATCGAGCGGGAGCGCCACATCCGGGCCGGGCTCGATGCCCTGCAGGCCGAATTCGGCGAGCTTGAGGTCTCCCAGGTGTTCGAGAGCGAGGCGGTGGGCTTTGCCGGCCGCCCCTTCTACAACCTGGTGGTGGGCGCCGACACCGAGCTGCCGCTGGCGACCCTGTGCCAGCGCCTACGGGCCGTGGAGTTCGCCCATGGCCGCGAGCCGGACGCCAAGAAGTTCGCCCCGCGCACCCTGGATCTGGACCTGCTGCTCTATGGGGATCTGGTCTGTGAGGATCCGGTGGCACTGCCTCGCGGCGAGATCCTCAGCAACGCCTTCGTGCTCTGGCCGCTGGCCGAGCTGGCACCCAGCCTGCGCCATCCCACCGATGGCCGCCCCCTGGGGGAGCTGTGGCACTGCTACGACAAGGCATCGCAGCGACTCAGCCCCATTCCCTTCCACTGGGCGGCGTGCGAATTGCAGCCTCACTGAAGCACAAGGGCACCTCGCGGTGCCCTTGTGCTTATCGGCCATCAGAAAGAGTGATTGGGCCCAAGCCCCGGCGACTGGCAGCATGGCCCTGATACCGGAGACCACAATGCCACTCGATACCATTCACGACTTCAACTGCCAGCTGCTGAGCACTCTGCCCCACCAGCGCTATCAACACGAACCCATCCTGGATTACGCCACCGACGAGCGGGTCAAGGCACGCCTCGGCTGGCAGGCGGAATTCAGCAAGACCCTGTTCCTCAAGTTCAAGGATGGCCGCTTCGCCCTGCTGCTGACCCACAGGGACGGGCGGCTGGATAACAAGGCGGTCAAGGCCAGCCTGGGGGCCAAGCCCTCCATCTGCACACCACAGGAGATGCAGGCGGAGATCGGCTGCCTGCCGGGGGCCGTCTGCCCCTTCCTGCCCCGTGCCGACATCCCGCTGCTGGTGGACTCCGCCCTGCTGGCCCACCACGCCTTCACCTGGACCCCGGGCCACCCGGAGCAGACCTTCCTGCTGGCGACCGAGCACCTGACCACCCTGCTGGCGGCCCTGCCCTGCCAGGTCAGCTACCTGCCCGTGGCGCAGGCCTGATCACTGCTTTTCATCTGACCGAACGGGGCCGCGAGGCCCCGCTCACCCCTGCTCCTTCCTGGCCAGCTGGGCGAAGATCAGCGCCGCCAGCATGGACATCAGGCCGATGCAGAGATAGGTCAGGTGGAAGCCACCCAGCCACTGCTCACTGCCCTCTGCCGGCTGCCCGGCGGAGAATAGCCCGAGCAGGCTGGCGGCGATGGCCACCCCCAGGCTCATGGAGAGCTGCATCACCACCGACAGCAGGCCGTTGCCGCTGCTGGCATGGTCGGCGCTCAAGTCCTGCAGCGTCAGGGTATTCATGGCGGAGAATTGCAGCGAGTTGATGGCGCCGAACACCATCAGCCAGGCCAGCAGCAGCCAGTGCGGCACCTGGTTGTCGATGAGGGAGAAGCTGGCGATCAGCACCCCCAGCGCCAGGGTGTTGACGATCAGGATGCGGCGATAACCCACCTTGGGGATCAGCTTGTTGACCAGGGTCTTGGTCAGCATGGCGCCGATCACCGTGGGGATCATGGTCATGCCCGCCTTGCTCGGCGAGAAGCCCAGCCCCAGCTGCAGGAACAGCGGGGTGAGGAAGGGCATGGCGCCGCTGCCGAGGCGGGCAAACAGGTTGCCCCAGATGCCGATGGCAAAGGTCGAGGTCTGGAACAGCGCCAGGCTGAACAGCGGCTGCTCGGTGTTGGCCGCATAGAGCCAGTAACTCGCCATGGCCGCCAGGCCAAACAGCACCGCAAACAGCGCCCAACCGGTGGAGATGCTGTGCTCACCCAGCCCCTGCAGGCCGACCGAGACCAGCACCATGCCGGCGCTGAACAGCACAAAGCCCTGCCAGTCGAAGCGGGCGGTATGCTGGCGCAGATCCGGCATGAAACTCCAGCTGGCGATGAAACCTATCACCCCCACCGGCAGGTTGATGAGGAACACCCAGTGCCAGCTCGCCACCTCCACCAGCCAGCCCCCCAGCGCCGGGCCGAGCAACGGCCCCAGCAAACCCGGGATGGTGACGAAGGACATCACCCGCAGCAGCTCATGCTTGCTGTAGACCCGCAGCACGGCGAGGCGCCCTATGGGCATCAGCAAAGCTCCCCCCACCCCTTGCAGCACCCGGGCGGCGACCAGCATGGGCAGGCTGTTGGCCGCGGCGCAGGCCAGGGAACCCAGGGTGAACAGCAATATGGCCGCCAGGTAGACGCGGCGGGTGCCGAATCTGTCCGCCAGCCAGCCGGAGGCGGGAATGAGCAGCGCCACCGTCAGCATGTAGGCGATGATCACCGACTGCATCTGCAGCGGGCTCTCCCCCAACGCCGCGGCCATGCTGGGCAGGGCGGTGTTGAGTATGGTGCCATCGAGTGTCTGCATGAAGAAGCCGACCGCGGTCAGCAGGGGCAGCCACTTGCGTTGGGCAGGGGTAACCAGGTGCGAGTGTTCGGGCATGGGCAGCAACCTCTCCTTGTTGTCTTGACCTAAAAAGAGACCCGCACTCGCTTTTTGAAAACGGGGGCGGGTCACATCAGGATATCAGGCATCCGGCTGGCCGAGCATGGCTCTGAGCTGCTCTTCGAGCGTGGGCTCAGGTGCCTTGAGAGTCTCGAGGAACAGGGTCTCGATCCCGGCCTTGTCCCGGCTCTTGACGATAAACACCAGCCTGGACTGGGCCCGCCCTTCCGGCCACTCCCCCAGGGTCTGCAGCGGATAGAGCTGGCCGTGGACGCCGTGGATCACCACCGGCTGACTCTCTCCCTCCAGCAGCAGTATCCCCTTGAGCCGCAGCAGGGCATCGCCGTATTGGGCCTGCACCGCATCGATCGCCGCCAGCAGGCGAGACGGCCTGAGAGGCTCGCCGATGCGCAGGGAGAAGCTCTCGATGTTGCCGTGCTCGAAGTGGGTCGGGGTGGCGGTGCCCACCCTGGCCGCGACCGGCGTCATCCTCGGCTGCAGTGGCGAGGCCAGCCCCTGCTTTGGGGATTCGGTGCGCAGCCAGGCCAGCAGCTGGCGCACATCGCGCCCCGCCGCCTCGTTGTAGGCGCCGAGCTTCTCCAGCACGGTCGGCGACAGCTCGCCATTGCTCACCCGCTGGATCGGCGCCGCCGGGTTGAGCAGTGCCAGTTGGGCTTCCACCCGCGCCAGCACCTCGGCCTCCACCAGGTCGCCCTTGCTCACCACCAGCAGATCCGCCAGCGCCACCTGCTTGACCGCCTCGTACTGCTGGCCGAGCTGCTGCTCGATATGGCCGGCATCCACTACGGTGACTATGCCATCGAAGCGGTAACGCTGGGCGATGAAGCCCTCCTCCTTCAGGGTGAACAGCACGGGGGCCGGATCCGCCAGCCCGGTGGTCTCTATGATGAGCCGCTTGAAGGGTTTGATCTTGCGCTGGATGGCCTTCATAAACAGCCCCTGCAGCGCCTCCACCAGGGAGCCCTGCACCGAGCAGCAGATGCAGCCGGAATCGAGCAGCACCACCTGCTCGTCCACCTGCTGCACCAGATGATGATCCAGCCCCACAGAGCCGAACTCGTTGATCAGCACCGCGCATTCGCCGAGCTCAGGCTGCTTGACCCAGTGGTTGAGCAAGGTGGTCTTGCCGCTGCCGAGGAAGCCGGTCAGCAGGGTGACGGGAATGCGGGTATCTTGCATATCGGTCATGTTAGCGCCTCACCGGTTGGCAAACAGATCGGCGAGCCAGCGGTTTTCGAACCGGCCGCAGGGATCGAGCTCGGCCTTGAGGGCCAGGAAGTCGTGCCAGCGCGGCAGCAGGGCCGGGAAGTCGTAGAGATCCATCGCCAGGTGCTTGCCGAAGTGGGGAATGCCGCCGAGCGGCACCAACAGTTGTTGCAGCTCGCGCATCTGCTCCATGGAGCCATTGACGAAGGTGCCATCCGCCGCCAGATAGACCAGGAAGCCGACCCAGCACACCGACTGGTCATAGGCCGCGCTGAGCCAGGCCTCGGAGGGGCCGGTGCAACGCAGGATAAAGGGGTAATGCAGCACGCCGGGGTTGGCCTGCTGCCAGCGCTGCAGGATCTCCAGCGCCTCGGCCATGCGGTGCAGCGGCACCGCCACCTCGCAGTTGATCTGGGGCGCCGGTATCCCCTTGCAGAGGATCTGGTAGACGTTACCCACCAGATCGGAGGCGTCCTTGAAGCGGCGCACCGTCTCGAAGTGCTCCCCGAGCCGCGCCTCGTCCTTGGTGTCCTTGGCCATCTTCTGCAGGGTGGCATCTATGGTGGCATTCATGCGGGCATCTATGTCCCCCTCCAGCAGCAGCGGCTCGCTGCCCGCGGCGCGGTAACGCTCGACCTCCTCGTCACTGGCCGGATCCACCAGCCAGATGTGGCTCTCGCCGGTCCAGGCGAACCACCAGCTCTTCACGAAGCCGTGCTCGCGGTTGAGCCGCTCGTTGTGCTCCAGCAGGAAGGGGTAGTCGGTGGTGAACTTGGTGCAGCGCATGATGCGGTTTGGCACCGTGCGCAGGGTGACGTCGAGCAGTATGCCGAGCATCCCCATGCCCATCACGAAGGCGCCGAAGCGCGGGTCGGTGCGATCAACCCGGATGAGGTCGCCATTGGCCAGCATGAGGGTCATGGCCTCCACCGCATCGCACAGGGCGGACTGGTGCAGCCCCTGGCCGTGGGTGCCGGTGCTGAGCGCGCCCCCCAGGGTCTGGATGCCGATGACCCCCGGCGAGGCGGGCAGCATCCGCTCCATGGCGATGAGATCCCCATAGACGGTATCGAGCGGCGTCCCCGCCTGATAGGTGACGCTCTCTTCTGTCTTGCTGAGCTGGCCACGCAGATGATGCAAGTCCACCAGCAGCGCCTGGCTGCCCTCGGCATAGACGCTGTGAATGGGTTCGAAGGAGAGCCCTGAGCCGATCAGCCGCAGCTTGCGCTCGGGATGTTCACGCAGCAGGCGTTGCAGCTGGTCGCGGCTGGTCGGGCGCCACACCTGCTCCAGCGCACCGAGGGGGTTGGTCCTGGACCAGTTGAACAGCACCTCTCGATTGCCAATCGCCTTGATGCTGTGAAATGCCTGGAACCTGACCGTCATACCGCGCCTCATCTGACTTCAAAATGAGCGTCAATTCTACCGAAAAGTGAGCCGCAAGGCATGAAAAACAAGCCCCTACAGTCGAGGGGGTGGATAACGAAGGCCTGACCCGTGCAAAGCGGGGATGCTGGCGGCCATCGCAAGGCCCAAGCGCGATCAGCTGGCGAGCGACATGACCCGGCTGGCCGCCTCCGCCCGCAGCATCGCACAAAACTGCCGGAGCGGCACCGGGCGACCGAACAGATAGCCCTGCAGGTAGGTCACCTTGCCCTTGAGATAATTCGCCTGCTGGCGGGTCTCGACCCCTTCGGCGATCAGGGTCAGTCCGAGCCGGCTACCGAGATCGATCACGTTGTCGACTATGTGCTTGGACAGGGATTCGGTGCCGATCCGGCCGATGAAGGATTGATCGATCTTGAGGTAGTCCACATTGAATTGCTGCAGATAGACCAGGCTGGAGTGGCCGGTGCCGAAGTCATCCATGGCCAGCCTGACCCCCATCTCGTTCAGTTGCCTGAACAGCGAGAGGGTATGGGGATCCGCCACCAGCAGCTCACGCTCGGTCAGCTCGAGCACCAGCACCACCTTGCCCGGCTCGAAGCGGGCGAGAAACTCGCGACACTCCCTCAGCAGGATGTAGTCGCGGCAATGGGCCGCGCTGATGTTGAAGCTGATGTGAAAACCTTCGGGCAGACGCCGCTGTTCGGCGGCCAGCCGCTGGCCCACCTCCGCCATGATGAGGCTGGTCATGGGCACGATCAGACCGCTGACCTCCGCCTGGGGAATGAACAGGTCCGGGCGGATCAGGCCCGCGTTCGGATGCTGCCAGCGCATCAGCACCTCGGCCCCCATGATCCGCTCGCCATCGGTCGACACCAGGGGCTGCAGGAAGGGGACAAATTCCCGCGCCTGCAGGGCGCGCGCCAGCTCGTTGGCCGGGGAGCGAGGACGACTCAGCAGCCACCACATGAGCAGGGCAAAGCCGATGCAGATCCCCGTCAGCACCAGCAGTCCAAACCAACGGTGCTGCAACAACCCTTGCCAGCTGGTGGAAAACTTCTGCCCCACGTAAATGGCGAGGGGATAATCCTGCGAGTGCAGCATGACATGGGCCTCGCCGGACAGGGCGGGGGCCTCGCTGAAGAAGTTGCCCTGCTCGTCGAGCCAGTGGCTACCGACGTTCAGCATCAGCTCGAGGGAGGGAATATGAAGGCTCAGGATGAAGCTGAGGTAGTCGCCATCGATCAGCGCCAGGGTGGACGCCTCCCCCTGCACGGCCCGCACCGCCAGGAAGGGGTGACCATTGCGAACGGGGCTGCTGTTGCTCAGCAGCAGCTGCCCCTGGCTGTATTTCTCCGCCGCATAGGGCATCTGATAGGAGCCGAAGAAGGAGGTGCAGTAGATGTTGCCCTCGTGCGCCAGATTGACCGAGCGGATGAAAGACTCCATGGCCGCCTTCTCCCTCAGGTCAAACAGCACGGCTTCGCAGGGCTTGCCCAGCAGCGGCAACGCATTGCGGTTGGCCTCCTTGGCATGCCCCAGCATGTTTTCCAGCATGGTCATGGCGCGATCCGCCGCCTGATTGGACTCCAGCAACAGACCCGCCTGATAACGGTTGTACAACGCCCAGCTGCCGAGCAGCATGGGCAGTGTGAATACCAGCAAGGTGATGGTCAGACGCAGCCAGGGCCGAGCCGTGTCGAACGCGGGGGAATAGGTCATGGGTGGTCCTGCTGCACAAGGACCGCCATGTTAACGATAGAAACTGAACCCAGGCCTAACCGTACAAAAAACAACCACACGAAGATGTTCTGGTGGGCGCCATGAGGCGCCCCTAGGCAAGATCCGCGAGCCTCGGCGCCGCCGACCCGGCTTCCGGCTGCAGCTCGGCGCAGAACTGCGGCAGCGGGATCGGCTGACCGAACAGGTAGCCCTGCAGATAGTCGACCCCCTTGTCGCGCAGATAATCGGCCTGCGCCTCGGTCTCGACCCCTTCCGCCACCAGCGCCAGCCCCAGCCGCGAGCCCAGATCGATGACATTGTCCACTATGTGTTCGGAGAGGGACTCGGTGCCGATCCGGCCGATGAAGGAGCGATCGATCTTGAGATAGTCCACGTGGAACTGCTGCAGATAGAGGAGGCTGGAATGGCCGGTGCCGAAGTCATCGACCGCCAGCTTGACCCCCATCTCGTCCAGCTGCTTGAACAGGGAGAGCGTGTGCGCGTCCGCCACCAGCAGCTCGCGCTCGGTCAGCTCCAGCACCAGCACCACCCGGCCCGGGATGAAGTGCGCGAGGAAGCCGCGGCACTCCTCCAGCAGGGAGAGATCCCGGCAATGGGCCGCACTGATGTTGAGTCCAACATGGAAGCCGTCCGGCAGCTTGTCCTGCCGGGCCGCCAGTTGCACGGCCACCGCCTGGATCAGCTGGCTGGTCATGGGGACTATCACCCCGCACTCCTCGGCCTGGGGAATGAACAGGTCGGGGCGGATCAGACCAGAGCTCGGGTGCTGCCAGCGCATCAGCACCTCGGCCCCCATCACCTTGCCGTCGCCACTGGTCACCAGGGGTTGCAGATAGGGCACGAACTCCCGCGCCCGCAGCGCCCGCTTCAGCTCCCCCTCCATGGAGCGTGGCCGCCCCAGCAGCCACCACACCAGCAGCGAGATGCACAGCGAGAAGCCCAGCAGCATCAGGATGGTCAGGTGCCTGACATGCCACAGCGCCCCCCAGATGGAGGGCAGTTCGAAACCGGCATAGACGGAGAGCGGATAGTGCTCGGACTTGAGCTTGTGCACCGCCAGGGTCGGCAATCTGTGATAGCCCTCCATCAGGTGCCCCTTCTCATCCAGCCAGGCGTTGCCCACATGCAGCTGCACCTCCCCCGAGACCGGGGCACTCAGGGCCAGCATCAGCTTCAGGTATTCGCTGTCGATGGTGCTGAGCACGGCCCCATCCTGCGATTCGGTGCGCACCGCCAGCATGGGGTGATTGGCCCTGACCGGGTTGCCCGACAGCAGGCGCAGGAAGCCCCCGCTGTAGGCACCGACATCGTCCTCCCAGTGCACATCCCCGAACAGCGAGTTGCAGTAGACCCCGTAGTCGTTGATGAGGCTGGCGCTACGGACGAAAGGGGCCAGCGTGACCTCCCTGCGCAACGTCAGCAGCGAGGTTTTGCAGGGGTGCCTGATCAGCGGGAAGATGTTTCTGTTGGCCCCCTCGGCATGATGCAGCATCGCCTCCATCAGGCGTACCGCCTTGGTGGCGGCCAGCTCGGATTGCTTGTCCAGGGTGTGCAGATAGTTGCTGTGCAGCTCCCACAGGCCCACCGAGGTCGGGAGCGCAAACACCAGCAAGGCACATAACAGCCGCCAGCAGGGGCGCGCGGCATCTAATCCCAATAGAAACATTGTCTGACCATCCAGGAATGAGGCGGATAGAACGACCAGCCCCATGACATCGGCACCTTGCCGGCATGAGGCCCAGAGTCGCAGCCAAAAAAGCGGGGCATGATACAGCGGCCGATCCGTTGCGCTCACGAACCAGATCAGTTTTTACTCAATAAAGAGAGAAATGCGTCGAGGGGATGGCGGGGCATGGGGGCGTTCCCCTCCCCCTTATCTCGCCAGCGTCAGGCCGCAGGATCCTGAGGCATCTCATCCTGCTTGGCGCCATGAAAAAGCCCCGACATGGACCGGGGCTTTTTATCAGACTGCGTGCGCCGCGTCGGCGCCCAGCTTTACACCGCTTGCTGCAAGATCACCGCATCGGCCTTCTTGGTATAGGAGGCGATCTCGTTGAAGTTGAGGTAGCGATAGGTGTCGGCCGCGGTGGCATCCAGCGCCTTGGCGTACTGCAGGTACTCCGCCACGGTCGGGATCTTGCCGGTGATGGCGGCAACCGCAGCCAGCTCGGCGGAGGCCAGGTAGACGTTGGCACCCTTGCCCAGACGGTTCGGGAAGTTACGGGTGGAGGTGGAGACCACGGAAGCCCCCTCCGCAACCCGCGCCTGGTTACCCATGCACAGGGAGCAGCCCGGGATCTCGATGCGGGCACCGACCCGGCCGAAGATGCCGTAGTAGCCCTCTTCGGTCAGCTGATCCTTGTCCATCTTGGTGGGCGGGGCTATCCACATACGGGTCGGCAGCTCGCCCTGGTACTTCTCGAGCAGCTTGCCGGCGGCGCGGAAGTGGCCGATGTTGGTCATGCAGGAGCCGATGAACACCTCATCGATCTGGCAGCCAGCCACGTCGCTCAGCAGGCGGGCATCGTCCGGATCGTTCGGCGCACACAGGATGGGCTCCTTGATGGTGGCGAGATCGATCTCGATGATTTCGGCGTACTCGGCATCCTTGTCCGCCTCCATCAGCACCGGATTGGCCAACCACTCCTCCATCCCCCTGATACGGCGGGTGATGGTGCGCACGTCGCCGTAGCCTTCGGACAGCATCCACTTCAGCATGACGATGTTGGACTTGAGGTACTCGATGATCGGTGCCTCATCCAGCTTGATGGTGCAACCGGCGGCGGAGCGCTCGGCGCTGGCATCGGCCAGCTCGAACGCCTGCTCCACCTTCAGGGTCGGCAGCCCCTCGATCTCGAGGATACGGCCGGAGAAGATGTTCTTCTTGCCCGCCTTCTCCACGGTCAGCAGGCCGCGCTGGATGGCGGCATAGGGGATGGCATGGACCAGGTCACGCAGGGTGATGCCCGGTTGCAGCTCGCCCTTGAAGCGCACCAGCACGGATTCCGGCATGTCCAGCGGCATCACGCCGGTGGCGGCGGCGAAGGCCACCAGACCAGAGCCCGCCGGGAAGGAGATCCCGATGGGGAAACGGGTGTGAGAGTCACCACCGGTGCCCACGGTGTCCGGCAGCAGCATGCGGTTCAGCCAGGAGTGGATGACGCCGTCACCGGGACGCAGGGAGACGCCGCCGCGGTTCATGATGAAGTCCGGCAAGGTGTGGTGGGTCTGCACGTCGATGGGCTTCGGATAGGCGGCGGTGTGGCAGAAGGACTGCATGGTCAGATCGGCGGAGAAGCCGAGGCAGGCCAGGTCTTTCAGCTCATCGCGGGTCATCGGGCCAGTGGTGTCCTGGGAACCGACCGTGGTCATGCGGGGCTCGCAGTAGGTGCCGGGACGGATGCCCTGCACGCCGCAGGCCTTGCCCACCATCTTCTGGGCCAGGGTGTAACCCTTGCCGGTGTCGGCCACAGGCACAGGGCGACGGAACACGGTGGAGAACGGCAGCGCCAGCGCCTCGCGCGCCTTGTCGGTCAGACCGCGGCCGATGATCAGCGGGATACGGCCACCGGCGCGCACCTCGTCGATCAGCACCTCGGTCTTGAGGGTGAACTCGGCCAGCACCTCATCGGTGCCGTGGCGGGTGATCTTGCCCTCATAGGGGAAGATGTCGATCACATCGCCCATCTCCAGCTTGGAGACATCCACCTCGATGGGCAGGGCGCCGGCATCTTCCATGGTGTTGAAGAAGATGGGGGCGATCTTGCCGCCGAGGCAGACGCCACCGGCACGCTTGTTCGGCACGAACGGAATGTCGTCGCCCATGAACCAGAGCACCGAGTTGGTGGCGGACTTGCGGGAAGAGCCGGTACCGACCACGTCACCGACGTAGGCCAGCGGGAAGCCGGTCTGCTTGAGCTCTTCGATGGCCTTGACCGGGCCTATCACACCGTCTTTGTCCGGGGTGATGCCGGGGCGGGCGTTTTTCAGCATGGCCAGGGCATGGAGCGGGATGTCGGGACGGGACCAGGCATCCGGCGCCGGAGACAGGTCGTCGGTGTTGGTCTCACCGGTCACCTTGAACACGGTGACGGTGATCTTCTCGGCCAGGGCCGGGCGGTTCAGGAACCACTCGGCATCGGCCCAGGATTGCAGCACCCGTTGGGCATGCGCGTTACCGGCCTTGGCCTTCTCTTCCACGTCGTGGAAGGAGTCGAACATCAGCAGGGTGTGGGAGAGGCCCTTGGCAGCAAGAGGGGCCAGCTCGGCATCATCCAGCAGATCGATCAGCGGCTGGATGTTGTAACCACCCTGCATGGTGCCGAGCAACTCGACGGCTTCGGCCGCGGTCAGGATCGGGGAGTGCGCCTCGCCCTTGGCGACGGCGGTGAGGAAACCGGCCTTCACATAGGCCGCTTCATCAACACCAGGTGGAATTCGGGAGGACAACAGTTCTTTCAGAAAATCTTGTTCACCGGCGGGCGGGTTCTTGAGCAGTTCAACCAGGGCGGCGACTTGCTCTGCATCCAGAGGTTTGGCAACCACGCCCTCGGCGGCACGTTCTGCGACGTGTTTACGGTAGGTTTCAAGCACGACTAATTCCTCTTTGGTCTTTTTTTTGGGGTTCGCCCAAGCTCGCGGCGATCGTCCTTGCGGGACACCCGTAGGGTGCCCCCCACTATATAAGTTTTAACGAGTAAGTAAAATCCAAACCCTGTTCACTTATTCATCAAATCAACATAACCATCTAACCTTGTTCAGGTTTTTTAAAAGTACAAAAAACACACCCGACCAGAGTTAACAAAAAAGCAGCATTTAGCCCTTATTCAAAGGTGGTGCCCAATTGCAGATAGAACATGTCGTGCCCCCCCTCCGCCACGCCATAACCGAGGAAGATGGGGCCGAGGAAGCTCTCCACCCCCACATAGACGGAGCCGGCGGTGTAGGAGGACTCCAGGCTGATGTCCGCGCCCTTGTCCCAGACCCCGCCCTGCTCGAGGGAGCCGCCGAGGAACAGCGGTGCCTTGACCGCGCCGAAGTCGTTGTCCGCCACCCGATAGATGTAGCGCAGACCGCTGAACAGGCTGTAGCGGCCGCTCAGCTGGTAGTGCTGGAAGCCGGACAACCGGAACAGGCCGCCGAGATCCTGCACGAACAACGGTACCTCTTCCTCCGAGGTGGATCCGCCCCCTTCCAGCATCAGGTTGAGGCTGTGTCGCCCCCATGACCAGGGCTTGATCAGCGCCAGGTGATAGTTGATCCCCTCGGTATTTTCGGTCGGCGCATTGGTCGGTTCGACCTTGATGTGGGAGTAGCCGCCCTTGATGTCCCAGTAGATCCCCTCGTAGGGGAAGTAGCGACTGTCGAGGGTATCGTGCTCGAAGCGGACATAGGGTCCCCAGGAGGAGGCATCCGCATCCGCATCGGACAGGTTCTGAATATCGACGCTGCCCACCTTGCCCTCCAGCCCCAGGGACAGCCGGCTCCAGGGCTGACGGTTCCAGCCGACGGAGAGATCCACGCTGGTGAAGCTGTACTCCGAGTCCAGGTAGCTCACGCCGGACGTCTGCACCTCATCCTCCGGGAAGAAGACCCGGCGCTGGGTCTTGTCATAGGCCAGACTCGCCTCGCCGAAGAAGGTCTGGGAGGGCTCGAGCGGGGTGTAGAAGTCGGTCTTGAGGTGCTTGGCCGTGCCCAAGGAAGCCTCGGTCAGCCACTCGGCCCCCCAGTCATTGACGTTGGTCAGGTTGTAGGACATGCCGACGTTGTAGTTGGAGGTGCTCTCGAAATCATCGGAGAAGCCGAGCTGGAAGTTGAGATAACCCGGCCCCCAGTTCTTCTCGCTGGCATTGACCACCAGCACGTTCTCACCGCTCCGCTCCTCCACCTCATAGGTGATGCGATCGAACGACTCCAGCGCATAGAGCCGGCGGATGCCCGCCTCCAGGCTCTCATAGGTCTGCACCTTGTCCGGGCGCACCTTGAGCATGGCGCGCACAGTGTCGTCGGAGAGGCGCGACTTGTTGACGATCTCCACCTTGTCGATGTAGTAGGCCGGCTGACCGCTGCGCTCGGCGCGGCGGCTCAACTTCTGGTTGCGGTAATCGGCATAGCGTTCCGGCGAGAGCGACAGGGCATCGAGCTGGCTAGAGGCACGGTTGGCCACCACCTCCCCGACCCGGATCCCCTCAGGCATGCGGGCAAAATCGGCGATGCCCATGTCGCCGAACTCGGGGCTGAGCAGCACATCCTTGGGCCCCAGCAGGGCCTTCTGCTTGTCGGTACCGACCTGGGTCATGTAGGTGGTGAGCTGATCGATCATCGCCAGCCCCGACTTCAGCGACTCGCGGGTGCGCAGCTTGGCACCTATGTCCACCGCGATGACGATGTCGGCGCCCATGGCCTTGGCCACGTCCACCGGCATGTTGTTGACAGTGCCGCCGTCGGCCAGGATATGCCCCTCCCACTCCACCGGCTTGAGGGCGCCGGGGATGGACATGGAGGCCTGCATCGCCTTGGCGAGGCTGCCGTGATCCAGCACGAAGGGGGTCACGGTTTCCATGTCGGTGGCCATGGCACGGTAGGGAATGGGCAGGTTGTCGAAACTCTTCTGCACCGGCAGGTTGGAGGTCGCGTGACGCAGCAGGCTGGCCATGGACTGGCCCTGGAAGAAGCCGTCCGGCAACTGGACAGAATCACCATTGACGCCGATGTCGGTACGCAGCTGGTATTTCTCGCTCTGCTGCTTCTTGCGCAGGGAGAGTTCATCGCGGCCGACCTTGTCCTGATAGCCCTTGTTCCAGTCGATGGAGAGGGTCATGCGCTCCACCTCCTCGGCGCTGAGCCCCATGGCGTACATGCCCGCCACGTAGGAGCCCATGCTGGTGCCCACCACTATGTCGACCGGTATGCGCTTCTCTTCCAGCACCTTGAGCACCCCGATGTGGGCCGCCCCCTTGGCGCCGCCACCGCTCAGCACCAGCGCGATCCTGGGTCGATCGGACTGGGCCGCCGCCATGAAAGGCAGGGTCGCCAGCAAGAGCAGAAGCAGGTGGGTCCATCCCCGATGAAAGATGCGCATATGATTGTCCATTGATCCAGTGCGAGCCGAGTGAGCCGTGATGCCTACTATAAGATGAGGAACTGTAACCGCAACTGCCTGTGCTGGCGAGATTTCATCAAGATCCCGTCGGCCGGCCGGGAGCATGAGCGGCGCCAATCCAGTCCTGGCCTGATGTGAGCGCAAACGTTAATCGGCAATAAACGCCGGCATCGCCTCAAGGGCGCGGGTCGGCGGCCGCTAATATGGGCTCAACCTTCGGCCCACACTCCCGAGTCACCCCTATGTTTGCAAGCCTGACACTCAAACAGAAAATTCTGGCCACCGTCATCCTGGCCGTGGCGCTCTCCTGCCTGCTGGTGGGCTACTTCAGCCAGCGCTCGGCCCAGCAGCTGATCGAGGCCCGCATGTTCGAGCAGGAGTTGCCGAACCTGACCCAGCGCATCGGCAAGGAGATCGAGAAGGATCTCACCTCGGTCGCCAATGCCGCCAAACAGCTCGCCAACGATCGCTTCGTGCTGGACTGGGTGGCCCGTGGCATGCCCAAGGAGCAGGAGTCCATCCTCGTCGATCAGCTCAAGGACATGACCGCCCAGTACGGCCTGGTCACCGCCTCCTTCGCCGATCGACAGAGCGCCGCCTACTACAACCAGGACGGCTTCCTGCGCAACCTGACCCCGGAGCAGGATGGCTGGTTCTACGGCTACACCAAGAGCCCGCAGGATCTGATGCTCAGCATCTTTCGCGAGAGCAACGGCGAGGTAAAGCTGTTCGTCAACTTCCAGCAACTCGACGGCCGCGGCCTGGCGGGGCTCGCCAAGTCCCTCGACAGCATGGTCAGCATGCTGGCCAACTTCCGCATCGGCGACAGCGGCTTCGTGTTCATGACAGATGGCAGCGGCAAGGTGAAGCTGCACCCGGACGCCGCCCGCATCGACCGCGATACCCTGTCCCAGCTGGCCGGGGCCAGTGCCGCTGGCCTGTTGACCAAGCAGGCATTCGCCGCCACCCACGCCGAGATCGATGGCCAGCCGGTCGTGCTCGCCACCAGCTATATTCCGCTGCTCGACTGGTACCTGGTGGCCCAGGTACCAGAGGCCGAGATCTACGCCGAGCTGGATCGGGCCCGGTTGCACATCCTGCTGGTGAGCCTGGCGATCGCCGTCGGCATGGGGCTGCTCGGCGTGCTGCTGGCGGGCTCGGTCAGCCGTCCGCTCAACGAACTGGCCCGCCTGTTCCGCGAACTCGGCAGTGGTGACGGGGATCTGACCCAGCGCCTCAAGGTGGAGGGACGGGACGAACTCGCCCAGGTCGCCACCGGCTTCAACAACTTCGTGGCCAAGATCCACGGCTCCATCGAACAGGTGGCCAGCAACTCCCGCCAGCTCGCCGCCACCGCCAACGAGGTGGCCAGCAAGGCCCAGCTGACCCAGCACAACTGCACCGCCCAGCGCGATCGCACCGTGCAGGTGGCCACCGCCATCCACGAGATGGGCGCCACCGTCGGCGAGATCGCCGGCAACGCCTCCCTGGCCGCCGACGTGGCCAAGCAGGCCAACGAGCAGGCCGATGCAGGCGCCCTGATGGTGGCCCAGGCACGCCACGGTATCGTCGGCCTCTCCGACGAGATCGAACAGGTATCCGGCGTCATCGAGTCGCTGGCCAACCAGACCGACTCCATCGGCAGCATCCTCGACACCATCCGCAGCATCTCGGAGCAGACCAACCTGCTGGCGCTCAACGCCGCCATCGAGGCCGCCCGCGCCGGTGAGCAGGGCCGTGGCTTCGCCGTGGTGGCCGACGAGGTGCGCAACCTCGCCAGCCGCTCCGCCGCCTCCACCGCCGAGATCCAGGGCATGATCAACCGCCTGCAGGAGCAGAGCGCCCGCGCCGTCAGCGCCATGACTCAGGGCCGTAGCCAGAGTCTGGCGGTGGTGGCCCAGGCCGACGAGGCCGATGCCGCCCTCGGCCAGATCACCGGCCATATCACCCAGATCAGCGACATGAACATCCAGGTCGCCACCGCCACCGAGGAGCAATCCAGCGTGGTCGGCGAGATCAACCGCAACGTGGAAGACATCAACCAGCTGACCATGGAGACCGCCGACATCGCCCACCAGCTGACCGAATCCAGCCGCAGCCTGCAGCAGCTCTCTGGCGAGCTCGACAAGCTGGTCGGCAACTTCCGGCTCTGAGCCTCCCCCACCCTTTCCCCTCATCCAGGGAGCGCAACCGCGCTCCCTTTTTGCGACAACGGCAAGCCATGACGCAGCGCCGCCAACTCAACTCAGGATCCCGGCCGGAATGACGCATAATCAGAGGAGAACCAAGGAGAACGGAAATGGGTAAACTGATGATGGTAATGGTACTGGGGGCGCTGTTGTCGGCCTGCAGCAGCGGGCCGGTGCGAGTGCACGGCGCCGATGTCAGTGTGGATGACACCCGGATCCGGGTCTACGACGGCCATAATGATGGCTATTACGATGATGACTATCACGGCGGCCAACGGGGTCGTTTCTGTCCCCCGGGACAGGCCAAGAAAGGCCGCTGCTAACGCCTTTTTTTATGGCCGTCATCTGCTGGTCGGCCTGCTGCAAGCGCGCGTCCAATACAGGCGCCGCCGGATCTTAGTGCTCCACCCCGGCGATGCAGCCCCATAAGGTTTGCCCGCCTCCCCTCGACTATCACCTGCCTCACCTCCTCGGCACTGGGCCCCACGGCATAGCGCCAGACCGCACAGGATCCCATGCCGGCATCGACCACCATATCAGTCGGGATACGCCTCTCCTCCACTGCCTCGAGTCCCGCTATGGGCCACGCCCTTGATGCTTCTTCCGCTCGGCACCGAGTCAATTCAGGCTCGAACCGATCGCTCGCCGGACGCCCCTCTACAGGATGCAGACAGTTGGCCGGAACGGCTCTCCCTCAACACCATCTCGTGCCGCTCTGGCCGGGCATATCAGCCATTACACCATAGGGTGGCGCCGGCATGTCGCGGCAATGAAACGGCGACGTAAGCAAGAGCGCATCGCTGCTGGTCATGACCTTCTAAATACGCGTTCTGCCCCATACTTGAGGGAACACCGCATGCTCCCTGTTATGCCAGCGGCAAGTCATGACGCAACGCCACCAAGGCACCCCGGTGTCCATGGGGAACGGCAGCATAATCAGGGGAAACCATAGGAGGTTGTTATGGACAAGCGGATTCTGATGGTACTGCTTGGCGCGCTGCTCACCGCCTGCACCAGTGGCCCGATACGGGTACATGGCGCAGATTTCAGTGTGGACGATGCCCATATCCGGGTCACTGACGGCTACTACCGTTACCATGGGGGTCATTACTATCGCTATTACGATGACCACCATCGCCACGATGGCTATTACCGCCGTTATTACGATGACCGCCACCCCGATCGCTATTACTACCGCCATGATGGTCACCACCATCGCCAGGAGGGTTATCGCTCCTTCTGCCCGCCAGGCCAGGCTAAGAAAGGGCGCTGCTGACAGCAGGCTGCCAGGTGACAGACAACAAAAAAGCCGCTCATGGGAGCGGCTTTTTCATCACGGCAGAAAGAAGATTATTTCTTCTTCTTGGCCTTGGCGTTCGGCAGATCGGTGATGGATCCTTCGTACACTTCGGCAGCCAGACCCACGGACTCGTGCAGAGTCGGGTGAGCGTGGATGGTCAGCGCCAGATCTTCGGCGTCGGCACCCATCTCGATGGCCAGACCGATCTCGCCCAGCAGCTCACCACCGTTGGTACCGACGATGGCACCACCGATGACGCGATGGCTGTCCTTGTCGAAGATCAACTTGGTCATGCCGTCGGAGCAATCAGAGGCGATGGCGCGGCCGGAGGCAGCCCAGGGGAAGGTGGCGACTTCGAAGTTCAGGCCCTGTTGCTTGGCTTCCTTCTCGGTCAGACCGACCCAGGCCATCTCTGGCTCGGTGTAGGCGATGGACGGGATCACTTTCGGGTCGAAGTAGTGCTTCTTGCCGGCGATGACTTCGGCCGCCACGTGGCCTTCGTGCACACCCTTGTGCGCCAGCATCGGCTGACCGACGATGTCACCGATGGCGTGGATGTGAGCGACGTTGGTACGCAGCTGCTTGTCCACCTCGATGAAACCGCGCTCGTTGACGGCCACGCCGGCTTTCTCGGCGTCCATCAGCTTGCCGTTCGGCACACGACCGACCGCGACCAGCACGTTGTCGTAGCGAACCGGCTCGGCCGGCGCGTGCTTGCCTTCGTAGGAGACGTAGAGACCGTCTGCACGGGCTTCAACTGCGGTGACCTTGGTCTCCAGCATGATGTTGAATTTCTTGGCAACACGCTTGGTGTAGATCTTGACGATGTCTTTGTCGGCAGCCGGCACCAGCTGATCGGCAAATTCCACCACGTCGATCTCGGAACCCAGGGAGGAGTACACGGTACCCATCTCCAGGCCGATGATGCCGCCACCGATGACCAGCAGCTTGCCCGGAACTGTGGTCAGTTCCAGCGCATCGGTTGAATCCCATACGCGCGGGTCGTCATGGGGGATGAACGGCAGTTTCACCGGACGGGAACCCGCGGCGATGATGGCGTTGTCGAAGGTGACTGTGGTCTTGCCGTCGTCCCCGGTCACTTCCAGCGTGTTCGGGCCGGTGAACTTGCCGAAGCCGTTCACAACCTGGACCTTACGCATCTTGGCCATGCCGGCCAGACCGCCGGTCAGCTGGTTGATGACCTTCTCTTTCCACAGACGGACCTTGGTGATGTCGGTCTGGGGGGCACCGAAGACGATGCCGTGATCGGCCAGCGCCTTGGCTTCTTCGATGACTTTAGCGACGTGCAGCAGCGCCTTGGACGGGATGCAGCCCACGTTCAGGCAGACGCCACCCAGGGTGGAGTAGCGCTCGACGATAACGGTATCCAGACCCAGATCGGCGGCACGGAAAGCAGCGGAATAACCGGCAGGGCCGGCACCCAGTACTACGACCTGAGTTTTGATTTCTTTACTCATCATGACCTCTTTGTCGTTCTATATCCCCGGACAGCACAGTCTTATGCCAAAGAAGGCGGCTGCAGCCGTGAAAAAAACGGGGCAAGTTTATAATTTTGTTAATGAAATGAGAAGTGAAAAGGGCGAGCTCTGTGCTCGCCCTCTCATTTACATTTACAGAACCAGTCGACGAATGTCGGACAGCACACCACTCAGAGTGGTGACGAAGCGAGCACCGTCAGCACCGTCGATGACGCGGTGGTCATAGCTCAGTGCCAGCGGCAGCATCAGACGCGGCACGAACTCCTTGCCGTTCCACTTCGGCTTCATCTCGGACTTGGAAACACCGAGGATGGCCACTTCCGGCGCGTTGACGATCGGGGTAAAGCTGGTACCGCCGATGCCACCCAGGCTGGAGATGGTGAAGCAACCGCCCTGCATGTCGGCAGCGGTCAGCTTGCCAGCACGGGCCTTCTTGGAGATCTCGGCCAGGTCGCGGGACAGCTCATAGATGCCCTTCTTGTTGACGTCGCGAACGACCGGTACTACCAGGCCCCCCGGAGTGTCAACCGCCACACCGATGTGGATGTACTTCTTCATGATCAGCTTGCTGCCGTCTTCGGACAGGGCGCTGCAGAAGCGCGGATGCGCCTCCAGGGCCTTGGCGGCGGCTTTCAGGATGAACACCAGCGGGGTGATCTTCACATCCAGCTTCTGCTTCTCGGCCAGCATGTTCTGCTCTTTGCGGAACGCTTCCAGATCGGTGGTATCGGCTTCGTCGAACTGGGTGACATGAGGGATCATGGCCCAGTTGCGGTGCAGGGCAGGACCGGAGATCTTCTGGATCCGGGTCAGTTCCAGCTCTTCGACCGGGCCGAACTTGCTGAAGTCCACCTTCGGCCATGGCAGCACGTTCATGCCGTTGCCATTGCCGGTACCCGCAGCCGGAGCGGACTCGGCGCGCTTGACGGCATCCTTCACGTAGGCTTGCACGTCTTCTTTGACGATGCGGCCCTTGCGACCGGAGGCCTTCACCTTGGCCAGGTTGACGCCGAACTCACGGGCCAGACGACGCACGGCCGGAGAGGCGTGGACGTAGGCATCGTTGGCAACGAAGTCGGACGAAGCGGCAGCCGGGGCAGCGGCCTGAGCCACCGGGGCGGCAGGTGCAGCGGCAACGGGTGCAGCAGCCTGGGCAACCGGGGCGGCAGCAGGCGCGGCGCCAGCCACTTCGAATACCATGATCAGGGAACCGGTAGAGACCTTGTCACCGGCCTTCACCTTGATTTCCTTGACGATACCGGCGAACGGCGCAGGTACTTCCATGGAGGCCTTGTCACCTTCCACCGCGATCAGGGACTGGTCGGCTTCGACCTTGTCACCCACGGCGACCATGATCTCGGTCACTTCCACTTCGTCACCGCCGATGTCAGGTACGTTGACCTCTTTGGCAGCGGCGGCAACCGGGGCTGCAGCCACGGGAGCGGCTGCCTGAGCCGGGGCGGCCACGGCGGCAGGTGCGGCACCCGCCACTTCGAATACCATCACCAGGGAACCGGTAGAAACCTTGGCGCCGGCGGCAACCTTGATCTCGACCACGCGGCCCGCGAACGGAGCCGGTACTTCCATGGAGGCCTTGTCACCTTCCACGGCGATGATGGACTGGTCGGCTTCGACCATATCGCCCACGGCAACCATGATCTCGGTCACGTCCACTTCGTCGTCACCGATGTCCGGCACGTGCACGTCTTTGCGAGCGGCAGCAACAGGAGCAGCCGGCGCTGCAGCAGCAACCGGGGCGGCAGCCTGAGCCGGCGCGGCGGCAGCCGCACCCTCGGCTTCGAAGATCATGATCTGGGAACCGGTGGCAACCTTGTCGCCCACCTTGATCAGGATCTCTTTGACGATACCCGCGGCCGGAGCCGGGACTTCCATGGAGGCCTTGTCGCCTTCTACCGCGATGATGGACTGATCGAGCTCGACCTTGTCACCCACGGCAACCATGATTTCGGTCACTTCAACTTCATCGGCACCGATATCCGGCACCATAATCTGCTTGGACATTGTGATTTATCCTCTTACGCGTACGTTTATCGCGTTAACCTTGGCAAGAGCAGGTTCCGGCTCGTTGTTGCCGTCCGAACCCTGTGTTTGTCCTCTTACCCTTATGTCGCATTAACCTGGGCAAGGCCCTGTCCGGCACGCAGGTCCGGACAGGGCGCTCAATCCTCTTACGCGTACAGCGGGTTAACCTTGTCGGCATCGATGCCGTATTTAGCAATGGCGTCTGCCACAACCTGCTTGTCGATCTCACCGCGCTTGGCCAGTTCGGTCAGGGCAGCAACGACGACATAGAACTCGTTCACTTCGAAGTGACGACGCAGGTTGGCACGGCTGTCGGAACGGCCATAACCATCGGTACCCAGTACACGGTAGTGCTCGGTCGGCACGAAGGCACGTACCTGCTCGGCGAAGGACTTCATGTAGTCGGTCGCGGCGATGGTGGCATCGCTACCCAGCACGGAGGTGATGTAGGGTACGCGAGCGGTCGAGGTCGGGTGCAGCATGTTCCAGCGATCGGCGTCCTGACCATCACGAGCCAGCTCGTTGAAGGAGGTCACGCTGAACACATCGGAACCCACGCCGTATTCGCTGGCCAGGATCTGGGCGGCGGTACGGACATGACCCAGGATGGAGCCACAACCCAGCAGCTGTACCTTGGCCTTGTTACCGGCCACGGATTCCAGCTTGTAGATACCCTTGCGGATGCCTTCCTCGGCGCCTTCCGGCATGGCCGGCATGGCATAGTTCTCGTTCAGGGTGGTGATGTAGTAGAAGACGTTCTCCGGCTTCTCACCGTACATGCGGCGCAGGCCGTCCTGTACGATCACCGCCACTTCATAGGCGTAGGACGGATCGTAGGAGATGCAGTTCGGGATGGTGCCGGCCAGGATGTGGCTGTGACCATCTTCGTGTTGCAAGCCCTCTCCGTTAAGAGTGGTACGACCGGAGGTCGCGCCCAGCAGGAAGCCACGGGCTTGCTGGTCACCGGCTGCCCACGCCATGTCGCCGATCCGCTGGAAGCCGAACATGGAGTAGTAGATGTAGAACGGGATCATCGGGCAATCGTTGGTGCTGTAAGAGGTCGCAGCAGCCAGCCAGGAGGACATGGCGCCCAGCTCGTTGATACCGTCTTGCAGAACCTGACCCTGCTTGTCTTCCTTGTAGTAGGAGACGATGTCGCGGTCTTGCGGGGTGTATTGCTGACCGTGCGGGCTGTAGATGCCGATCTGGCGGAACAGACCTTCCATCCCGAAGGTACGGGCTTCGTCGGCCAGGATCGGCACGATGCGCTTGCCGATGGACTTGTCTTTCAGCAGCACGTTCAGGGAACGCACGAACGCCATGGTGGTGGAGATCTCGCGCGCCTGCTCGCCCAGCAGCGGGCCGAAGGCATCCAGCGCCGGGATTTCCAGCTTGGTGGTGCTCTCGCGCAGACGGGTCGGTACATAGCCCTTCAGCGCGGCACGGCGAGCGTGCAGGTACTTGTGCTCTTCGGTACCCTCTTCGATCTTCAGGTACGGCAACTCTTCCAGCTGCTCGTCGGTGACCGGCAGGCTGAAACGATCGCGCAGGTGACGCACTGAGCCCAGATCCATCTTCTTGACCTGGTGAGCGATGTTCTTGCCTTCGGCCGCTTCGCCCATGCCATAACCCTTGATGGTCTTGGCCAGGATGACGGTCGGCTTGCCCTTGGTCGCTGCGGCCTTGGAGAAGGCGGCGAACAATTTACGGGGATCGTGACCACCGCGGTTCAGGGCGAAGATCTCCTCGTCGGTCATGTCTTTGACCAGCGCGGCGGTTTCCGGGTAACGGTTGAAGAAGTGCTCACGGACGTAAGCGCCGTCACGGGACTTCATGGTCTGATAGTCGCCGTCCACGGTTTCGTTCATCAGCTGGATCAGCTTGCCGGAAGTGTCTTTCTTCAGCAGCTCATCCCACTTGCGACCCCAGATAACCTTGGTGACATCCCAGCCGGCGCCTGCGAACAGACCTTCCAGCTCGTTGATGACCTTGCCGTTACCCACGACCGGACCGTCCAGACGCTGCAGGTTGCAGTTGACCACGAAGACCAGGTTGTCGAGCTTTTCACGCACGGCAACGGTCAGGGCACCCTTGGCTTCCGGCTCGTCCATCTCGCCGTCACCCAGGAAGGCGTAAACGGTCTGCTCGGAGCAATCCTTGATACCACGGTCGGTCAGGTACTTCAGGAAGCGAGCCTGATAGATGGCGGCGATGGGGCCCAGACCCATGGAGACGGTCGGGAACTGCCAGAAGTCCGGCATCAGTTTCGGGTGCGGATAGGAAGGGATGCCCTTGCCGTCCACTTCCTGACGGAAGTTGTCCAGCTGATCTTCGGTCAGACGACCTTCAGCGAAGGCACGGGCGTAGATGCCCGGGGAGATGTGACCCTGGAAGTAGACCAGATCGCCACCGTCCTTCTCGCTGCGAGCGCGGAAGAAGTGGTTGTAGCAGACTTCGTAGATGGTCGCGGAAGAAGCGAAGGAAGACATGTGACCGCCGAGGTCCAGGTCTTTCTTGGAGGCGCGCAGCACTATCATCATGGCATTCCAGCGGATGATCGCGCGGATGCGACGTTCCATCTCCAGGTCGCCCGGGTAAGCCGGTTCGTCGCTGGCAGGGATGGTATTGATGTAGTCGCGATTCGCCTTTTCAGCCACGTCAACACCGCTGATGCGGGCTTTCTCGGCCAGTTGTTCAAGGATGAACTGAGCGCGTTGGGGACCCTCTTCACGCAGCAGGGATTCCAGAGAGGCAAGCCACTCCAGCGTTTCTATCGGGTCCACATCGTTCTTCAGGATATCAGACATGGCTGGTTCCTATTGTTATTTGCACGGCGGTTAAGATGCGCAAGAATTCGACAATAAAGCCTTGTGGGATTAGTTTTCCTGCTGACGGATCCGACGCATGGATCGCTGGATCCGGCTATCTTCCCTCTGCATATCCAACAAGGTGTCCTCGATAAAGGCCAGGTGCTCATGACAAGCTGCCCTGGCCCGCTCCGGAGCCCCCGACAGGATAGCCTCGATCAGGCTCGCACGATGGCGACGGATCTTGGCTACCACTCCCGGACGGCGATTCAAAATTTCATTATTTCGTAAAATATTCTGTTCGAGCATGGGGCCCATGGCCCGCAACAGGTGCAGCAGCACCACGTTGTGCGATGCCTCGGCAACTGCCAGATAAAACTGGGTGACAGCGGCGGATTCGACCACCAGCGACCCCTGCTGACCCGCCTCTTCGATGGCGGACTGCGCCTGGCGGATCCGCTCAAAATCGGCCTCGGTCCCCCGCAGCGCGGCATAGTAGGCACAGATGCCTTCCAGCGCGTGACGAAACTCCAGCAGATCAAACTGGGCTTCCGGGTGAGTGCTGAGCAATTCGAACAGGGGATCGGCGATCCCCTTGCTCAGGGCATTCTGCACATAGGTGCCGCCGCCCTGGCGACGATACAAGAGTCCTCTCGCTTCCAGGCGCTGGATGGCTTCGCGCAGGGAAGGGCGCGATACCTGAAACTGGATGGCGAGTTCGCGCTCCGGTGGCAGCTTCTGCCCCGGCTGCAAGCTGCCTTCCAGAATCATGCTTTCCAGCTCGGCGACGATGGCGTCGGCCAGCTTGGGCTGAGTAATCTTGATATAGGGCATGGGGCTACTTTGTTAAATTGGTATTACCAATTCTATGATTGGGGCGAAAATTAGCAGAGGGCATAGGAAAAGTCCACCCAAAATATGATCTGCATCAAGATTGAAGGTTGCCACTTTAGGGGTAAAAGACGGGAATTATGATGTGGCTCAAAGAAAATGGTCTGACCAATATTTATGAGCTTCCTCACAGATAACATTTGGCCAACAGCCTGAAAGAATGGCTCACCATAGAGACAAGCCATTGATTTTAAAAATACAAACTAAAGTTTAGCTTTGTCACTTGAAGTTGAGCAGATGGCGATAGTGATCCCATTCGAAACTATCGCCCGGATCCGTCTTGCGACCGGGGGCAATATCGCAATGACCGACAATCCGCTCCGGGGTGATGGCAGGATATTGGCCTGATATGGCTCGGGTGAGCCCCGCTAGCGTCAGGTACTGCGCCTCCTCGTAGGGCAGCTCATCTGTCCCCTCCAGCTCGATGCCGATGGAGAAATCGTTGCACGCCTCCCTGCCCTCCCAGCTCGACACCCCGGCATGCCAGGCGCGGGCACCGAATGGCACATATTGCACCAGCTCACCATCGCGCCGGATCAGGCAATGGGCCGAGACTCGCAGCTGATGGATCTCGGCGAAATAGGGGTGCGCGGCAGGATCCAGTCGCCCCAGGAAGAGGTCATCTATCCAGGGGCCGCCGAACTGACTGGGTGGCAGGCTGATGCCGTGCACCACCAGCAGGGAGATGTCGTCCGGGCTGGCCCGCTCGTTTTGGTGGGGGGATGGCACCCGACGGGCCTGCTCACACCACCCCTCGGCGTCGATGGAAAAAACTGCTATGGGCTGCGTCATCATCTACTCGATCCACAATGGAAATGTGCCCGCGAGCGGGCGGCCGCTCCCATCATAAACCGGGAACAAGCATCTGAATTCATAGGTGAAACTGTGTTAGGCTGAACCATCATTCGCAAGGCACTGGACCCCATATGCACCCGATGGCACGCCGTCTCTGGCTGCTGGCCTGGCTCTCCCTGCTGGGGCTACTGACCCTCTACTTCTACTCAGGTGCTCAGCCGACCGTGACCGCCAGCGGCGATCTGCTGCTCAAGGCCGATGCCAGCGGCCACTATCGTCTGGAGGGTGCCATCAACGGTCAACCGGTGCAACTGCTGCTGGACACGGGTGCCACCCGGGTGACGGTGCCGAGCCAGGTGGCCAACCGCCTCGGCCTGATCGCCACCGGTCGCAGCCGGGTCAACACGGCGGCCGGCGAGATCCAGGTCCATACCAGCCAGATCGAAAGCCTGGCGATGGGTCCACTGACCTTGTACGATTTGTCCGTGTTTATCAATCCGGCGGCCGACGGGGAAGAGATCCTGGTGGGCATGAATGCCCTCGGCCGGCTGGAATTGCGCCAGAAAGACAGGCAGTTGCTTCTCAGACCCTTGCAGGAATAAGGCATGTTACAACAGGACATCAGCCGCGCCGTACGCGCCGCACTACTCGAAGACTTAGGCCAAGCCCTTACCGTACTGGATCAACCGGACGCCAGCGCCGACATCACGGCCCAGCTGATCCCGGCCGATCGCATCTCGACCGCCCGTGTCATCACCCGCGAAGCCGGCGTGTTCTGCGGCCAGCCCTGGGTCGATGAGGTGTTCGCCCAGTTGGGTGGCGAGGTCAAGGTGGAATGGAAAGTCCAGGATGGTGAACAGCTCTCACCGGATCAGGAGCTGTTCCGCCTCCATGGCCCGGCCCGCGTGCTGCTGACCGGCGAGCGCAACGCCTTGAACTTCGTGCAGACTCTCTCCGGCGTCGCGACCCTCACCGCCCGTTATGTTGCCGAGCTGGCAGGCACCGAATGTCGCCTGCTCGACACCCGCAAGACGCTGCCCGGCCTGCGCAACGCCCAGAAATATGCCGTCACCTGTGGCGGTGGCAAGAACCACAGGATCGGTCTGTTTGATGCCTACCTCATCAAGGAGAACCACATCCTCGCCTGTGGCGGCATCAAAGAGGCCATCACCGAGGCGCGCCGCCTCAACCCGGGCAAGCCGGTGGAGGTGGAAGTGGAGTCGCTGGCCGAGCTGGAGCTGGCCCTCAGCGCCGCCGCCGACATCGTGATGCTGGATAATTTCGATGTGACCATAATGCGCGAGGCGGTCACCCTCAATCAGGGCCGCGCCAAGCTGGAGGTGTCCGGCAATGTCACCCTGGAGACGCTCGCCGACTATGCCGCCACCGGCGTCGACTTCATCTCGGTGGGTGCACTGACCAAGCATGTGCGGGCGCTGGATCTGTCGATGCGCTTTGTCTGAATGCGGACGGGAGAGAAACCCTTCGTTTCGCCCTGCCAGATATTACAGGTCTCGAAACTTGCAAAAGGCGCCACAGGCGCCTTTTCTTTATGCAGGATCCCACGGCATAAGGAGTGTGAAGATGGGCCCTCCCGACGATGAAGAAAAGAGCCATTAGAGGCTAATTGATGTTTGATTTTTCTATGATTTTCACTAAATGACAGAAAAGTGGTTAACAAAGGGATAACCTCTGTTGCCAACCCGAAGCGCTCGGATAAGATACTGCCTTGTGGATAGATTTCCACCAGCACTTATCAGGAACCATGGACAAAAGGATATTTGACATGAAAAGACAATCAGGGTTTACGCTTATCGAATTGATGATAGTGGTTGCGATCGTCGCCATTCTGGCCGCCATCGCCCTGCCGGCCTATCAGACCTATACCAAGAAAGCGAAGTTCTCGGAAGTTGTCACTGCAACTGGTGCATTTAAAACCGCGGTAGAAGTCTGTGCACAAAAAGATGGGAGCCTAGCTAACTGTGCTGCCGCAGGGACCAACGGCATTCCAGCAGCAGTCAGTGCCTCTAGCTCCGCTGATAGTTTTGTTCAGTCTGTAGACATTGCACTTAGTGGAACCGCAGCCCAGATCACTGCAACTGGGAAAAACCCTCCATTCGATTCAACTGAGAATACCTATATCTTGGAAGGTAACTATGATGGTGGTCGAGTTATATGGACCAACGCAGCAAGCGGCAGTTTATGCTTGAGCTCTGGCATTTGCTAACGCATGACCTCTAGCCCCAATAGCGGCCTGGCCACCAGCCTGGCCGCCTCTTCCCTCCTCAGTGAGCCGGACTCACAGCGCTTCCTGAGCCAGGCCAGGGCGCAGCGCAAGCCTTTTGTCACCTTCCTGATCGAAAACGATATCCTCGACAGCAAGGCGCTGGCGGATTTCTGCGAGCTGGAATATGGGGTACCTCTGCTGGATCTTGCCGCCTTCGATCTGGCCGAGATCCCGCAGAAATACCTCAATCAGAAGCTGATTGAGAAACACCATGTGCTGCCCATCTACACCCAGGGGCACACCCTCTATATCGCCATGTCGGATCCGACCAATGTGTCGGCACTGGAGGATTTCGGCTTCAGCTTCGGCCTGCACACGGAAGCCTTGCTGGTCGAGGAGAGCAAACTGACCACCGCCATCGGCAAGCTGATGGAGAACGAGCAGGATGCACTCGGCATGGACCATATCGACGAGTCCGAAATCTCGGAACTCGAAGTCTCCGACGAAGGCTCACGGCTTGATGAGGGCGTCAATACGGCGGATGACGATGCCCCCATAGTGAAGTACATCAACAAGATCATGATGGATGCCATCAAACGCGGCGCCTCGGATCTGCACTTCGAACCCTATGAGACCAAGTACCGGATCCGCTTTCGGATCGACGGCATTCTGCATGAAATCGCCACCCCACCGGTCAACCTGGCCAACCGCTTCTCCGCCCGTCTCAAGGTGATGGCGCGGCTCGATATCGCCGAGCGGCGCCTGCCACAGGATGGCCGGATCAAGTTGAGGCTGTCACGCAACAGATCCATGGACATGCGGGTCAACACCCTGCCCACCATGTGGGGTGAAAAGATTGTGATCCGCCTGCTGGACTCCTCGGCGACTCGCCTCAACATAGAGCAACTCGGTTTCGACGACCGGCAAAAGGCCCAATACCTGAAGGCCCTCTCCAAGCCTCAGGGCATGATCCTGGTCACCGGCCCCACCGGCTCCGGCAAGACGGTCTCACTCTATACCGGCCTCAACATTCTCAATACCAACGAGGTCAATATCTCTACCGCCGAGGATCCGGTGGAGATCAACCTGCCCGGCGTCAACCAGGTGCAGATCAACCCCAAGGCCGGACTCACCTTCGCCAGCGCCCTGCGCTCCTTCCTCCGCCAGGATCCGGATATCGTCATGGTGGGGGAGATCCGGGATCTGGAGACCGCCGAGATTGCCATCAAGGCGGCCCAGACCGGTCATCTGGTGCTCTCTACCCTGCACACCAATTCGGCGGCCGAGACCCTGACAAGGATGATGAACATGGGGGTCCCTGCCTTCAACATCGCCTCCTCGGTCACTCTCATCATGGCCCAGCGCCTCGCCCGAAAGCTGTGCGATCACTGCAAGACGCCGGAGGTGGTGCCAGACGCAGAGCTGCTGGAGCTGGGCTTTACCCCCCAGCAGTTGGCCGCCGGATTGCGGCTGTTCAAGCCGGTCGGCTGCAAGGAGTGCTCGGGAGGATACCGAGGCCGCGTCGGCATCTATGAGATCATGCTCATGTCCGACAACATCGCGAAATTGATCATGCAGGGGGCCAACTCCCTGCAAATAGCCGCCATTGCCCAGAAGGAGGGCATGCGTAATCTGCGTATATCAGGTCTCGAGAAGGCACGGTTGGGGGTCACCAGCCTGGCCGAGATCAACCGGATCACCACCAACTGAGCCTAGCGTTTCCAACCCGTTCACCCGGGTGATGCCAACGCGGTGTCCCAGGGGATATTCTTCAAGCCAAGGCGGCCCGGACAGGGAGCAATATCATCCGGCCACCGTCGCCCAATTGCAGGATGCAGTGATGGCAACATTAGCGCAAAAACGTAACCCGCCCAAAAAGGTCTTCTCCTTCCGCTGGCACGGGGTCAATCGCAAGGGGCAGAAGGTCTCTGGCGAGTTGCAGGCCGACAGCATCAGCACCGTCAAGAACGAGCTGCGCAAGCAGGGCGTCAACGTCACCAAGGTCAGCAAGCGGAGCCAGGGGCTGTTTTCCAAGGGTGGCGCCAAGATCAAACCGATGGATATCGCCGTCATCTCCCGCCAGATCACCACCATGCTCTCCGCCGGTGTGCCGCTGGTACAAAGCCTGCAGATCATCGCGCGCGGCCACGAAAAGGCGGCAGTACGCGACCTGATAGGCCAGATCGCCGCCGATGTGGAAACCGGCACCCCCATGTCAGAGGCGCTGCGCCGCCACCCCCGCCACTTCGATACACTCTACTGCGACCTGGTCGAAGCGGGGGAGCAATCCGGTGCGCTGGAGACCATCTACGACCGGATCGCCATCTACCGCGAGAAGAGCGAGGCGCTCAAGTCCAAGATCAAGAAGGCGATGTTCTACCCGGCCATGGTCATCCTGGTGGCCATCATAGTGACCTCCATCCTGCTGCTGTTCGTCATTCCCCAGTTCGAGGAGATCTTCAAGAGCTTCGGTGCCGAACTGCCCATCTTCACCCAGTTCGTCATCGGCATCTCCCGCTTCATGCAGCATTGGTGGTATGCGATCTTTGGCGGCATCGCCCTCGCCATCTTCCTCTACGTGCGCGCCTGGCGCAGCTCCCAGAAGGTGCGGGACAACACGGACAGGTTCATCCTCACCATCCCCATAGTGGGCTCGATCCTGCACAAGGCGGCCATGGCCCGCTTCGCCCGCACCCTCTCCACCACCTTCTCCGCCGGTATCCCGCTGGTCGATGCCCTGGTCTCGGCCGCCGGCGCCTCCGGCAACTATGTCTACCGCACCGCCATCATGGCCATCCGCAACGAGGTCGTGGCCGGCATGCAGATCAACGTCGCCATGCGTACCGTGGACCTGTTCCCCGACATGGTGATCCAGATGGTGATGATCGGGGAAGAGTCCGGCGCCATCGATGACATGCTCTCCAAGGTGGCGGCCATCTTCGAGCAGGAAGTGGACGACATGGTCGATGGCCTCACCAGTCTGCTCGAGCCCCTCATCATGGTGGTGCTGGGGGTGCTGGTCGGTGGCATGGTCGTCGCCATGTACCTGCCGATCTTCAAGCTGGGCTCTGTGATACACTGACGCCCTGCGGCCCTGCCTGCAGACCCGGGTGGCCAACCCCGCCGGCATGAGCCGGCGCGGGTACGACCCTTTATGGCTCTCTTTCCCAACACAAACGGTTGATTATGGCGTCTCTGATCGAACTGGCCCACGGCCTGCCCTGGCTCTACCTCTCCCTGATGTTTCTCTTCTCCCTGATGATCGGCAGCTTCCTCAACGTGGTGATCCATCGCCTGCCCATCATGCTGGAGCGGGAGTGGCACGCCGAATACCGTAGCTACTTCGACAGCGATGCCGAGCCCGCCCACAACACGCCTTACAACCTGATGGTACCGCGCTCCTGCTGCCCTCATTGCGACCATCCCATCACGGCGCTGGAGAACATCCCCCTGCTGAGCTGGCTCTGGCTCAAGGGGCGCTGCCGAGAGTGCCAGGCTCCCATCTCGGTCCGCTATCCGCTGGTCGAATTGCTGACCGCCCTGCTGTCGGTGGCCGTCGCGGCGACCCTGGCCCCGGGCTGGGGCACCCTGGCCGCTCTGGCGCTGACCTGGGTGCTGGTCGCGCTCACCTTCATCGATCTGGACAAGATGCTGCTGCCGGACCAGCTCACCCTGCCACTGCTGTGGGGAGGCCTGCTGTTCAACCTGCTGGGCGGCTTCGTCCCGCTGGGAAATGCGGTGATCGGGGCCATGGCCGGGTATCTGGTGCTGTGGAGCCTCTACTGGGCCTTCAAACTGCTCACCGGCAAGGAGGGGATGGGCTACGGCGACTTCAAACTACTGGCCGCCATCGGCGCCTGGCTGGGCTGGCAGGCCCTGCCCATAGTGCTGCTGCTCTCCTCCCTGATCGGCGCCCTGATCGGCCTCACGCTGATCGCCCTGCACCGACATCATCAAGCCAATCCCATCCCCTTTGGCCCCTATCTCGCCATCGCGGGCTGGATCGCGCTGCTGTGGGGCGATAGCATCACCCGCTGGTATCTGAATACCGTCCTCTAACAAAAAGGCGCCCTGACAATGTATGTGGTAGCTATCACCGGCGGGATCGGCAGCGGCAAGACGACCATCGCCAACCAGTTTGCGGCCCTGGGGATCGAGGTGATCGATGCCGACCTGATCGCCCGCGAGGTGGTGGAGCCTGGCACACCGGCACTGACCGCCATCGCCAGCCATTTTGGTCCCGGCATCCTGGATGAACAGGGGCGGCTGGACAGACGTGTCCTGCGCGAGCGCATCTTCAGCGAGCCGGCGGCCAAAAGTTGGCTCAACGCCCTGCTCCACCCCCTCATTCGCAGCGAGATGCTGCGCCAGTGCGCGGCGGCCAGCTCGCCCTACTGCCTGTTGGTGGTGCCGTTGCTGGTAGAGAACCGGTTGATGAACCTGGCCGATCGAGTACTGGTTATCGACGTGGATGAGGCGACCCAGATCGAACGAACCTGCCGCCGGGACGGGGTGAGTCGCGCCCAGGCGGAGGCCATTCTGGCCGCCCAGGCGAGCCGGGCCGAGCGGCTCGCGGTGGCCGATGATGTGCTGGATAACCAGAGTGGTACAAGTGAGACCATCCTGGCGCGAATTTTGGCGCTGCACGAGACATATCTGGCATTTGCCACTCAACAAGCCCGCCAAGTGTGAGTACACTAGGCCGGTTTATGGCTGGCCAGGATTAGGCATGATTTACGATTTCCCCCTCAACGAAAAAAGCCGGACCTATCTTCGTCTGGAGTCCCTGTTTTCCCAGATCCGCGACAATCTGGAGAGTGACCAGCCTTGGGCACACATCGCCTTCTTCAAGGGGTTGTTCGATCTGCAGGAACTGCTGGAGCGCGGCGATCTGCGTGCTGATCTGATCAAGGATCTGGAGCGGCTCGGTCAGCGACTGAGCCATTGGGCCAGCCTGCCTGAGGTCGATCTCGAGCAGATCCAGCGGATGCAGCAGGAGAGCGCCCAACTCTCCCGCAGCCTGCTCAATTCGCCACGGCCCGGTGCTCGCCTGAAAGAGGATCGCCTGCTCGGCTCCATTCGCCAGCGTTTCTCCATTCCGGGTGGCCTGTGCGCCTTCGATGTGCCACAGCTGCACCACTGGCTGGCGACCCCGGCCGTCGCTCGCCATCAGCAGATGCAACAGTGGCTCAGCGACATCAACCTGCTGATGAACGCCATCTCCCTGCTGCTGCGGCTGTGGCGCGAGTCCGGCCACTTCAGCGACCAGGTTGCCACCAATGGCTTCTTCCAGGACACCGCCGAGGGCGCCGAGCTGATCCGCATCCGCATCCTCGGCAACCACTCCTGCTATCCGACCCTGAGTGGTCACAAGAACCGGTTCGCCCTGCGCTTCCAGCCGACGACGGAGCAGCAGATCGGCGACGTCCCCTTCCAGCTAGCCTGCTGCTAACGGTCAAGGAGCCAATATGGTCACCAAGGTGAAATGTCCGACCTGCCAAACCGAGATAGAGTGGGGCCCGCAGAGCCCGTTTCGTCCCTTCTGCAGCAAGCGCTGCCAGCTGATCGATCTCGGCGAATGGGCCGATGAAGAGAAGCGCATCCCGGGCGAGATCAATCCGGATCTGCTGCCCTACCCGGACGAGGGTGAGCAGTGGCAATGAGCCAGATACCAAAAAGGGCCCGCAGGGCCCTTTTTTAATATCGGCATCCCGGCAAATTACTCCGCCATCGATGCCTGCAACCGCGCCACGATCGGGCCGTTGGCATCCGGGAACCGGTATTCGTGCAAAGCGGCCAGCGGCACCCAGCGGCACTCCTGCCCCTCCTTGCCGAAGGGCTCGCCACTGAAGCGGGTCACCTTCCAGATATCCAGCAACACCTGCTTGTCAGGATAATCGTGGTGCAGCTCCATGAAGGGTGCGCAATCCTGTACCCGGATCCCGATCTCCTCCCACAGCTCCCTGTCCAGCGCGGTCAGCAGGTCTTCTCCCGACTCCACCTTGCCCCCCGGGAACTCCCAGCGATCGCCCTGATGGCGGTCTGAGGAGCGTTTGGCGAGGAAGATCTCGCCCTTCTCATTCTCGATGACGCCGACCGCCACCCAGACCCGTTTCTTCGGTTCCATCTCTGTCCTCAACGTAAGCACGGCAACGCGGCAATCCAGGGGGCCAGCCGACTGGCCTGCTGCGCCTCCTGAGCCGTAAAGATATCCTGCCCCACATGCTCATTCCCACTCGGGGCGGGCTGTGGCCAGGGGCTCACCCCGGGCGGGGTGAAGCAACGATCATGCACCAGGCAGCTTTGGCGCAGATAGCGCCACAAGCAGTCGCGCAGGAACCACTGATCCACATTCGGTGTCTCCATGGTACCCGGTTGATAGGTGGCAAGCAGCGGGGTCAGCGGCGGCAGGATGCCGGCCACGCCGCCCCACATTCCCGCCAGCACCAGATCGGTATGGCTCCACCAGTCACGCATGATATGGAACCAGCGCTCCGATGCAAGCCAGGCATCGACGGCGAGACGTTCCCGGATGTTCAGCACGGAATCCGCATCGCGGATCAGGAAGCGCCCCACCCCGGGATCGTTGGCCACCAGGAAGCGCCAGCACAGGCGCTGGCGCAGAGACTGCCCGGCCGGCTGCACCAGCACCTCGGCACCGTGTTCCTGCAGGCATGCCAGCAAGGCTGCCGGCACGCTCGCATCCACATAGAAACGCACCCGCCAACCCGGATAGAGATAGGCCGCCGCCAGCACGTTGTCGAGCGCCCCGCGCAGATAGCGCCGCTCGCTGCCCCACAGGGAGAAGGCGATGACCTTCTGCCGGTCGGGGCGCTTAGTCAGCCAGGTATCCGGGCCACCTGCGGGCAGCGCCCACCCCTCGGCCGGCTGGCCGCTCGCCTCATCCTTCAGGATCAGTGCACGGGTGCCCGCCTGCGCCGCCTCGGCATGACGCCCAAGCTTGGCGAGGGAGGTGCAAAGGCCATCCTGAGCCAGATATTCCCTCGGCTCACGCCGCGCCAGCTCGGTCAGTCGCAGCAGCGCCCGCTCATATTGGCCGGAGCGCGACAGACAGACACAGAGGTTGCGCAGCACCTCGTTGTCATCGGGTTCGGTCTGATGAGCCAGTTCCAGCACTTGTGCGGCCGAGGCCGGATCGCCAGACAGAAAGAGGTAATAGGCAAACTGCAGTTGCAGGGGAGCGGGCTTGAGGCGTTCCCCGTTCAGTCGTGCCAGCACCAGCTGGACGGCCTCCTGTCGCCTCTCCTGCAGCCAGCTGGCATGGGCCGCTTCGTCCCACCCTGTCGGCGCCTTGCTCATCTTATCTCTCCTTCCTTGGGGGCCCTGAAATGAATGCACCGCCCGGAGGCGGTGCATGAATCACGACAAGGGATCAGGTCAACTGACCGTGACAGTGCTTGTATTTCTTGCCGGAGCCGCAGGGGCAAGGATCGTTGCGACCGACCTTCTGCTCGTCACGCACGAAGGTGACGTGGCCCTCTTCGGGCTGGGCCTCTTCGTCGGCCAGCTGGTTCTCGGCGGCGGCATGGGTATAGGTACGGGGAGCCGCTTCCGCCTGCTGGCGCTGATGCTCTTCCATCGCCTCCACATCGCGCTCCTGCACCTGCACCCGGCTCAGGATGCTGACCACATCGCGCTTGAGGGTTTCCAGCATCTGGGTGAACAGATCGAAGGACTCGCGCTTGTACTCCTGCTTGGGGTTCTTCTGGGCGTAGCCGCGCAGATGAATGCCCTGACGCAGGTGATCCATGGCCGCCAGATGCTCCTTCCAGAGGCCATCCAGGGTCTGCAGCATCACCGCCTTCTCGAAGTTGCGCAGCACCTCGACGCCGACCAGCTCCTGCTTGTGGGCGTAAAGCTTGGTGGCTTCTTCCAGGATGCGCTCGCGCAGCTTCTCTTCATACAGCTTGTCATCTTCCGCCAGCCACTGCTGCAGCGGCAGATCCAGCGAGAAGTCGGACTTCAGGCGCGCTTCCAGGCCCGGCACATCCCACATCTCTTCCAGGGACTGGGGCGGGATGTACTCGTCGATGACGCTGCCATAGACGTCGTCACGGATGACGTGGATGGTGTCGGAGATGTCGTTGGTGTCCAGCAACTCGTTGCGCTGCTCATAGACCACCTTGCGCTGATCGTTGGCCACGTCATCGAATTCGAGCAGGTTCTTGCGGATGTCGAAGTTGCGACCCTCCACCTTGCGCTGGGCGTTCTCGATGGCCTTGGTCACCCAGGGGTGCTCGATGGCCTCGCCCTCTTCCATGCCCAGCTTCTTCATCATGCTGGTGACACGGTCGGAGGCGAAGATCCGCATCAGGGTATCTTCCATGGAGAGATAGAAACGGGAAGAACCCGGGTCACCCTGACGACCGGAACGGCCGCGCAACTGGTTGTCGATACGGCGGGATTCGTGGCGCTCGGTACCTATGATGTGCAAGCCGCCGGCGGCCAGTACTTCATCGTGGCGGATCTGCCAGGCGGCCTTGATCTCGCGGATCTGCTCGTCGGTCGGGTTCTCCAGCGCGGCGATCTCGGCCTGCCAGTTGCCACCCAGCACTATGTCGGTACCACGACCGGCCATGTTGGTGGCGATGGTCACGGCACCAATCTGGCCGGCCTGGGCGACGATCTCCGCTTCCATGGCGTGGAACTTGGCGTTCAGTACCTTGTGCGGGATGTTCTCCTTGTTCAGGATGCCAGACAGCAGCTCGGAGTTCTCGATGGAGACGGTCCCCACCAGCACCGGCTGGCCACGGGAGACGCAACCGCGAATGTCTTCGACGATGGCGGCATACTTTTCCTGGGCGGTCAGGTAGACCAGATCGCCCATGTCCTTGCGCACCATCGGCTGGTTGGTCGGGATGACCACAGTATCCAGACCATAAATCTGTTGGAATTCAAAGGCTTCTGTGTCGGCGGTACCCGTCATCCCCGCCAGCTTGTCATACAGACGGAAGTAGTTCTGGAAGGTGATGGAGGCCAGGGTCTGGTTCTCGTTCTGGATCTTGACCCCTTCCTTCGCCTCGACGGCCTGGTGCAGACCATCGGACCAGCGACGGCCCGGCATGGTACGACCGGTGTGCTCGTCGACGATGACGATCTCGTCCTTCTGCACTATGTAGTCGACGTTGCGCTCAAACAGGGTATGGGCGCGCAGGCCGGCGTTGACGTGGTGCAACAGGCTGATGTTGGTGGCTGAGAACAGGGAGTCATCCTCCGCCAGCAGCCCCTCTTTCTTGAGCAGCTCTTCCACGAAGATCTGGCCGGTTTCGGTCAGCAGCGCCTGACGGTTCTTCTCGTCCACCGTGTAGTGGCCGTCACCGGTATACTCTTCGGAGTCTTCCTTGTCCTGCTTGACCAGCAGCGGGATCAGCTTGTTGACGCGGATGTAGAGCTCGGAGCTGTCTTCGGCCGGGCCGGAGATGATGAGCGGGGTACGGGCTTCATCGATGAGCACGGAATCCACCTCATCCACCAGCGCGTAGTTGAGCGGACGCTGCACGCGCTGCTCCGGCGAGAACGCCATGTTGTCGCGCAGGTAGTCGAAGCCGAATTCGTTGTTGGTACCATAGGTGACGTCGGCGGCGTAGGCGTCGCGCTTCTGGGACGCATCCATGCCGGGCACGTTGCAGTCGACCGTCATGCCGAGGAAGGTGAACAGCGGGCGGTTCGCCTCAGCATCACGCTTGGCCAGATAGTCGTTCACCGTCACCACGTGCACGCCACGACCGCTCAGGGCGTTCAGATAAGCCGGCAGAGTCGCGGTAAGAGTCTTACCTTCGCCGGTCTTCATCTCGGCGATGCGGTTGGAGTTCAGCACCATGCCGCCGATCAGCTGCACGTCGAAGTGACGCATGCCGAACACCCGGCGGGAGGCTTCGCGCACGGTGGCGAACGCTTCCGGCAACAGCTGCTCCAGCGTCTCACCCTGCTCCAGACGCTGACGGTACTCAGCGGTCTTGGCCTGCAGCTCCTGATCGGACAGTGCCTCGAACTGAGGCTCCATCGCATTGATCTGTTTTACAATTTTGCGCAAAGCCTTGAGCGTTCTGTCGTTCCGGCTGCCGATAATCTTGGTGAGCAGTGTGCTAATCATGGGTACCAACTGTTTTGGTTATATTTGAGCGTTCCGTCACTGGAACCTGAAGAAAAAACCTAACCCCGTCTGGCGTTCAGAAAGCGTGCGGGGTTGACCTGACGACCATCTTTCAACACTTCATAATGCAAATGCACCCCGGTCGCGCGACCGGTTCGCCCCATCAGGGCTATCTTCTGGCCCTCATCGACCAGGGTGCCCACATCCACCAACAACTTGGAGTTGTGGGCATAGCGGGTCACCAGACCATTGCCATGGTCAATCTCGACCATGTTGCCAAATTCCGGGTGGCGGCCCGCCCAGCTGACGATCCCCTTGCCGGTCGCCATGATGGGGGTGCCGGGCTTGCCACGGAAATCCACGCCCTTGTGCATCTTGGCGCGACCGTTGAACGGATCGACCCGGCCACCGAAGCCGGAGGAGATCCAGACTCGCTCCTGCTTGACCGGCGAACCGGCAATGAAGCCGGCATCGGTGATATGGTGATTCATGATGAAAGATTCAAGTACCGACAGCTGTTCTTCACGGCTACTGAGCTGGCGGTTGAGGTGCGCCATGGAGTCTTGCAGCTCGTTGAGGCTGACTTCCAGGTCGGCATCATAGGAGGGACCGCCCATCGGGGGCAGCTCCTTGAAATTGAACTCGTCGGGATCGAGATCGGCTTTTTCGGTCAGCCGCTCGCCGAGCGCATTGAGGCGACCCAGTTGCCCCTGCATGGTACCCACCTGGGCGGCCAGCATGGCAAGCTGTTCACGGGCTTCATCGGCCCCTTGCGTGGATTTTTGCTGTTCGGCCTTGGCCAGCGCGATTTCCAGCGCCTCCATCTGCTGGTGCCAGCTCTGCCAGAGCCAACCACCACCCAGTGCCAACAGGGAGAAGAGGATACCGCCGACCCAGGCCAGACGTTGTTTGGGTAAGTGCAACTTGCGGCGCTGCTTACCGTTGAGGATCAGGGTAATGCTCATAGAAATCTGTCTTCTCGGTCAGGTGCGGCCAGGAGCCTGCACGGGCAATAAAACCGGGAGATAATCGGTATTAAAGGATGGAATAAACAAATGACAGGACGTCGGTGCGGAGAGATGACCGACGTCCTGTTGCACAGCTATCAGGCCAGAACCAGACCGTTATCGTAGTAAGCGATGGGCGCTTTCTCGCCCTCACCCTCGAAGGTCACCAGTTCCCAGGCCTCCTGCTTGGCCAGCAAGGCACGCAGCAGTTTGTTGTTCAAGGCGTGGCCGGTCTTGTAGGCACGGAATTCGCCGATGATGCTGCGGTTACACATATAGAGGTCACCGATCGCATCCAGCATCTTGTGCTTGACGAACTCGTCTTCATACCGCAGACCATCTTCGTTCAGCACCCGATAGTCATCCAGCACCACGGCATTCTCCAGGCTTCCGCCCAATGCCAGGTTCTGGGACCGCAGGTACTCGATGTCGCGCATGAAGCCAAAGGTACGGGCACGACTGATCTCTTTCACGAAGGAGCTACCGGAGAAGTCCAGCACGCAACGCTGGTTGCGGCCTTCAAACACCGGATGCTGGAAATCGATCTCGAGATCCATCTTGAAGCCGTTGCGATAGGGGTGGAATTCCGCCCACTTGTCGCCGTCTTCAACCCGGATGCTCTGCTTGATCCGCACGAACTGCTTCGGCGCATTCTGTTCACGGATACCGACTTCTTGCAGCAGGTAGATGAACGGGTGCGCACTGCCATCCATCACCGGGATCTCGGGTGCGTCAACCTCCACATAGAGGTTGTCGATCCCCATCCCGGCCAGGGCGGCAGAGAGGTGTTCGATGGTAGACACGCGTACACCGGCTTCGTTCACCAGAGCGGTACAAAGCACGGTATCACGCACCTGATCGGCGTTGGCTGGCAGTGCTACCACAGGATTCAGATCGGTACGCAAGTAAACGATCCCTGTATTAACAGGCGCCGGACGGAACGTCATTGTGACTTTCCGGCCCGAATGCAGGCCCACACCGGTGGCCTGGACACTCGTTTTCAAGGTTCTTTGTCTAATCATGGGTATATCCGCTTAACAGCTCAAATTCCGGACCAGATGGTCGTTGCCGAGCCATCTTAGCACAATCCTTAAGCAACAAACAAACCAGAGCCATCAGAGGCTTAGTCAGCTTGTTTGCGCAGGAACGCCGGAATATCCAGATAATCCGGTTCGCGACGAGCTTGCGGCTCGGCGTTAACCACCTTGGCCGGAGCCTCTTCCATCACGCGAGACTGCAGTGCTTCGCTGATCAGGGGCTGACGGGCCGGACGCTCTTGGACCATGTTGTTCTTGACCAGCGTGATGTCGGCCTTGCGCTCGGCACCGATACCGGTCGCGACCACGGTCACCCGCAGTTCGTCGTGCATTTCCGGGTCGATTACGGTACCCACCACCACGGTGGCGTTCTCGGAGGCGAAGGCCTTGACCGCGTTACCCACGGTTTCGAACTCTTCGATGGTCATGTCCATGCCGGCGGTGATGTTGACCAGAATGCCACGGGCACCGGCCAGATCCACATCTTCCAGCAGCGGGCTGGAGATGGCCTTCTCGGCGGCTTCTTCGGCACGGTCATCACCGGAGGCAGAACCTGTCCCCATCATGGCAGTACCCATCTCGCGCATCACGGTACGCACGTCCGCGAAGTCGACGTTGATCAAACCCGGGCGGGTGATCAGCTCGGCGATGCCCTGTACCGCACCCAGCAGCACATCGTTGGCCGCCTTGAAGGCGTCCAGCAGGGAGATGCCACGACCCAGCACCTTCAGCAACTTGTCGTTGGGGATGGTGATCAGGGAGTCGACGTTCTTGGACAGCTCCTCGATGCCGTGTGCCGCGAAGCCCATCCGCTTCTTCCCTTCGAAGGAGAACGGCTTGGTCACGACGGCAACGGTCAGGATGCCCATCTCGCGCGCCACTTCGGCCACGATCGGCGCGGCACCGGTACCGGTACCACCACCCATGCCGGCGGCAATGAACACCATGTCTGAACCGGTCAGCAGCTCACGCAGCGCTTCCCTGTCTTCCATGGCAGCGTCACGGCCCACTTCCGGATTGGCTCCGGCACCCAGACCCTTGGTGATGCCACCGCCGATCTGCAAAGTGGTGTTGGCACTGGAGTTGCGCAGCGCCTGGGCGTCGGTGTTGACGGTAATGAACTCAACACCCTCGATGTTTTGACGAACCATGTGCTCGACTGCGTTGCCGCCGCCGCCACCCACACCTATCACCTTGATGACGGCTTCGTCAGTGTGGCTATCCATAAATTCAAACATGTTGTCTCTCCGCTTTATTTGCCTGACTCAGCAAAATCTTTAGAACTCGCCACGCAGCCAGTTGCTGACCCGTTTGACCAGGCCACCTACGCTTGCCTTGGCAGCATATTCTTTGCTCGTACCGGTGGATTGATGGGTCCGGCCGTACTGCAGCAACCCGACCGCGGTCGAGTACACCGGTGCCTGCACGTAATCGCTCAATCCACGTATGTTCATGGGTTCGCCCACCCGGACCTGGCTCTGGAAGATCTGCTCTGCGCACTCCACAATGCCTTCGATCTGGGCCGCGCCACCGGTCAGTACTACCCCGGCCGCCAGCTGATGCTTGACCCCCTGTGCCTTCAACTCGCTCTGCACCCGCACCAGCTCATCATTCACCATGGAGAGCAACTCGGTGTAACGGGGTTCAATCACTTCGGCCAGTGTCTGCCGCTGCAGGCTACGCGCCGGACGGCCGCCGACACTGGGGACTTCAATATTGTCTTCCTTGCTGACCAGGCGGCCGAGGGCGCAACCGTAGCGCACCTTGATCGCTTCTGCGTCCAGCGGCGGTGTGCCGAAGGCGTAGGCGATGTCGCTGGTCACTGTGCTGCCGGCATAGGGGATCACCTTGGTATGGCGCAGGGCACCGCCGGTAAACAGCGACATGTCCATGGTGCCACCCCCGATGTCCACCACGCAGACCCCCAGCTCCTTCTCGTCTTCGGTCAACACGGCATAGCTGGAGGCCAGCGCCGAGAAGATCAGCTGATCCACCCGCAGACCGACCTTCTCAACGCATTTCTCGATGTTGCGAGCCATGTCGTTGTGGCAGGTGATCAGGTGCACCTTGGCCGCCATCCGCACGCCGGACAGGCCGACCGGATTCTTGATCCCTTCCTGATAGTCGATGGCAAACTCCTGGGGCAGCACGTGCAGCACCCGCAGCTCATCGGACAATCGCACCGACTTGGCGGTGTGGATGACGTTGTCCACGTCCTCCTGGGTCACCTCTTCGTCGGAGATGGGCACCATGCCGGTCTCGTTGCGGCAATCGATGTGCTTGCCGGACAAGCCCAGATAAACCGAGCTTATCTGGCAGTCGGCCATCATCTCGGCCTCTTCCACCGCCCGGCGCAGGGACTTGACCACGGAGTCGAGATCATTGACCCCGCCCTTCTCCATCCCGCGAGACGCGTGGCTACCCATGCCGATGACATTGAGCTCGCCATCCGGCAATACTTCTCCAACCAGTACCGCCACTTTGGTCGTGCCGATATCCAGTCCGACAATCAAATTCCTATCTGCGGTGTTGGTCATTCACTTTCTCTTCGTTCTTCTTCCAGCCAACCGCCATTCCGGTGTCGTATCGAAGGTCCACGTAAGCCACTTGCTCACGGGGTTCGATGACCGGGAAGGCATCGATAAACCGCTGCAGGCGAAGCGCGATGTCCGCGCGCCCCACAAACAGCTGAATGTTGCCATCCAGGGTCAGTTCCCAGGCATGGCGAGGGGTCAGATTCACCCCCAACAACTTGTATCCCTTGGCAGCCAGCTGCGCCTCGTACTGGTGACTGGCCTCCAGCACCATGGCGGCCTGATCATCGGGCCCGGACAACTGCATCAGGGGTGTCGTCACCCTGTCCGGTGCACTGAATACCTCACCCTTGGTGTTGACGAAGCGGTTGCCATTCCAGCGTGCCGCCACCGCCTGTTCGGTGAGGTAGACCTTGATCTTGTTCGGCCACTTCTTGCGTACCGAGACCTGGGCTACCCAGGGCAGGGCGTTCAAACGCCCCTGCAATTCGTTCACATCCAGCTCGAAGAAGTTGCGCAGTTCGGCGCCATCCAGCACGGCGGCGCGCAACTCATCGGCCTTCAAATATTCGTGTTGCCCCTGCAGCAACAGCTCGCTCATGGGCAACCGACTGGCATCCGTCAGCCAGTCTTTAACATCCAGCGCAGTCTGGTAGAGCCCCCACATGACCAGGATGAAAAATGCCACCCCGGCGATGAAGCCCCCCTTGGTGCGCCCTTGTGCCCTTGCCTCCACCCGCTCAATCCCCGTTTAACGCGCCATGCCGGCCACTTGCAGACCGGTCCGCCATTATATAGGCCCCGGCTTGGCGGTCAAAATACTCATTGGGCCCTCAGGCACCGGATTTCATGCTATCCACGCTCAATTTCATCTCACCGAGGCGACGCGCCAGGGCACCGACGTTTCCTGCGCCCTGAGTCAGCACCAGATCCCCTTCACCGATCAGCTCCGCCAGCACCACGGGGACATCGTCCGGCGTTGCGACAAAGATGGGTTCCAGGCTGCCGCGGGAGCGGATGGTGCGACACAGGGCGCGGCCATCGGCACCCGGAATAGGCTCCTCACCGGCGGCATAGACCTCCAGCATCACCAGCACGTCCACCTTGGAGAGCACGTCGGCAAAATCTTCATAGAGATCGCGAGTCCGGCTGTAACGGTGTGGCTGGAACACCATGACCAGGCGCTTCTCGGGCCAGCCGGCGCGAGCGGCATTGATGGTCACCTTCACTTCGCTCGGGTGGTGACCGTAGTCATCCACCAGCATGGCCTTGCCACGACCGGTCTCGAACTCGCCATATTGCTGGAAGCGGCGACCCACCCCCTCGAACTTGGAAAGCGCCAGGATGATGGCCTCGTCGCCGATCCCGTCTTCGGTCGCGACCGCGATGGCGGCGGCAGCGTTGAGCGCGTTGTGCACCCCCGGCAGATTGAGGGTCACCTGCAGCTCACCGGCACCAGCGCGACGCACCCGGAAGCGGCTGCGATTGCTGGTCTGCACGAAATCCAGCACCTGCACGTCGGCATCAGCGGACAGACCGTAGGTGATGGTCGGACGGCCGATCTCCGGCAGCAGGCCACGGATCACGGGATCATCCACGCACACCACGGCCAATCCGTAGAACGGCAGGTTGTGCAGGAAGTCGATGAAGGTGGACTTCAGCTTGGAGAAGTCGCCGCCGTAGGTGTCCATGTGATCCGCTTCGATGTTGGTCACTATGGATACCATGGGCTGCAGATGCAGGAAGGAGGCATCGCTCTCGTCCGCTTCGGCGATCAGGTAACGGCTACTGCCCAGGCGTGCATTGGTACCGGCGCTGTTGAGCAGGCCGCCGATGACGAAGGTGGGATCCCGGTCGGCCTCGGCATAGATGCTCGCCACCAGACTGGTGGTGGTGGTCTTGCCATGGGTGCCGGCGACGGCGACGCCGTGACGGAAGCGCATCAGCTCGGCCAGCATCTCGGCACGGCGCACCACCGGGATGCGCAACTCACGGGCGGCCAGCAGCTCGGGGTTGTCCTGCTTGATGGCGGTCGACACCACCACCACGCTCGCCTCGTTCACATGCTCGGCGCTGTGGCCCACGAAGATGTGGGCACCAAGCGAAGCTAGCCGTTCGGTCACCGCATTGCGCGACAGATCGGAGCCGGAGATCTGATACCCCTCGTTGGCAAGCACCTCGGCGATCCCGCCCATACCGGCGCCACCGATGCCGATAAAGTGAATGCGGCGCACGCGGCGCATTTCGGGGATCACGGTACGCAGTTTTGCCAGTTCAACCTTGGTCATAGTTCTCTCTCAGTCTGCCGCAAGCCGTTTGCATTCATCGGCAACCCGCTCGGCGGCATCGGTAATAGCGACGCGACGGGCGGTTTGGGCCATGTTCAATAGGGTTTCCCTGCGCCCGGCGAGCCAGGAGAGACGCGCGGCCAGCGAGGCCGTGGTCAGCTCGGATTGGGGCAGGAACTCGGCCGCACCGCCGTCGACCAGGGTCAGGGCGTTGCGGGTCTGGTGATCGTCCACCGCGTGGGGCAACGGCACGAAGATGGCGGCGACGCCGGCGGCCGCCACCTCGGAGACCGTCAGGGCCCCCGCGCGGCACACCACCAGATCGGCCCAGGCATAGGCGTCGGCCATGTCCTTGATAAATTCACTCACCTCGGCATCGGCCCCCAGCCTAGCGTAAGCCTCCGCTACGGCGTCGCTATTGCCCTTGCCGCACTGATGGCGCACCTGGATGGGCACACCGGCGGCGGCCACGGCGGGGGGCACCTGCTCGTTGAGCACCTTGGCGCCCAAGCTGCCGCCGACGATCAGCAGGCGCAGCGGCTCGGCACTACTGCGCAGCTGCGGATCCGGCAGGGCCACCACTTCCGGGCGTACCGGGTTGCCGACCACGGCGGTGCGACGGCTCGGTGCGAAGGCGCCGGGGAAGGCCATCAGCACCCGCTTGGCGAGCCGCGCCAGCAGCTTGTTGGTCATGCCGGCCGCCGCATTCTGCTCATGCAGCAGCAGGGGAATACCGGACAGCCAGGCCGCGACGCCACCGGGACCGGAGGCGAAGCCCCCCATGCCGAGCACCACATCCGGACGAATGGTCTTCAGTACCTTGCGGGCCTGCAGCACCGACTTGACGATACGATAAGGGGCCGCCAGCAACCGCTTGATGCCGTTGCCACGCACCCCCTGGATGTCGATAAAGGAAATGGGATAACCGTGGGCGGGCACCAGCTCGGCCTCCATCCGGTCGGCTGTGCCGAGCCAGTGAATGGTCCAGCCCTGGGCCTTGAGGCGATCGGCCACCGCCAGCCCGGGGAACACATGGCCCCCGGTACCGCCTGCCATCACCAGTAGCGTCTTGCTCACGAAACCTCCCGCACACGCGCCTGGGCACTGGCCTGGCGCAACTCGAAATCGATACGAATCAACATGCTCACCGCCACCATCATGATGATGAGACTGGAACCGCCGTAACTGACCAGGGGCAGGGTCAGGCCCTTGGTCGGCATCATGCCGCTGGCCGCGCCGACGTTGACGAAGGTCTGGAAGCTGAACCAGATGCCGATGCCGATGGCCAGATAGCCCTCATACAACTTCTCGGCTACCAGCGCCTGATGACCGAGTCGCAAGGCCTTGTACGCCAGCGCGAAGATGAGGAGGAGCGCACCCAGCACGCCCACATACCCCAGCTCTTCCCCCAGGATGGCGAACACGAAGTCGGTGTGCGCCTCCGGCAGGTATTCCATCTTCTGGATGGAGTTGCCGAGCCCCTCGCCAAACCAGCTGCCGCGGCCGAATGCCATCAGCGACTGAGTCAGCTGATAACCGCTGCCGAACGGGTCGGCCCAGGGATCGAGGAAGGAGGTCACCCGCCGCATCCGGTAGGGCTCGGCGATGATCAGGGTCACCACGGCGCTCACCCCGACCAGGATGAGGCCGATGAACTGCACTAGCCGCGCCCCTGCCAGGAACAACATGCCAAGGGAGGTCACGAACATCACCACCACCGAGCCCAGATCCGGCTGGGCCAGCAGCAAGATGGCCACCACGAACAGCACCGCCATGGGCTTCATGAAGCCGATGAAGCGCTCACGCACCTCGTTCTGGCGACGCACCAGATAGCCCGCCAAGTAGACAAACAGCGCCAGCTTGCCAAATTCCGCAGGCTGCAGGTTGAAGGGGCCGAGCGGCAGCCAGCGGATGGAGCCGTTGACGCTGCGGCCCACCAGCAGCACCAGCACCAACATCAGGATGGCAAGCAACAGCATGGGACTGTTGTATTGCTGCCAGCGCGCCATCGGCACCTGCAGCACGAACCAGGAGATGCCGAGCGCCATCACCAGGAACAGGCCGTGACGCTTCACGAACATGAAGGGGTCGTTGTTGATGGCGATCCCCTCCGGAATGGAGGCCGACGCCACTATCACCAGGCCCACCGACATCAGCGCCAGCGCCAGCACCACCAGCTGCCGATCGTAGAGACCGGCGGGGCGCGCCGGTAACAACCAGCGTTGCAGCAGAGCCGCGATGGTGCGCAGGGCATTCATAGGGCCAGCACCAGTTCGGTGAAGCGATCGCCACGGGCTTCGAAGGATTTGAACTGATCCAGGCTGGCGCAGGCCGGCGCCAGCAGCACCCAGTCGCCGGGTCTGGCGTCGGCGGCGGCCTTGGCGACGGCGGCAGCGAGATCGGCGACCCGTTCGGTCTGCTCACCCAGGGCGAGCAGCACCTCGGCGTCCTGGCCGAAGCAGTACAGGTGATCGATCTGGTTGCCGAGCAGCGCCTGCACCGGGCCAAAGTCCTGGCCCTTGCCCTGGCCACCGGCCAGCAGCAGCAGCCGGCCCTTGACCGACTCGCGCACGCCGGCCACGGCCGCCAGGGTCGCCCCCACGTTGGTGGCCTTGGAGTCGTTGATCCAGCGCACCCCGTTTACCTCCCGCACGAAGCGGGCACGGTGGGGCAGGCCCTCGAACCGGCGCAGCACCCGCAGCTGTGGCTCACGGGGGATGCCGACCGCATCGCACAGGGCCATGGCCGCCAGGGCATTGGCCTGGTTGTGGGCACCGACGATCTTCATCTCGTCGACGGCCAGCAGCGGCTCCCCGTGCAGGGTCAACCAGTGGCGGCCGTCCAGCAGGCAGCGGCCGTAGCCGTTGCAATCCAGGCCGAAGCTCTGCCACACCTGACCCACGTCGGGCAGAGTCTGGGCATCGTCCCGGTTGATCAGTATGTGTTGGGAATGCTGATGGATCTCCTGCTTGGCGGCGCGATAGTCGGCCATGCCGGCGTAGCGATCCATATGATCTTCACTGAGGTTTAGCACCACCGAGGCGGCGGCACGCAGGCTGTGGGTGGTCTCCAGCTGGAAGCTGGAGAGCTCCAGCACGCAGAGATCCATCGGCTGCTTGAGCAGCTCCAGCGCCGGGGTGCCGATGTTGCCACCGACCCCGACCTTGAGGCCCGCCTCGGCGATCATCTCGCCGACCAGGGTGGTCACTGTGCTCTTGCCGTTGGAGCCGGTGATGGCGATGACCGGCACCTGGGTCTCGCGCACGAACAGCTCGACATCGCCGATGATGCGCACCCCGAACTCGGCCGCGGCCTGCAGCTCGGGGGTGGCCAGGGCGATGCCCGGGCTCGCCACTATCATGTGGGCCTGCTTGAGCCGATCGGCGTCCAGCCCCTGGACGAGCTCCACCCCGGCCGGCAGTTGATCCCGGCCTGGCGGGTTGGCGCGGGTATCCATCACCAGCGGCGTCACGCCGCGACTCAGGAAGTAGTCGACGCAGGAGAGTCCGGTTTTACCGAGTCCGATGATGATGACCATGGCTTACCTCACCTTCAGGGTGGCGAGGCCGAGCAACACCAGCATGAGGGTGATGATCCAGAAGCGCACTATCACGCGCGGCTCAGGCCAACCCTTCTTCTCATAGTGGTGATGGATCGGGGCCATGCGGAAGATCCGCACGCCGCGCAGCTTGTAGGAGCCCACCTGCAGGATCACCGAGACGGTCTCCATCACGAAGACGCCGCCCATGATCACCAGCAGGAACTCCTGGCGCACCAGCACGGCTATGGTGCCGAGGGCACCGCCCAGCGCCAGCGAGCCGACATCGCCCATGAAGACCTGGGCCGGATAGGTATTGAACCAGAGGAAACCAAGACCCGCGCCGACGATGGCGGTGCAGACGATCACCAGCTCTGAGGTATAGGGCACGTAGGGGATGTGCAGGTAGTTGGCGAAGTTGACGTTGCCGGTCGCCCAGGCGATCAGGGCGAAGCCCCCTGCCACCATCACGGTCGGCATGATGGCCAGACCATCCAGGCCGTCGGTCAGGTTGACCGCGTTGGAGGTACCGACGATGACGAAGTAGGTCAGCACGATGAACATCAGGCCGAGCTGCGGCATCACATCCTTGAGGAAGGGCACCACCAGCTGGGTCTGGCCATCATGGGTGGCCGTGGCGTAGAGGAACACCGCCACCCCCAGCGCGACTGCCGACTGCCAGAAGTACTTCCAGCGGGCGATCAGACCGTCGGTATTCTTGCGCACCACCTTGAGGTAGTCGTCGGCGAAGCCGATGGCACCGTAGGCGCCGAGCACGAACAGCACCAGCCAGACATAGGGGTTGTCGAGGCGGCTCCAGAGCAGCACCGAGATGAAGATGGCGGCGATGATCATCAGGCCGCCCATGGTCGGGGTGCCTTTCTTGCTGAGGTGAGACTCAGGGCCGTCGTTGCGGATCACCTGGCCGAATTTCAGGATCTGCAGACGGCGGATGAGGCGAGGCCCCATCCAGAGCGCCACCGCCAGACCGGTGATGATCGACAGGATGGCGCGAAACGTCAGGTAGGAGAAGACGTTGAAGAAGGTGAAGTGCGGGGTGAGCAGTTCCGCCAGCCAGACTAGCATGTGGCTGACTCCTGACGGTCAGCGACCATCTTGACGATATCTTCCATGCGGGAGCCGCGGGCGCCCTTGACCAGAATCGAAATTTCTTGATGTGTATTTATCATTTGCGCAAGCACTTCAAACAACGACGCCTTGTTATCGAAATGTCGGCCAGCCGCGGCATCTGCGGTGTGGCGACTCTGTTCCCCTACTGTCAGCACGGCGTCAAGACCGCGCTCGCGGGCGTGGCGTCCGACCCGGGCGTGTTGCTCGGCAGACTCCTCACCCAACTCCTTCATGTCACCGAACACCAGCACCTTGTAGCCGCCCATGGCGGTCAGGGCATCGATGCCTGCCAGCACGGACTCCACGCTGGCGTTGTAGGTGTCATCCACCAGGGTGAGACCACCCCAGCGCTGCACGCAGAAGCGGCCCTTGACCGGCGCCATCTGCTCCAGTCCCGCCTTGACGGAAGCGAGCGAGGCACCCAGCGCCAAGCAACCGGCGGTGGCGGCCAGGGCGTTGGCCACGTTGTGGCGGCCGGGAATGGCCAGGGTCAGGCTCACGTCCCCCTGCGGGGTCACCAGCACGCACTCGGCGCAGCCTGACGCATTGAAACGAATGTCGCGGGCATGGAATGGCTGGCTTCGATCCTCGATGGAGAAGGCGCAGTGAATGCCCTTCTCCTGCCACTTTGGCCAGAACTCGTTGTCGGCGTTGACGATAGCCGTCCCCTGCGGGCCCAGACCGACGAAGATCTCGCTCTTGGCGTGGAAGACGCCCTCGAGGGAACCGAATCCCTCCAGATGCGCGGCCGCCACGTTGTTGATGATGGCGGCATCGGGTTTGACCAGGGAGGTGGTCCAGGCGATCTCGCCAGGATGATTCGCCCCCAGCTCCAGCACCGCAAATCTGTGTTGCGGCTCGAGGCGCAGCAGGGTGAGCGGCACCCCCACTTCGTTGTTGAAGTTGCCGGCGGTGGCCAGCACCTCCCCTTCGTGGCGCAGGATGGCGGTCGCCATCTCCTTGACCGTGGTCTTGCCACAGCTGCCGGTGATCGCCAGCACCTTGGGGTTGAGGCGCTCGCGTACCAGCTTGCCGAGCCGCCCCAGCCCCTTGAGGCTGTCGGCGACGATCAGCTGGGGAATGGCCAGCGGCAGCTCGCGCTCCACCAGCAGGGCCGAGGCCCCGGCGGCGACGGCCTGATCGCAGAAGTCGTGGGCATCGAAACGCTCGCCGCGCAGCGCAACAAAGAGTGCGCCCGCACCCAGGGTACGGGTGTCGGTACTGACCGCCGTGATCGCCGCGTCGTCACCAATCAGACGGGCATCGAGCACCTGCGCCAGGTCGGCAAGCCTGAGGGTCATCATGTGAATGACTCCAATAATGTGTGCAAGGCGGCCGCGACGGTTTCCCGGTCGCTGTAGTGCCGCTTGTCGGTTCCAATGATCTGATAATCCTCGTGACCCTTACCGGCCACCAGGATGATGTCCTGTTTGCTCGCCTGACCGATGGCCAGATTGATCGCCTTGACCCTGTCGTGCTCGATCTGCACCGAGTCGGGATCGCGAAGACCCGCCACCATGTCCGCCATGATCTGGGCCGGCTCCTCGGTACGGGGATTGTCGTCGGTCAGGATCACGCGATCCGCATGCAGCTCCGCCATGGCGGCCATCATGGGACGCTTGCCGCGATCCCGGTCGCCACCACAGCCCACCAGACACCAGAGTTGGCCCTCGCAGTGCACCCGCAGGGCCTGCAACGCTTTCTCCAGCGCATCCGGGGTATGGGCATAATCGACCACGGCGAGCGGCGCCTTGCCGCCCCCGAAGCACTCCATGCGGCCGGTCACCGGCTGCAATTGCGGCGCGCTGGCCAGCAGCGCATCGAAGTCGTAACCGAGCACCAGCATGGCACCCATCGCCGCCAGCACATTGCTGACGTTGAAGCGGCCGAGCAAGGGGGCGGATAATACACCATTCCCCCAGCTGGAGTTAATCCTGGTGTGAAAACCTTGTTGGTGAAAATGGGGATCCTGCGCCGTTAACTGTCGCCCAGGATGGTTTTCAATCGGGCCATTCACCCCGAACGCCACGGCCTCGGGATAACGTGCCAGCCATGCCTGCCCCACCTCGTCGTCGGCATTGATGACCGCATTGGCTTCCTCGACCAGCTTGAGCAGCTCTTCCTTGGCGGCGCCATAAGCCTCCATGGTGCCGTGATAGTCCAGATGATCCCGGCTCAGGTTGGTAAACACGGTCGCCGCGAAGGGCAGCGCCGCCACGCGATGCTGCACCAGACCGTGGCTGGAGACCTCCATCGCCACCAAATCCGCCCCCTGCCGTTGCAGGGCCGCCAGATTCGCCTGCACCTGCAGGGCGCTGCCGGTGGTGTTTTCCGCTTCCACCAGCTCACCGAACAGACCGTTGCCGACCGTGCCCATCACCCCGGCCTTGCCCCCCAGCAGGGTGCGCCAGTTCGCCACCAGCAACGCCGTGGTGCTCTTGCCATTGGTGCCGGTGATGCCCACCAGTTGCAGCTGGCGGGCGGGCTGGCCGTAGAAATCACCGGCCAGGCCGGAGAGGCGAGCGGACAATTGGGGGATCCCGAAACAGGGCACCGCCAGGGTTGGCGCCACAAATTCTCCGTCCTCCTCAAACAGGACGGCGGTCGCTCCCTGAGCCACCGCCTGTTCGATGAAGCGTCTGCCATCCATCTGGTGGCCCCGAATGGCCACGAAGAGGCAACCGGGCCCGACCCGCCGGCTGTCCAGCTGGAGGTCGGTGAGGGGGAGCGCCGGGGCAGAGATGCCGAGGGGGCGCAGCAGTTGATCAAGCGCGCGGGACAACATGAGAAGCCTCCAACCGGGCAGGAATACAGGCGCCCGAACGGCGCGACGACAGGGGAAAAGGCCCGCGACCAAGGTCGCGGGCGGGAGCTTGACGCCAATCAGGTGCGTGGCGCGGCATTGGGAGCCTCCACACGGGCGAGTTTGGCGGGCACGGCAGGCGCTAGCCCATCGGGGCGAATGTTGAAGAGCTGCAGCACGCCGCCCATGGCCTCGGCAAAGGGCGGGGTCGCGACGGCACCGCCGTAGTAGGCGCTGCCCTTGGGCTCGTTGATCACCACCACCATGACGAAGCGGGGATTGCTGGCCGGGGCGAAGCCGGCGAACCAGGCCATGTAGTCCTTGCCATAGCCACCGGCGACGGCGACCTTGGCGGTACCACTCTTGCCACCGACCCGGTAACCCGGGATCTGCGCCTTAGGGATGGCGTTGCTGACCACGTATTCCAGCGCCTGCAGCATGGCGGTGGCGTTGTTGTGGTCGATGACCTGCTCACCCTTGGGCGGCTGGGTCACCTTGATGATGGAGAGGGGCACCCGCTTGCCCTTGTTGGCCAGGGTGGCATAGGCGGAGGCCAGCTGCAGCGGGGTGACCCGCAGGCCGTAGCCGAATGACAGGGTCGCCCGCTCGATATCGGACCAGCGGCGACGCTGGGGCAGCATGCCGCTGCTCTCGCCCATCAGACCGCTGCCGGTGTCCATGCCGAAGCCGACCATGCTGAGGGTGTTGATCATCTCCTGGGCGGGCATCCGCAGCGCGATGCGCGACATGCCGATGTTGGAGGAGTAGCGCAGGATGTCGTACAGATTGGTCGCCTTGTGAATACTCACGTCGCGGATCTGCTTGGCACCGATAAACAGGGGGCCGCCCTGGATGGTATCCTTCCAGCTGGTGACACCCGCCTGGAGCGCACTCAACAAAATCAATGGCTTGATGGTCGAACCCGGCTCATAGGTATCGGTCACCACCCGGTTGCGCACCCGGAAGCTCTGGTACTGGCCACGGTTGTTCGGGTTGTAGGAGGGGGTATTGACCATGGCGAGCACCTCGCCGGTCTTCACGTCCAGCATCACCATGGAGCCGGAGGTGGCCTTGTTCTCGTCGGTGGCGCGCTTGAGCGCGCGATAGGCCAGTGCCTGCACCCGCTGATCGATGCTCAGCTGCAGATCGTTGGAGTTCTTGCCCTCCTTGACCAGCCCGAGCCGCTCGATGACCCGGCCCTGACGATCCTTGCGCACCCGCATCTCGCCCGGGGTCGCGGTCAGCCACTCGTTGTAGCTGCGCTCGATCCCCTCGATGCCGCTGCCATCTATGTTGGTCACCCCCACCAGGTGGGAGCTGATCTCGCCGGTCGGATAGAAGCGACGAGCCTCGGGCCGCAGATAGATGCCCCCCAGCTTGAGACCCTTGATGTATTCCGCCACCGCCGGCGTCACCTGCCGCTGCAGGTAAACGAAGCGCTTGCTCGGGTTGGAGATGCGGTGCTTGAGGGTGTTGATGTCGAGCTTGAGCACGGCGGAGAGCGCCAGCCAGGCACGCTCGTTATGGATGGCACCGGACTCGTGCACCGTCTTGGGATCGGCCCAGACCGCCTCGACGGGTACCGACACCGCCAGCTGTTCGCCGTTGCGATCGGTGATCATGCCACGCACCGCCTGGGTGGAGGTGGTACGCAGCGAGCGCATGTCCCCCTCCTGACGCAGGCGGTCCGGGTCTATCACCTGGATCCAGGCCAGCCGCAGGATCAAGCCGGCAAACGCGATGCCGATGAAGAACACCAGCGTGCGAAAGCGCCACGGATAGAGTGACGGGGCTTTGGCCTTGGGTGGGGCCTTGGTGGCGGCCTTGCGTGTCATGGTTGTGTTATTACCTTCTCGGTGGTCACCAGCGGGCGAGCCATCTGCAATTTGTCCATGGCCAGACTCGCCACCCGGGAGTGTTCGGCCAGGGTGCCCTGCTCCAGCAGCAGGTGTCGCCACTCGATGTTGAGCCTATCCTCTTCCGCCATCAGGTCATTTTGCTGGGCGGTCAGGCCGCGGGTCATGTTGGTCACCAGGATCACCGCAAAGGCGGTGAGCAGCACGGCAACGGACAGCACGATCTGCAGCTTGTGCCGCCAGAGATCGCCGATGATCTCCTTGGCCAGATGGACACGCACCTCGCTCATGACTCAGTCCGCCAGCCGCTGGGCGACCCGCAGCACTGAGCTGCGGGATCGGGTATTTTCGGTGACTTCGTGCTCGGAAGGCTTGAGCGCCTTGCCGATCGCTTTCAATTTACGGCCACCGGCCAGCTGCGCCTCGGTCAGCGGGATGCCACGCGGCACCTCGGGTCCCTTCTCATGCTTGCGGATGAAGTGTTTGACCAGCCGGTCCTCCAGCGAATGGAAGCTAATGACGGAGAGGCGCCCCTCGGGAGCCAGTGCCTGCAGCGCGCCGTCCAGTGCGGTCTCGATCTCGTCCAGCTCGCTGTTGATATAGATGCGGATGGCCTGGAAGCTGCGGGTGGCGGCGTGCTTGCCCTTCTCCTTGCTCGGGTTGACCCGGGCGATCATCTCCGCCAGTTGGCGGGTGCGCACATAGGGCTCGGTGACCCGATCGTGGACGATGGCACGAGCAATCTTCTTGGCGAAGCGCTCCTCGCCGAAGGTCTTCAAGACCCAGGCGATGTCGTCCACGTCGGCGCGAGCCAGCCACTGCGCGGCGCTCTGGCCACTGGTCGGATCCATCCGCATGTCGAGCGGACCGTCCTTCATGAAGCTGAAACCGCGCTCGGCATCGTCAAGCTGGGGGGAAGAGACACCGAGATCCAGCAGGAAGCCGTCGACCTTGCCCAGCAGGCCGCGATCGGCCAGATAGGTGGTGATGCCGGAGAAGGGACCGTGCACGATTTCGAAGCGGGGATCCTGGATCTTGGCGGCCTCGGCGATCGCCTGGGGATCCCGGTCGATGGCGATCAGACGGCCGTTTGGGCCGAGCTGCTGGAGAATGAGACGAGAGTGACCACCCCGGCCAAAGGTACCGTCGACGTAGATGCCGTCCGGCTTGATGGCCAGCCCTTCGACGGCTTCGTGCAACAGCACTGTGATGTGTTCAGCGGCTTGGGTCATTTATAAGGAAAAGTCCTGTAGTCGTGGTGAGCTTGCCCAATCGTCCTCGGGCAGGCCCTGGATATCGTCATTGATCTGTTGCTGCCAGCGGGCTTCATCCCACAGCTCAAACTTGTTGAGCTGGCCCACCAGCATAATTTTCTTGTCCAAGCCGGCATGGCTGCGCAGCGGCTGGCTGAGCAGCAGGCGGCCATTGCCGTCCAGCTCGCACTCGGTCGCGTGACCGAGCAACAGGCGTTGCAGGCGGCGCTCCGCCGGATTGGTGCTGGAAAGGGTCTTGAGCTTGCGCTCGATCTCTTCCCATTCATTCAGGGGGTAAAGCAGCAGACAAGGGTGAGCAATGTCGATGGTGCAGACCAGCTGGCCGTCGCTTTCGTCGCGCAGCCAATCTCGGTATTTGGTCGGAATCGCCAATCGCCCTTTGCTGTCCAGGCTGATGGCGTGAGCGCCACGCAACAAATTGCAGTCCCCGAAGGTGAGTTTAAGGAGGCAAACTGCCTGATAAAACCACTTTGATCCACTTTTCTCCACCATGAAGTTTAAGGACGAGCAGGAGGCTTTTCAAGCGAGGATGGCGGGCATGGGGAACATATTGACGCAACACCGAGGCACTACCGATTAAATGAATTGATTTTCCACAAGTTATTTCTGGTAACAACGGCATAATTAATTGGAATCAATAAAAAATAAACAGGGTAAAGCCATGCTGAACGCCGCTTTCTTCCCCGCCACCTAGCCAAGGCGGGCTCTGACAGGGGGCACCGAAGCATCATAATTTCATGATTTTAAAAGCAACATACTCACATCAGGCCCATCGCCAGCAATTACCATCGAATGTACCGGCAATATTTCCTGCGAATAAAAAAGAGCCTCACGATAAATCGCAAGGCTCTTCAGAAAATAGGTCGGAGTCGGCCTGTAAGCCGGGTTCTGTTCCGGGTTGCCCCGGTAGCAATCATTCCTCTAGGCCAGCAATCGCTCACTGGCTCAAGCAACCTACCCGCCCCCAACGCGGGCCGCGCCAATAGGGGCCTATTTGGTCTTGCTTCGGGTGGAGTTTACCGTGCCACGAACTGTTGCCAGTCGCGCGGTGCGCTCTTACCGCACCCTTTCACCCTTACCTGATCCCTTGCGGGCCATCGGCGGTTTGCTCTCTGTTGCACTGGTCGTAGGCTCGCGCCTCCCAGGCGTTACCTGGCACCCTGCCCTATGAAGCCCGGACTTTCCTCCCCTCCGCCCGTCTGTCCCGAGGGACACAACGACGAAGCAGCGATTGCCCAGCCGACTCCGGGCGCGGATTATAGCCTTGTCCGCCACCCCGGGTAAACCGGCAATTGAGTTTCACCGCGATTAATAGTGCTAGAGGTCATCTTGGAAGAACATATTCCTCTTCATCCCACAATCAGGTATCCGCTGAACGGGCGAATCAGCGATGGCCGTTTTCCCCAACCTAGTGGTGCTCGAGACCATATTTGTAGAGTGCATTCTTCTTCACACCGTGGATCTCGGCGGTGAGCGCCGCCGCCTTCTTCAGCGGCAATTCGGCCACCAGCAGCCCCAGGGTACGGAGCGCCTCGGCTGGCAACTCTTCGTCTAGCTTGCTGGCACCGGCCACCACCAGCACGATTTCGCCGCGGCAGCGGTTATCGTCCTGGCCTAGCCAGGTGAGCATCTCGGAGGCGGGCAGACCATGGATGGATTCGAAGGTCTTGGTCAGCTCGCGGCACACCACCACCTGACGCTCCCCCAGGATGCGAGCGATCGCTTCCACCGTATCCTGCACCCGACGCGGCGATTCGTAGAACACCAGGGAGCGGGTATCTTCGATGACGGCCTGCAGCCTGTCGTCGCGCCCCTTGGCCTTGGCCGGCAGGAATCCCTCGAAGGCGAAGCGGTCGGTGGGCAGTCCGGCGGCAGAGAGTGCCGTGATGGCGGCGCAAGGGCCCGGCAGCGGCACCACCTTGACCCCGGCCTCGCGACAGCGGGTGACCAAGTGATAACCGGGGTCGCTGATGAGCGGGGTGCCCGCATCCGACACCAGGGCCACGCTCTTGCCTTCCTTGATCCGGCCGATCAGCACATCGGCCTTCTGCTGCTCGTTGTGATCGTGCAGGGCGAAGGTCGGAACCGAGATCTGGTAGTGGCTGAGCAGGATACCGGTATGACGCGTATCCTCGGCGGCCACCAGATCGACGCTGCGTAAAATGTTCAATGCACGCTGGGTGATATCCGCCAAATTACCGATGGGAGTGGGGACTATATACAGGGTTGGGATGTCACTCATGGGATCTCCGAGTGTCCCGACAATTGTGTCGCCATATTGGCCCGTTTACACTATGGAGAACTTCAACACTGGTCGGGGAATGAACTTGAACCGGGTTACAAAGCAGCTAAGTGTATCACGACTCTTCGGCATCCTACTCGCGGCAGTACTGCTGACCGCCTGTGCGTCGGAGCCCAACCCATCTTCCGGACAGCCAGGCATGCCGTCGGCTTTCTCGGATCTGACCAAAAATGCCCAGTGGTATCTGGAGCAGGTGGATCCCGCCAAACCGGCCGAGGCCTTCAGCTGGCAGGTGATGGCGGCCCGCAGCTACCTGGCGCTGGGCCAGGCCAAACCGGCTGTCGCCCTGTATCAGCAACTGCAGAAACAGGCCAAGAGCCCGGAGCAGCAGGCGCAACTGCAACTGTTGCAGGCACATCTGTTGCTGGCGCAGGGCAACGCCAATCAGGCCTTGATCCTGCTGGAGGGTAAGCCTGAGGTGGCGCTCGATGCCGATACCCAGAAGGATTGGTATCGCCAGCGCGTGGTGCTGCAGCTGGACATCAACAACAAGTTTGGTGCCGCCAAGTCGCTGATCCTGCTGGAGCCCTATCTGGCCCAGAATGAGCTGGCGACCAACCACCAGCAGATCTGGTCCATGCTCAAGAGCATGACCCCCTCCACCCTGCAGGCGCTGGAAGAGGCCCCGGCCCCCGACGTGACCACCGGCTGGCTGCGGCTGGCTGCCCTGGTGAACGAGTTCGGGGCCCAGCCCAGTCAGCTCGCCCGCCAGCTGGCGGGCTGGAAGCAGGCATTCCCTAACCACCCAGCCCAGACCGACATGCCGGCAGGGCTTGGGGATCTGGCCACCGGCGACGTCGGCTCGCTGCAGCAGGTCGCCGTCTTCCTGCCCCTCTCCGGCAACCTGGAGGCCCAGGGGGCGGCCATCCGCAACGGCATGCTGATGTCCTACAAGGAGAACCAGGGTCAATTCACCCTGAACTTCTACGACACCCAGAGCAAGGCGATGGGAGAGCTCTACAAGCAGGCGATCCAGGAGGGGGCCAACATGATCATTGGCCCGCTGCTCAAGGACAGGGTCGCGGAGCTGCTCAAGGCCAACCCGACAGTGCCGGTGCTGGCCCTCAATGAGCTGGACAAGCCGATCGTCAACGACAACACCTACTACTTCTCCCTCTCCGCCGCCGCTGACGCGTCTCAGGCTGCCCAGTACCTCTATGGTCAGGGCTACCGCAAGCCGCTGCTGATCGCGGCGCAAGGCCGGATTGGCTACAGCAGCATCAAGGCGTTCGAGCAGGCTTGGGCCGGCGTGAGCCAGGAGAAGCCCGTGGTCGCCACCTTCGGGGCGCGCAACGAGGTGCAGGGCATGGTCAAGAATGCTCTGAGCGGTCGATCCAGCGCCCGGGCGGGGGAAATCGTCCAGCTCTCCGATGCGGCTCCGCGCAGTATCGATGCGGTCTATGTGGTGGCCAACAGCCTGGAGACCCGGATGATCAAGCCCTACGTGGACATCTCGGTCGAGCCCATGGGCAGCCTGCCGATCTACAGCAGCTCCAGGGGTTATGACAGCGCGGCGACCGAGGTAGCGTCCGAACTCAACGGCATGCACATCTCCGACATGCCGCTGCTGCTGGGTGGCTACGAGAAACAGCGGGAACAGATTGCCCTGCTCTGGCCACAGACCCAGGGTGACCTGCTGCGACTGTTCGCCCTCGGCTACGATGCGGTCAGCCTGGCTGACAACCTGCAGCAGATGCGCAGGGTCAATGCCATGCAGCAGCCTGGCATGAGCGGGCAGCTGAGCGTGGATCCCCAGGGCAACATAGTGCGCATGCTGGATTGGGCCGTCTACCAGAACGGCAAGCTGGTCAGCGATAGCGCCGTGCCCCAGCTCGAGGAGAGCTCCCATGAAGAAGCTACTGGCACAACTGCACCAGCAGTGGTTGAACCTGTTGCCGTCGGCGGCGACGAGCAAGGGACAGCACTTTGAGCGAGTAGCGGAACGCTGGTTGCAGGCCCAGGGCCTGCAACCCGTGACCCGCAACTACCGCTGCCGGGGTGGTGAAATAGATCTGATCATGCGCCAGGGGGATACCCTGGTGTTTGTCGAGGTCAGATTCCGCGCTCACGCCAGCCATGGCGGAGCCGCCGGCTCGGTCACCCGACGCAAACAGCACAAGATCGTGCTGGCCGCGCGCCACTATTTCAAGCAACATGCCATCAACGAGGCCGGCCAGGCCTGCCGATTCGATGTGATCGCGTTCGAGGGCGACCAGCCAGACTGGATCCAAGACGCATTTTAAGAGGACCCCATGACTGATCCCATCAAAGAGAATTACACCGAAAGCATCCAGACCAAGATAGCCGCCGCCGAGGCCCTGCCGGATGCCATCCATACCGCAGCCCAGATGCTGACCATATGCCTGCTCAATGGCCACAAGGTGATGGCATGCGGCAATGGCCCTTCCGCCGCGCTAGCGCAGCTGTTCATCTCCGAGCTGGTGAACTGCTACGAGACCGAGCGCCCCTCCCTGCCCGGGATGGCGCTGACCCCCGACATGGCCACCATCAGCGCCATCGCCACCGATCATGGCTTCGAAGAGGTCTATGCCAAGCAGATCCGTGCACTGGGTCAGCCCGGCGATATCCTGGTGGTCATCACCACCACCGGCAACAGCCGTAGCCTGATCAAGGCAGCGGAGGCGGCCCTCTCCCGCGATATGACGATCATCGTGCTCGGCGGCGGTGACGGTGGCGAGATCGCCGGTCTGCTCGGTCCCAACGATGTGGAGATCCGGGTGCCATCCGCCCGTCGTCCCCGCATTCTGGAAGTGAACCTGTTGACCCTGCACTGCCTCTGTGATCTCATCGACCAGACTCTTTTCCCTCAACAGGAAGATTGAAACCATGAACAAGCATTTTCTCGTACTCGGCCTGCTGGCCGGCGCCCTGCTGCTGCAGGGCTGTGCCGCCCTCGTGGTGGGTGGCGCGGCAGGCACCGCCAAGGCGACGGGCGATCGTCGCACCCTGGGAGCCCAGTGGGACGATCAGACCATAGAGCTGAAGGCAGCCAACCTGCTGGCCGACAACAAGCAGCTGAACAGCGCCAGCAAGATCAGCGTCTACAGCAACAACGGCCGTGTGCTGATCGTCGGTCAGACACCTTCTGACGCCTACAAGCAGGAGGCGGGCAAGATAGTGGGACGGATCGAAGGGGTGCGCCACGTCTACAACGAGCTGCGCCTCGGCAAGCCGGTGAGCATAGGGGTACGCAGCAACGATTCCTGGATCACCTCCAAGGTGCGGGCCGACATGCTGGCGGCCAAGGACTTTGACAGCACCAAGGTCAAGGTGGTGACCGAGAATAGCGAGGTGTTCCTGATTGGCCTGGTGACCCGCAAGGAAGGGGATCAGGCGGTCGAGATCGCCCGCCACGTCAGCGGCGTGAAGCAGGTCATCAAGGCGTTCGAGTTTGCCCAGAACTGAGTGGCTAACAACCCGCAATAAAAAACGCAGCCAACTGGCTGCGTTTTTTATTTAATGACTTTCAGGGTCGGACGTCCGCTTGGGCGCGGTGGTTCCGGCTCAGGCTCTGCCTGTGCCTCGGCCTGCTCCAGCCAGAGATCATAGCCAGGCTCAGGCGGGAACAGGGTTCCCACCCCGTTCTCCCGGGCATGGATGGCCAATATGGCCGCCATGGGGATGTAGACCTGCTGCGACACGCCGCCGAAGCGGGCGCTGAAGCTAACGGCCTCATTGTCCATGTGGAACTGCCCCACGGCCCGTGGCGCTATGTTCAGGACGATCTGGCCATCCTGTACAAACTGCATCGGCACCATTACGTGAGGGACGTTGACGTTGACCACCAGGTGCGGGGTCAATTCGTTATCCAGCAGCCAGTCGAAGAACGCCCGCAACAGATACGGGCGACTGGGGGTCATGGTAGGTTCCATACTCATACGCCGGCACGGATCTCGCGCTCGGCCTCGGTCAGGGAAGCCTGGAAAGATTCACGCTCGAACAGACGTATCATGTAGGCCTTCAGTTCCTTGGCGCCACGACCGGCGAAGTCGATGCCCAGGCTCGGCAGACGCCACAGCAGGGGTGCCATGTAACAGTCGACCAGACCGAACTCTTCGCTCATGAAGTAGGGCATCTCGCCGAAGATCGGGGCGATGGCCAGCAGGTTGTCACGCAGTTCCGCACGGGCGGCATCGGCATCGGTACCCGCCATGATCTTGTCGGCCAGCGAATACCAGTCCAGCTCGATGCGGTGCATCATCAGACGGCTGTTGCCACGGGCCACCGGATAGACCGGCATCAGCGGCGGGTGCGGGAAGCGCTCGTCCAGATATTCCATGATGATGCGCGAGGTGTACAACGCCAGTTCACGATCCACCAGGGTCGGTACAGTGTTGTACGGGTTCAGCTCGGCCAGCTCATCCGGCAGGTTGCTCGGGTCAACCTGGCAGATATCCACGCTAACACCCTTCTCCGCCAGGACAATGCGCACCTGATGGCTGAACATATCGTTGGCACCGGAAAACAGCGTCATTACCGAACGCTTATTGGCAGCTACAGCCATTGAACCCTCCCGTCATTAAAAAGCAGAAACGGCAATGAAGCATTTCGAACCTCATTGCCGTGCGTCATATTACTCTGATCTGGTCGCTTAGTGAACGTCGCGCCAGAATTCCTTCTTCAATAGCACAGTGAAGATGAAGAAGATAACGATGAATCCGAGCACCCAGAAGCCCATGCGTTCGCGCTCCTGCTGTACCGGCTCAGCCGAGTAGACCAAGAAGTTTACCAGATCCAGTACCGTCTGATCATACTCTTCGTTATTCATTTCACCGTTGCCGTCAGATTTGATGCTGACGACTCGCTGCACCGCCTGTCCATCGACCTCGTGGGAGCCAAATTCGGCACGGGGGGTTCCCTGCAGCGGCTCCAGCACATGGGGCATGCCCACGGACGGGAAGACCGCATTGTTCACCCCGAACGGCCGGGTCTCATCCACGTAGAAGGCGCGCAGATAGGTGTAGATCCAGTTCGCCCCACGCACCCGCGCCACCAGGGTCAGATCCGGCGGTGGCGCCCCGAACCAGCGCGCAGCATCCTTCTCGGACATGGCACTCTTCATCAGATCACCGATCTTGGCGCCGGTGAAGACCAGGTTCTCCCGCATCAGCTCCTCCGGAATACCGATATCGGTGGCCACCCGGTTGTAGCGCTGATATTGAGTGGAGTGGCAACCCGCACAGTAGTTCATGAAGGTGGTGGCCCCACGCTGCAGGGACGCCTTGTCGCTCAGGTTGTACTCGGCCTTGTCGAGCGGGAAACCGCTGCCTGACGCCAGCACCAGGCTGGGCAGCAGGGCCAGCACTGCAAAAATAATTCTTTTCATTTGAATGTCACCCTCTCCGGCAGCGGCTTGGTGTTTTCATTCTTGCTGTAGAAGAACAACAGGACGAAGAACCCGAAATACCCCAGTGAGCAGATCTGTGCGAGCAGGGTCAGCGTCGGAGTCGATGGCAAGACGCCAAGCACACCCAGGATGACGAAGCAGACCACGAACTGGGCGATGTTCAGCTTGTGCAGGGTGCTGCGATAGCGCACCGAGCGCACCTTGCAGCGATCCAGCCAAGGCAACAGGAAGAGCACTACGATGGATAGTCCCATCATGATGACCCCCAGCAGCTTGTCAGGCACCGCCCGCAAGATGGCGTAGAAGGGGGTGAAGTACCAGACCGGGGCTATGTGCTCCGGGGTCTTCAGACCATTCGCCACTTCGAAGTTCGGCTTCTCGAGGAAGTAACCCCACATGTCCGGCTTGAAGAAGATAATGGCGCAGAACAGGAACAGGAAGCCCGCCACCCCGATCATGTCCTTGACGGTGAAGTAAGGATGGAACGCCACCGCATCCAGCGGCCAGCCTTTCTCGTCCTTGTGCTTCTTGATGTCGATGCCGTCCGGGTTGTTGGAGCCCACCTCGTGCAGCGCCAGGATATGCATGGCCACCAGCATCACCAGCACCAGCGGCAGCGCGATGACATGCAGCGCGAAGAAGCGGTTCAGGGTCGCGCCAGATATTACATAGTCACCGCGGATCCACAGGGTCAGATCGTCACCTATGACAGGGATGGCACCAAACAGCGAGATGATGACCTGGGCTCCCCAGAATGACATCTGTCCCCAGGGCAGCAGGTAGCCCATGAAGGCCTCCGCCATCAACACCAGGAAGATCAGCATGCCGAAAATCCACAGCAGCTCGCGCGGCTTCTGGTAGGAGCCGTAGATCATGCCGCGGAACATGTGCAGATAGACCACCACGAAGAAGGCCGAGGCGCCGGTGGAGTGCATATAGCGCAGCAACCAGCCGTAATCCACATCCCGCATGATGTATTCCACGGAGGCAAAGGCGCCCTCCGCCGACGGGTTGTAGTTCATGGTCAGCCAGATGCCAGTGATGATCTGGTTGACCAGCACCAACATGGCAAGCGAGCCGAAGAAATACCAGAAGTTCAGGTTCTTGGGGGCCGGGTACTTGGCCATGTGGTCGTTGTACATGGCGGTGAGCGGGAAACGATCGTCGATCCAGCCCATGAGTTTGGCAAACATGGTCAGGCCTCCTTGCCATCGGCACCCACCAGAATGGTGGTGTCGCTAAGATATTGATATGGCGGAATGACCAGATTCAGTGGCGCAGGCACGCCCTGGAACACTCGACCAGCCATGTCGAACTTGGAACCATGGCACGGGCAGAAGAAGCCGGAGGCCACCCCCTGCACCTGCTCGCCGAAGCTGTCAGGCAGGTAGGAAGGCGAACAACCCAGGTGCGTACAGATACCGACGGCGACGAAGATCTCCGGCTTGATGGATCTGTAGCCGTTGTGGGCGTAGTCCGGTTGTTGCGGCTCATCGGAGGCAGGATCGCGCAGCTTGTCATCGTGCGCAGCCAGGGCATCCAGCGTCTGCTTGGTGCGTTTCACCACCCAGACCGGCTTGCCGCGCCACTCGACGCGAATGAGCTGACCCGGCTCCAACTTACTGATATCCACTTCGACCGGGGCCCCTGCCGCTTTGGCTTTGGCGCTCGGGTTCCATGACTTTATAAACGGCACTGCGGTAAAAGCAGCTCCTACTCCACCAACGGCAACCGTTGACCAGGTAAGAAATCTGCGGCGACCGGTATCAACTGGCGCATTGCTCATCCAAAAACTCTCCCATGTGGACTCTGCTCATTCTTATAGTGTCCCCGTTCCCCTCTCTCCCGATGACAACTGCAACGGAAGCCGTATGGCAATTGACACAGAAAGACCATGGAAATTTTAAAGAAAAGATAACAATTTGACAAGAAAGAGAAGCGATGGGTGAAAACAATAAATACACAAATATTTGTCTTTTGTGACCTGTGGTTAGCATTGGCGTAGGGAATATTACCAATAAAAAAAGCCTGGCAGTTGCCAGGCTTTTTTGACACTCGTGAGAGTGCGTACCAAAAGCGAATTAACGCTTGGAGTACTGCGGACGCTTACGAGCTTTGTGCAGACCGACTTTCTTACGCTCAACCTTACGGGCATCACGAGTAACAAAGCCTGCTTTACGCAGTTCGCCGCGCAGGGTCTCATCGTACTGCATCAGAGCACGAGTGATACCGTGGCGGATCGCACCAGCTTGACCGGAGATGCCGCCACCGTTAACGGTGATGTACAGATCCAGTTTCTCGGTCATTTCAACCAGTTCCAGCGGCTGACGAACTACCATGCGGGCAGTCGGACGGCCGAAGTACTGCTCCAGGGAGCGCTGGTTGATGATGATTTTGCCGCTACCCGCTTTCATAAAGACGCGAGCAGTGGAGCTTTTGCGACGGCCGGTACCGTAGTATTGATTTTCTGCCATGTTGCCAGTTCCCGATTAGATATCCAGTACTTGAGGTTGCTGAGCAGCATGAGCGTGCTCGGCGCCTGCGTAAACTTTCAGTTTACGGAACATGGCACGGCCCAGCGGGCCCTTCGGCAGCATACCTTTGACGGCAGCTTCGATAACCATTTCCGGTTTACGCTGAATCAGCTTGTCGAAGCTGATTGACTTGATACCACCCGGGAAACCGGAGTGAGAATGGTAGATTTTATCGGTAAATTTCTTACCGGTAACGTGTACCTTCTCAGCGTTTACAACGATGATGTAATCACCGGTGTCAACGTGCGGAGTGTACTCAGCTTTGTGCTTACCACGCAGACGAGCAGCGATCTCGGTTGCGATACGACCCAGAGTTTTACCTTCTGCGTCCACAATGTACCAGTCACGTTTTACGGTTTCTGGCTTGGCAACGAAAGTTTTCATTAAGTTAAACCCAATTACCTGTTACAGACCCAATTGCTTATGGGGGCTCTCCCACAAACAACAAACGATGGCCTACCTGTACCCCTTCGAATACAAGTAAAGCTTAAAGTGTTGCTGTCTTATCGACAGCTGTAACGTGGGCCGGGCGATTATAAGTGAAGTTGCCTTAAATATCACCTGCTAATTTCACTGCCATGAAGCTAGCAAATGTCGCCCGGCCCTACCTGCCGCAGATGCCCATCCGACTGGCAGGCGCGGTATTGTGACTAAGGAAGGTGCACTCTTGCAAGGTATTCGTGCGATTGCATTTCCTGAAGCCGCGAAAGACAACGCTTGAATTCGAAATTCAGCAGGCCATCCCCGTAGAGTGCTGACATGGGCACCGCCGCCGACAGTATGAGTTTGACGTGCCGCTCATAGAACTCGTCCACCATGGCGATGAAGCGGCGGGCCGCGTCATCCGTGCCGGTGCCCATGGGTTGGACATTGGCCAGCAGCACGGTATGAAACTCCCTTGCCAGTTCGATGTAGTCCCCCTGTGAGCGGGGGGTACAGCAAAGTTGCTCGAACTCCATATAGAGCACCCCTTCCCCCATCCCCAACGTGCTCAGCTGGCGATGATTGACCTCCAGCATGGCCGCACTGACCTGCTCCTGACCGCTCAACTGCCCAAAATAGCGATCGAGGTTGCATTTGGCCTGCTGATCCAGCGGGAAGTGATAAATCTCCGCCTGCTCCAGCGTGCGCAGGCGATAGTCGACGCCACCGTCCACGTTAAGTACCTCGCAATGGCGCTCGATGAGCGCGATGGCGGGTAAAAAACGGGCGCGTTGCAGGCCATTGCGATAAAGCTCCTGCGGCGGGATGTTGGAGGTCGCCACCAGCACCACCCCGTGGCCGAACAGCGCCTGGAACAGGGTGCCCAGCAGCATGGCGTCGGTGATGTCGGAGACAAAGAACTCGTCGAAGCAGATGATATCCGTCTCGCCGGCCAGCTTGCTGGCGATGAGCAGGAGAGGGTCGGCCTGGCCGGTCAAGCCCTTCAGCTCGGCGTGGATCCGGTGCATGAAACGGTGGAAGTGGATGCGCAGTTTACGCTCACCCGGCAGGCTCTCGAAGAAAGTATCCATCAACCAGGTCTTGCCTCGGCCCACACCGCCCCACATATAGAGTCCCAGGACGGGAGTCGGTGGCTTGGTTTTTTGCAGCCATCCCAACAGGCCGCGGGATCTGGTCGGAGTCGGGCTGGCGCACAAATCCTGATAGAGTCGCTCCAGGTGGCTCACGGCCATCGCCTGAGCCGGGTCGGCCAAAAAGCCGGGGCGCTGCAAATCCTGCTGATATTTTTGCTGCGGGGTCATCCTGTAAACCGCCTCCAAGTCCCTGAATGAAGGACAAAATGGTATCACGCTCTCGGGGGGCACGGTATAGTGCCAACGAGGCATAGCGGTCAATCTGGCCGTCTCAACACTCATCGATTTAGCTGTAACAAGGAGCTTCTATGACTCTGTTAAACGGGATCCTGCTGGCGGTAGCCGCTCTGATCATCGGCGTTCTGGTCGGTCGTTTCACGGTCCGCAGCCGGGATGCCGGGCGCCTGGAACAGGAGCTGAAAAAGGCCCATAAGGAACTGGAAAGCTATCAGGGCCAGATCACGACCCACTTTGCCGACAGCGCCGCCCTGATGGAGCAGCTGGCCGAGCAATACCAGACCCTCTATCGCCACATGGCCGAGCAGAGCAAATTCCTGGCCAAGGTCCAGGAGCCGCTGTTCCGTGAATCCCAGGTCGAAGAGGGCAGCGATGCCTCCAGCAACGAGGAGCCGGGCCTGCCGCCGCGCGACTATGCCGGCGCCTCCGGCCTGCTCAAACAACCCAGCTAGTCCCTAGTGGAACTAATTACGCCTTATCGTGGTCAGACCTTGACGATTGCCATGCAACTTTTTCTGGGAGCTGTTTCTCATATGCGTAAATCTCTTTCTGTGTTCAGTGTCTTAGCCCTCAGTGTCGGTATCGCCCTGTCTGCGGCGCCAGCGCAGGCTGCCCTGCCCTTGCTGTCGAACACTCAGGAAATGCCGAGCCTGGCCCCCGTGCTCGAGCAGGTGACCCCTGCCGTGGTCAACATCTCCGTCTCTGGCAAGAAGATCACGCGCCAGCGTCTGCCGGAACAATTCCGTTTCTTCTTCGGCCCCAACATGCCTGACGAGCAGGTGAGCGAGCAGCCCTTCCAGGCGCTGGGCTCAGGCGTCATCATCGATGCCAAGAAGGGCTATGTGATCACCAACGCCCACGTGGTTCACGATGCGGACGAGATCAAGGTCAATCTGAAGGACGGCCGTGAATACGCCGCCAAGAAGATTGGCGAAGACAAGCAGTCCGATATCGCGCTGCTGCAAATCAAGGCCGAGGATCTGGTGCAGATCAAGTTCGCCGACTCCGACGAGCTGCGGGTCGGTGACTATGCGCTGGCCATCGGCAACCCGTTCGGCCTGGGCCAGACAGTCACCTCGGGCATCGTCAGTGCCCTGGGCCGCAGCGGCCTCAACATCGAGAACCTGGAGAACTTCATCCAGACCGATGCGGCCATCAACTCCGGCAACTCGGGCGGCGCCCTGCTCAACCTGCGCGGTGAGCTGATCGGCATCAACACCGCCATCCTGGGGCCGAACGGCGGCAACATCGGCATCGGCTTCGCCATTCCGTCCAACATGGTGCGCGATCTGTCCGATCAGATTGTCAAGTACGGCGAAGTGCGCCGCGGCCAGTTGGGGATCACCGGCACCGAGCTGACCAACGAAATCGCCAAGACCTTCGGTTACAACAAGAAGGACGGCGCCTTCGTCAACCAGGTCATGCCTGACTCCGCCGCCGACAAGGCCGGCATCAAGGCCGGGGACATCATCATCAGCATCGATGGCAAGCCTATCCGCTCGTTCGGTGAGCTGCGCGCCAAGATTGCGACCATGGGGGCCGACAAGCAGGTTGCCCTTGGCCTGATCCGCGATGGCAAGGAGCAGAGCGTCAAGGTCACCCTGAAGAAGGCCGATGACAGCGAGATCCTCGCCAGTGCCCTGCACCCGGCACTGGAAGGCGCCAAGCTCAGCACCACCACAGAGCCGGTCACCGGCGTGGCTGTCTCCGATATCGATCCGCGCTCCCCTGCCGCCGCCTCCGGTCTGCAGAAGGGCGACATCATCATCGGGGTCAACCGCCTGCGCATCAACTCGCTGGGCGAGCTGACCAAGGTGTTGAAGAACAAGCCGGACGTGCTGGCACTGAACATTCAACGCGGCGACTCCTCGCTCTATTTGGTGATCCGTTAAGTCCCTCACACCCGCGGCAACCGCCGCGGGTGATTTTTATCCACCGATAGTGTTATTCTCTGCGCGCAGCATGTACGGACGAGAATGACATGAAAATCCCACCTTTGATCAGTTACTTGGGCAAGTCCGTCGGCTTCGGCCTCACCGTCGCGGCGCTCCTGTTGCTGCTGTTTCCCAATTTTCGAGGTGGTGCCCCCCTGCCGGGCCTCATCACCAATGCCCGCGAGCTGAGCTTCTCCTACGCCGCCCATCGCGCCGGCCCTGCCGTCGTCAACATCTACACCCGCAGCTTCGCCGGCAATCGTGGCGAGAAGGCCGAACTCAGGCCACAGGGACTGGGCTCCGGCGTCATCATGAACCAGCGCGGCCACGTGCTGACCAACTACCACGTCATCGCCGATGCGGACCAGATCATAGTCGCGCTGCAAGATGGCCGGGTATTCAGCGCCGAGCTGATCGGCACCGACAAGCTGACCGATCTGGCGGTGCTCTACATCGAATCGGATAACCTGCCGGTCATCCCTCAGGATCCGGAGCGGCTGCCGGATGTGGGGGACGTGGTGCTCGCCATCGGCAACCCCTACAACGTCGGCCAGACCATCACCCAGGGCATCATCAGCGCCACCGGCCGGATCGGCCTCTCCAGCATGGGGCCGGACAGCAATGGCCGGCAGGATCTGCTGCAGACCGATGCCGCCATCAACGAGGGCAACTCGGGCGGCGCCCTGGTCAACGGCCGTGGCGATCTGGTGGGCATCAACACCGCCGCCTACCACCTCAACGGCAATCAGGAGAGCTACGGCATCAGCTTCGCCATCCCCTACAAGCTGGCCAAGCGCATCATGGACGAGCTGATCGCCAACGGCCGGGTCATTCGTGGCTACCTCGGCGTCTCCAGCGTCGAGATCAACCCCATAGTCGCGCGCATGATGAACCTCGGCGACCTGCAGGGCCTGGTGGTGGAAAGTCTGGATCCCAACGGTCCCGCCACCAAGGCGGGCCTCAAGCGGGGCGACGTGCTGCTCAAGATAAACGGGGAAGCCATCAGCGGCGTGCGGGCCGTGATGGACAGGATCGTCGAGAGCCGCCCCGGTACCAAGCTCCGCATCTCGGTGATCCGCAACGGCAAGCCGCTGGACGTCGAGGTCGTCATCGAGGAAGACGTGCGCTACCAGAACCTGCCGAGCACCAGCGCCGCCTCCGCCAGCTGAGGCGAGACCCGACCACCACAAGGGGCGCATTGGCGCCCCTTGTCATTCCTCCCTCCCTGGTTCCCCCGCATGAGTTCTCCCCCACTCCGTGAGATGACTCACAGTTTCCGCCAACGATCCCACCCTGGTCACCGCCGCGAAAGTGCGGGCCCGATCACATAGAGTCGGCTCCGATAGCCCCCCTTTGCTCCCCTGGCACACAGAAAGGGTCCCTTTCGAGGAGTTCCGGCCCGGGATTTCCATTTCGAATCGGAAAAACACTGCCTCCTCTGCATTTCCCCCCGGGCTTAGGGTAAGGCTATTCCTTCTGCCAGCCTTGGAGAGCAGACATTGACTACCGACACCCATGACACAGCCCTGACCCCGGACAGTCCGCCGCTGCTGCGCAAGACCGACCTGGTCCTGGCCCGCATCCACAGCCTGCTCGGCGAGCAGGGCATCATCCCCAACGAGGTGCAGAAGCAGATGCTCGCCTCCCACATCAAAGCCATGGTGTGGCGCTCTCATAGCGGTGAATCCCTGCCGGAGGTCGACCTCAGCCTGTTCGAGGAGATCTCCCCCCTTTCCCTGCGACTGGCCGAACAGGTCGTCGCCTGGCTGGACAGGCTGGCCCATGAAGAGGCGCACCTCTTGTCCGTCCATTTCGAAGTTGCCAAAGAAAATGAACTCAGCTCAGCTGCTCGACCAGTAACCACAGGAGATATCTAAATGTCAGCCATCAAACTCGTGATTGGAGATCGTCTCGGCAAGGGTCAGAAAGTGGGCGCAGGGGCGGAAGCCGCCGGCGCCAGCGTGACCGTCATCCCCGGCATGGCCGCGGACATGAAGCTCGGTGATGTGATGAACAAGGAGCAGGCGGATCTCGGCATCTCCTTCTGCGGCAGCGGCGGCGCCGGCGCCATCACCGCCCAGACCAAGTACGGCTACAAGTGCCGCTACGGCATGCGCTCCGTCGAGGAGGGCGTCACCGCCATCAACGACGGCTGCGTGGTGCTCGGCTTCGGCTTCATGGACAAGGAAGAGCTGGGCCAGAAGCTGGTCGAAGCCTTCGCCAAGAAACACGGTCGCGCCTGATGAAAGAGGACTTCACCACCCAGGTCATCGTCAACGGCAAGGGGACGACCCGCCAGCAGGCGTTCGCTTCCGCCCTCAGCCAGGTGCAGCACAGCCTGCTCAAGGACAACCCGCGGGTGATGCTGCGGATCGAGCCGGTCGAGGTACGGGTGCTCAAGGCCGAGGAGTCGGTCCGGGTGGAGAAGTTCCTGTTCTTCTTCCTGCCACGCCAGCGCCGCGAGTTCCGCGTCCAGCTGGAGATCACGGTCAAGGTCAGCAGCCTGGACGCCGACAAGGTGACGTTCACCCTGGTGTGATGCCTCGACGGGCACAACCCCACAAAAAGGACATGTTGGATGTTTCTAATCATTCTTTTCAAATCATTGATCATCGGCGGCCTGGTGGGCGTCGGGGTGGGAGCCGGCGCGGCGCGGATGTTCCACGCCCCGACCGTGCAGGGCATGGGCGCCTTCCGCACCCTGGGTGAGCTCAACTCCTGCGAAGGGGATCCCGCCTCCCACTTCTCCTTCGGCCTCGGCTTCTTCTTCAACGCCTGGGCCTCCACAGTGGCGGCCGGTGCCTTCACCCAGGACGTGGATCACCGCATCATCCCGCACTGGGCCACGGCCGCGCTGCTGGTCAAGAACCGGGATCTCGCCACCACCTTGCACGATCCCAAGAAGATGGCCATCGCCGGCGGCATCATAGGTGCCATCGTGGTCGCCTTCCTCAACAGCACCGCCGCCGCGGTTCCCGAGGCCCTGCAGGTCACCGCCGTCAAGGTGCTGGTGCCGGCCGCCAACCTGCTGGTCAACACCGTCATGCCGGTGATCTTCTGGCTGGCCGCCATCGAGGCGGGCAAGAAGTCCGGCTTCTGGGCCACCATCTTCGGCGGTCTGGCGCAGCTCATCATGGGCAACGCCGTGCCGGGTCTGGTGCTCGGCATCCTGATCGGCAAAGGGGTGGAAGAGAGCGGCTGGAACCATGTCACTCGCGTGATGATGGGCGCCATCGTACTGCTGTTCGTGCTGAGCGGATTCTTCCGCGGCTTCGATATGAAACTGATTGAATCCTTCCACATGGGCATTCCCCTGTGGCTGGAGAACGTCCATAACCTGCTTAGCGGCAAATAAGGGGCCACCACATGGATGAGAAACTGAGAAACAACTTCTGGTATGCCGACTGGTCCTTCCCCATCTTCGTCGGCCTGCTCTCGGCCGGCGTCTTCGCAGGGACCCACATGTTCTACCTGTATGGAGTCGGGGCCTTCAACGAGGTGGCCTTCGTCTCCATGCTGAAAGCCGGGATGGACACCGGCGCCTATGGCGCGGTCGCGGCCTTCGGCGCCAGCTTCCTGTTCGCCCGCATCATCGAGGGCTCCCTGGTGGGGATCCTGGATATCGGCGGCGCCATCCAGACCGGGGTCGGACTGGGTGTGCCCGCCCTGTTGCTGGGGGCCGGCATCGTCTACCCGATAGAGAACTTCGGTGCCTCGCTGGTGACCGGCATGGCCATCGGGGTCGCCATCGGCGGCATCATCATCCTGGCGCGCAAGTTCACCATCAACCAGAGCAACTCCACCTACGGGGCGGATGTGATGATGGGTGCGGGCAACAGCTCGGGGCGCTTCCTCGGCCCCCTGATCATCCTCTCCGCCATGGGCGCCTCCATCCCCATCGGGCTGGGCTCTCTGCTGGGTGCGCTGCTGTTCTACGTGTGGGGCAAGCCCATCACCGGCGGCGCCATCCTGGGTGCCATGCTGCTCGGGACCTTCTTCCCGATCGCCCTGGTCTAAGCACAGGCCGCCCTTCAGGGCGGCATTTCAGAGGTCATCAGCATGTATGACATGATCATCAGAGCGGGGCGCCAGGGAAACGGCGAGCTCATCGACATCGCCATCCAGGACGGCAAGATTGCGGCCCTCGGCCAGCTGCCAGCGACGGCCGAGGCGAAGCAAACCCTCACTCTGGCCGGTGCGGTCGGGGTGAGCGCGGGCTGGATCGACGGCCACACCCACTGCTATCCCGCCTCCCCCATCTATCAGGATGAACCGGACAAGGTCGGCGTAGAGTCCGGCGTCACCGCCGTCATCGATGCCGGCAGCACGGGCGCCGACGACGTGGACGCGTTCCAGCGATTGGCGGCCGGTTGCAAGACCCGGGTGCACGCCCTGCTCAACATCTCCCGCATCGGCCTGCTGCGCCAGAACGAGCTGGCCGACAGCCGGGATCTGGATGTCGGGCTGGCGTCTGCCGCCATCGCCCGCCACCCGCGGTTCATCGTCGGCCTCAAGGCCCGCATGAGCGGCAGCGTAGTGGGCGAGAACGGTCTGCAGCCGCTGCGCATGGCCAAGGCGCTGCAACAGGCCCACGGCCAGTTGCCGCTGATGGTGCATGTGGGCAACACCCCGCCCGAGCTGGACGAGATCGTCGCCCTGCTCGGCCAGGGGGATCTGCTGACCCACTGCTTCAACGGCAAGCCGAACCGTATCCTGACCCCGGCCGGCGAGCTGCGGGTCGCGGTGCGCGAGGCGATGCAACGGGGGCTGCAGCTCGACATCGGCCACGGTGGCGCCAGCTTCAGCTTCGAGGTGGCGGAGGCCGCCATCCGTCAGGGGATCCTGCCCCACACCATCAGCTCGGATATCTACTGCAAGAACCGCATCAAGGGGCCGGTGTACAGCCTGGCCCACGTGATGTCCAAGTTTCTCGCCATCGGCATGACGCTGGAGCAGGTGCTCGCCTGCGTCACCAGCCAGGCCGCCGAGGCGCTGCGCCTCCCTGGCAAGGGACGGCTCGAGCTGGGGGCCGATGCCGATCTGACCCTGTTCGAACTGGCCAGCGGCCCGGCCCTGTTTATGGATACCGAAACCCAGTCGCGCAGCGGCGATCTGCAACTGCTTCCCCTCGCCGCCCTGGTGGGCGGTGACCTGGTTCTCACTCAATATGGAAAATCCCACCATGCCTTCTGTGTATGAGAAATATCAGCTCAAACCGGTGATCAACGCCTCCGGGCGCATGACCCTCCTCGGCGTCTCCACCCCGGAGCAGGAGGTGGTCGACGCGGTCAACTTCGGCCTAGGCCACTACTTCGAGGTGAAGGATCTGGTCAACAAGACCGGCGCCTACCTCGCCGGCCTGCTCGGCGTGGAGGATGCGGTGGTGGTCTCCTGCGCCAGTGCCGGCATCGCCCAGTCGGTGGCCGCCGTCATAGTGCGCGGCGATGCCTACCGGCTGGAGCAGCTGCACGCCCATGCCCACGGGGTGCCGAGCGAGATAGTGCTGCCCAAGGGTCACAACGTGAACTTCGGCGCCCCGGTGGGCACCATGGTCAACCTGGGGGGCGGCAAGGTGGTGGAGGCTGGCTATGCCAACGAATGCTCCCCCGCCCAGCTGGCCGCCGCCATCAACCCCAATACCGCCGCCATCCTCTACATCAAGTCTCACCACTGCGTGCAGAAGAGCATTCTGTCGGTGGCCCAGGCCGCCGAGGTGGCCAGAGCCCACCAGCTGCCGCTCATCGTCGATGCGGCCGCGGAAGAAGACTTGCAGCTCTACTACAACCAGGGGGCGGATCTGGTCATCTACAGCGGTGCCAAGGCCATCGAGGGACCCACCAGCGGCCTGGTGCTCGGCAAACGCCAGTATGTGGAGTGGGTCAAGCAGCAGACCAACGGCATAGGCCGCGCCATGAAGGTAGGCAAGGAGGGGATCCTCGGCCTGACCCACGCCATCGAGCGCTATCTGGTCAAGGAGAAGGAGAGTGGCGCCGCCATGGTGGCCAAGATGACCCCCTTCATCGAGCGCCTCAACCAGTTGCCCGGCGTCAGGGCCCAGGTGGTGTGGGACAGTGCCGGGCGCGACATCGCCCGCACCGACATCGCCTTCGACCATGCCCGGCTCGGCATCACCACCCTGCAGCTGGTGGATCGCCTGCAACAGGGCAATCCGGCCATCTACTGCCGCGGCTACAAGGCCAACGAGGGCCACATCGAGATCGACGTGCGCAGCGTCAGCCCGGCCCAGCTCGACCAGATCCATGCCGCCATCGCCCAGTTAACCCAGGAGACCCGCTGATGTCCCTTACACCCAACTACTACCTTGACCGTGTCTGCCTCAACGTGCTGGCCGGCTCCAAGCAAAATGCCGCCGATATCTATGAGGCCGCCGAGGGCCACGTGCTGGTCGGCGTGCTCTCCAAGAACTACCCGGATGTGCCCTCCGCCGTCGCCGACATGGGTGAGTACGCGAAGCTTATCGACAACGCCCTCTCCATCGGCCTGGGCACAGGCGATCCCCGCCAGTCCGCCATGGTGGCCGAGCTGGCCCGCCAGCTGCAGCCCCAGCACGTCAACCAGGTGTTCACCGGGGTCGGTGCCAGCCGGGCGCTGCTCGGTCAGCCTCACACCCTGGTCAACGGTCTCATCTCCCCCACCGGCACCCCCGGCATGGTGAAGATCTCCACCGGCCCGCTGAGCGCCGGCCAGGCCGACGGCATAGTGCCCATCGATACCGCCATCGCCCTGCTCAAGGACATGGGGGGCAGCTCGGTCAAGTTCTTCCCCATGGGCGGCCTCGCCTGCCGTGACGAGTACCAGGCGGTGGCCGAGGCTTGTGCCCGCCACGGTTTCTGGCTGGAGCCCACCGGCGGCATCGATCTCGACAACTTCGAGGAAATAGTCCGCATCGCGCTGGCGGCCGGGGTCGAGAAGGTGATCCCCCACGTCTACAGTTCCATCATCGACGGCGAGAGCGGCCAGACCCGCCCCGAGGATGTGCGCACCCTGCTCGCCATGGTGAAGCGGCTGCTGGCGTGATATGACTGGCACCGGCCCACTTCCCGGCCGGTGCCTGGCTTGAGCATGTCCCGCTTGTTAACATCGATCCTCATCCCGCGACAGGAGTCTCGCTTCCCCATGACCAAGCTGCCCCACCCCAGACTCCATCAGCTGCTGACCCTGCTCCACGCCGAACCGCTGCCACAGGAGGAGCTCGCCCGTCGCCTCAATGTCTCCACCCGCACGGTGCGCACCGATGTGGCGACCCTCAACGAGCTGATTGCCACCCACGGTGGCCATCTGATCCACCAGCGCGGCTGCGGTTACCAGCTCAAGATCTACAATCAGGGGCTGTTTGATGAGTTGCTGGCGGCGCAGGAGCAGGAGAGCAGCCTGCCCCGTACCAGCCGTGAGCGGGTACTGCACCTGCAACTGCTGCTGCTCACCGCCGAACAGGGGATCAAGCTCGATGAGCTGGCGGATACCTGGTATCTGAGCCGGGCGGCGCTGCAGGGGGACATGGCGGAAGTGCGGGAGCGGCTCGCCCATTTCGGGCTCGGCATCGACAGCAAGCCGCGACTCGGCATGCGCATCCAGGGGGAGGAGACGGCGATCCGGGCCTGCCTCACCCAACTGCTCTATCGGGAACAGATCCGCAACCACCCGCTGCAAGGCTTGCTGCCGAACCTCTGCCCCAGCAAGACGCGGGAGGTCATCGGTAATCGCATTCATGCGCAGCTCGGCCATCATCAGCTGCGGCTGGCGGACGAGAGCCTGCAACAGCTCACCATCTACTGCGCCGTCGCCCTGCTGCGGCAGGCGGCAGGCCACGAACTGCTGGCGTTCAGCAGCGAGGACCTCACCGCCCCCCTGGCGGCCGTGGCCCGCGACATCTATGCCGAGCTGCCGACCCTGACGCCGCCGGGCGAGCAGGAGATCATCTGCCTCGCCATCCAGATCCAGGCCCGTCTCATCGCCGATACCCCGCAGCTCAGCCCGACCATGGCCGCCGAGAGCGCCCAGCTGGTCGCACACCTGCTGGACTACATCCACCAGCACTATCCCTATGATCTGCGCCACGACAGCCAGCTGCACTCCGATCTGCTGACCCACATCAGCGCCATGCTGCTGCGGATCAAATACCAGATCGGCAGCCACAATCCGCTGGCGGAACACATCAGGCAATATTATCCCCTCGCCTACGACATCACCCTGGCCGCCATCTCGGAGTGGATCAAGCAGACCCCCTATCACCTGACCCATCACGAGATAGGCTATCTGGTGATCCACATCGGGGTCGGGCTGGAGCGTCACTACGACATCGGCTACAGCCGTCCACCCCAGGCGCTGCTGCTGTGCGACGCGGGCAATGCCACCTTCCGGGTACTGGAGGCGCGCATCAAGCGGGAATACCCCCAGCTGCAGCTGAGCAGCCTGGAGTCGGTGCGGGACTACGAGAGCCTGCCACGGATAGCGCAGGACTTTGTCATCAGCACGGTCAAGGTGAGCGAGAAGAATGTCCCCGTGGTGCAGGTGGCGCCCTTCCCGACCCAGTACCAGCTGGAGCAGCTCGGCAAGCTGGTGCTGATCGATCGCACCCGCCCCTACCTGCTCGACAAGTACTTCGATGCCGAACACTTCATGGTGGTGGATGAACCGCTCAGCCAGGCTGGCCTGTTTGCCCGGATCTGCGATCGGCTGGAGCGGGAGGGTCTGGTGGAGGAGGGGTTCAGGGGATCCCTGCACGAGCGGGAGCGGATCGTCTCCACCATGCTGGGGGATGGCATAGCCCTGCCCCACTCCCTCGGCCTGCTGGCGCGCCGCACCCTGGTCTACACGGTGCTGGCACCTCAGGGCATCGACTGGGGCAATGGCGAGACCGCCACCCTCATCTTCGCGCTGGCCATCGCCAAGGCCGACTATGAGGAGGCGATGGGACTCTACGATCTGTTCCTGGCGCTGATGAATGAAAAAGCCAGCAAGAATCTGCTGGCTTGTCGGGATTTCGCCAGCTTCAAGGCGCTGGCACGCACCGGATCATGACGGGAGAGGAGGCGTGCCTCACTCCTCGTTGAAGCCCGAGGTGAACAGCGCCACCACGGCGGCCAGGGCCTCTTCTTCTTCCGGCCCCTCTACTTGCACCTCGACCTGTTTGCCCTGGGCGGAGTCCAGCATCAGCAGGCCGATCACGCTGTCCGCATCGGCCTCCACGCCGTCCTCGTTGCGCAGCAGCACATGGGCATCGAAACCCTGCACCAGCTCGAACAGCATCATGGCCGGTCTGGCGTGCATTCCCAGCTTGTTTTTGACTTCTACCGAGGCGGAAACAGTCATCTGAGCGTCCTATTGATCTGTCAGGCTTGGGTTGAGCGCTTGTCGAGGGTGCGGTGGCGGATCTGCACGTTCTTGCCGAGCAGGCGGAACGCGCTGGCCAGCCGCTCGGCGATGAACACGGATCTGTGCTGACCGCCGGTACAGCCGATGCCGACCGTCACATAGCTGCGATTGTTACGCTCAAGGTGCGGCAACCAGGTCCCCAGCATGTTCTCGATCTGCTGGATGAACAGCATCACGTCCGGCTGGCCGGACAGGTAGTTGGCCACGGGCTCATCCTGACCGGTGAAGGGCTTGAGCTCGGGGATCCAGTGCGGATTGGGCAGGAAGCGGGCATCGAACACGAAGTCGGCATCCTTGGGGATACCGTACTTGAAGCCGAACGACTCGAACACCAGCACCAGCTCGTTCTCTTTCTTGCCGAGCACCCGGGTCTTGATGAGCTCGCTGAGGTCATGGATGCTGAGACTTGTGGTGTCAATGCGCAGATCGGCGGTGGAGGAGAGCGGCGCCAGCAGGTGGGTCTCCTCACGGATCGCCTCATCCAGTGACAGCTTGTTGCGGGACAATGGGTGCAGCCGGCGGCTCTCGCCGTAGCGCTTGAGCAGGGTGTTGTTGTCGGCATCGAAGAAGAAGCTGGAAAACTCCACCCGCCCCTCGTTGCGTACCTGGGCCAGCAAGTTTTCCAGCCGGTCGGGCTGAGTGGGCAGGTTGCGCACGTCTATGCTGACCGCCAGCTTGTCATACTGGCTCTCGACCGAGACGATCAGCTGGGGCAGCAGATTGACCGGCAGGTTATCCACACAGTAATACCCCAGATCCTCCAGTACCCTCAGGGCCACCGTCTTACCGGAGCCCGAGCGACCGCTTACCACTATTAACTGCATCTTGTCCCCTCACGCCAACATGGCTGTATCATGCCCGGCATCAGGCCGAGGTCATGATCTGGTAGAGTTCTTCGTCGCTGGTCGCCTGGCGCAACTGGCGGCAGACGGCCTTGTCACCCAGCTTGGATGCCATCAGGGAAAGGGTCTTGAGGTGCTGCTTGCACTCGCTTTCCGGCACCAGCAAGGCAAAGAGCAGGTCCACCGGTTGGTTGTCGATAGAATCGAATGGGATGGGTTCGGAGAAGGTCATCAGCACGGCGGTCGGGACGAACGCATCGTCGATCCGGCCGTGAGGAATGGCAATACCGGCACCGATCCCGGTACTGCCCATTTTTTCCCGCGCCAGCAGGCTTTCAAACAGCACCTGACGGGAGGCGCCCAGGCGCTCTGCGGCCAGTTCACTGATGATCTCGAGGGCGCGTTTCTTGCTGGTACAAGGGACCGCACTCTTGGTGCAGTCCCGACTCAGTATGTGTTCAAGTTGCATAGTTATTTTTGATTTAACTTATCTTTGTGCTTGATGATCTGCCGATCCAGTTTATCCAGCAGGGTATCAATCGCAGCATACATGTCGGCATGCTCCGAATTGGCGAACACCTCTCCCCCGCTGACGTGCAGCTTGGCTTCGGCAATCTGGTTCAGTTTTTCGACGCTCAACACCACATGCACGTTGTTGATATGTTCAAAGTGACGCTCGAGTTTGGCAAATTTGCTATTCACATAATCACGCAGAGCTTCGGTAATCTCGACATGGTGTCCGGTCAGGTTAATTTGCATAACGTCTTCCTTTTGTTTGCCTAAACCAGGCGTTTGCGCTGATTGGATGGCGGGATCAACAAGGATTCACGGTACTTTGCGATCGTGCGTCTCGCCACCATAATACCCTGTTCGGCCAGCAAATCCGCGATCTTGCTATCACTAAGCGGTTTGGCAGGGTTCTCTGCCGTCACCAACTTTTTGATCAGGGCGCGAATTGCGGTCGATGAGCACTCTCCTCCTCCCTCCGTATTGACGTGACTGGAGAAAAAAAACTTCAGTTCAAAGATGCCACGGGGCGTGTGCATGTACTTCTGGGTCGTCACCCGTGAGATCGTCGACTCGTGCATCTCCACCGCCTCGGCGATGTCGTTGAGCACCATGGGCTTCATGGCCTCTTCACCGTACTCGAAGAAGCCCTGCTGCTGTTCGACGATGCAGCTGGCGACCTTGAGCAGGGTGTCGTTACGACTCTCCAGACTCTTGATGAACCACTTGGCTTCCTGCAGGTGGGAGCGGATGAACTGGGAGTCCTGACTGGTCTTGGCCTGTCTGGCCATGGCCGCGTAGGTCTCATTGACCCTGATGCGCGGCGCCGAATCCGGATTCAGTTCCACCACCCACTTGTAGCCCTTCTTGACCACGGACACATCCGGGATCACATATTGGGACTCGTTCTGGATGATGCCATTGCCCGGCCTTGGCTCCAGCTGCTGGATCAGATCCAGCACCTCCTTGAGGTCGCTCTCCTTGAGTTTGGTCTTGCGCGCCAGGGTCCGGTAATCGCGGTTGCCGAGCAAGTCCATGTGCTCGTTGATCACTTCCCTCGCCTCATTGAGCCAGGGCAGATCGGGCGAATACTGAGCGAGCTGGATCAGCAGACACTCCTGTACCGAACGGGCGGCAATACCGATCGGATCGAAATGCTGCACCCGCTTGAGCACGGCTTCGACTTCATCCAGTTCGACTTCTACCTCATCGCTGCTGACTGCAGCCTGAATATCCTCGAGAGAAACGGTCAAATAGCCGGATTCGTCGATGGCATCGATGATGGCGAGGGCAATGGCGGCGTCCAGATCGCTGAAGGGGGTCAATCGCATCTGCCACAGCAGATAGTCCTGCAGGCTCTCGGTGGTTTCCCCCTGATAGACGCTGTCCTCCCCATCGTGGATGGGGCCGGCGCTCTGGGCCGTTCCGGCCGAATAGACATCGTCCCAGGTGGTATCCACCGGCAGCTCATCTGGCATCTTGTCCTGAGCCATGGCATCGCTGGAATCGAGTTGACTGGCGTCGACCGCCTCTTCCGGGTTGGTCTCCTGCGTCTCGCTCTCCTCTTGCTCCAGCAAGGGGTTGTTGTCGAGCGCTTGCTGAATTTCCTGCTGGAGTTCCAGCGTGGAGAGCTGGAGCAGACGAATCGCTTGTTGTAATTGTGGCGTCATGGTCAGGGATTGACCGAGACGCAACTGTAATGTCGGCTTCATCTACGTCGGGATATCCTTATGTTCAGCGAGGCAGCCACCTAACAAAAATGAGGGATGCCCCCTTACTATAGACTGAATTGATCGCCCAAATAGACGCGCTTGACCTGCTCATCGGCGAGGATATCGGCCGGAGCGCCCTCGGCAATCATCTTGCCATGGCTGACGATATAGGCTTTTTCACACACATCCAGCGTCTCCCGGACGTTGTGATCGGTGATCAGCACACCGAGGCCCCGCTCTTTCAGGTGCTGGATGATCTTCTTGATGTCTATGACGGAAATAGGATCAACACCTGCAAAGGGCTCATCCAGCAGGATGAATCTCGGCTCTGCCGCCAGGGCGCGGGCGATCTCGACCCGGCGCCGCTCCCCCCCCGACAGGCTCTGCCCCAGGCTGTCGCGGATGTGGGTGATGTTGAACTCTTCCAGCAGCCGCTCGACCTTGTCTTCCCGCTCCTCGCGGCTCAAGCCCTTGCGAGTCTGCATGACCCCCATCAGGTTGTCGAACACCGACAGACGGCGGAAGATCGAGGCCTCCTGCGGCAGATAGCCGATGCCGTTGCGGGCCCGGATATGCATGGGCTGCAGGCTGATATCCTGATCGTCGATGGTGATGAGGCCGGCGTCCCGCTGTACCAGACCCACGATCATGTAGAAGGAGGTGGTCTTGCCGGCACCATTGGGGCCGAGCAGCCCCACGATCTGGCCGGTGCCCACTTCCAGGCTCACGTCGCTGACCACCATGCGGCGCTTGTAGCTCTTCTGCAGGCCGACTGCTTTTAACACTGCCATGGCTTCTGTTTCCTACTTCTTCTGATCGGCGGGCTTGTCGAAGTTTTCTACCTGCTCTGGCAGGAACACCGTCTTGACGCGCTGAGTGGGGCCCTTGCTCTCGGCGATCATCTTCTGCTTGACGATGTCATAGCGGATGAGGTCGCCGGTGACCTGACTGTCTTCCTGTTTGAGCTGGCCGTTGCCGGTGATGGTGACCAGCCGGTTCTTCAGCTCGTAGCGGATGCTGTTGCCGTGGGCGTTGACCGGCTTGCCGTTGTCCAGGATCTGGAAGAAGGTGGCCGGGTTGCCATAGGCGGTCATCACCTCGGCGCCTTTATCGCCGGAGCGGATCACCACCACCTTGTCGGCCTTAATCTTGATGGTGCCCTGAGTGATGATCACATCATCGCTGAAGGTGATGCGATTGTCCTGCATCTCGGCCACTTGCTTGACCGCGTCCACATAGACCTTCTCGGCAAAGTCAGACTCTTTGGCGTTCACCGCACCGCACAACAGCAGGGCGGCGAGGGCCAGATTAACGTTTTTCATTGAAATAAGTGGCATGGCCTTTATCCAGTAATTCGAAATATTTACGATCCAGGTGACCCCTCAGGCCAACCCCCTCGGTCTGGAATTCCTGACCCACTATGCGGATGTGCTGATTGCTTCTCACGTCCTGGGTCACCAGGTCCAGCTCCAGATAGGGGGTGTCCAGGGTGGAGATGAAGGAAGCTGGCAGCAGGCCGTCCAGATGCACCTTGTCGCGCAGGATCACGTTGTCGTCGGTGTTGAGCACCCCGGTTTCGGCCGTGACCTTCCACTCGGCCTCGCCCTGCTCATCGAACATGTAGACCACCGGTTTCTCGAAGGTCGCCTGCTCGAGGATCTGGAAATACTCGGCAAACTCCGACTCCAGCCGCTCGGTCCGCTTGCCCTGTTCGTTGAAGCGGGTCGTGATCAGATTCTTGGCGGTGAAGTCAGGTTGATAGTTCTCCACCTTGGTGACCGGCTCGGGGGCCAGCTCGATCTCGCCAAACTGCCAGGCCCCCAGCGCCACCAGGAACAGCAGGGCAAACAGCAGCGTCTGTCTGTTCATCGTGAGGCCTCGGGCCGGTAGTCGCCCAGCCCTTGCGCCTGCAGGATGAGGTCGCACACCTCGCGTACCGCGCCGACGCCCCCTCCCAGCCGGGTCACCAGATCCGCCTTTGCCAGCACCAGCGGATGGGCATCCGCCACCGCGATGCCGAGGCCGCAGGCCTGCATTACCGGCAGATCTATGGTGTCATCCCCCATGTAGGCCGCCTGCGACGCCTCGAGACCGAGCTTGGTCAACAATGCCTCGAAGTGGGGCAGTTTCTGATCCGCCCCCTGCACCAGGTGCTGCACCCCCAGGCCGCGCATCCGATCGCTGACGATGCGGGAGTTGCGCCCGGTGATGATGGCGATCTCCAGCCCGGCATTGAGCAGGGCACGCATGCCTGCCCCGTCGCGGGTGCAGAATGTCTTCAGTTCTTCGCCGTTATTGCCCATGTAGATGAAGCCATTGGAAAGCACCCCATCCACATCGCACACCAGCAGGCGGATCTGCGCCGCCTTGTCGTACTGGCCGCGCGTCACCGGACCATAGAGGGTCGGTACGTCTTGCATCAAATCACCCCGGCTTTCAGCAGGTCGTGCATGTTGAAGGCACCCAGTGGCCGCCGCTCTTCATCCACCACCAGCAATCCGTTAATCTTCCTGATTTCCATCAGTTTGACGGCCTCGGCCGCCATCATCTCAGGCCCTACGGTAACACAGTTGGCCGTCATTACCTTGGCGATCGGGGTGTGATGGATGTCCACCTGCAGATCCAGGATCCGGCGCAGGTCACCATCGGTGAACAGGCCTGCCAGCAGCCCCTGCGCGTCCACGACCGCCGTCATGCCCAGGCCTTTGCGGCTCACTTCCAACAGCGCCTGGCTGATGGTGGCATCTATCCCCACCTGGGGCAACAGCTCGCCGCGATGCATCAGATCGCCCACCCGCAGCAGCAGTCGCTTGCCGAGCGAACCGCCCGGGTGAGAGAGCGCGAAGTCATCGGCGGTGAAGCCACGGGCCTCCAGCAGGGCCACGGCCAGTGCATCCCCCATCACCAGGGTCGCAGTGGTGCTGGAGGTCGGTGCCAGGCCGAGCGGGCAGGCCTCCTTGTCGACCTTGATGCACAGATGCACATTGGCCTCCTTGGCCATGGTCGAGGCAGGGTTGCCGGTCATGCAGATGAGCGGGATGCCCCGGCGCTTGAGCACCGGCAGCAGGGCCAGGATCTCGTCGCTCTCGCCGGAGTTGGAGATGGCGATGATGAGGTCGCCGGCGGAGATCATCCCCAGATCCCCGTGGCTGGCTTCACCAGGGTGCAGGAAGAACGCCGGCGTGCCGGTGCTGGCCAGGGTCGCGGCGATCTTGTTGCCGACATGGCCAGACTTGCCCATGCCGGTGACCACTATCTTGCCGGCGCAGCGCAGCACCATCTCGCAGGCCCGATCGAAGGTCTCGTCGAGGTACTGGTAGAGGCCATCAATCGCTTGCTTTTCAATGTCCAGCACCGCGCGGGCACTGCGACGAAAATCGAACAGTTCAGACACTTTTTCAGGCTTTACAGACATAAAGACACAGCTCCGGGCCGAAATTTGCTGCGGGATTATAAAAAAGTCTGCCGAGATAAGCGAATCGGATGCGGGACCTCATCCTGCTGATGCAAGTTGTTACATAAAACTGTCGTGCATTTGGGGGGGAAGCACGCTCAATAGTTGTTCCTTGCTGTTGCTTAGACCTAGACTAGCCCATAAAATTCGCTCTTCTTTTATACCGGATGGACAATTGTTTGAACAATGACCTGATCACCATCTCCGATCTGACCTTCAGTCACGGGGATCGGTTGCTGTACGACAGGATCAACCTGACCATTCCCCGTGGCAAGGTCACCGCAGTCATGGGGCCAAGCGGGATCGGCAAGACCACCTTGCTGCGCCTGATCGGTGGCCAGCTGAAACCTGAATCGGGTCATATCCTGTTTGATGGAGAAGACATTCCCACCCTCTCCCGCTCCCGCCTGTATGAAGTCCGCAAACGGATGAGCATGCTGTTCCAGAGCGGTGCCCTGTTCACCGGCATGACCGTCTTCGACAACGTGGCCTTCCCGCTGCGGGAGCACTCCGGCCTGCCGGAGGAGCTGATCCACACCATCGTCATGATGAAGCTGCAGGCCGTCGGGCTGCGTGGCGCGGCCAGACTGATGCCGTCCGAGCTCTCCGGTGGCATGGCCAGGCGCGCCGCACTGGCCAGATCCATCGCGCTGGATCCGGATCTCATCATGTATGACGAGCCCTTCGTCGGTCAGGATCCCATCACCATGGCGGTGCTGGTGAAGCTCATCAAGGAACTCAACAGTGCCCTTGGTATTACCTCCGTCATCGTCACCCACGATGTGAAGGAGGTGCTGAGCATCGCCGATTACGCCTACATCATCGCCAACCGCAAGGTGGTGGCGCACGGCACCCCGGATCAGCTGCGCGAGGAGCACAATCCGGAAGTCGAACAATTCCTGCAAGGATTGCCAGACGGTCCTGTTCCGTTTCATTTTCCGGCAGGCGATCTGCTACAGGATCTGTGATGTTGATAAGCCAAGTAAGCAAGTTGGGTCGGGTTGGGGTGCGTTTCATCAACGCCATCGGCCGCGCCACCATCATGCTGTTTCACGCGCTGGCGGGCCGTCCCCAGCCACGCAAGCACTTCCCCCTGCTGATGCAGCAGCTCTATGTGGTGGGGGTACAATCAGTCGCCATCATCCTGGTGTCGGGTCTGTTCATCGGCATGGTGCTCTCCCTGCAGGGCTATAACGTGCTGAAGGATTTCGGTGCCGAGCAGAGCCTGGGGCCGCTGGTCTCCCTCTCCCTGCTGCGGGAGCTGGGACCGGTCGTCACCGCCCTGCTGTTTGCCGGCCGGGCGGGTTCCGCCCTGACCGCCGAAATCGGCCTGATGAAGGCCACCGAGCAGCTCTCCAGCCTGGAGATGATGGCGGTGGATCCGCTGCGCCGGGTGGTGGCCCCCCGTTTCTGGGCCGGGGTCATCAGCATGCCGCTGCTGGCCTTCATGTTCAGCCTGATCGGCATCTTCGGTGGCAAGCTGGTCGGCGTCGATTGGCTGGGGGTGGACGAGGGCAGCTTCTGGTCTGCCATGCAGGCCTCCGTCGATTGGCAGGATGACATCATGCAAGGGGCTATCAAGAGTCTGATCTTCGCCCTGGTGGTCACCTGGATTGCGCTCTTTAATGGCTATGATGCCAAGCCGACCTCGGCCGGGATCAGTCAGGCGACGACCCGGACCGTGGTCCACTCGTCCCTGGCCGTGCTCGGTCTGGATTTTATACTCACCGCAATCATGTTTGGATAAGGTAAAGATGAAGTTCAGCAAAGTAGAATTCCTGGTCGGCGCCTTCATGCTGGCCGGCATCGCGGCCATTCTGGTATTGGCATTGCAAGTTGCCGGTTTGAGCTTCAAACCGGAAGGAGAAACCTATACCCTGCGCGCCCATTTCGATAATATCGGCGGCCTGAAAGTCCGCTCACCGGTCAAGGTCGGTGGTGTGGTCGTCGGTCGGGTCAGTGACATCGCCCTGGATGCCAAGAGCCTGGTGCCAGTCGTCTCCTTGCAGATGCAGAAGAGCGCCGGCGAGTTTTCCGAGACCAGCACCCTCTCCATCCTGACCTCGGGTCTGCTCGGCGAGCAGTATGTCGGCCTGGCGCCCGGCTTCACCGACGAGGAGATGGGCACCAACATGCTAAAGGATGGTGACATGATCGAAGACACCAAATCGGCCATAGTACTGGAGGATCTGATTGGCAAGTTCCTCTACAGTCAGTCTGCCGACAACAAAGCTGCCAGCAAGTAAGGAGTAACCATGTTCAAGAAAATTGCCCTGCTGCTGGGCCTGATGACCAGCATGCTGTTTGCCGTGACTGCCCAGGCAGGAGCCAGCGCCGCGGATCCCTACGCCCTGGTGGATCAGGCTGCCCAGCAGACCTTCGCCCGCCTCAAGGCAGATCAGTCCCAGGTGAAGAGCAACCCGGACCACCTGCGGGTGATCATCCGCGAAGAGCTGTTGCCTTACGTGGACAACCGCTTCGCCGCCTACAAGGTGCTTGGCAACCAGATCAAGGAGACCACTCCCGCCCAGCGTGATGCCTTCGTCGAGGTGTTCACCGAGTACATGGTGAGCTCCTATGCCGATGCCCTTGCCCACTTCGACAAGCAGACCGTCCAGGTCCAGCCGGGCAAGACACCGACCGACAGCAACATCACCGCCGTCAACGTCAGCGTGAAAGAGACCGGCAAGCCGGACATCTTCCTCGAGTTCAAGCTGCGCAAGAACAACAAGACCGGCGAGTGGAAGGCCTTCGACATGGTCGCCGAAGGCATCAGCCTGCTCTCCGCCAAGCAGAGCGAGCTCGGTGGCCTCATTCGTCAGAATGGCATCGATGCGGTGATCGCCCAGTTGCGCGAACACAACGCCAAGCCGCTGGTCCTCAAGTCATGACCCTGACGGGTGAGCTGCAGGCACCACAGGTCAACGCCTTGTGGCAGCGCCGGGCGGAGTGGTGGCAAGATGATGCGCTCGAGCTGAGCGGCGTCACCACCCTGGACTCCGCCGGGCTGGCCCTGCTGGTCAAGTGGGCCAAGGCCACCCTGGCAAGAGGCGCCACACCACAGCTAGTGGGCGCCTCCCGTGATTTCCATACCTTGGCCAACCTGTACGGGGTGGCCAATTTGTTTCAATCAACCCCGCCCAACACTGAGGACGCATAATGCAAGTCTCTGAAATTGAAGCGATACTCCTTGAGGCCTTGCCATTGTCCGAAGTCCATGTCAAAGGCGACGGCAGTCACTATCAGGTGATAGCCGTCGGCGACATGTTTGACGGTATGAGCCGGGTCAAGAAACAGCAGGCCATCTACGCTCCGCTGATGGACAAGATCGCCAGCAACGCCATCCACGCACTCTCCATCAAGGCGTTTACCGATGCCGAATGGAAGCGCGAACGTAAATTCCTACTGCCCTCCTGATTTGGTATCTAAGTAAATGGACAAATTCAAGATCGATGGTCGTTGCACGCTCAACGGCGAAGTGACCATCTCCGGCGCCAAGAACGCCGCCCTGCCAATCCTGTTCGCCACCCTGCTGTGTGATGAGGAGATCCAACTCTCCAACGTGCCGCGCCTCAAGGACGTGGGCACCACCCTCAAGCTGCTGGAGATGCTGGGTGCCAGCACCAAGGTCAACGGCAATGTGACCGTGTTGACCGGTGCGGTGAACAACCATGTCGCCCCCTACGACCTGGTGAAGACCATGCGCGCCTCCATCCTGGCGCTGGGCCCGCTGGCGGCCCGCTTCGGTGCGGCCGACGTCTCCCTGCCCGGCGGTTGCGCCATCGGGGCCCGTCCGGTCAACCTGCACGTGCACGGCCTGGAGCTGATGGGTGCCAAGATCGCCATCGAGGATGGTTACATCAAGGCCCGGGTCGATGGTCGTCTCAAGGGTGCCCACATCCTGATGGACATGATCTCCGTCACCGGTACCGAGAACCTGATGATGGCCGCCACCCTGGCGGACGGCCGCACCGTGATCGAGAACGCCGCCCGTGAGCCGGAAGTGGTCGATCTGGCCAACTTCCTCAACACCCTCGGCGCCGACATCAAAGGCGCGGGCACCGATACCCTGACCATCGACGGGGTCGAGCGTCTGCACGGCGGCAGCTACAGCGTGCAACCTGACCGTATCGAAACCGGTACCTTCCTGGTGGGTGCAGCTGTCACCGGCGGCAAGATCACCTGCCGCAAGACAGATCCCTCCCTGCTGGAAGCGGTACTGGTCAAGCTGGAAGAGGCCGGCGCCCTGATCGAGAAGGGTGCTGACTGGATCAGCCTGGACATGACAGGTCGTACCCTCAAGCCGGTCACCATCAAGACGGCCCCCTACCCGGCCTTCCCGACCGACATGCAGGCCCAGTTCACCGTGCTGAACGCGGTCGCTAAAGGCACCGGCATGGTCACCGAGACCATCTTCGAGAACCGCTTCATGCACGTGCCTGAACTGGTGCGGATGGGCGCGGACATCGAGCTGCAGGGCAACGTCGCCATCTGCCGTGACACCGAGCAACTCAAGGGTGCCCAGGTGATGGCGACCGATCTGCGCGCCTCCGCCAGCCTGGTTCTCGCCGGCTTCGTGGCCGAGGGCACCACCATAGTCGAGCGTATCTATCACATCGACCGTGGCTATGAAGACATCGAGCACAAGCTGCAGGGTCTGGGTGGTCGCATCGAACGCATCAAGGGCTGATTTATCAGTCCACTAAAAAGGCCCCCTCGCCAACGCGAGGGGGCCTTTTTCATGCCGCCAGTGCAGGAAAGCGAGGGGGATCAGTGACCCGCCAGCTTCATCTGCTCGACCAGTACCGAGCCGGTCTTGAGGCTGGAGCGTTCGTCCTCGTCCGTCCCGACCGCCACCAGGGTGCGGAACATGTCCGCGAGGTTGCCGGCTATGGTGATCTCCTCCACCGGGTAGGCGATCTCGCCGTTCTCCACCCAGAAGCCGGCGGCGCCACGGGAGTAGTCGCCGTTGACTATATTGACCCCCTGCCCCATCAGCTCGGTCACCAGCAAGCCGGTGCCCATCTCCCTGAGCATGCCCTGGAAGTCCTGGCCGGTATTCGAGACCTGCCAGTTGTGGATGCCACCGGCATGGCCGGTGCTGGTCAGCCCCAGCTTGCGCGCCGAGTAGGAGGTGAGCAGCCAACTCATCAGGCGACCGTCACGGATGATATCCATGTCGCGGGTACGCACCCCCTCACCGTCGAACGGGCTGCTGGCCAGCCCCCCCCGCAGGTGGGGGAACTCCTGGATGCGGAGCCAGTCTGGCAGGATCTGCTCGCCCAGCTTGTCCAGCAGGAAGCTCGACTTGCGATAAAGGTTGCCGCCGCTGATGGCCATCACCAGATGGCCCCACAGGCCGGCGGCGGTGTCCGGGTGAAACAGCACCGGGGCGTGGCGGGTGGAGATCTTGCGGGCACCGAGACGGGATACGGTGCGCTCCACCGCCTCGTCGGCGATGCGCTGCGGGCTCCAGAGTCCGGCCAGATCCCGGCTGGAGGAGTAGCCATAGTCCCGCTGCATGTCGCCATCCTGCTCACCGATCAGCACACAGCTCAGCGAGTTGCGTGACGCCGCATAGCCTTTGACGAAGCCGTGGCTGTTGCCGTAGACCTTGACCCCCAGATGACTGGAGAAGCTGCCGCCGTCGGAATGCTTGATGCGGGCATCGCGACCCAGCGCCAGCCGTTCGCACTCGATGGCCAGCTCGATGCCACGCTGGGGATCCAGCTCGATGGGATGGCACAGCTGCAGATCGGGGGCATCCCAGGCCAGCAGCTCGGCATCCGCCAGGCCGGCACAGTCATCCCGCGAGGTGTGGCGGGCGATCTCCATGGCCGCCTCGACGGCGGCACGGATGGCAGACTTGCTCAGATCCGTGGTCGAAGACGACCCCTTGCAGCCATCGCGGTAGACGGCGATGCCGAGCGCCCCATCCTTGTTGAACTCGATGCTTTCCAGCTCACAGCCCCGGGTGTTCACCGACAGCCCGGTCTGCTTGCTGATGGAAACTTCGGCCAGCGAGGCGCCCAGTCCCTTGGCTATCTCCAGTGCCTCGGCGACGACGGCCTCGAGATGGGCTTGATCCTGGCGGATTTGGTCTTGCTGGTCCATAACTCACATCTGTATGAAGGAAGGAAAGGGGCTAAGCATATCAGACCCCTGCGCCCAGCGGGAGAAGCTGGTAACATATCCCCTAACGTGAATGACAGGAATCAGAGACCGATGAGTCAGTATCAAGACGACAACGAATTGGACGATTGGGGTCCCAGCAAGAGCCAGCTCAAGCGCGACGCCGAAGCACTGCAAAAGCTGGGGGCAGAGATCGTCTCCCTGAGCCACAGCGAGCTGGAAAAGATCCCGTTGGATGAAGAGCTGGCCGATGCCATCGAACTGGGCCGCAAACTCAAGCCCAAGAAGGACGAATCCTTCCGCCGCCACCTGCAGTTCATCGGCCGCCTGATGCGCAGCCGGGATATTGAGCCGATCGAACAGGCTCTCTCCATCTTCAAGAACCGCCACTCGACCGTGAATGCCCGTCTGCATCGTCTGGAGCAGTGGCGCGAGCGGCTGATCAACGAAGGGGACAGCGCCCTCAACGAGCTGATGGCCCAGTTCCACGAGCTGGATCGCCAGAAGCTGCGCCAGTTGATCCGCAGTGCCAACAAGGAGCGGGAGCTGAACAAGCCGCCGGTGGCCTTCCGCGAGATGTACCAGTATCTGCGTGGTGAGATCGAAGACCAGCTGTAAGTCATAACTAGGTCCGGGGCAGAATGTCGCCGGCCGAAAACGAAACGGGGCCAATCTGGCCCCGTTTTTTTATGCGATGTGTTCGCGCGTCAGTTGCCCGCCATGCACTGGGTATGAGTCCCCGGCTGCAGATAGGGCATCAGCAAGGGGGCCATCCCCTTAAGCACCTGTACCGGCAGCGCCGAGGTGAAGCGGAACTTGTCGGACTGGCTGCCCGGCACATAGGCGGTCAGGGTGCCGAAGTGATCGTCACCGATGTAGAAGACGAAGGTCGCGGTCCGGTTGCGGGCCAGCGAGCTGGTCACGTTGCCATAGCGGCCGACCGTCTCCAACCGGTTGTCCCCGGTCCCCGTCTTGCCCCCCATCGGCAAGATGGTGCCATCCGGCAGGGCGAAGGCCCCGGCGATGCGCCGCGCCGTACCCCCCTCCACCACCTTGGACAGAGCATTGCGCAAGGCATCCGTCACCTCGACCGGCAGCACCCGAGTTCCTTGGACGTTGGCCGGTTCGAACACGGTGGCGAAGGGCGTGTCCTTGGCAAACGAGAGATACTCGATGCGCTGGGTCGGGGCACGTATACCCCCGTTCTGGATGATCCCCATCAACTCGGCCAGTGCCGCCGGTCTGTCCCCCGAGCTGCCGAGTGCCGTCGCCAACGACGGCACCAGGTGATCGAACGGATAACCCAGCCGCGCCCAGCGCTGATGGATGTCGAGGAAGGCTTCGACCTCCAGCATGGTACGGATGCGGCTATCCCGGGCGCTGCGATGACGGGTCTTGAACAGCCAGCTGTACACTTCCTGACGCTCATCACGGCTGGCCGCGACCGCATCGGCGAAGGTCGCCTTGTCGAACTCCTTGAGGTAGGAGAGCAACCACAGCTCCAGCGGGTGCACCCGCGCAATATAGCCCTGATCCGGTAGCGAATACTTACCAGGTCCATAGCTGGTGTAGAGCTGCTCGATCCGCTTGTCACTCAGTTTGTCCCGCGGTAAGCGCTTCGCCAGGAAGGCGGCGAAGTCCAGCTGCGACGCCTCCGGCATCAGGTAGCGATGCACCGCAGCGAGCCGAACCGCACTGGGCTTGAGACCATCTAGGAAGGTATCGAGCCGCTCATCCGGGGTCTTGCCCTGATACTTGCGCCAGAAGCGCAGCAGATAGGTCTGACCCTCCTTGTCGGCAAACTTGGCGAGGTACTCGGTACGGCGCGGATCCTTGTCATCCTTGAGCAACTGGGCCCGGTTCCCCTCCTTGTAGAGGCTGTAGCGCACTATGTCCCGCATCAGCCGCACGAAGGGCAGGTTGATGGACTCGCGCAGCGCGTCGCGGATCGGCGGGATACGGCCATTGTCTTCCTTGCGGAAGTTGTTGAAGGTGTGCATGCCGCCACCAGTGAAGAAGCCCTCATAGGGGCTGGCGGAGTATTTGCGATCCAGCGCCGCCTCCAGCATCACCGGCAGGCTCTTGTCCTTGGCGACCATCAGGTAAGAGATGGCCCAGCGGCTGATGTTGTCCTGGTTGGACACCTCTATCTTTCGCAGGCTGTCGGCCGGCATGCCCGCATAGCTGTCGTGCAGCTCGGTGACTATCTCCAGGTAGGTAGTCAGCACCCGCAGCTTGGCGGTGGAGCCCAGCTCCAGCTTGCTGCCTTCGTTGATGTCGAACGGCTGATCCGTGTTGTCGGTCTGCACCCGCACCTTCACCCCTTCCGGGGTTTTCTCAAACAGGGTGAAGCTGTACTTCACGTCTCCCGTCTTCTCCGGCGAGAGCAGGCGCTCACCAAACAGGCCGACCTGAGCGGCAACGGCGGGGTCAGCCAGCTGCTGCAGGTAACGAGAAATGTCATTTTGCAGCGGCATGTTGAGCGTGGTGTCTGCCGTCAGATCCATACGATCCAGATCATACAGCTGGACCCCGAGCTGGCGGCTGAGGCGAGTACGCGCCACCTGCAAGCCTTTGTTGTTATTGACCCGGGTGATCGCCGGTGACTGCAGGAAGTCGCGGAAGCCGAGCTTGGCCTTGAGCGCCGATTCCATCAGCGGAGGCGCAATCATCCCCTCCTGGACGAACAGACGCAGATAGCTGTCGGTCAGGGTCGACAGCGCCTCCCGCCCCTGTGCCAAGTAATAGGAAGGACGACGGTGAGCGATCATCAGGGAGACGACCTGACGCAGGGCCAGGCCCTGCTCTGCCAGCGTGGCGTCCTGGTTGCGGGCGGGATCCAGCAGACGATTCACCTCATCCACATTGGCTCCGAACCAGACCCAGAGACCGTCACCCAGGCCATGCACCTCGCCATAGCCGGGGGCAGCAGAAAGCGGCACCGAGTTGAGGTAGGCCCAGGCGACCAGCTTGCGCGCCTCCAGTGTCTCTGGTCCCAGTCGATAGGCCCGCACGCTGGCCGAGGCCATCTGGCGGATCTTCTCGGTCGGAGACAGGGTCAGGCCATCGGGGGAGTGGCGATACTTCTCGACCTGGGTGGCCAGCGTGCTGCCACCGGCGGATTGATCCTGCATGTCCAGCGCCTTGCCCACCTGGGACAGCGCCGCCTTGGCGAAACGAGGCCAGTCTACCGCCGGGTTGGCCAACGGCTGTTCGTTGCTCAGCAGGTCCCGGTTCTCGATGAACAGCAGCGACTGTATGACCAGAGGAGGGATGGAGTTGAAATCCGGGTAGTAGTGGGTCGGATACTTGTACTGATAGAAAGGCTCGGCGCGGCAGTCATGCAGGGTCAGCCCGGCTTGTACCTTCTCGGTGTATGGCACGAAGAAGCCATGGCTAGCGTAGTTGTACAGTGCATCGGAAAAATGCACCTGCTCACTCACCTGATAGCCGCGCTGGATCAGCCGCTCCTGGATCATCGGCAGCATTACATAGCCGAGCCGCTTGTCGAAGGGACCGTCATCGGGGAAGCGGATCTGCTTGCTGAGGCCGGGCTCGAGCTGATAGGTCAGCTTGGCCGCATAGTTGGAAATTTCCTGCGACTGCAGACGAGAGGTCTTCATCTCATAGCCAAGCAAGGCGATCGCAGCAGCCAGGCAAAGCAAAAAGATAAAGCAGAACAACCACCGCCACCAGGGACGACGCTTGCGCTTGTGTTGCCCGTCCGCATGCGGTACGGATGAATCCTGAGATGCCACTTTGTTCAAATCCGTCTGTTTTGATGCGCCCATATCAGCCCCACCATGGTTGCGCAATTTATTGTGTTTCACTCAAGCTTAGTCGTTTCAAGTCAAGGGCTTGAAAACTATTGACCGCTTTGGTGCGATGTTAACAGGGCGATTATGAAAATGGGAGCCGATTGTTGCAGGGCGGAGAGTGATCCGAGCTGATGGACAGAAGTGAAACACCGGCCAGAGGCCGGTGTTTCAAAATCGCGAGGCGGCAATCTTACTTGCTGGAGCTCATGCCTTTCAGCTTGGTGCTCAGTTCCTTGCGTTCCTTGGAAAGCTCGGCGTTCTTGATGATGTGATCATCAACCCGCTCCTCGTAATCGGCGCGCATGTTGGCGATGATGGCCTGGACTTCATCGATACTCATACCCGGCTTGATGTAGTCGCTCAGATTGTCGAGCAACAGCACCCGCTTCTGGTTGTCACGGATCTTCTTCTCGTTGTCGACGATCTCGCGCTTGAGCTTGTTCTGGCGACGGGACATGCGCACATATTCCAATACGTCGCTGAAGGTAGACTTGTTTACTTGTTCCATATCGATACCACTGATTGAAGGTTAATGAAAACAGGTCGGATTACCCCGTACCAGAGAGGAGCTGAAGGCATGGTACAGGCAAACCCAGAGTGCCCTTTACTCTACCGAGTTATGATGCAGATACAACCCAAATCGCAAGCTGGCGTGGGTTCTGACAGCCGGGAAGGGGCAGCAATGTGACTAGGAATATGGATGCGATGGGTAACGCTGGAGGCGACAGGAATTTCAGGCAATAAAAAAGGCTATGTCCCAATTACGTGTTGCATGGGGCGCCCCAGCGCCTCATGCAAGCAATGTGGGGCATCCACTTCCTGCCCATAACGTTCCAGCATCCTACGCCAGCCCAGATAATTCCTCAGATAGTGGGTCGCTACCCCATGGAACCGCTCCATCCACTCCTTCAACCGCCGGTGGTAACCATTCACATGCTGGATGTGATACGCCCCCACCACTCGCTCTCCCGCACGGTTGTGCACCACTTGGTGGCTCATGCCCTGCGACTTGCTGAAACTAGCATACACCCCAGCACCATCGCTGCAGAGCACCGCATCCGGCGCGACTAGCAGCTGCAGCACCGTCCTGACGGTCCTGGCATCCAGCCGCTCCAGCTGGAAGTCGGCCAGATGGCCAGCTCTGTCCTGCACCACCATCACTGGGATGTAATCCGGCCCTGTGCCACGAGTGCGGCCTTTGCCACCACGGCGGCGGGCCGGACGGGGTAATCCACGTTGCCCCTTGAACGATTCCAGGAAGAAGGTTTCATCGACCTCGACGATACCCTCTTCCCGTGCCGCCTGATGGGTTGCCATGGCTTTCAGGAAACGGTGACGCCACAAGAAGGCGGTGTTTTTGCAGACCCCGCAGCGGAGGGCAGCTTGTCGGACGGTAAGCCCGTCGATGAGTGCCTGGGCGTAGTCCTCCCAGCATTGGGCCTTGCGCAGTCTGGCCATGGGCGTCTTGGTCAGGACTGAACTGGTGCGCAGGCACAGCTTGCAGCGATAACGGCGCAGACCTCGGCTCCAACCCTAGGGGGCCAATTGCGCGGCCTCGGCCTGACAGTGGGGGCAACATCGGCAAGCAGGGAGTTGAGCGGCAAGCGAGGTGATGGGATGGGGGATTGTGAGTTCCTGCTCTGCGAGACGGCGCTGGCGCAAGGTGAGCTGTGGGAAGAGAGACAGTAGATGCTGAAAGGCTTGGGTGTCCATGATGACGGCCCTCAGGGTGATGACCTACTTCAAGGTTAGCCTTTCAACACGTAATTGGGACAGCGCCAATAAAAAAGCCCGCTCGATTGAGCGGGCTTCTTCAAATTGGGTGCCTGGCAGTGTCCTACTCTCGCATGGCGAATGCCACACTACCATCGGCGCTACCGCGTTTCACTTCTGAGTTCGGCATGGGATCAGGTGGTTCCACGGCGCTATGGCCGCCAGGCAAAAACTTCAA
>NZ_JAHUXD010000008.1:0-235228 GCF_019218705.1 Aeromonas sp. sif2433
CCGGGTGACCGGAGTTGGCTTTTTGAACGGCATCCATACTCAATGCGCGAATGGCATTGGCAAGCTCTTTACGAGAAGGCATCTGTATCTCCTGCGATTGCTTCATTTGATGGCCAAGATTAAGGCGCGTTATTGTCCCAGCAGGGCGGGCGCGGTGCAAATATTATCTGGGCGAATAAAGCGGCTTTGGGAGCACAATCGCTTTTCTTGCCCCGGCAAACGATTGACTCAGCCCCCTCTCCTACCCCAAACGGGGTGATTCAGCCGCCGGCCTTGGCCCGGGCGGGTCCAAACCAAAATAGTGCTGGCAATCACCCATTGGCCTAATTAAAATAGACGTCCAGATGTAGATACCTCTACAGTTATCCTGTCATTTTCCGGTTATGGCCAAGGCGATAACCCCATACGAATTGAGAACCAATCATGGCAAAGCTGTTTACTTCCGAGTCGGTCTCCGAAGGCCATCCCGATAAAATCGCCGACCAGATCTCCGATGCGGTGCTGGACGCCATCCTGGTGCAAGACACCAAGGCTCGCGTCGCCTGCGAGACCCTGGTCAAGACCGGCATGGTGATGGTAGCCGGCGAAGTGACCACCTCTGCCTGGGTCGACATCGAGCAGATCGTGCGCGACACCGTGCGCGAGATCGGTTACACCCACTCCGACATGGGCTTCGATGCCGACTCCTGCGCCGTGCTGAACGCCATCGGCAAGCAGTCCCCGGACATCAACCAGGGCGTCGACCGTACCGACCCGTACGAGCAGGGCGCCGGTGACCAGGGCCTGATGTTCGGCTACGCCACCAACGAGACCGAGGTGCTGATGCCGGCACCCATCACCTACTCCCACCTGCTGGTAAAACGCCAGGCCGAAGTGCGCAAGAACGGCACCCTGCCGTGGCTGCGTCCGGATGCCAAGAGCCAGCTGACCTTCGCCTACGACAACGAAGGCAAGATCCTGAGTGTGGATGCCGTGGTGCTCTCCACCCAGCATTGCGACTCCATCAGTCACAAGGATCTGGTGGAAGCGGTGCGTGAGGAGATCATCAAGCCGGTGCTGCCGACCGAGTGGATCACCAAGGACACCAAGTACTTCATCAACCCGACCGGCCGTTTCGTCATCGGCGGCCCCATGGGTGACTGCGGTCTGACCGGTCGCAAGATCATCGTCGACACCTACGGCGGCATGGCCCGTCACGGTGGTGGCGCCTTCTCCGGCAAGGATCCGTCCAAGGTGGATCGCTCCGCCGCCTACGCCGCCCGCTACGTGGCCAAGAACATCGTTGCCGCCGGTCTGGCGGATCGCTGTGAAATTCAGATCTCCTACGCCATCGGCGTGGCCGAGCCGACCTCCATCAGCGTCGAGACCTTCGGCACCGGCAAGGTCGCCGAGGAGCTGCTGGTCAAGCTGGTACGCGAGCACTTTGAGCTGCGCCCCTACGGCCTCATCGAGATGCTGGATCTCAAGCGTCCCATCTACCAGGCTACCGCCGCCTACGGCCACTTCGGTCGCGACGAGTTCCCCTGGGAGAAGACCGACAAGGCTGCCCTGCTGCGCGACGTCGCCGGTCTGTAAGACCTCTGTTCTCAACAGCGCGGTGATAAGCACCTTGTGACAAGAGGGGAGCCTGGCTCCCCTCTTGCTTGTCTGCCATTTGTTCGGCCATCAACAGGACTGCCCATGTCTTCCCTCCCCCACCCGGACGCCCAGCTCAGCGCGCGAGTCGAAGCCTGCTTCGTGCAGGCCGAGGCTCGCCTCGGTCGCAGCTTCCCACGCCCGCGCATCCATCTGAACATGCGCGGTCGGGCGGCGGGCTCGGCACGGCTGCAGACCTGGGAGCTGCGCTTCAATCCCGCGCTCTATCAGGCCAATACAGCCGCCTTCCTGACCGAGGTGGTGCCCCACGAGGTGGCCCATCTGCTGGTTCATGCGCTCTGGGGCGAGGGCCGCGGCAAGTCGCGAGTGCTGCCCCACGGCAGGCAGTGGCAGTCGGTGATGCGGGAGGTGTTCAACCTCGAACCCAGAACCACCCACAGCTTCGATCTCGCCGTGCTGGGCCAGCACACCCATGCCTACGCCTGCGACTGCCAGCAGCATCGGCTCTCCGTCCGCCGCCACAACAAGGTGCTGCGCGGCGAGGCGCGCTATCACTGCCGCCGCTGTCGCCAGCCATTGGTTCCCCTGAGGGAGCCGGTGACGGACTGAGCCAGCCTGTGTCGCGCCCCTGTGTTAGGGTGCGCACTTCTTCAACCAACCGTTTCATTGCCAAGGATCTTCATGTTTCGCCCTCTGCTCTCTCTCAGCCTCGGCCTGCTCATCAGTCTGCCGTTTTTCAGCTCGCCACTGCAGGCCCAGACCTTTCGCGCCGCCAAGCAGGATCTGAACACCCTCTACCAGAGCCACCCCACCACCTTCTACTGCGGCTGCAACATCAAATTCAGCGGCAAGAAGATGGCACCCGACTGGGAGAGCTGCGGCTACCTGCCGCGCAAGCAGGCCTCTCGCGCCGCCCGCATCGAGTGGGAGCACGTGGTACCCGCCTGGGAGTTCGGCCACCAGCTGCAGTGCTGGCAAGAGGGGGGGCGCAAGAACTGCGGCAAGAGCGATGAGTTCAACCAGATGGAGGGGGACATGCACAACCTCTTCCCCGCCATCGGCGAGGTGAACGGCGATCGCGCCAACTACCGTTTCTCCGACTGGAACGGCAAGCCGGATCAGTACGGCAAATGCCAGATGCTGGTGGATTTCAAGACCCGCCAGGTGCAACCGCCCAAGGGGCCGGTGCGGGGTCAGATCGCCCGCGCCTACCTCTACATGGGCCAGCAGTATGGGCTGCGTCTGGCTGCGCAACAGCGTAAACTGTTCGAAGCCTGGGACAGGCAGTACCCGGCGGATCGCTGGGAGTGCGAGCGCAACCGCCGCATCGGCAAGCTGCAGGGCAATACCAACCCCTTCATTGAAAAGCAGTGCCAGTAACCCAATCTACCGGAGAGAGGGAAAACCTCCCTCTCCTTGAGCAAGCCAAGAGACTGTGATCAGCCATGCGCATTCCACGTATCTATGAACCGGCCGTCCTGCAGGTAGGCCAGACCCTCGCCCTGTCGGAAGACGGTGCCAACCATATCGGCCGGGTGCTGCGCATGCAGCCGGGCCAGCCGCTCGAGCTGTTCAACGGCGACGGCAATCAATACGCCGCCACCATAGCCCAGGTCGGCAAGAAGTCGGTGGAGGTCAGCATCGATGGCTGCGAGGCGCAATCGGTGGAGTCCCCCTTCGCCATCCATCTGGGCCAGGTGATCAGCCGGGGCGACAAGATGGACTTCACCATCCAAAAATCCGTGGAGCTCGGCGTCACTTGCATCACCCCGCTGTTTTCCGAACGCTGTGGCGTCAAGCTGCCCGCCGATCGGCTGGAGAAGAAGCGTGAACAGTGGCAGAAGGTGGTGATCAGCGCCTGCGAGCAGTGCGGCCGCAATGTGGTGCCAGAGGTGCGTATGCCGATGGAGCTGGATGCCTGGCTGGCGGAAGAGACCCGGGAGCTCAAGCTCAACCTGCACCCGCGCGCCTCCTACAGCATCAGCACCCTGCCGGTGCCCGAGCATGGCGTGCGCCTGCTGATAGGCCCGGAAGGCGGCTTGTCCAGCGACGAGATCGCCCGTACTGTGCAGGAAGATTTCAAAGAGATGCTGCTGGGGCCGCGGGTGCTGCGCACCGAAACCGCCGCCCTGACCGCCATTACCGCGCTGCAGTGCCGGTTTGGCGATCTGGCCTGAAACGGGTTCTGACAATCTCAAACGCAATCGAGCTACCAGAAGGATATTCGGATGACCATTAAACTCGGCATAGTGATGGACCCCATCTCGGCCATCAATATCAAGAAAGACTCCAGTTTCGCCATGCTGCTGGAAGCCCAGCGCCGTGGCTACGAGCTGTTCTATCTGGAGATGGCAGATCTCTACATGGAGGCGGGCCGCGCCTTTGGCACCATGCGTCCCCTCACGGTGGAGCAGAACCCGGCCAAGTGGTACGAGCTGGGCGAGGTGGTCGATCAACCCCTCTCCAGCCTGGACGTGATCCTGATGCGCAAGGATCCGCCCTTTGACACCGAATTCATCTATGCCACCTACATGCTGGAGCGGGCCGAGGATGAGGGCACCCTCATCGTCAACAAGCCCCAGAGCCTGCGCGACGCCAACGAGAAGCTCTACACCGCCTGGTTTGCCGAGCACACCCCGACCACCCTCGTCACCCGTCGGGCCGACAAGCTGCGCGCCTTCCACGCCGAGCACAAGGACGTGATCCTCAAGCCCCTTGACGGCATGGGTGGCGCCTCCATCTTCCGCATGAAGGAAGACGACGCCAACGTCGGGGTGATCATTGAGACTCTTACAGAACATGGGAGTCAGTACTGCATGGCGCAGACCTATCTGCCCGCCATCAAGCAGGGTGACAAGCGGGTGCTGGTGGTGGACGGCGAGCCGGTGCCTTACTGCCTGGCCCGCATCCCGGCCCAGGGCGAGACCCGTGGCAACCTGGCGGCCGGTGGCCGCGGTGAGGCGCGCCCCTTGAGCGAGGCGGACTGGGCCATCGCCCGTGCGGTCGGCCCCACCCTCAAGGCCAAGGGCCTAATCTTCGTCGGGCTCGACATCATCGGCGATCGACTGACCGAGATTAACGTCACCAGCCCGACCTGCATCCGCGAGATCGAGGCCGCCTTCGACGTCTCCATCACCGGCATGCTGATGGACGCCATCGAACGCCGTCTGGCCAAGTGATGCCACCCAGGGGCCCTCGCGGCCCCTGTTCAATCTTTTGCGCGCCGGCGCCCAACTTCACGCCCCTGGCGCGAAAAAGCGGTTTTGCCGGACGCCCCCAACTGCCATAATCATCCCAAACACCTTTGCACTATTTGGCCACTATGCAAACACTGCAAAACCATTTTCTGCTCGCCATGCCGAGCCTCTCTGACGCCTACTTCGAACGCTCCCTGGTCTATCTGTGCGAGCACAGCAGCGAGGGGGCCATGGGGCTGGTGGTCAACATTCCGGTCGACATGGCGCTGGATACCATGCTGACCAAGCTCAAGCTGACCCCACCCGCCAGCCCGGAGATGAAGCAGCCCGTGCTGCAAGGCGGTCCGGTCCATGCGGATCGTGGCTTCGTGCTTCACAGCTTCCGGCCGGGCTTCAGCTCCACCCTGCAGGTGAGCGACGAGATGATGGTCACCACCTCCAAGGACATCCTCGAGACCCTCGGCACCGAGCAGGCCCCGGATCACTGGCTGGTCGCCCTCGGCTACGCCGGCTGGAGTGCGGGACAGCTCGAGCAGGAGCTGGTGGACGGCTCCTGGCTGGTGATCCCCCCCAACCCCAAGCTGGTGTTCGACACCCCCATTCACCAACGCTGGCAGCAGGCCGCCGCCAGCATTGGAGTCAATCCCCTGCATCTGTCCAGTCAGGTGGGGCATAGCTAATTTCTTGCCAAGCGGGCCCCAGAGGCCCCTTTTCATTTACCCAGTATTGAGGAACTCCATGTCATCACGCAGCATCATGGGCTTTGACTACGGCACCAAGAGTATCGGCGTCGCCATCGGCCAGGAGCTCACGGGCACGGCCCAACCCCTTCGTTCCCTCAAGGCCAACGACGGTATTCCCAACTGGGACGAGATCGAGAAAGTGATCAAGGAGTGGCAACCGGACCTGCTGGTCGTCGGCCTGCCGTTGAACATGGACGGCACCGATCAGGAGATCACGGTGCGGGCCCGCAAGTTCGGCAACCGCCTGCATGGCCGCTTCGGCAAGCCGGTGGAGTTCAAGGACGAGCGACTCACCACCACAGACGCCCGTGCCCGGCTGTTCGAGCGCGGCGGCTACAAGGCGCTCGACAAGGGCAGCGTGGATGGCGTCTCCGCCCAGCTGATCGTCGAAGCCTGGATGGAAGAGCAGTACTGAGGGGTGCTGCCCCCCTCTCTGTCGGATAGGAATCAAAAGCGCCGGGGCCCATCCCCGGCGCTTTTTTTATTACAGATCCAGCTGCTGCAAGATGGTATAGGCCGCCTCGACCCGCGCCGCATTGGGGTAGTTGCGATTGGCCAGCATGACGATGCCGATCCCCCTGGCGGGCACGAAGGCCACATAGGCACCGAAGCCATTGGTCGAGCCGGTCTTGTTATAGAGCCGCTGTTCGCCCATCACCCTTGGCGTCGCAAACCTCGTGACCGGATTGGTCTCGAGGCTGATCGCCGGTGAGTTGCCCGTCAACAGCGCCTGCCCGGTGACGGGATAGGCATAGCTCTCCCACCCCAGCCCCTGAGTCATCTCGCCCACCGCATAGAAGCCGGTGTGGGTCATGGCTATCGCCTTTTGCAGCGCCTCATCACCATCGAATGCCAGGTTGGCGCCGACAAACTTCAGCAGATCCGCCGAGCTGGTCTTGATGCCATAGGCCTCGTCCGCCAGCACCCCGGGATTGACCCTGATGGGCTTGTCTTCCTTGGCGTAGCCATAGGCATAGTCCGCCATGGCGGTGTCGGGCACCCTGAGATAGCTGTGGTGCAGGCCGAGCCCGGGCAGCAAGGTCCCCGTCATCAGCTGCTCGAAGGGCTGCCCCAGGCTGCTCGCCGCGAGATGGCCGAACAGCCCTATGCTGGGGTTGGAGTACTGACGATGGGTCCCCGCCGGGTAAGCGGGCGACCAGTGGCGGTAGTAAGCCTGCATCTTGTCGGCCGAATCCACCTCATCGGGGAACTGCAGCGGCAGGCCGCCCGCGCTGTAGGTGGCCAGCTCGGCCATGGTGATGCCGTCGAAGGCAGAGCCCTTGAGCCAGGGGGCGTGCTGGCTCACCTTGTCATTCAGCTGGAAGCCCCCCTTTACCACGGCATAAGCCCCAAGCGTGGCCGTCAAGGTCTTGCTGACCGAGCCAATCTCGAACAGGGTCTGCTCGCTGACCCTGTCTCCTGTCGCCCTATTGGCCAGACCGTAGTTGAAGTAGTGGGCCTTGCCATCCTTGAGCAGGGCCACCGCCATGCCCGGGATCCGGTACTCCTTCAGCAGGGGTTGGATGGTGGTATCGACCATCTGACGCAGGGGGTCGGCCTGGGTCGGGTTTGATGCCGTGGCAGCCAGCGTCTGGCCGGCCCACAGCAGCGTGCTCGCCGTCAGCAATGTCATCCGCAAGTGTTGTTGCATGGTTATTTTATCCTTTCATCTGTCGGGATCGCCGCACGCGCGACGAGCGGTGTGACCAGAATAGCCAACCAAGGTGTGTTGGATGTGAAGTCGCGTGAAGTGGCGGTGCCGATACCGAATGGAGGCCGCCCGCCTCCTCGGCCGACACCAGGCAGACCCAGGCTCACCGCTTCCCACGCTCCGGGCAGGGCCCATGAAGCCATATGAAGAGGGGAGCCCATGGCTCCCCTCTTTCATTACCCAACCGGATCAACCCAGGACTCAGGCCTGCTTGCTCTTGGGCGGGTTGTCCCAGATCCCCGCTTCCAGTTGGCTGCGGATCTCCGGGTACTTGTTGGCATCGAAGGTGGGGACGCGACCCAGCTTGAGCTGATCGTTGTAATCCTTGGCCAGCTTGATGGCGACGCCGGAGAGCAGCAGTATGGCCACCAGGTTGACGATGGCCATCATCCCCATGGAGACATCCGCCAGGGCCCACACGGTCGGCAGCTCGCCCACCGAGCCGAACATCACCATGCCCAGCACGAACATCCGGAACAGCATCAGGCCGCCCTTGTGGTTGTGCTCGAGGAACACCAGGTTGGTCTCGGCGTAGGAGTAGTTCGCGACTATGGAGGTGAAGGCGAAGAAGAAGATCGCCGCCGCGATGAAGATGTTGCCACCGCCACCGATCTGGGAGGAGAGCGCCCGCTGGGTCAGCTCGACCCCGGTCACCCCTGAGCCCGGCTCAAACTGACCGGACATCAGTATGATGGCGGCGGTACAGGTACAGATGACGATGGTGTCCAGGAACACCCCCAGCATCTGCACATAGCCTTGCGAGGCCGGGTGCGGCGGATAGGGGGTCGCGGTCGCGGCGGCGTTGGGGGCAGAGCCCATGCCCGCCTCGTTGGAGAAGAGACCGCGCTTGATGCCGTTGATCATCGCCTGGGAGATGGCATAACCCATGGCGCCAGATCCTGCCTGCTCGATACCGAAGGCAGACTTAATGATCAGCACAAACACCCCTGGCAATTCGCTGATGTTCATCGCCACCACGAACAGCGCCATCAGGATGTAGGCCAGCGCCATGAAGGGCACCACCAGCTCGGCGAAACGGGCGATGCCACGGATGCCGCCGAAGATGATGAGGCCGGACAGCATCACCAGCGCCAGACCGGTGGCCCAGTCAGGGATACCGAACGCCACGTTCATGGCCAGGCTGATGGAGTTGGCCTGCACCGCGTTGAACACCAGACCGAATGCCAGCAGCAGACAGAGGGAGAACACCACCCCCATCCAGCGCATGCCGAGGCCGCGCTCCATGTAATAGGCCGGGCCGCCACGGTAGTTGCCGTCCTCGTCCTTGACCTTGTAGAGCTGGGCCAGAGTGCTTTCCACGAAGGCGGTGGCCATGCCGATGAAGGCGATCAGCCACATCCAGAAGATGGCGCCCGGGCCACCCAGATAGATGGCGACGGCCACACCGGCCAGGTTGCCGGTACCCACGCGGGCGGCAAGGCTGGTACAGAGTGCCTGGAAGGAGGAGATGCCGGCCTTGTCGGATTTGCGGCTATTGCGCAGTACCGAGAACATGTGGCCGAAGTGACGGACCTGGATAAACCCCAGGCGGAAGGTGAAAAAGATACCGACCCCAATCAGCAGGTAGATGAGCACAGCTCCCCACATCAGGTCGTTAATCATTGCGATCAAGGTGTCCATAATTCTCTCGTTGTTATCACATCCATGGCCAGTCTGCGCTGGCCGCTCTCTGTCAGTTTCCGAATTAGCGCTGCGCTAAAGGGGCGGAATCTAGCATAGGGAGGGAGTTCAGAATAGTGATTCAGCTCACTGACAAAGCAAAAAACGAGCGCTTAGATGCAAAAATGCTTCATTTATCACGCAAATATTCAACAATTTTTAGCGCCATATCAATCGCGCGACAAATTAGCCTCAAAAGAGAACCAATCACCCACGGGATGCCATGGCAGCAAATGAGGATTAAACCCAGACGAGAGAGAGGCAAGCGTTTGCCCCTGGATCCCGCGCCTGAGGCCGTGGCGGCGCCAAACGTTTTACACGTAATTAAATTTCAAGTGGCTGATAACACTATTTATGTGACCCTATTCACAGAATGGATAATCAACTAAAAAAGTTGCTTTTATTCGGCCCCGGGCCACGTCCAGGGGAATCAATAAAAGTTGTTTTTTATCAAACACTTTTGCCTACCCTTCCCCACCATTGCCGGCGCCTGGACGATTCGCATACAAGCCCCCCTATTGCAGGATGCGCCACATCCGTATTAATTAGGCAGGCAATGGCGATGGGTCGCCCCCATCGTGCTTTTCTGAGCCTGAGTCGCCGGGGTTTTGTAATTTTATTTCAGAACAGTCGTCTCACGCCCGCAACCCCTGGGATTGCTCCCTCATATAGAGATGATATTTGCTATGGCCGATAAATTAACCCAGCTGAAAGCCCTGACCACTGTTGTTGCCGATACCGGCGATATCGCAGCCATCAAGCGCTACCAGCCCATCGATGCCACCACCAACCCCTCCCTGGTGTTGAAGGCATCCGAGATCCCCGAATACGCGGCACTGATCGAAGACGCCATCCACTGGGCCAAGGCCCAGAGCCAGGACAAGGCACAGCAAATCATCGACGCGGGCGACAAGCTGGCGGTCAACATCGGTCTGGAAGTGCTGAACATCGTCCCGGGCCGCATCTCCACCGAAGTGGATGCCCGTCTCTCCTTCGATACCGACGCCAGCATCGCCAAAGCGCGCAAGCTGATCCGTCTCTACAACGAAGCCGGCATCACCAACGATCGCATCCTGATCAAGCTGGCCTCCACCTGGGAAGGGATCCGTGCCGCCGAGGTGCTGGAGAAGGAAGGCATCCAATGCAACCTGACCCTGCTGTTCTCCTTCGCCCAGGCCCGCGCCTGTGCCGAGGCCGGCGCCTTCCTGATCTCCCCGTTCGTGGGCCGCATCCTCGACTGGTACAAGGCCAAGCACAACCGTGACTACAGCGCGAGCGAAGATCCAGGCGTGGTCTCCGTCACCGCCATCTACGACTACTACAAGCAGCACGACTACCAGACCGTGGTCATGGGTGCCAGCTTCCGCAACACCGGTGAGATCCTGGAACTGGCCGGCTGTGACCGCCTGACCATTGGTCCTGCCCTGCTGGAAGAGCTGAGCAAGAGCGAAGGCGCCGTGGTGCGCAAGCTGAACTACACCGGCGAGCGCAAGGCTAAACCGGCTCCGCTGAGCGAAGCCGAATTCCGCTGGGAGCTGAACCAGGACGCCATGGCCGTCGAGAAGCTGGCCGAAGGCATCCGCATGTTCGCCGTCGACCAGGGCAAGCTGGAAACCATGCTGGCCGGTCGCCTCTGATAGGGGGTTCACCCCGATAAAAACCGGGCTCCCGCGAGGGGGTCCGGTTTTTTTATGCGCGCCCTCCGATTGTCACAAGAACGTCACGAAAACGTTTTATTTTTAATGGCGTTATGTTATACGGGTGGTGAAAACGATAAAATCAAGGAGGGCGCCATGGAAATGTTCAGCTTCGATTTTGACGAGGTAGTTGAACTGGGTTCGCGTAGCCGCGGGACAACGGGAAAGAAACGTAAATGGCGTGAGATCGAGGCGTTGAAAGACAAGCACCGCCTGCAGAAGGAGCTGCAATCCATCGATATCGCCTACGAAGGCTCGGAAGAGCTGGAGCTGTAAAAAACAGCGTCTCGGGCTAAGAACGAGGCGTTGAAATGCAGAAGATGTTGTATCCCACCGGCATCGCCGACCAAGGCTCGGACGAGCTGGAACTGTAAAAACAACGCCCCGGCCAAGCCGGGGCGTTGTTTTTGGCCCCTGACGATCAGGGCGAGAGCGGCAAGGACAGCTGTTTGGACAGCGCCTGGAAGTGCTGGCTCACCTCGGCCCCGAACAGGGGATCATTGATGGCCCGGTTCTGCCAGACCTGCTCGAGCTGACGCCAGTCATCTTCGGTCAGGGAATCGCGCAGATGGGGGAAGATCACCCCCTCCTCGTAGTGCATGTGCGCCTCCTGCTGGTCGATGAACTGCTCCAGCCGGGTCGTGAACTGATCCAGCGGGATGACGGCATCCATCAGGATCATCTCCACCATCTCCTTGAGCTCGGTACCGGCCTCCAGCAGGCGAGCGTGCTCCTCCTGCAACCGGTTCGCCACCTCCCCTTCCACTACCCGGTATTTCAGGTAGTAGTCATAGATCAGGTCCTCCTTGGGATGGTGATAGGTGTCGGACACCTCCCGCAAATAATCCACCACGTCCCGGATCAGGAAGTAGCTGATCTGCTGTTCGCTGCGTATCGCGGCAAGCTTGTATTTCAGCAGTTGCAGCAGCTTGGCGATGTTGAGGTGGTCCTTATGCAGACTGGATAACATGGGCACTCCTTGGCACTGAAATGAATAGATCCTGCTTCGAGTATACGGTCATTTATTGCGCCAACTTTGCACTCAATCAAATCTGACGCAGACAATCCCTTCTCGTACACCCTAGTGCTTTGACCACATCCATCGCCAATTTACGCCCACGGCATCCCTGTTTGCACACCGATGTTGGCGTGCAAACAGGGACAGTCTCGTGGGAAATTTTCGGTTATTCGCAGACCGAGAGCCAGTCGATGGGGCTCATGCCCTGCTGGGTCAGCAGGCGGTTGGTTTCGGAGAAGTGACCGCAGCCGATGAAGCCGCGATGGGCGGAGAGCGGGCTGGGATGGGGCGCGCTCAGCACATGGTGGCGCGTGCGATCTATGATGCGGCCCTTCTTCTGGGCGTGGGCCCCCCACAGCAGGAAGACCACGCCCTGGCGGCTGGCGTTGACCTGCTCGATGACCCTATCGGTGAAGGTCTCCCAGCCCAGGTGGGCGTGGGAGTGGGCCATGCCCGCCTGCACCGTCAGCACGGTGTTGAGCAGCAGCACCCCCTGGCTGGCCCAGGACTCCAGGAAACCGTGGCTGGGGGTGACGAAGCCCGGCAGATCCCGCTGCATCTCCTTGTAGATGTTGACCAGCGAGGGGGGCGTGCGCACCCCGGGCAGCACGGAGAAGCAGAGGCCATGGGCCTGATCCGGCCCGTGATAGGGATCTTGTCCCAGGATCACCACCTTGACCTCGTCCAGCTCGGTCAGCTTGAAGGCATTGAACACTTCGGTGGCGGGGGGATAGATCACCTTACCCGCCTCCCGCTCGCTCCTGACGGTCGCCAGCGTCGTCTTGAAATAGTCCTGCTCTTTCTCAGAACCAATCACATCTTTCCAGGTCAGCACCCCGGTCTCCTCAATGAATGCGGCAAGGGGCTCAGGATAGGGGCCAAGGCCACAAGACGCAACCGCGACTCGGCCTGCCGGCGGGTCGGGGACGGTCGGGAACCCTCCCTGCTCTGGGTTGAGGCGCCTTGGCGCGAACGGATCCTCTCTATGCTATCTAGGCCTCGCGCGCACCACAGACGTCCCCTCAAGCCGAGCCGTTGGCTGCGGCGGCCAGTGACGCAGCCCTCCCCGTCGCTATGGAGCGCTATCCGCGCTTCGTGCACACCACCGCCGGTACTCCCCCTTCTGCTTATGTTGCTGTTGCCCCCTGATTGCACTAACAGGAGAAGTGGCCCAACTGCGACGAACCTACCCCGGTTTTAGCGGTCGGTGACACCATAAGATGTAGTTAAATTACTAGATTTGATAAATAAAAAATGCATAATTGATGCATCTTAATAAATCATGAAAATGATTCAATTTTGATTAAGCTCAATGATTTAACCCTATATATCCGGCGCTATCTGCATATTTTTTGATTTGGATCAATTTTCGTATTATTACCATCGTGGTATATATGACCCCAACGAAGTAAAGGTGTAAGGCAAGGCCCATTAAATCATCCTGTCATCAAGGTGGTTTAAAAACATCAGGGTAATGTTCTTACCGTTGAATCCGCTTTCCTATGAGGAGTCATACCATGATCAAGGGCATCCAAATCACCCAGTCCGCCAACGCCGCACTGCTGAACTCTTTCTGGCTGCTGGACGAAGAGAAGCAACAGGCTCGTTGCATCTGCGCCAAGGGCGACAGCTTCGCCGCCGATCAGGAAGTCGCACTGTCCGACCTGGGCCAATTCGAATATCGCGAGCTGCCGGTACAGACCGAGCCGATGGTCGAGGGTGGCCAACACCTGAACGTCAACGTGCTGAGCCGTGAGACTCTGGAAGAGGCCATCGCCAATCCGGAGAAGTATCCGCAGCTCACCATCCGTGTCTCCGGTTACGCCGTGCGTTTCAACGCCCTGACCCCGGAACAGCAGCGTGACGTGATCACCCGCACCTTCACCAAGAGCCTGTAATTCGCCCGGCGATAACAGCTTCCACGAAAAACGGCCCTCTCGGGCCGTTTTTTTATGCATGACTATTCCTAGCAGACCCAGGCTCGATGGCAGAGGGGTCAAAGGCAAGTCTTGACGGCTTGGCGATGGCCGCCCCGCTCCCCCAGCCCCATCAATGCTGCTCGACCTTCACGGCAGGCCCATTGGCGAGCACCTCGTGCATCTGCTGCTCATCGAGTTGATCGCAGTAACGGGCCACCACCAGGGTGGCGACGCCGTTGCCGATGAGGTTGGTCAGGGCGCGCGCCTCCGACATGAAGCGATCTATTCCCAGGATCAGCGCCAACCCGGCGAGCGGCAGGTGCCCCACCGCCGAGATGGTGGCCGCCAGCACGATGAAGCCACTACCGGTGACCCCGGCCGCCCCCTTAGAGGAGATGAGCAGCACCACCAGCAGGGTGATCTGCTGGAACAGGTCCAGCGGCGTGTTGGTCGCCTGGGCGATGAAGATGGCCGCCATGGTCAGATAGATGGAGGTACCGTCCAGGTTGAAGGAGTAGCCGGTCGGGATCACCAGACCCACCACCGACTTCTTGCAGCCGAGCGCCTCCATCTTGACCAGCATGCGGGGCAATACGGATTCGGAAGAGGAGGTCCCCAGCACGATCAGCAGCTCTTCCTTGATATAGGCAATAAAGCGCAGGATGCTGAAACCATTGGCCCTGGCAATACTGCCCAGCACCATGAAGATAAACAGCAGGCAGGTCACATAGAAGCAGGCAATTAACTGGCCGAGCTGGACCAGTGAGCCGATACCGTATTTCCCTATGGTAAACGCCATGGCACCAAAGGCCCCAACCGGTGCCAATTTCATGATCATGTTGATGATGCCGAAAATAACCTGGGAGAAGCTGTCGATGACATTGAAGATTAATTTTCCCTTCTCGCCGATATGGTGCAGGGCAAAGCCGAACAACACCGCAAACAGCAATACCTGAAGAATATTGCCGCTGGCAAAGGCGCCGATCACGCTGCCCGGGATCACGTCCAGCAGGAAGGCGATGATGCCCTGCGACTTGGCTTGCTCGGCATAGGCCGAGATGGAGCTGGCATCCAGCGTGGCGGGATCCACGTTCATGCCGACCCCGGGCTGCAGCAGGTTGACCACACACAGGCCGATGACCAGGGCGATGGTGCTCACCACTTCAAAGTAGAGCAGCGCGATGGCACCGGTTTTCCCCACCGCCTTCATGCTCTCCATGCCGGCGATGCCGGTCACCACGGTACAGAAGATCACGGGGGCAATGATCATCTTGATTAATTTCACGAAGCCATCGCCCAGTGGCTTCATATCCGCGCCGAGATCGGGATAGATATGCCCCAGACACACCCCCAGGGTGATCGCGAGCAACACCTGAAAATAAAGGCTGCTGAATATTTTCTTGTGCATGATTAACGTCCTGTTAATTAATTGACACCGACATCGCAGAAATAAGCATGCAGAAATCCGTCACGAGAAATCACCGATCTCTCGCCAGCCTCATGCTATTTCGTCATCGTAACGGCGCCACTTTCACACGTTATAAAAAGCAATTAAGAGACATTAATCACACAACATATTTAACATCATTAACACCACAGCAACCATGGTATATTTGGTCGGTGATTTATTTTGGACCTTAATGAAAACATTCTGGATATAAAAATGCCCCGCATGGCGGGGCATTTTTCATCACGGAAGCTGAGCCGTGGATCAGATGGAGGTATCGAGGGGCTCGAAGCCCTTGATGAGGTCGTCGATCGCCTTCATCTGCTTCAAGAAACCTTCCAGCTTGTCCAGCGGCAGGGCGCTCGGGCCATCGCAGCGGGCCACTTTCGGATCGGGATGAGATTCGATAAACAGGCCGGCCAGGCCAACCGCCATGCCGGCGCGGGCCAGCTCGGCCACCTGCTCGCGGCGGCCACCGGAGGCGGCCCCCAGCGGATCGCGGCACTGCAGGGAGTGGGTCACGTCGAAGATCACCGGATAGCCGCCGGTGCTCTTCTTCATCACGCCCAGGCCCAGCATGTCCACCACCAGGTTGTCATAACCGAAGTTGGCGCCGCGTTCGCACAGGATCAGGCGATCGTTGCCGCACTCCTCGAACTTGTCGGTGATGTTCTTCATCTGGCTCGGGCTCAGGAACTGCGGCTTCTTGATGTTGATGACGTTGCCGGTGCGGGCCATGGCCTCCACCAGATCGGTCTGGCGCGCCAGGAAGGCGGGCAGCTGGATCACGTCCACCACCTCGGCGACCGGCTTGGCCTGATGCACCTCATGCAGATCCGAGATGACCGGCATGCCGAAGGTCGCCTTGAGCTCCTGGAAGATCTTCATCCCCTCTTCCAGACCCGGGCCCCGGTAGGAGTGGATGGAGGAGCGGTTGGCCTTGTCCCAGCTCGCCTTGAACACGAACGGGATGCCAAGCTTGCTGGTCACTTCCACGTACTTCTCGCACACCGCCATCGCCATGTCGCGGGATTCCAGCACGTTCATGCCGCCAAACAGCACGAACGGCTTGTCGTTGGCCACATCGATGTCGTTGATCTTGATATTTTTCTGTTCCATCTCAGGCATCCTTAATGGAGGGGCTTGGGGCTAAGATCCAGCGCGGCCAGCTGAGTCTTCAGCACGTCGGCCACCGGATCGTCCGGGCATTGTTCAATGAAGTATTCAAAGTCGTCGGCGGCGAAGCGGGGGCAGTCGAGCTGCTCGTAGATGAAGCCCCGATCCCGCGTCTCCAGCGGATCGCCTGGCTTCATGCGCAGCAGCAGCTCGCTGCAGCGCAGCGCCTCTGTCATGCGATCCTCCCGCAGCAGGGCGCCCTTGCTGACGTTGAGCAGCCGCTCGATGATCTCCCACTGCCCGCAGGGCTGCAGATGGTCATCGCTCAGGGTCGCCAGATTGCCGAGGGCGCCGCGCAGCAGCAGCTCGATGTGGTGCCGGCTCAGCTCATCGCCGCTGAAGGGGTCCACATAGACCTCCCCCTCGCTGCCGGCGAAGCTCACCAGGAAGTGGCCGGGGAAGCAGATCCCCTCCACATCCAGGCCTATCTTGCGGCCCAGCTGGATGATGAGGATGCCGAGGCTCACCGGGATGCCCTGCCTGCGCGCCAGCACCTGGGCCAGATCGCAGTTGACGGCCGAGAAGTAATCCTGCCAGTCGCCCCGAAAGCCCAGGGACTGGTAGAAACCCTGCAGCAGCTGGCGGCGCACCTCGTCACAGTTGCCCTCGGTAATCGTCTCGTCCAGCCAGCTATCGAGGTGGGCCAGCTCGGCCTCGCCAGAGCCGGTTCGACCCAGGATCTCGTCGCTGACGGAGAGCGCCAGCTCGGCCAGATCATGGGCCTCGAAGTCGGTCCATTCGTCCACACGTATCATCGTCATCATTCCTAACCGAACAGACTGGCCTGCTTCAGCACCGCGAGCTTGGCAATAAAGAACAGCCACCCCAGGGCTCCCAGGAAGGCAAACCAGCGGATGGTATTGCTGCGAGCCAGGCGCAGCGCCATCATGCCTAAGAATGCCACCACCAGGATGGCGGTCAGCTTCTCGCTGAGCCAGGGGGTGCCGTTGTTGAGCGGGTTGAGATCCAGCACCATGCACAGCAGCACGCCGGAGAGCACCACCAGCCCGTTGAGCCAGCCGCTCAGCTGCATGACCCCGCGGCTGTAGGCGCGGCCGGTGCCGCTGGTCTGAACCCAGTAAAAGCGCAGTATAAACATCAGCACCGCCGATGCTATCAGCATCAGATGCAGATGCTTGAGAACAACATACATAACCTGTCCTTGCACAAATAGGGCAGGCCCGGGCCTGCCCTCACTCAGGATTGAGCCAGGCACCCCAGGGTCACCCGCTCGTTATCGCCATAATCGCGCACGGTTGCCACCTGCTGGTAGCCATGCTGCAGCAGAAGTTGACGCACCGCTTCCCCTTGATCCCAGCCGTGCTCCAGCAGCAACCAGCCACCGGGCACCAGATGGGCCGGCGCCTGCGCCACTATGAGGCGGATATCCGCCAGCCCCTGCTCGTCCGCCACCAGGGCGGAGCGGGGCTCGAAGCGCACGTCACCCTCATCCAGATGGGGATCCGCACCGTCGATATAGGGCGGATTGGAGACGATCAGATCAAAGTGCGGGGCCTGCGCCAGTGGCTCGAACCAGCTGCCGTCCCGCACCTCGATGGGCAGCGCCAGCGCCGCGCTGTTGTGGCGGGCCAGGGCCGCCGCCTCGGGCATCCTGTCCACCGCCCACACAGTCGCATCGAGCCGTTCGGATTTGAGCGCGAGCGCGATGGCGCCGGTGCCGGTGCCGAGATCCAGCAGGCTGCAGGGGCCGGCTGGGAGTCGGGCCAGCGCCTGCTCCACCAGCACCTCGGTGTCGGGGCGCGGGATCAGGGTGGCCGGGCTCACCTTGAGGGGCAGCGACCAGAACTCACGCTCCCCCACCAGATGGGCGATGGGCTCGCCGGCCAGCCGGCGGACGAGCCAGCCGGCCAGGGTCGCCTGTTGGGCGCCATCGAGCTCGCGCTCAGGCCAGGTCATCAGGTAACTGCGCCGGCAGCCCAGCAGATGGCAGAGCAGCGCATCGGCGTCGGCACGGGGGGATTCCCCGGAGGCCAGGGTCGCCATGATGTGCGCGCGGGCCTGTTGGATCTGCATCAACCGTTCTCCGCCAGGGCTATCGCGCCAGGAGCGCGCGGCCGTCGGTTCAGCACTAGCTGTTTTCCGCCAGGGAGGCGAGCTGATCGGCCTGGTATTCCTGCACCAGCGGGGTGATCACGCAGTCGAGATCCCCTTCCAGGATCTCCCCCAGCCGGTAGAGGGTGAGGTTGATGCGGTGCTCGGACAGGCGCCCCTGGGGGTAGTTGTAGGTGCGGATGCGCTCGGAGCGATCGCCAGAGCCCACCAGGTTACGGCGGGTGCTCTGCTCGGCGGCGCGGTGGCGCTCGTCCTCGGCCGCCTGCAGGCGGGCGGAGAGCACCGACATCGCCTTGGCGCGGTTCTTGTGCTGGGAGCGCTCATCCTGGCACTCCACCACCAGCCCGGTCGGCAGGTGGGTGATGCGGATGGCGGAATCCGTCTTGTTGACGTGCTGACCACCGGCCCCGGAGGCGCGGAAGGTGTCTATCTTCAGGTCGTTTGTATTGATCTCGATCTGCTCGGCTTCCGGCACTTCCGGCAGCACGGCCACGGTACAGGCGGAGGTGTGCACCCGGCCCTGGGATTCGGTCTCCGGCACCCGCTGCACGCGATGGCCGCCGGACTCGAACTTGAGTCGACCGTAGACGCGCTCGCCGTCTACCTTGGCGATCACCTCCTTGTAGCCACCGTGCTCGCCGTCGTTGCAGCTGACGATGGAGACGCGCCAGCCCTGGCGCTCGGCGTAACGGGAATACATGCGGAACAGATCGCCGGCGAAGATCGCCGCCTCGTCACCGCCGGCCCCGGCGCGGATCTCCAGGTAGCAGTTGTTGTCATCCTTGGGGTCGCGCGGCAGCAGCATCACCTGCAGCGCCTGCTCCTGCTCCTCCAGCGCGGCCTTGACCAGCGGCAGCTCCTCCTGCGCCATCTCGCGCAAGTCGCTGTCGGCGTCCTCCAGCATCAGCTTGGTGGTCTCCAGATCGTCTTCGGCCTGGCGGAAGCGCTGGAAGGCGTGAACGATATCTTCCAGCTGGGCATATTCCCGGGTCAGGGCGCGGTAGCGATCCTGATCCGAGGCCACGCCGGGCTCGCCGAGCAGGGCCTGCACTTCTTCGTGGCGCTCGATGAGGCCTTCCAGCTTTCTGATCAGTGACGGATTCATAAATCTTGTGTTCTCGATGGAGGTAGGGGCGGCCGGCTGGCCACCCCGGCACTATGACTCTTGTGACAACCCCAGCACCTGCCGCAGTTGTGACAGCTTGTGGGCATCGCCCTGGGCTGCCGCCTGGCGCAAGGCCTGGGTCGGTGCGTGGATCAACTTGTTGGTGAGGCGGTGGGCCATGGCCTTGAGCGCCTGCTCGGCGCTCTCGCCCTGCTGCAGGGCCAGCAAGGCGCGCTGCAGCTCCTCGTCGGCGACCTGCTGGGATTGGTGCCGATAATCGCGAATGAGATCCACCGAGTGCTGGCTGCGATACCAGCCCATGAAGTCGTCGCGCTCTTCCTGCACGATGAGCTCCGCCTCGGCCGCGGCCTTCTTGCGGGTCTCGAGGTTCTGCTCGATGATGCCCTGCAGATCGTCCACCGTGTAGAGATAGGCATCGGACAGCTCATCCACCTCGGCCTCGATGTCCCGCGGCACGGCGATGTCCACCAGGAACATGGGTCGGCTGCGGCGGGCCTTGAGGGCGCGCTCCACCATGCCCTTGCCGAGGATGGGCAGGGGGCTGGCGGTCGAGCTGATGACGATGTCCGCCTCGTGCAGGTAGTCCGGGATCTCTTCCAGGGTCATCACCTGGGCACCGAACTCCTCGGCCAGCAGCTGGGCCCGCTGCAGGGTGCGGTTGGCCACCATCATCCGGGTGACGTTCTGCTCGCGCAGGTGACGGGCCACCAGCTCTATGGTCTCGCCGGCGCCGATCAGCAGCACCTTCGTCTGGGAGAGATCGGAGAAGATGCGGCGGGCCAGGCTCACGGCGGCGAAGGCCACCGACACGGCACTGGCGCCGATCTCGGTATCGGTACGCACCCGTTTCGCCACCGAGAAGGATTTCTGGAACAGCCGCTCAAGCGATCCCTTCAGCGCCTCGGATTGCTGGGCATGGGCGTAGGACTGCTTGATCTGCCCCAGGATCTGCGGCTCCCCCAACACCAGTGAGTCGAGACCGCAGGCGACCCGCATCAGGTGGCGCACCGCCTCTTCGTCCCGATGCTGATAGATGGCGGAGACCACCTCGGCCGCATCCAGCTTGTGGAAGGCCTGCAGCCAGTGCAGCACCTGCTCCCCCTCGCCGCGCTCCAGGCTGCAGTACAGCTCGGTGCGGTTGCAGGTGGAGACGATCACTGCCTCGCTGACACCGGGCTGCTCCACCAGCTCACGCAAGGCGCGATCGATGCAATCCGGGCCAAACGCGACCCGTTCCCGCAAGGCGACACTGGCGGTGTTGTGGTTGATTCCGAGGGCAAGCAGACTCATGAGTGGGTGGTGATCATTTCGTGCACAGGGTGTAAAGGCCGTCAATTGTACGAGAAAGGGTAAGTCTTTAAAAGCGATACGGCCGCCCCTTATACTGTGGCAAACCTCTTATCCGGAGCACGACCTTGTTCTTGCGTATTTTCTCCCTCGCCTGCCTGCTGTTGCTGGCCGGCTGTACCACTACCTCGCCCCAGCGGGATCAGGTCAACTGGCAGCAGGAACGCGCCCGTCTCGAGCAGCTGACTCACTGGCAGCTGTCGGGCAAGATGGCCATCATCACCGCCCAACAGAAGGGCAGCGCCCGCCTCAACTGGCAACAGGATGGCGACGACTATCGCCTCAATCTGAGCAGCATAGTCGGCACCCACATCCTGGAGCTCTCCCGCAGCAAGGGCGAGGTGACCCTGATAGACAACGACGGCAAGCAGCACCAGAGCCAGGACGCCGAGGCACTCATCTATCAGCTCACCGGCTGGAATATCCCGGTGCAGGGGCTGCCTGAATGGATCAAGGGGCTGCCGGGCAAGGCCGAGTTCGAGCTCAATCCCGATGCCAGCCTGGCCTCGGTGCGGGATGGCCAGTGGCAGATCGTCTACGGCGACTACCGGGATCAGGCCGGCTATCGCCTGCCCCATCTGCTGACCATGACGGGCCAGGGCAGCCGCCTCAAGTTGCAGATCAACCAATGGACCCTGACCCCCTGATGACCGCCGCTGACAAGCGCCCGTCGATGACGGCGATCCGCTGGCCCGCGCCGGCCAAGCTCAACCTGTTCCTGCACATCAATGGCCGTCGCCCGGACGGCTATCACGAGCTGCAGACCCTGTTCATCTTCCTCAGTCACGGCGACTGGCTGGAGTTCGATCCCCTGCCGGACACCGACTTGCTCACCCTGAGCCCGGCCATCCCCGGCGTGCCCGATGAACAGAACCTGATCATCCGGGCAGCACGGCTATTACAAAACAAGTTAGCCAGCCCGCAGGGGGCCCACATCCGGCTGGAAAAAAACCTGCCCATGGGCGGCGGCATCGGCGGCGGCTCCTCGGATGCGGCCACCACCCTGGTGGCGCTCAATCACCTCTGGCAGGCGGGTCTGAGTGAAGACGAGCTGGCGGATCTCGGGGTGCAGCTCGGGGCCGACGTGCCGGTGTTCGTGCGCGGGCGGGCCGCCTTCGCCGAGGGGGTCGGTGAGCGACTGCAACCGGTCGAGCTGCCGAGCGCCTGGTATCTGGTGCTCAAGCCCGATTGTCACGTGGCGACGGCCGCCGTGTTCCAGGATCCGGACCTGCCCAGAGCCACACCCAAGATGGCATTGCCCGATTCGCTGGATAAAAAGTGGCTGCTGGAGGGGGAGTGGAAAAACGATTGCGAATTGCTGGTGAAAAAGCGCCACCCCGAGGTTGCCAATGCGCTCGGCTGGTTGCTAGAATACGCGCCGTCAAGAATGACGGGCACTGGAGCCTGCGTCTTTGCTCAATTTGAAGACGAAGTGGCTGCTCGGAAGGTGTTGGCAAGGGTGCCGGAAGGCTGGGATGGGTTTATCGCCAAGGGCGAGAACATATCACCACTCTTCGTCACATTGCAACAAGTCAGTGATTGGGGTATCGCCAAGCGGTAAGGCAGCGGGTTTTGATCTCGCCATTCCTAGGTTCGAATCCTAGTACCCCAGCCATTCTCTTGGTGATTGAGATGGGCATATCGATGACGGTCCGGGGAGCAGTGAAGAGGCTATCTCATTCCTGTGTCCGGGTTCATTCCTCGATACCTCAGCAAGACACCACAGACAAGAAACTGCAAATGCAGCCAACTGTCGACTTGTGACATCACCTGGCCGGTGGCAACCTAGGGTGGCCCGACCCGTCAACGCGATAATCGTTTGCCCAAAGACGATACGGGTCTAAATCAGACCCTCCACATACTGGATGCAACCCCGAGGTTTCAAACCGTGCCTGACATGAAGCTGTTTGCTGGTAACGCAACGCCGGAACTAGCCCAGAAGATCGCAGATCGCCTGTTTATCAAACTCGGCAATGCTGCCGTAGGTCGCTTTAGCGACGGCGAGATCAGCGTACAGATCAATGAGAATGTACGTGGTGGCGATATCTTCATCATTCAATCCACCTGTGCCCCGACCAACGACAATTTGATGGAATTGATCGTCATGGTGGATGCACTGCGTCGTGCTTCAGCTGGCCGTATTACTGCCGTTATCCCCTACTTTGGTTATGCCCGTCAGGACCGCCGCGTCCGCTCCGCCCGTGTGCCCATCACCGCCAAGGTCGTCGCTGACTTCCTCTCCAGCGTGGGTGTGGACCGTGTGCTGACCGTTGACCTGCATGCCGAGCAGATCCAGGGCTTCTTCGACGTTCCGGTGGATAACGTGTTCGGCAGCCCTGTGCTGCTGGAAGACATGCTGTCCAAGAACCTCGAATCCCCCGTGGTTGTATCGCCGGACATCGGCGGCGTGGTGCGTGCCCGTGCCATCGCCAAGCTGCTGGACGACACCGACATCGCCATCATCGACAAGCGTCGTCCCCGCCCGAACGTCTCCCAGGTCATGCACCTGATCGGCGACGTGGCTGGCCGTGACTGCGTCATCGTCGACGACATGATCGATACCGGCGGCACCCTGTGCAAGGCGGCCGAAGCGCTGAAAGAGCGTGGCGCCAAGCGTGTGTTCGCCTATGCGACTCACCCTGTCTTCTCCGGCACCGCCGTGGAAAACATCAAGAACTCGGTCATCGACGAGCTGATCATCACCGACTCCATCCCGCTCACCGCGGAGATGAAGGCGATCGGCAAGGTCAAGCAGCTGACCCTGTCCACCGTGCTGGCCGAAGCCATCCGCCGGATCAGCAACGAAGAGTCCATCTCTGCCATGTTCGAGCATTGATAGACCCTGTTGTAACAAAAACCGCCGACTGGCGGTTTTTGTTTTTCTAGCCCAGTACGGTATTGCCCTGCCCCGACAGGTTAAGGATCCCCCATGAAGTGCTCGCGTCTCCTGCTACTCCTCCCCCTCTGCACTCTGCTCGCCGCCTGCCTGCCCGGCAAGGACAGCGCCCCCTTCACGCTGACCCTGGCGCACATGAACGACACCCACTCCCAGTTCGACCCGGTCAATGCCGAGCTGAAGGGAGCCATCTTTGGCAAGGAGAGTACGGATACCCTCTACAGCCGCTTCGGCGGCTACCCCCGGCTGCTGACCATGGCGAAGGCCTACCAGGCGGAGGCGCTCACCAAGAATCAGCCACTGTTGCTGCTGCACGGGGGCGACGCCTGGCAGGGCAGCGGTTACTTCAAGCTCAACGAGGGGATGGCCAACGCCGAGCTGCTGAGCCAGTTCGGCTTCGATGCCATGGCGCTCGGCAATCACGAGTTCGATCTCGACAGCCAGAAGCTGGCCCGCTTCATCGAGGGGGTGAACTTCCCGGTGCTGGCCGCCAACCTGGATGCCCGTGAGGATCCGGATCTGAGCCAGGCCCGCAACCTCAAGCCGTTCGTGGTCTATGCCTTCGATGGCAACCAGAAGATCCCGCTCACCGATCTCAGTCACCTGCCCGCAGACAAACCGCTGGTCGCCGTCATGGGACTGGTGCTGGAAGATATGGCCAACATCTCCCCCAACGTCGGCAAGCTGCGCTTTCGCAAGGAGGTCGAAACGGCCCAGGCCACGGTCGACCTGCTGCAGCAGAGAGGGATCAACCACATCATCGCCCTGACCCACATCGGCAACCAGCGCGATCTGGCGCTGGCGGCCGAGGTGAACGGGCTGGACGCCATAGTCGGCGGCCACTCCCACAGCCTGCTCGGCGACTTTGGCAACATCGGCTGGGGCAAGACCGGGGAATACGCGGCGCTGGTCACCAACCCGGACGGCGTCGGCATGACCTGCGTGGTGCAGGCCGGCGCCTACGCCCAGGCCATCGGCCTCGCCCGCCTCAGCTTCGACGCGCAAGGCCGCGTCATCGCCTGCAACGGCCAGAACCGGCTGCTGGCCAGCCGCGACTTCTTCGCCGATCCGGCCCGCCAGCAGCCGCTGGACAAGACCCGCAGCCAGCAGGCCGGCAAGTTCATCGACGCCCAGCCCAACCTGGTGACGGTGGATGAAGATCCACGGCTGCGCGGCATCATCGACAGCCACTTCAAACCGGCGCTGGAGCAGGCGTTCGGCCCCGTCATCGCCACCCTGCCGGCGCCGCTGCAAAATGCCCGTCGCCCCGGTGACAACGGCAGCGACAGCCACGGCTCCGCCGTTGCCCCCCTGGTGGCCGAGGGCCAATACTATTGGGCCAACCGCCCGGCGGTGCAGGCCCTGACCGGCGGCCCGGTCGACTTCGCCCTGCTGGCGGTGGGAGGCGTGCGCGCCGATCTGCCCGCCGGTGAGCTGCGCGAAGGGGAGCCGGCCCTCAGCCTGCTGCCGTTCAAGAATCAGCTCGCCGTGCTGACCCTGAGCGGCGCCGAGGTGCGTGCCCTGCTGACCGAGACCATCACCGCCACCCTGCCCGCCGGTGCCCACGCCGGCAAGTTCCCCTATGGCGGCCACCTGCGCTACCGCTTCACCGAGACAGTGCCGGGCAAGAGCGGCTCCCTGACCCGGTTGCAATGGCAGACGGCCGAGGGGCAGTGGCAGGATCTGGTCGATGAGCGGCGCTACCGGGTGGTGATGAATGCCTACAGCGCCAACGGCAACGACGGCTGGCAGGCACTGGCCCGTGCCCAGCAGCTGCGGGCCGAGCGGGTGGATCTTGCCTGGGTGGCGGACCAGCTGACCGCCTTCCCGGTCCTGCAGGTGGTGCAACAGGGCAATCAGCTGAGCGCCCGTTACGCACCGGGCCAAGCGCTCGACTGCCAGGCCGAGACCGTCAACTGCGGCACGGATGCGGCCTCCTTCGTGCAGTACATAAAGGAGCAGCGCCCGACCCTGACCGCCCTGAGTGAGCCCGTCGTCACCCTGCTGCGGGCCAGATAAGCAGGCACCGGCCACGACACAGGGCAAAAACGGGCCGGGCTAGGCCCGTTTTTTGCGGCCGTTGGCGACCCGTTGCCCGGTTATTCCCTCCGGTTGCCGAGCTTTGGTTGAGTGATCGCCAGTCGGCGGCTAGAATATTGCGTCCCATTGCCCTGGGCCATCTGTCCACGGCAAGCAGCGAGTGAAGACATCAAGCGTGACAAGTCAAATCAAACTGATTGTCGGGCTGGGTAATCCCGGCCCCGAATATGCCAAGACCCGTCACAATGCGGGCGCCTGGTATGTGGAGCAACTGGCCCGCTGGCACAATGTCAGCCTGCGTGAAGAGCCCAAGTTCTTCGGCCACACCGCCCGCATCCTGGTCGAGGGGCAGGATGTGCGGCTGCTCATCCCGAACACCTACATGAACCTCTCCGGCAAGGCCGTGGCGGCGCTCGCCCGGTTTTACCAGATAGCGCCGGAAGAGATGCTGGTGGCCCACGATGAACTGGACCTGCCCCCCGGCATCGCCAAGTTCAAGCAGGGCGGCGGTCACGGTGGTCACAATGGCCTCAAGGACATCATCGCCAAGATGGGCAACAACAATAACTTCTTCCGGCTGCGCCTCGGCATCGGCCATCCCGGCGCCAAGGAGCTGGTCGCCGGCTTCGTGCTGACCAAGGCGCCCAGCAGTGAACAGAGCCTGATCGAGGCCGCATTGGATGAATCCCTGCGCGCCACCGACATCCTGTTCAAGCAAGACATGACCAAGGCCATGAACCGCTTGCACAGCTTCAAGGCCGAGAAGGTATAGAGCGCGTCGGTGCGCAGTCGGCACCGGCTCACACAAGAGATGACCCGGGTCATGAGCGGTGTTGCCGCCTCAGGGCCCGAGCAAGCATGACATGGGTCGCCCAAGGGCGTCCCTCACAGCATCTATCAAGTAAGGTAACAATCCATGGGTTTTAAATGCGGTATCGTGGGCCTGCCCAATGTAGGCAAATCCACCCTGTTCAATGCGCTGACCAAGGCCGGCATCGAAGCCGCCAACTTCCCGTTCTGCACCATTGAGCCGAACACGGGTGTGGTCCCCATGCCGGATCCGCGTCTCGACCAGCTCGCTGCCATCATCAATCCGCAGCGCGTGGTGCCGACCACCATGGAATTCGTCGACATCGCCGGTCTGGTGGCAGGTGCCTCCAAGGGTGAGGGTCTGGGCAACCAGTTCCTGGCCAACATCCGCGAGACCGAGGCCATCGGCCACGTGGTGCGCTGCTTCGAGGATGACAACATCATCCACGTGGCGGGCAAGGTCTCCCCGGCCGACGACATCGAGGTGATCAACACCGAGCTGGCGCTGTCGGATCTGGACGCCTGCGAGCGCGCCATCCACCGCCAGTCCAAGCGTGCCAAGGGCGGCGACAAGGATGCCAAGCTGGAAGTGGAGACCCTGGAAAAAATTCGGGTTGTGCTGGAAGAGGGTCAGATGATCCGTGGCATGAAGCTGGACAAGGAAGAGCTGGCGGCCGTTGCCCACCTCAACTTCCTGACCCTCAAGCCCACCATGTACATCGCCAACGTGGCGGAAGACGGCTTCGACAACAACCCCTTCCTCGACAAGGTGCGTGAAATCGCCACCGCCGAGAACGCCGTGGTGGTCGTGGTCTGCTGCGCCATCGAGGCGGACATCGCCGAGCTGGACGACGCCGACCGCGCCGAATTCATGGCCGATCTGGGCATCGAAGAGCCGGGCCTGAACCGGGTGATCCGCTCCGGTTACGAGCTGCTGAACCTGCAGACCTACTTCACCGCCGGGGTGAAGGAAGTGCGCGCCTGGACCATTCCGGTCGGTGCCACCGCCCCGCAGGCGGCCGGCAAGATCCACACCGACTTCGAAAAAGGCTTTATTCGCGCACAGACCATCGCCTTCGATGACTTTATCACCTACAAGGGTGAGCAAGGTGCCAAGGAAGCGGGCAAGATGCGCGCCGAAGGGAAAGACTACATCGTCAAAGATGGCGATATCATGAACTTCCTGTTCAACGTCTAACCCCATGAGAGGCCAGCATTTGCTGGCCTCTTTGTGCTGGGTATCTGTTGCAGATCTGCTGGCAAATGTCGTAAAAAAAACCAGATTGTTGGGCTTTTGCACGACAGCGTCCAATAACTCGCCAAACGCACCCAAATTCGGTTTTTCTGGCAAAAAAAGGGTTGACGCCCCAGAGCCAGATACGCATAATTCCGGCCGCACAGTGACGAGGCAACGACTCACTGGAAGCAAGGTTGGCTATGTAGCTCAGTTGGTTAGAGCATCGCACTCATAATGCGAGGGTCACAGGTTCGAATCCCGTCATAGCCACCATATATTGTTCAGTTGGGGTATCGCCAAGCGGTAAGGCAGCGGGTTTTGATCTCGCCATCCCTAGGTTCGAATCCTAGTACCCCAGCCATTATTTTTGGTTATCGATGTTCATATGTCGGTAGCAAGCTGAGGAAAGCATTGAGAGATTTTGATCTCGTCAATGTGCCTAGGTACAAATCCTAGTACCCCAGCCATTTTTGAACGTTCTTTGCCAGCACTCGTGTTGTTGAAGGGCACTGTTGGGGTATCGCCAAGCGGTAAGGCAGCGGGTTTTGATCTCGCCATCCCTAGGTTCGAATCCTAGTACCCCAGCCATTTTTACTTGTACACGACTCTGTCGCATACAAGACGGCTATGTAGCTCAGTTGGTTAGAGCATCGCACTCATAATGCGAGGGTCACAGGTTCGAATCCCGTCATAGCCACCATTAATATTGCGGAAGTGGCGAAATTGGTAGACGCACCAGATTTAGGTTCTGGCGCCCTAGGCGTGAGAGTTCGAGTCTCTCCTTCCGCACCATTAATAGCAGTACCAAACAGACCAGCTCAGGCTGGTTTTTTTGTGCCCGCGATTTACCCTTTCTCCTCTCTTGCCCGCCTTCTCTCCCTGCTCACCATCTTGTCTGATCCGGACATCATCCCGCCAGCCCAGGATGGCTGGCCACAAAAAAGCGGCCCCCAGGCCGCTTGTCTCTTCTCCCCGCTCAGAACGGGAAGAACCAGGGAATGGCGATGACGCTCACCACCATCACCAGCAGGGTGAAGGGCACCCCTATTCGCACGAAGTCCACGAACCTGTAGTTGCCGGGGCCCAGCACCAGGGTGTTGACCGGTGACGAGACCGGCGTCATGAAGGCCGCCGAGGCGGCGATGGCGATGGTCATGGCGAAGGGATAGGGCGAGATCCCCATCTGGTGGGCCGTGCCAAGCGCGATGGGCGCCATCAGCACCGCGGTGGCGGTGTTGGAGATGAAGAGCCCGATCACCGCACAGAGCACGAACAGGCTGGCCAGCATCACCCTAGGGCCCATGTCCCCCACCGCGGCCATCAGGCCACCGACGATGAGATCCACCCCGCCGGTCTTCTGCAGCGCCAGGGCGAAGGGTAGCATGCCGACGATCAGGATCAGGGTCGGCCAGTGGATGGACTTGTAGGCGCTCTCCATGTCGATGCAGCGGAACTTGCCCATCAGCAGGCAAGCGATGAGCGCCGCTATGACGTTGGGCACGGGATCCGTCACCATCAGCGCTATCATGACGCCGAGGCAGATCAGGGCGTGAATGGCCTGGCTGCGGGCCGGCGCCATCTCGTCCACCTCCGCCGGCAGGCCGAGCAGCAGGAAGTCGCGGCTGCGGGTCTGCAGCTGGCGAATGAGGCTCCAGTTACCCACCACCAGCAGGCAGTCCCCCATCTGCAGCGGATCGTCCACCAGCTTGCCGGTCAGCGCCTCGCCGTGGCGGCGGATCCCCACCACGCTCAGGCCATAGTGAGAACGAAACGCCACCTCGCGGATGCTCTTGCCGAGCAGACGGGATTCCGGAATGAGGGAGACCTCGGCCATACCCACCTCCCGCGCCTGATCGGAGAAATACTCCCCGCGCAGTATCATGGGCTCGAGCCTGGCCTCGGCACAGAACTCGCGCACGTCCACCTCGGGATCGGACATGTCGATCAGCAGCACGTCCTTGGCCTGGAACTCGGTGATCCCGGAGACGGTCACCATCACCCGCCGGAACTTGCGCCAGCGCTCCACCCCGATGACGTTGGCGCCGTAGCGGGCGCGCAGCTGCAGCTCGTCCAGGGTCTGGCCGATCAGCGGAGAGTCGGGCCGGATCGCCAGCCGACGGGCCCGACCGGCCAGCCGGTAATCACGGATGAGGTCGCGCATGGTGCTGCGCCCCGCAGGCTTGCCTTTGCCCTCCTCCCCCTCGCGCACCAGCGAGTTGCGCATCAGCAACATGTAGAGGACGCCCATCCCCAGGACGATCACCCCCATGGGGGTGAAACCGAAGAAGCCGAACCCCTGGATGCCGTGGCGCATCAGCTCGCTGTTGACCACCATGTTCGGTGGGGTCGCCACCAGCGTCATCATGCCGCTGATGAGGCCGGCAAAGCCGAGCGGCATCATCAGCCGCCCGGCCGGGATCCCCATCCGGTTCGCCACGCTCAGCACCACGGGGATAAAGATGGCCACCACCCCTGTGCTGCTCATCACGGCCCCCAGGGTCGCCACCGCCACCATCAGCAGCACCAGCATCCGGGTCTCGCTGCTGCCCGCCACCTTGACCAGCGCATCTCCCACCTGGTAGGCGATGCCGGTACGCACCAGCCCCTCCCCCACCACGAACAGGGCGGCGATCAGGATGACGTTGGGATCGCTGAAGCCCGCCAGCGCCTCCGGCAAGGTCAGGATGCCGCTCAGCACAAACAGTATGACGATCGACAAGGCCACCACGTCCATGCGGACCTTGTTGGTCATAAACAGATAGATGGCGCCCACCAACATGCAGAGGACCCAGATCAACTCGGAATTCACACTCGCTCCTTTCGTTCGTCGCCCCCAGGCTACGGGGTGCAACCCTCTCCATCAGACCACAGCTTACCCCTCCCCATTTTGTTACATGTCAATAAAGAGGGGCCCCATCATCGCACATCCGAGTTCAGATGAGGCCAGCAAAATGGCAGCGACGCAGAGAGCCCCTCCCTTGCCTGCCGCCCAACGCCATCAGGACAAAAGTGCTGCAAGTGAGCCCGGTCCCTCCTAGAATGGGCCCACGCGCCGACCTTGCCGGCCTGCGAGCCTATCTCGACTTTTCACCCGCAGCGGAGACCCCATGCCTGTGCCACCCCAAATCCAGCCCTATCCCGAGTTCACCTTCTTCAGCCGCTTTGTGGAGGACATCCAGGCGGGCCGCAAGACCATCACCATCCGCGACGAGAGCGAAGCCGACTGGCAGCCAGGCCAGCGACTGGCGCTCTTCACCAACCCGGAGCTGCAGCCCTTCGGCACCATAGAGGTGCTGTCGGTGGCCCCCGTCGCCTTCGATGCCCTAAGCGACGAGCACGCCCGCCAGGAGAACATGACGCTCCCCGAACTTAAAGACGTGATCCGGGATATCTACCCCGCCCTGCCGCCACTCTATGTGATCGAATTCAAACTGATCAAAGCCTGAGTCTGTGAGCCATCTCACGCCCGCCCTATTGCCATTGGAGCCCAGAGGCGAATAATCACTGTTTTTATATACAGTTATTATGGAGTGTCCATGGAAGTCTCTCTGGAGCCGGCCATCGCCGAGATGGTGGCCGGCTTTATCGCCGCCGGTCGTCCCAACGCCAGCGCACTGAGTTGGCAGGCCCGCCGCGAGGGCTATCTTGCCTCGGCCGTGCTGGGAGGGGCGCAGGAGGAGGTCGGCCAGATAGAGGAGTGGCAAGAGTCCCACTATGCCGTACGGCTCTATCGACCGACACCGGGGGCGCAGGCTTCCTATCCCGCCCTCATCTACTTTCATGGCGGCTGCTTCGTCAGCGGGGATTTCGAGACCCATGACCGCCAGCTGCGGATGCTGTGCAACCGCGCCAATGCCCTGATCTTCGCGGTGCACACCCGCCTCGCCCCCGAACATGTCTACCCGGCGGCCCACGACGACGCCCTGGCGGCGACCCTCGCCATCATGGTGCGGTTGAAAGAGTGGCAAGTCGACCCGCGGCGGTTGGCGCTGGCCGGTGACAGCGCCGGCGGCCATCTCGCGCTGGTCACCGCCCTGAGGCTCAAGGCCATGGGCGCCCCCCTCCCCGCCGCCCTGCTGCTCATCTACCCCATGCTGGATGCCAGGGGCGAGAGCCAGAGTTATCGCGACTGTGGCGAGGATTACCTCATCACTGCCGACATGTTGCAAAGCGGCTATCGCGCCTACCTGGGCGCGCTGCCGGTCGATCACCCCGAGGCCAGCCCGCTCCATCACCCGGCGCTCGCCGGCCTGCCCGCGACCCATATACTGACGGCCGAGTGCGACCCCCTGCGTGACGAGGGAGAGGCCCTGTATGGCAAACTGCTGCAAGCCGGTGTTGCCGCCACTTGTCAGCGACAGCTCGGGGTGATCCACGGTTTCTTCCAGCTGGCGGGCATAAGCCCTGCGGCCCGTCATGCCATCGCGCAGGTCGCCATGCAGCTCAAGAGGCTCTGAGTTGGATCCGACCCCCATGCCGTGTTAAAAGTGTCTCTTTTGAATCAGGGAGGTGACCCGAGTGTTTGAGATAGCGAGCCTGAAAGAGGCCATGATGCACGGGGTCGAGCTGTTCCAGCTGCTGCTGGAGATCATCTCCATCGCCTGCGTGGTGATTGGCCTTGGCAAGACCCTCTGGCTGGCGGCGCGGGTGCGGGATCACGAACCCGGTTTTCCCCGCATCCGGCTCTGCTTCGGCAGCTGGCTCATTCTGGCGCTGGAGTTTCAGCTCGCCGCCGACATCCTGGCCACCACGGTGGCGCCGAGCCAGGAGGAGCTGATCCGGCTCGCCATCATCGCGGTGATCCGCACCTTCCTGAACTACTTCCTCGGCAAGGAGCTGGAGGCTCAGACCGAGCGCCAGCGCCCCTGAGCCGCCACGCCGTCATCGGGGGCCTAGACCCCCGGCCGCAGGCCGGGCTCACTCCCCTCAGTCCGGACCGGTGCTTTCCCCTGCGGCATAACGCCGGCGGATCTGGTAGTGTGGCCCTTTAGCCCGAGAGGAGGCCCCCATGGCCGAGCAGTCCCGTTTTGAGCAATACGACGCCCTGATCTTCGATATGGATGGCACCCTGGTGGACTCCATGCCCCTACATCTGGATGCGTGGGCGCTGACCAGTGCCGAGTTCGGCCTGCCGTTCGATCGGGTGCAGCTCAATGAATATGGCGGCATTCCCACCCGCAAGATCGTCGCCATCCTGGCCGAGCAGCACGGGCTGAGCATCGACATCGAGGCCTTCGCCCGCCGCAAGATAGCGCTCTACATGGAGCAGATCGACAAGGCCGGCGTCTTCCCCCAGATGTGGGAGCTGGTCAGGCAGCACCACGGCAAGGTCCCCATGGGCATAGGCACCGGCTCACCGCGCAATCAGGCCGAGCGTATCTTGCGAAGTACCGGTCTCGATGCCTATATCTCGGTGCTGGTGAGCGCCGACGACGTGACCAACCACAAGCCCCATCCCGACACCTTCCTGCGAGTGGCCGAACGGCTCGGCGCCAATCCGGCCAACTGCCTGGTGTTCGAAGATACCCGGATCGGCATCCAGGCGGGCAAGGCCGCCGGCATGGCGACTGTACTCGCCACCGAAGGCGAACTGCTGCTGGTGTAAACAGGAGATAGCGCGATGGGGCTCGCGAAGAGGCAAGCAGCCCCATGCCGGCCGCCTATGTCGTCATGATATGAAGTCTGGTGGAGACCAGTGGAGGGGGAAATAAATGAACCGGCTTTCCGTGCCCGACCTCCCTATGAGGTCTGCGGCAACAGAAAGCCGGTGACTCAAACCTTCAGCCTGGCTTAGAAGTTGTATTTGATGCCGAGGCGGTAACGCATTTCCATCTCGTCGTTGTCGTGCTCGCTGTTATAACGCGGCACATAGCCAATTTCCGTGTAGGGCACCCACTGCTTGTTGATGGGCACGGCGACGACGACGTTATACAGCCAATTGCTGTGATCGCCCTTGTAGTCCTCGTAATTGGTGAACTTGTATTCGTAGTCCCCGGTGATGGTGAAGCCCTCCCCCTTATAACCGAGCTCCCAGTTGAGCTGGTTGTAATTCTTGTCGGCGGTGGTCGGCTTCTCATCCTTCTGGATACCACCACGCCAGCGCAGGGTGGTGAACCAGTTGTCGGTGATGGTGTAGAACGACTTCACCTGAACGCGATAGCCGATATAGGAATCCCCCACATCCAGGTTGATGGCCGGCGCCAGCGCCAGCTTGTCGGTGACCTGAAACTTCTTGCCCACTTCCCACTCGCTGCCGCTGCCGCTCCAGTTGCCGTTACCGTCCTTGAAGCCGTCCGCCTGTACGTCTGAGCCCTCCGCCATCTTGCCCTCGACGCTGAAGAACAGGCCATCCTCCGTGGCATGGGATAGCTTGAGGCGATTGGCCTGGGTCTCGCTATCGGCCTTGTATTCGTGGCGATAATCCAGGGTCAGGGCCTGTGCGCCCGCGGAGGCCAATGTCAGTGCGACCACACTCAGTTTTACAGCAAGTTTCATTATTTACTCCAACTGTTCTGCGTAAAAAATGTATATGGATGCCCCTCCTGCCGGAAATGTCAGGAAGAAGGGGGAATATAAAATCGGTTATTTAATTAGCGGGAAATGGCTATCAGTAATATTCCAGTCCGACATAGGATCGCGGGGCTATCGCCTTTTCAAATTCGTCGACGGGCAGGAATGCATGCAACTCAGGCTGGCGAATATAAGCTTCGCTGAAAGAGATGGCCTCTTTCTTGGCCCGCATGATGATGTCATATACGGCCTCATGGGCCTTCGCCTTTCCCAATCCTTTTTTCGACAGCGCCATCATCACATTCTCGGCGCTGATCATGCCCTGGGTAATATCGAGGTTGCGCTGCATGGCCGCACGGTCAATAAAGAGATCCTGCAACAGCGCCTCCGTCTTCAGCATGATTTCATGGGTGAGCAGATTCGCCTCCCGCAGTGAGTTGTCGATGATCAGGTTGCTGCAGCCATCGGCTTCGAAGGGGCGAACGGCCATGTTCAGCATGGTGCTGGGCAGGTTGAACAGGATGCGCGCGTTGCCGATGATACCGTAGCAGAGGGCCGGGTTGATCTTCTGAGGCATGGTGCTGCTCCCTATCTGGCCCTCGGAGAAGCCCTCGCTCATCTCCGAGTACTCCTCGGACGAGCTGATGTAGACCTCCTCGGCAATCTTGGCGCAGCTCTGGGCAATCAGGGTCAAGTTGTTGACGTACTGGCACATATGCACCCGGATCGAGCGGCTCGGGATCTTCATCTCCCCCATCTCCAGCAGCTCGGCAATCCGCGCCTGCATGCCGGGCCCCACCTCTGGCAGGGTGTGGAAGCCCCCCACGGCGCCCCCCATCATGACCTGGAAGATGCCTGGCGCCGAGCTGGTCAGGATATCCTTGCACCTCAACAGCTCGTCTTCCCACACGGCGAACTTGGTATTCAGCAGTATGGGCAGCGCATGCCGGGAATGGGTCCTCGCCGCGATGACAACATCTTTATTCCGCCGTTTCAGCTCACCTATATTGACCACCATCTTGTCGATGAGGGCAATAAACTCCTGATTGAACTGTTTGCAGAGATACAGCTCGGCCGTCTGCTGAATATTCTGGGTGGTGATGCCGTAGTGAATATATTTGGCGGCTTCATCACCCACTATGCGCCCCAATTCATTGAGAACCGGCACCAGCGGATGCTTGGTCTTGATATAGCCCTGGATGATATTGTCCCGGTCGAGCAGCCCTATATCACAGTGCTGAATGATCACCTCCCCCGCTGCCTTTGGGATGATGCCGAGCTCAATCTGTACCTTCGCCAGAATGGCCTCTATGTCCAGCCAAGTCTGATAAATATGAGTGTCTTCGTAGATATTCTCAAACCCGTTGCGGTTCAGGGTATAGCTCGTCGGATCGTAGCATGTGGTCATTTTATGGCACCATTAAGAGAAAATAAGCTGGGTGTAGAACAGGGTGGAGAAGATACCGACGATGCAGGGGATCAACGCCCGCTTCAGCACCTCGAACGGGCTGACATTGGCCGCCACCGCCACCGCAATCACCACGGCCGCGACGGGGGACAGGGAGCGGCCAAAACCGGCGGCGTGTTGCATGGGCACCAGCATGAGCACCGATTTCACACCGGCCGCGGCCGACAGCTCGGAACCCAGGTTGGAGAAGCTGACGAAGGCGGCACTGCCTGACCCGGTCAACATGGCGGTAAAGGCGATGATCAGCATGCCGAACAGGGTGATCAGCAGATAGTGGACATCACCCGCCAGGATCATCGACTTCATCGCGTTGACGGCACCGATGGCATCCAGCCCCAGCGTGAACATGGTGGCGGCCACGATCAGGACGACCACTGTGCTGAACGCCCCTGCCATGCCTTTGAAGAACTCGAAGGAGTGATCGAGCGCCAGTTGCAGACTCTTCACCCTGAAGGCATCGATCACCACGATCATGATCAAGGAGGCAAACATGGCGATGGGCGCGTTGATCTTGACGCTGGCGATGCCAATGTCGGAGAAGATGAGCAGCAGCGCCAGGGGGAGGAAGGGCAGCATGGCATAGAGTCTGGAGTAAGGAGCGCCCTGCCGAACGTCCTGCTCACCGGCGACCTTGATCTCGGTCTGTGAACGCTTGTGGCCATCACGCTTGTCAAACCACTTCTGCACGAAGAAATGGGTGACCGCCACCGTCAGGGTGACCGGTATGGCCACCAGGATCTCGGTGCTGGCAAAGTATTCGGTGATCGACATGTCCAGCAGCTCGGCCGCGACGTTGGAGTTGCCAGAGCCCGGGCCCAGATCGAGAGAACCGCAGGTGCCGATCACCACGGCGGCCGAGAGCGGGCTGACCCCGGCTTGCAGCAGGATCGGGTAGAAAGAGATGAGCAGCAACATGGCCAGCCCGGCCGGGCTCGGGATCACCAGGTTCAGGGTCTGCCCTATGATGAACGCCAGGGCCAGGATGAGATAAGGCTTGTTGATGAGCTGCAGTGGCTTGGCACAGGCCTTGACCAGACTGTCGGCGGCACCAATCTTGCTCATGTAGGAGGCGAATCCGGCCGAGGTCATGGCGATCATGCCGATGGTCGCGGTGCGCTCCGACATGATGGCGCTGAAGGCCCCGAACAGGTCGAAGAAGGTGGATCCCGTCGAACTGAATTTATATTGTGCCCCCATAAAGTCGGCGATGCCGCCCTGGGTGAATACGACGCCCACGGTCAGCATCAGCAGGCCGGAAATCGTCAAGGTGGTATGAGTCTGATAGTTCTTTATGATCATATACATCGTTATAAAAACGATGGGCACAGCCATATAAGCAATCATGGACAGCTCTCTCATTTAACAGAATAAATCATGGTGAAGGCAGCAATCACAACCCAACCGACAGGATTTAATTAATGCCTTGTTTGTATTGCCTTGGAGATAGATTGAAATAACGCTTAAATTGATTCGAAAATTCGTATTGCGATGAATAGCCCAGTTCGTTGGAGATCTCGGATATCCGCAGATTGGTCGTTCTCAGCAGGGTGCAGGCTTTATCCAACCGACACCTGACGATATATTTCATCAGCGACAGTCCGGTCTGCTCCTTGAACTCCTTGCGAAATACCTCATAGTTCAGCCCCAGCTCATCACAATACAGTTTTAAATCTATGCGCTGATGACAGAGTTCATCCAGTGCCAGCTTGACCTGATTGACCATGTTGTTTTCATGGTGCTCAGGATGATTCATCGAGCCATTAAAGAGGGCGCCGAGCAGCTCGATGAATTTGATATACACCCTGGGCATATCCAGCTCGCTGGCGTTCTTCACAAACTCCATGAAACCGGAGAAGTGATCGATGGCCTCCAGCGGGCTGGCCGTTTGAAAGACTACGGCGCCGTGCTCAGGGATCAGGAATGAAGCCAGGTGTTCATACAGAGCCCGGTCGCAATCCAGATAGACTTCTTTCCAGGCGGGCAGGCTCTCGCAATGGCTGGAATGGCGCTGGCCGGGTCTGCGCAAGAATACGCTGCCCTTGCCAAGAGAATATTGCTGGCCTTGCTCATCGATATAAGTTCCCCTGCCATCCAGCACCAGTACCAATGAAAAATAAGGGAAGCTGACATTGGCAAGCACCTTCGATTTTCCGTTCCGGTTTATATATCCACAGCCAATCCAGCTATCGCTCGTTCCCAGCGTCTTGGAATAGTTGACCGAAGGCACAGACTGGTTTCCAACAGGCTCTATAAATGGCACCAGGATCTGATATTTGTGTTGGTTTTCCATATATTGACTCTAGAGTGTTATTTCGTGAGTCCGATTCACTTCATAAACAGCTGAATTACATCGACTGCATATCAGTATGCTTTACATACTATGTCGCCCAAAACTACAATAACATGTCAATTCTGGATTTAAAGATATGTTTATTGGGATGGGTCAAGGGCTGGATCACATATTTGATAAACCCTTTATAAAGCGGACCTGAACTACTCTGTATAATCATCGGCTGATCCAAGCCGATATATTCCATTCACAAGGCCGCAAACTCATTAGTGTCTTCCGTATTATTTCAAGGAGATAGAATAAGCCGCCCGCCCATGAATCGTATCCGCTGGAGACCAATTAGATACATCTGACAACGGATATTCCACGCCATGACGCGAAATAACCCCCTGTGCCGGCCTCTGAGCCCATGAGCGCGCAGGCGCGTGAATGGCGCCATCCGAACAGCTGGGGCAGAGACGATGCCGACTGACGCCGGCACCATAAAAAAACGCCCCATGCGGGGCGTTTTTTGCGTTCGGAGTCATCACATGGCGTTGGTAGACTCGAAGATCTTGTCCGCCGAGGCTTCGACGAAGCCAGGATAGAGCACGCCATCGGCCTGGGGGTAGCGCCGGGCGAACTCGTAGAAGCAGCTCGGAATGGTGCGCACGCCGTCGCTGAAGGGCACGTCCGCCTTGTCGGCCATGGTGGAGGATTGCTCCAGCATCACCTCTGGGTCCCCCTTCACCTCACCACCCACGGTATTGAGCACGAAGCCCGCCGCCTTGAGGGCCCCGTTGACCTGCTCTATGGTGTCGAAGTCAGCGAGGCGGTTGATGTTGACCGTGAAGTGGTTGGCGCGATAGCCCCAGGCCGCCATCCAGGCCGCATACTCGCTCTCCGCCAGCAGGGTCTGGTAGTCGGCCCAGGAGACCTGCCAGGGGGCGCCCGTGTAGAGGAATGCCGGGGTGTCGGTCAGATGATCGGGCACCTGATCTGCCAGCTTGTGGATGATGGCCTGGGCCGCCGGGGAGAGTTCCTCCACCTTCAGCTCGCTGATGAACACCTTGGGAGCGTCCGGATCCTGGTGCTCGAAGTGCTTGGCGTAGAGCTTCTTGGCCTTGAAGACGTACTCGCCCTTCTCCTCGTAGCCCAGGGCACGGAAGTGGGCAACCAGTTTCTCCAGCCCCAGCTTGGGCAGGTTGTAGGTACGAAACGCCACATGATCGTTGATGATGGGCGCGCCGCCCCCCAGCAGTTGATGGACCTTGTGGGCACTCGGGGTGACTTGAATGTAGTTATCCCACAGATGACCAAACAGGGTGTCGATATCCTTTTGCATCTCTCTTTCCTTTGATTGCGGGTACAGACAAGGGCACCCTGGGATGCCCTTTCATGGTTGTTAGAACGTCAGGCCGGGGGACAGCTGATCCGGCATGGCCGCCTTGCTGTCTTCCACCGAGGCAACTGGATAGGCGCAGTAGTCGGCGGCGTAGTAGGCGCTCGCTCTGTGGTTGCCGGAGGCACCTATGCCGCCGAACGGCGCGGCACTGGAGGCGCCGGTGATGGGCTTGTTCCAGTTGACTATGCCGGCGCGGATGCGCTTGAAGAAGTGCTGCCAGTCCGCCTCATTGTCACCGAGCAGGCCGGCCGACAGGCCGAAGCTGGTGGCATTGCCCTGATCGATGGCGGCGTCAAAGTCGTCATAACGGATGAGTTGCAGCAGCGGGCCGAAGTACTCTTCGTCCGGCAGTGCCGCCACGGCAGTCACGTCTATGATGCCGGGGGAGACGAAACCGGTGCCCGCCTCCAGATGCTTGAGCGCCAGCAGGCTCTCGCCCCCCAGCCGCTGCAGGCTGGCCTGCGCCTCCACCATGCCCAGCGCCGCCCGCTCGCTGATCATGGCGCCCATAAAGGGCTGATCGGCGGCATCATAGAGACCGACCTTGATCTGGCCAACCACCTCGACCAGCCGCTTGACCAGGGCATCCCCCTTGGCACCGCGCTCCACGAACAGGCGGCGCGAGCAGGTGCAACGCTGACCCGAGGTGATGAAGGCTGACTGGACAATGGCGTGGACGGCGCCGTCCACATCGCTCACGTCTTTGACGATCAGCGGGTTGTTGCCGCCCATCTCCAGCGCCAGGATCTTGCCGGGCTGACCGGCAAACTGCTGGTGCAGGAAGTGGCCGGTGCGGGACGAGCCGGTGAAGAACAGGCCGTCGATGTCCGGGTTGCCGGCCAGCGCCTTGCCGGTCTCCACCTCGCCCTGCACCAGGTTCAGCACGCCCTTGGGCAGCCCCGCCTCCTGCCACAGCTTGAGCATGGCCTCGGCGACCATGGGGGTCAGCTCGGAGGGCTTGAACACCACCGTATTGCCGGCAATCAACGCCGGCACTATGTGGCCGTTGGGCAGATGGCCCGGGAAGTTGTAGGGGCCGAACACCGCGACCACGCCGTGGGGCTTGTGGCGCACAAACGCCTTGGCGCCCGGCATGGGGTTCTCGACCGTGCCGGTGCGCTCATCATGGGCGCGGATGGAGATGGCGATCTTGCCCTGCATGGCCGCCACCTCGGTGCGGGTCTCCCACAGCGGCTTGCCGGTCTCGCGGGCTATGGTCAGCGCCAGCGCCTCCTTGTGCTCACCGAGCAAGTCGGCGTATCGGCGCACTATCGCGAGGCGTTCTTCGAGGCTCAAGTCGGACCAATGGTAGAAGGCGCTGCGGGCGGCCTTGACGGCGGCATCCACCTGAGCGGCGCTGGCCGCCAGGCCTTGCCAGACAACCTGGTTCTTGGCCGGATCCTTTGACTCGAATGCCTTGCCTTCACCGGCAAGCCAGTGCCCATCGATTAGTTGCACTAAAGACATAATCCATTCACTCCCTGTGGTGCGCAGGCCGCCGTGGCCACCTGCGTCAGATGCTGTGGTATTCCAATCATTCCAGGTCGACGACCCGGACCATGTCGCCATTCGCCACCTTGATGGCGGCCGCCATCTTGGGCGGGATGATGGCTTCGTGTTTGTCCAGATCGACCCGGATGTTGCCGTAGCAGGCACGATACTGTTCGAAACGGGCATTGCAGATGAGATAGGTGTGACCGCCGATGGGCTCGCCCACCAGCACCCGCAGCTTCTGGCTGCGGCGCACGCTGCGGATGTGTTTCACATCGCACTCGACGGTGGGACCGGCGTCGAAAATGTCGACGTAGCCACGATTCACGAAGCCTTCGTCCTGCAGCATCTTGATGGCCGGGCGGGTCTTCTCGTGGGTCTGGCCGATGACGGCCCGCGCCTCGTTGCTGAGCAGGTTGACGTAGATCGGGTACTTGGGCATCAGCTCGGCGATGAAGCGCTTCTTGCCGATGCCGGTGAGATAGTCGACGGTGGGAAAGTCCATCGAGAAGAAATGCGTCTGCAGCCACTCGTAGAAGGGGCTGTGACCGTCGCCATCGGAGACGCCACGCATCTCGGCAAACACGGTCTGGTCGAACAGCTCTGGGTGCTCGGCCATGAACAGGAAACGGTGCTTGGATAGCAGTCGGCCGTTGAGCCCCTCGCGGGCACATTCGCGCAGAAACAGGGTGCACAGCTCGGAGTTGCCGGTGTAGTCGTTGGACAGCGTGAGCGTCTCGACCACGTTGTAGATGCCGAGCTTGGGGGAAGAGTGCACCACCTTGCCGATGTGATAGTTGTAGAAGGGCTGGGACAGGCCGACGGCCGCGTCGATGGCACAGGTGCCGACCATCTCGCCGGTCTCCAGATCTTCGGCCACGAAGAAGTAGAGGCAGTCTCCCTTGCCCGCAGGCTTGTCCAGGAAGGTCTGGGTCGAGGCATCGATCTTGCGTTGCAGCAGCTCATCGTTGACCGGCAATGAAGTCATGCCGGTACCGGATTCGATGGCACAGGTCTTGAGGCCGGCGAAGTCGCGCTGCTCGATAGGACGGATAACCAACATAATGACAACTCCCTTTCATTGACGACAGGTGGGGTCCCGGCTCCTGCCGGGAGGGCTCCCCACCTCAACTTGGATCAGGCGTTAACCACCTGAGCGACCGCTTTCTCGAACCGGGCCAGACCTTCCTTGATGTCCGCTTCCGGGATAACCAGCGAAGGTGCGAAACGCACCACGTTAGTGCCCGCTACCAGCGCCATCAGCCCCTGATCGATAGAAGCCAGCAGGAAGTCGCGGGAGCGCCCCTTGAAGTCATCGTTCAGCACGGCGCCGAGCAGCAGACCCTGGCCACGCACTTCGCTGAAGCAGTGGTACTTGGCATTGATGGCTTCGATGCCGGCACGGAACAGGGCTTCGCGCTGTTTGACACCCGCCAGCACCGCCGGGGTGTTGACCACGTCGATCACCGCCTCGGCCACGGCGCACGCCAGCGGGTTGCCGCCATAGGTGGAACCGTGAGTACCCACTTTCAGGTGAGCCGCGATCTCGGTAGTGGTCAGCATGGCGCCGATGGGGAAGCCGCCGCCAAGCGCCTTGGCGCTGGTGAGGATGTCCGGCGTGACGCCCAGACCCATGTAGGCAAACAGCTCGCCGGTACGACCGACCCCGGATTGTACCTCGTCATAGACCAGCAGGGCGTTGTGCTTGTCGCACAGCTCGCGCACTCCTTTGGCAAATTCGTCGGTGGGACGAATGATGCCACCCTCACCCTGCAGCGGCTCCATCACCACGGCACAGGTATTGTCGGAGATGACCGAGGCCAGCTCGGCCAGATCGTTGTAGGTGACATGGGTGATGTCGGCAGGCTTGGGACCGAAGCCGTCCGAGTAGGCAGCCTGGCCGCCGACGCTGACGGTGAAGAAGGTGCGGCCGTGGAAACCCTGATGGAAGGCGATGATCTGGGTCTTGTGGGCACCGAACTTCTCGATGGCATAGCGACGGGCCAGCTTGAGGGCCGCCTCGTTGGCTTCGGCACCGGAGTTGCAGAAATAGACCTTGTCGGCGAAGGTGGCGGCGACCAGCTTCTTGGCCAGACGCAGGGCCGGCTCGTTGGTCATCACGTTGGAGAGGTGCCACAGCTTCTCGCCCTGGGTTTTCAGGGCTTCGACCAGCTTGGGATGGCAATGGCCCAGGCCATTGACGGCGATCCCGCCCGCGAAGTCGACATACTCACGGCCTTCCTGATCCCAGACACGTGACCCTTCACCACGCACCGGGATGATCTTGGCGGGCGCATAGTTGGGAACCATCACTTCATCAAACACTTCACGTGTCACTGCCAACAACTCTGACATATTGCTCTCCTTCGATCTGGCGACAGAATAATCCACCGCTCAAAAGTTAAATCCATGTAAACACATCGGCATTGTCACAGAAAAAAAGCTAAAAGTCTGCAACAAGCCGAGTTACAGGGAACAATGTTCGATTGCCTGTGAGATTTTAGGCAACCGCATTGCATAACGGCTCAGGGGGTGTTGGCAAGAGATAATTTGGGCAGGGGGAGAGGTGAATAAAGTGTCAGGGAAAATATTTTTGGCCTCATTCCGATTCTGGGATGAGCATCACGATTTTCTCAGGAACCGGCCAGAAAGTTGGCCAGCAATTGGTGGCCCTGCTCGCTCAAAATACTCTCCGGATGGAACTGAACCCCCTCCAGTGGCAGGTGTTTATGGCGCAACCCCATGATCTCGTCGACGCTGCCGTCGGCGTGCTCGCTCCAGGCGGTGACCTCGAGACAGTCGGGCAGGCTCTCGCGCTCCACCACCAGCGAATGGTAGCGGGTGACCCGCAGCGGATCCTTCAATCCTTTGAACACGCCCTCTCCCCTATGGCGAATGAGCGAGGTCTTGCCGTGCATCACCTGGCGAGCGCGCACCACCCTGGCGCCGAAGGCCTGGGCGAGGGACTGATGGCCGAGGCAGACGCCAAGGATGGGGAGCTGGCCCGCGAAGCGGCTGATGGCCGCCAGCGAGATACCGGCCTCATTGGGGGTGCAGGGACCGGGGGAGATCACCAGATAACGGGGGGCGAGCCGGGCGATGGCATCCAGGCTCAGCTCGTCGTTGCGCTTCACCACCACCTCCTGCCCCAGGGCGCCAAAATATTGCACCAGGTTCCAGGTAAAGGAGTCGTAGTTATCGATCAACAACAGCATGGGGCAACAACCGGGGACAGGGGATTAACGATCCAGATAGCGCCCTTGCTCCAGCTCGCGCTCGCGCTGGCATTCGGCCAGGTAGATGGCGGCCGCGACGGCAGGGATCTTGTGGTGCTTGTCGATGGCATTGGAGACCATCAGCTGCAGGGTGTTGAGGTTCTTGGCCTTGCGAAACTTGCGCAGCCAGTGGCCCTTGTCATCCAGTACTTCACTCACGATATTTGGTTCGACGGACATGCTTGCTCTTGGGGCAGAAACCCGCGTTTGAAATTGGAAGATGAATTCACGAATAAGGGGTCGGTAAAACAAAGAAAGCCAGGCGAATACCCAGCTCTCTTCTACTACACCTTCCCAGTATGTCAGGCTCGAGGAACGAAGCCGACTACATCATATACGCTGACCAGTGTTTTTTCAGCCCTTTCCCGCGCCTTTTGAGCGCCGGCGGCCAAAATAGCCTGCAGATGAGTCTCATCCTGACGCAGCTCGCGGAAGCGTGCCTGGATGGGTTCCAGCAGGGCGACCACGGCATCGGCGGTCTCGCTCTTGAGGTGACCGTACATCTTGCCTTCGAAGTGCTGCTCGAGCTCCGGGATGGAGCGGCCGGTCACGCCGGACATCAGGGTCAGCAGGTTGGAGACCCCGGGCTTGTTCTCCGGATCGAAGCGCACCACCGCCGGCTCGTCGGAGTCGGTCATCGCCCGCTTGATCTTCTTGACGATCTGCTTGGGATCTTCCAGCAGGCCGATGAAGTTCGCCTCGTTGTCGTCGGACTTGGACATCTTCTTGGTCGGATCCTGCAGGCTCATCACCCGGGCGCCGTCGGTCGGGATGAAGGGCTCCGGCAGGGTGAACACCTCGCCGTACAGGTTGTTGAAGCGGGTGCAGACGTCGCGGGTCAGCTCCAGATGCTGCTTCTGATCGTTACCGACCGGCACCTGATTGGCCTGATAGAGCAGGATATCGGCCGCCATCAGCACCGGATAACCGAACAGACCGACGTTGACGTTGTTCTCGAAACGGGCGGACTTGTCCTTGAACTGGGTCATGCGCGACAGCTCGCCCATCTGGGTGTAGCAGTTCAGGATCCAGCCGAGCTCGGCGTGCTGCGGCACATGAGACTGAATGAAGACGGTGCTCTTGGCCGGATCTATGCCCACCGCCAGATAGAGGGCGGCGGCGTCCAGGCACGCCTTGCGCAGGGCGGCAGGCTCCTGGCGGGTGGTGATGGCGTGCAGATCGACGATGCAATAGAGGCAGTCGAAGTCATCCTGCATGTTGACCCACTGACGCAGGGCGCCCATGTAGTTGCCGATGGTCAGCTGGCCCGAGGGTTGGGCCCCGCTCAATACGATAGGTTTAGCCATGAGTGTTCTGATCCTTGTTATTCAACCAGCAGGGCATCGAGCTGGGCAAACTGCTCGCATACCCAGTCCGGGCGGGAATCTGCGATGGGGCGGCCATAGTTGTAGCCGTAGGTGAGCCCCACTACCTTCATGCTGGCGGCCTGGGCGGCCAGCACGTCATTTTCGGAGTCGCCCACCATCAGGGTGCGCGACGGGCTGATGCCCAGCTCCTGGCAGGCGTGCAGCAACGGCGCCGGGCTCGGCTTCTTCTGGGCCACACAGTTGCCCCCCAGCCAGAGCGCAAAGCAATCGCTGATGCCGAGGGCATCCAGGATGGGCTGCACGAAGTGGCTCGGCTTGTTGGTCACCACGGCCTGGCGGTAACCGAGCCGCTGCAGGCGGCGCAGACTCTGGGCGACCCCGTCGTACATGGCCAGCCCTTCCAGCAGGCAGGCCTGGTAGTGTTGATCGAACAGGGGGCGCGCCCTAGCGAACAGCTCGGGGGCCGCGCGGTAATCCAGCGCGCGCTGGATCAACTTGTCGGCACCATTGCCGACCCAGGTACGCACCACGGCCTCATCGGCCTCGGCCAGCCCCAGCTCGCCGAGCGTACGGTTGACCGCCAGCGCCAGCTGGGGGGCGCTGTCGATCAGGGTGCCGTCCAGATCGAACAGCACCAGATCAAAATCACGCTCAGCGCTTGACATGGGCAAGCTCCGTGCGCATCTGGTCGATGACGGCCCTGTAATCTGGCTTGCCGAAGATGGCGGAGCCGGCCACGAACATGTCGGCACCGGCCTCGGCGATTTCGCGGATATTATCCACCTTCACCCCGCCATCGATCTCGAGGCGAATGTCACGGCCGCTCTCGTCGATCAGGCGACGCACCTGGCGTAGCTTGTCGAGGGTGCCGGGGATGAAGCTCTGGCCACCGAAGCCCGGGTTGACCGACATCAGCAGGATCACATCCAGCTTGTCCATCACGTACTCGAGGCAGGTGAGCGGCGTGGCAGGATTCAGCACCAGGCCGGCCTGACAGCCCTGCTCCTTGATGAGCCCCAGGGTGCGATCGACGTGATCGGACGCTTCCGGGTGGAAGGTGATCAGGTTGGCGCCCGCCTTGGCGAAGTCGGGGACGATGCGATCCACCGGCTTGACCATCAGGTGCACATCGATGAGCGCCTCGATGCCGTAGTCGCGCAGGGCCTGACAGACCATGGGACCTATGGTCAGGTTGGGGACATAGTGGTTGTCCATCACATCGAAATGCACCACATCGGCACCGGCGGCCAGTACCTTGGCGACATCCTCACCCAGACGGGCGAAGTCGGCGGAGAGGATCGAGGGGGCAATCAGAAAGTCTTTCATCAGCGTCATCCATTGGCAGCGTGGCAGAAAAAGCGGCGCAATTTTACCGCAAATATCCGATGAAAACGACCCGAACGGGGGGAGGAAGCGCAAGCCACCGGCTTTAGCACCCATATCCACCGAAAACAACCCGAACACGGGGAGGAAGCGCAAGCCATCGGCTTTAGCGCCCATATCCACCGAAAACAGTCCGAACAGGGGGCAGAAAAAGTGGACCGCCAGCGTTACCGCCAATATCCGATGAAAACGACTCAAGCGCGGGGGGGAAACCGCAGAGGCCAGCGGCTAGCCACCAAAAACGCTCTCCTGGCCCGAAAACGCTGGCGGCACCCGAAGGTGCTGCCAGAGGATCAACCCAGAGGAACCAGCTCGGCATCGCTCGGGTAGTGGCCCTGCTCGGGGGCTATGCCGGGCGGGTAGAGCGCCAGCAGCTCGGCCACCTTGTTGCGACCACTGCCATTGCGGCTGATGGTGCGCTTGACCAGGATCTCGTCCAGCCGGGCGCCGCGATAGAGCTCGCGGGTCAGCTCGATATCGTGATTGCTGATGAGCACCGGCACCCCCTTGTGGGCGGCGGTGTGGCGCGCCAACCGGGCCAGCAGGGCCTGATCGTCCAGGGTGAAGCCGCCAGCCGAGTAGCTGGTGAAGCTCGCCGTGGTGGAGAGCGGCGCATAGGGGGGATCGCAGTAGATCACCCAGTCTTCCTCCGCCCTGGCCATGGCATCGGCATAACTTTCGCAGATGAAGGTGGCCTTTTGCGCCTTCTCGGCGAAGGCCCACAGCTCCTTCTCCGGGAAGTAGGGTTTCTTGTAGGAACCGAACGGCACGTTGAAGCCGCCCTTCTTGTTGTAACGGCAGAGGCCGTTGAAACCATGGCGGTTCAGGAACAGGAACAGCTGGGCCCGCTCAAAGCCGGCCTCGGTCTGGTTGAACTGGGTGCGCAGCCGGTAGTAGGCGGTCTTGTGGTTGTATTCGGCCACGAACAGCTTGCGCGCCTCGCGGATGAAGTTGTCCGGCTTCTGCTTGAGATGGTTGTAGAGACCGATCAGATCCGGATTGATATCGTTGAGCACATAGGCATCGTAATCGGTGTTGAGAAACACTGAGCCAGCCCCGACGAAGGGCTCCAGCAACACACGCCCGGCCGGCAAGCGCTCGGCTATCTCTTCGACCAGGGAATATTTTCCCCCGGCCCATTTTAAAAACGCGCGTGTTTTTTTCATGGAAATCCGGTGTTAAGAAGGCATTGCCCAAAAAGGGGGGACGATTCTACCCCCTTCCCGGGCCGAATGGCTATTGCTTCAACTCTTTTTGTATCTGGGCAAACGACTTGGGCCAGGGTTGTCCCTTGAGCAAGGCAGGAGTGAGCTTGCGGATCGCCGCCTTGGCCTGGGTGCTGCTGGCATAATCCCCCTGTACCACCACGTACCAGGGGCTGCCACGGAAGCGGGTCTTGTAGACCCAGACCTTGCCAGCCAGCCCATGCTCGGCCACAAAGGCATCGACCGCCTGGGTGTTGCTCGCCCCCATCAGCTGGATGCTGTAGTGATTCTTGGCCTTCTGGTTCAGGGTCGCGGCCGGCGTCAGCGCCACCTTGGGGGCCGGCGCCGCCACGGGGGCCGCGGTCACGGCAGGCTTGGACGCCGCCTGAGCCGCCGCAGATCCACTCTGGCTCTTGGCCGAAGTGGTGGGCTGGCTGGCTTGCGCCACCAGTCCCTGGGTCGAGACAGCCTGGGAGCCGGCGCCTGTCAGCTCGTCCACGACCGCCGTGGGCAGGGCACCGCTGACATTGGGCTGCTTCATCAACTGTTCGACCACCTCGTCGGAGATGACGACCCGGCGCCCCTCGTAATTGGTCGACTCGGTCGTGACCGTCTCGCTCTCGACCTTCTTGGGCAGCGGCTTGGCCTCGGGTTGCCAGTCTCGCGCCACCTGATTACCGCTGGTGGTCTGGGCGGCGCTGGTGCCACCGACGCTGAGCGGATCCTTGGCGACGGGATCGGGCAGGGCCGTCCCTTGGGACGACGCCTGGGAGTCATCCTTGCCCGCCTCATCGAACCCCTTGCCATCAAAAAACGGCAGGTAACTCAGGGCCAGCAAACCGGCGGCGACCAGGGCCAGCACGGTCGCTATCTTCTTGACGGGCAACTCGGCCTGACGCTTCTTGGGCCTTCTGTCGGTCATGATATCCTCCAATGACTGCATGATGGCGGACGGGTGTCCGTTTGCCGCACTCAGCATCTCTTCAACTTTCGACTTGGGCAAGAGGGCCGCCGGGATCTTGAGCTCTTTGGCCTTCTCGTACAAGAAGATGCGTTGCTCCGGTGCGCTCAGGGGCGCGACTTCCAGCTCGAGTGCGGGCATAGCCCGTCCCTTGAGCGCCCCCTTCCGGCTGCGACACCAGGCGTCATTGCCCGAGAGCAGGATCGCCAGCTTGTGGGGATTCTCGAGGGTGTCGTTATGGCGACAGAGCGCCCACAACTCCCCGACCAGCTCGGCAGGCAGCTCGTCGGCGCGCTCGATCAGCAGCAACAGGGTCGAGGACTTGCCCTCGAGCATGCGGAAGAAGCTGTCGGCCAGCGCATCCTGCGGATTGAACAGCGGCCTGGCCACCACCTGCTGCAACAGCAGCTGGCGCACGTCCGTTATCTTCATGGCGGCGCTGCCGATGAGGCTCACCACCCGCACCTGGTCCGGCAACTGGCCCAGCAGAGACTCGCACAGGGTGCCACGGCCGCTGCCGGCCTTACCGGAGAGAAAGATAAAGGGGTGATTGAACTCAATCAGGTGCAGCAGCCGGTCAACCAGCTGCCGCTGGGAAGGGAATTTCAGCAACTTATTGGTCACGACCAGACTCGATCACCGCCATCAATTGGGCATCCGTCACATCGGCCACCACCTGGGCGTGGCCGATCCCGACCGGCAGCACCAGCCGCAGCTTGCCTTCCAGCACCTTCTTGTCACGGCGCATATGGCGAATGAAGGCCGCAAAATCCATCTCGGCCGGCGCCTGCACCGGCAGATCGGCCGCCAGCAGCAGGGCCCGGATCCGCGCGACCTGAGCCGCGCTCAGCTCGCCACGCGCCTCGGCCGTTGCCGCTGCCAGCATCATGCCCGCGGCTACCGCCTCGCCATGCAGCCAGTTGCCGTAGCCTTTCTCGGCTTCGATGGCATGGCCGAAGGTATGACCCAGATTCAGCAGGGCGCGCACGCCGTGCTCGGTCTCATCCTGCCCCACCACGTCGGCCTTGATCTCGCAGCAACGACGGATGGCGTAGGAGAGCGCGCCCGTATCGAGCCGCTGCAGACGCACCATGTTGGCTTCGAGCCAGGAGAAGAATTCGGCATCCCAGATGATGCCGTACTTGATCACTTCGGCCATGCCGGCGGCAAATTCGCGCGCGGGCAGGGTCTTGAGGCAGTCGGTATCGATGACGACATGCTTGGGCTGATAGAAGGCGCCCACCATGTTCTTGCCAAGAGGGTGGTTGACGGCGGTCTTGCCGCCGACGGAGGAGTCAACCTGGGAGAGTAGCGTGGTAGGCACTTGAATGAACGGAATGCCACGTTGATAGCTTGCCGCAGCAAAGCCGACAACGTCACCTATCACGCCGCCCCCCAGGGCGATGAGGGTGGTATCACGACCATGGTTGGTTTCCAGCAGAGCAGACATGATCCGCTCGAAGGTCGCCAAGGTCTTATAGGCCTCGCCATCCGGCAGGATCAGGTGTTCCACCTGAAAACCGGACAACAGCTGAATGAGCTGCTCAAGATACAAGGGAGCCACCACAGTGTTGGTCACTATCATGACCCGCTTGCCCTTGATGGTCTGCGTCAGCACCTCGTGGTGTTGCAACAGACCTGCAGCTATCTCGATCGGATAGCTGCGTTCACCCAGTTCGACCTTCAACCTTTCCATGGACGTCCTCTATTGATTACATGCCAATCAACTTAACAATCTGATTGGCAACAATTTTAGCGCTCTGATCATCCGTCTGGATGACAAAGTCAGCCACTTCTTCATACAGGGCATTGCGCTCTTGCGCCAGACGCTCCAGCACCTCACGCGGGGGCTCTTCGGTTTGCAGCAGGGGACGACGCTTGTCGCGCTGGGTACGTGCCAGCTGCTTCTCAATGGTGGTTTCGAGGTAGACCACGATGCCACGCGCGGAGAGTTTGTTGCGGGTTTCGCGACTGATGATGGCGCCGCCGCCCGTAGCCAGCACGATACCCTGCTGCTCGGCGAGTTCACCTATCACCTTCTCTTCGCGGATCCGGAAACCCTCTTCGCCTTCAACATCGAACACCCAGCCGATATCGGCACCACTGCGGCGCTCAATCTCATGATCTGAGTCGAAAAACTCCATGTGCAGTTGTTCTGCCAGATGTCTACCTATGGTGCTCTTGCCCGCACCCATGGGACCTATCAGGAAAATATTGCGTTTCTCAGCCATGTCTTTTCGTTAGTAATTACAAACTGTATGGCCCCGGTAAACAGTCGACCGGGGTACCTATGAACCTTATCTTGCGATGGATCAGGAGGGGGATTATCTCAATAGAAATCAGGACTGGCAACCGCAGCCCTTACGCCCCAGCCTCATCGGGGCGTAAGGTTATATGTGTTTTACCCTCACATGTAAAGCATTCAGAGGGTATCCGTAACTATCCGCGGGGTCACGAAAATCAGCAGTTCGCGTTTCTTGTTCTCGCTGGTGGTTTTCTTGAACAGGTAGCCAAGGCCGGGAATATCTCCCAGCAACGGCACCTTGGTGACGTCGCTCTTGATGGTCTGCTGATAGATACCCCCCAGCACCAGGGTCTCACCGTTGTTGACCAGCACCTGGGTGGTGATCGACTGGGCATTGATGGAGACGGCATCACCGGTACCGGTCGGCACGGTTTCCCCCTTGGTATCCTGAGTCACGGTCAGATCCAGAATGACTCTGTTGTCAGGGGTGATCTGCGGCGTGACCTTGAGGCTCAACACCGCCTTCTTGAAGGTTACCGAGGTCGCGCCACTGGACGACGACTCCACGTAGGGGATCTCGGTCCCCTGTTCGATCAACGCGGGTTTCTGGTTGGCCGTGGTGACGCGGGGACTCGCGATGATCTCGGCCTTGCTCTCCTTCTCCAGCGCCGACAGCTCGAGGTCCAGCAGAGTGCCATTGGCCAGACGAGCGACCTGGAAGGCCAGGGTGCCGGCCGCGTTGGTGACCGGCAGGTTGACGTTCAGTCGATCTTCGATGCCGGGCCGCACTATGGTCGAGGTACTGGCGTTGTTGCCCGAACCATCATTGCCCTCTATGGTACCCGAGGTGCCATTGCCGTGGCCATCCGTCTTGGTCACCCCCCAGCGCACACCCAGCGCCTCGTCGAAGCCGTCATCTATAGTCACCATGCGCGCCTCGATCACCACCTGCTTGACCGGGATGTCGAGGATATCCAGCATCCGCTTGACGTTGCCGATGACGTCCGCCGTGTCCTTGACCACCAGCACGTTGGTGCGTTCATCCACGCTCACCGCCCCTCTGGGGGAGAGCAGCTTGGTGCTTTCGGAGGAGAGCAGCGCAGCAACCTCCGCCGCCTTGGCATAGTTGATCTGCATGTATTCGGTGTAGAGCGGCGCCAGATCGGCCACCTGGTTGCGACTCTCCAGCTGCTGCTTCTCACGGGCGGCTATCTCGTCCGCCGGGGCCACCAGCAGGATGTTGTTATCCAGCCGTTTATCCAGCCCTCTGACCTTGAGGATGATGTCCAGCGCCTGCTCCCAGGGCACACCGTCGAGGCGCAGGGTGATGTTGCCGGAGACGGAGTCCGTGGTCACCAGGTTGAGATTGTTGAAGTCGGCGATGATCTGCAGCACGGTCCGTACCGGGATATCCTGGAAGTTCAGGGAGATCGGCTTGCCCTGGTACTGCTTAGCGGCTGTGGTGGCGACGCGTTTTTTCACCTCTATGATGAACATCTTGTCGGCCTGATCGTAGCGATAATCAAACTGGCCGTTGACCGAGAGTTCAAACAGGGTGTCGTTACCCTGACGGAAGACCTCCACCTGAGAGACCGGGGTCGCGAAATCCTGCACGTTGATGAGGTTGAGCTGCTCATCGGGAACCCGGGTACCGTGGAACTTGGCCAGCACCTTCTGACCACGGCTGCTGACATCCACCGCCGCCGAGCTGTTGTCCAGAGTCACCAGAAACTCCCCCTGCCCCTCCTTGCCACGGCGGAAGTCCACCCCTTTGACCGAATTGAAATAGGCTCCACTCGTGTTCGCCTGCGAGACGGACAACACCGGCTTGCTGGTTGCAACTGGTACAGCCACCGGCGCCGAGACGGGTTGGGGCTGAGGTTGATACTGGGACTGGTTCTGGGCGATCCTCTGGGTATCAATCAAGGCTGACTGGGTGACAGGCTGGCTCTTGATCAGGGCCGATTGGGTGACAGTGGGCGCGGCAGCCGTCGTGGCCACTGGCTGGCTGGCGTTTTCCCCCAATGACACCAGTAACTTGTTGCCCTGCTGATGGACCTGATAAGGGGTCAGCTGATCGAGCGCGATTTTGATGTCCAGTCCCTCTCCCTTGCCCTCCACCTTGAGGCTGTCCACCCCCTGCTGTTTGATGGGCAAGGGATTGACCGTCAGTGCCCCTACCGCGCCGGGCACATGCAGCAATAGCTGATTGGGTTCATAGGAGAGCCTGTCGGTAAAGCCACTCACCGGCTCGCTGAAGCTCAGTTCCAGCACGAGCTGATCGGCCAACAGTGGATTCACCTTGACCTCTTGCAGCGCCGCCACCGCCCACACCTGATTGCATGCGCCCAGACACAGCAGCGCCACACCGCTCATCCTGCTTATTGTTGTTCTCATCTCTGCTCATCCCTGATCATAGTTTTGCGTCGAGATTGGCCATGGCCAGCTGTGTTTCTCGGGTGACCCAGCATCCTTTGCCATCCGGTACCGTCTCCATCAAGTCAACATGGGTATTGGTGATCTTGATGACCCTTCCCTGATCCAGCCCCATGTATTGATTAAGTCCGACCCGCATGGCGTGTCCATCCGGGGTTCTGATCAGCGCCCATAATTGTCCCTGTCTCCCAATTGATCCCTGCATGCTCAGGCTGGCCAGCGAATAGCGCTCCAGCACTTCTTTCTCGCGATTGGCCACTATCTGGGCGCACTCGGGTTTGACCTTGCCATCCACCTTGGAGCTGGTCTCGGGTTGCGGCTCAATAAAGGGGCTGCGTTGATCGCTACGCTGGTAAGCCATAGGGGAAAACGGCTTTATTTCCGGCAAGGGCTCGATGGGGATGGGCGGCCTCGCCTTGGTCTGCTGCACATATTCATCCATATCGTCCTGCCCGCCACAGGCCGCCAGCAGCAGCACCGGCAACAGCACGCTGATCGCTCTCATGCTCATGGCTTCTGCCCCACGGTTTTGCCGTTGTATTTGTAGGTCTTGGCCAGCATGGACATGCCGATCAGTTCCCCCTGCTCCTTGCTCTGATTGAGCTGGAATGATTCCAGGATCACGATGCGGGGCAAGCCCGCCATGTCGGCCGTGAACTTGCCGAGCTCGTGGTAGGTCCCCACCACCTCGATACGCATGGGAAGCTCGGTCGAAAATTCGTGCTGGACCTCGGCCTCCCAGTTGATCCTGTTCAGCTGGAGCCCGTTATCGGTGGCGATGAAGCTGATGTCATCCAGCAGCCCCGCCACCTCGTGGGTATTGGGCAGCTGCTTGAGCTGGGCATCGACCAGATGCTCCAACTGCACCATCTGCTTGCGGTATGCCTCCAGATTGGCGGCCAGCATGGCCTTGCTCTCGAACTGCGCCTTCAGTTCGGTCTCTTTACCGGCCTCCTGGCGCAACGCCGTCAGGGAGTTGGCGATCACATAGTAATAGATGGCGCCGCCCAGCAAGGCGCAGCAGATCAGGATGAAGATCCCCTTGGCAACCTTGGGCCAACGCGCCATGTCGTTGAGATCCAGTTCATTGAGCTGTTGTAGATTCATTGTTGCCCCTTAGCCACGTTCTGGGGGAGCGTGGCAATCTGGAACATCATGGAGAACTGGCTGAGTGCAATGGGAGCCAGGTCTGCCGTGAAGATGGTGCTGATCTGTGATTGCCCCAGCCAGCCTGAGCCATCGATGCGTCGCATCATGCTGGCAACCCGGCCATAGGCTTCGGCCTTGCCGTTGACATCGATGCGGTTGTTTTGCAGTGCGAGGGTATTGAGATAGACCCCGTTGGGCACCAGCATGGGCAGCTGGTTGAACAGACGCACCGGTACATTGCGCCGCGTCTGTAACTGATCGATGAGCTGCATGCGGTCGATCAGCTCCTTGCGCCGTGCCTGGAGCAGCCGGATCTCGCCGAGCTGGGCATCGAGTATGGTCATCTCCTGCACCAGCCGCTGATTGCGTTGCTGTTGATGGCCGATCTGCTGCACCACCAGCCAGTCGATGGCAAAGGCCAGGGCGGCCGTCCCCGCCAGAAACAGGCCAATCATGGCGCCAAATTGCTGCTTCTGGCGCTGGGCCCTGGCCATTCGCCAGGGCAGGAGGTTTATATTTGACATGGTGTGAAGCTCCGCAGTGCCAGACCCAGAGCTGCCATGTACTTGGCGCCATGAGCCAGTCCCCCCTCCCCCTTGGGCTTGCCGAGCAGGGCAAAGGGATCGGGATGAAAAACTTCACAATGGAGATCCGTGCCCATCTGCTCGACCAGGCCCGGCAGTAAGCTGCCCCCACCCGTCAACACCAGTCTGGGCAACTCCTTGTTGCCAGACGAGCTGCAAAACAGCTGCACGTTGCGCCTGACCTGCAGTATCAGGGTGTTGAGATGGGGTATGAGCACATCCTGCTCGTGATCGGCAGGCAGGGAACCCTGGACCTTCGCCTGCTCGGCGTCGTCCAGCGTCATGCTGTAAAAGGATGCCAGGGCCTGGCTGTATTGATCGCCACCGAAGTTTTGCAAGCGGGAGTAGATCACCTGGCCCTTTATCAGGGCGGCAAAGGTCATGGCACTGGCACCGATGTCGACGATCCCGACCGGTTTGTCACCCGTCTGCAACTCGGGCAGGCAGGCCAGCACTGCGCGCCCCAGCGCATGGGCCCCCACATCCACCACCCTGGTGCTCATGCCGGCTTCGGTCAGGGCGCTGACCCTGCCGTTGACGCTCTCGGTGCGGGCAGCACTCAGCAACACCTCCTGGCGGGTCGCGTCGGCCGTCAGGCCGAGGATCTCAAAGTCCAGGCTGACCTCATCGAGCGGGAACGGGATGATCTGCTCCGCCTCCATCTGGACCTGGCTCTCGAGTTCGCTGTCGTTGATGTTGGCATCGACCTGGATGACTTTGGTGATGACATTGGAGCCGGTCACAGCGGTCGCCACCTGCTGGCACTCCCCCTGAATGAGTCGCTTGAGTGACTTGAGGGACTGGCTGACGCGCTCGATATCCTGCAACTGGTAATCGACCAGGGTGCCTTTGGGCATGGCGATCTCGGCGATAGATTCGACATGCACCTTGCCGGGACGTCCGGTGAGGGTGACGGCCTTGATGGTTTGACTACCAAAGTCAATGCCCGCCAAGGAGAGGAGGGATCCTTTGCTGAATAGCCCAAACATATACACATCCATGCGTTATTGGGTTTAGGACTGATTGTAGGTCAGCTCATCAGAAGGTGATGGCTTACCTCAATATAATGCTCTATCTATCAATGTCATAAAGTTTATGTCAAAAGTTGATGCACCTCTCCTTTCCGCCATGGCCAGCGCCCCTTGGTAATTGCGTCATGGAATGCTACCCTCGCGCCTCTCTTCGAGGCCCGGCTCTTTGGTCAGGAAAACCTCGAATCTGCGGGGGTAAAAAGGCTATACTCTGCGCCCGTTGGCTAATTTTAAGACGATTGGTAGTTCTTCCATGCTGAAATGGCTCGTTCGCCTGTTTATTGTGATGATGCTGGGTGCTGTGCTGGGTGTTGCCAGCCTCATCGGCATCTATTTCTACATCAAGCCCCAGCTGCCGGATGTGAGCGCACTGCGCGATATCAAGCTGGCCACCCCGATGAAGGTGTATAGCCGGGACGGTGAGTTGATCTCCCAATTTGGCGAGATCCGTCGCATCCCGTTGCGCCTGGACGAAATGCCCCAGTCCATGATCGATGCCGTCCTCGCCACCGAGGATGCGCGCTTCTATGAGCACCCCGGGATAGACCCCATCGGCATCATCCGCGCCGCCACCGTCTGGGCCGTCTCCGGTCAAGCCCGTCAGGGTGCCAGTACCATCACCCAGCAGGTGGCGCGCAACTTCTTCCTGAGCAACGAGAAGACCCTGGTGCGCAAGGTCAAGGAAGTGTTCCTGGCCTGGCGCATCGAGCAGAATCTTTCCAAGGACGAGATCCTGACGCTCTATCTCAACAAGATCCCGCTCGGCTACCGCGCCTTTGGGGTCGGTGCCGCCGCTCAGGTTTACTTCGGTAAGGATGTCAAAGATCTGACCCTTGACGAGATCGCCATCATCGCCGGTCTGCCCAAGGCGCCGTCCATGCTCAACCCCATCCGTTCGCCCGAGCGCGCCTTCGCCCGCCGCAACGTGGTGCTGGGCCGCATGCTGGAGACCGGCAAGATCACCCAGGCCCAGTTTGACGAAGCCTCCAAGATGCCGATCAAGGCCCGTTATCACGGCGCCGAGACCACCCTCAACGCCCCCTATCTGAGCGAGATGGTGCGCCAAAAGATGGTGGAGCAGTTTGGTGAAGATGCCTACACCATGGGGCTGCACGTCTACACCACTGTCACCGCCAAGCGCCAGCGCGCCGCTCATCAGGCGCTGCTGGACGGGGTCTTCGACTACGATACCCGCCATGGCTATCGCGGCCCGACCGCACTGCTGTGGAAGGCGGGTGAAGCCGGCTGGGACTACGACCAGATCATGGCCCACCTGGCCAAGCAACCGACTTACCAGCCGCTGATGGCGGCCGTGGTCACCAAGGTCGGTGACAAGAGCGCCACCCTGGTGCTGAAGAATGGCAAGCAGGCCGAGCTCGGCTGGAATGGCATCAAGTGGGCGCGCACCTTCATCACCGATGATCGCCAGAGCTACGCGCCGAAATCGGCACGGGATGTGCTGAAAGTCGGCGCCCAGATCTGGGTGCGGGAGAAAGGGGAAGAGCTGCTGCTCTCCCAGATCCCCGACGTCAACGCCGCCCTGGTCGCCATGAACCCGCAGGACGGGGCCGTAGAGGCGCTGGTCGGCGGCTTCAGCTTCGAGCTGTCCAAGTTCAACCGGGTCGATCAGGCGCGCCGCCAGGTCGGCTCCAACATCAAGCCCTTCCTCTATGCCACCGCGCTGGAGCAGGGTTACACCCTGGCCTCCCTGATCAACGATGCGCCCATCAACCAGTGGGATCCGGCCAAGGGCCCCATGTGGCAGCCCAAGAACTCCCCGGCCATCTATGAAGGCCCCACCACCCTGCGGCTGGGGCTCGCCAAGTCCAAGAACGTGATGTCGGTCCGCCTGATGCGCGCCATCGGGCTGGATACCTACATCGATGGCCTGACCCGCTTCGGCTTCGCGCGCGATCACATCTCCGCCAACGAATCCCTGGCGCTGGGCGCCGCCGAGTTCACCCCGCTGGAAGTGGTGCGTGGCTATTCGGTGCTGGCCAACGGCGGCTTCCAGGTGACCCCTTACTTCATCACCGAAGTGACCGACAGCTTCGGCACCCCCCTGTATCAGGCCAACCCGGCCGCCGCCTGCCGCGACTGCGGCGTGCTGGCCGCCGCCGGGCTCGACAGCGCCGACGCCTACGCCAATACAGTCCCTGACTGGAAGGCCCAGTGCCCGATCGACCCTGTGGTGCCCAACAACATGGCGCCCCAGACCATCAGTGCCCAGAGCGCCTTCCTGGTCACCGATACCCTGACCACCGCCATCTGGGGTGGCAATGGCTGGCGTGGTACCGGCTGGCGTGCGGCCCGTGACCTCAAGCGTCACGACATCTCGGGCAAGACCGGGACCACCAACGAATCGCGGGATGCCTGGTTCTCCGGCTATACCCCGAACCTGGTCGCCACTTCCTGGATAGGTTTTGACAACCACCAACGCGGTCTGGGCCGGGCCGAATTCGGCGGCGGCGCAGCGCAGCCCATCTGGATCGACTTCATGAAGACGGCGCTGCAACAGGTGCCCGAGCGCAAGATGCCGGTGCCGGAGGGGGTCATGCAGGTGCGCATCGATCGCGAGACCGGCCTGCTGACCAATCGTACCGATGGCAGCACCATGGAGGAGTTCTTCAAGGAAGGGACTGAGCCGACCCGCTACGCGAGCCAGCTCTCCGATGGCAATCAGGTCTATGGTGGCGATGGCTCAAGCAGCGATGGCCCGGTCTCGACCGACGACATCTTCTAAGCAGAACCCTTAGATGACAAAAACCGGCGCCAAGGCGCCGGTTTTTTTATGGGGAGCTGGGCGGCTTAACCGAGTTGCGGCCGCATCAGTGACGAGATGCGGGCGGCCAGTTCATTGAAGCAGGGCCGGCGCACCGAGTAGTGGCGATAGAGCAGCGAGATCGTGCGGCCCGGCACCGGATCCACCACGGGGCGGTAGCTGACGCCGCCCTCCTCCTGATTGGCCGGCACGGCGAGGCGGGGGATCAGGGTCAGGCCGCTGCCGGCCGCGACCATGTTGCGCAGGGTCTCGAGACTGGTGCCCTTGAAGCGCTGATCCTCGCCGATCCCGGCGGCAAAACAGAACCCCATCGCCTGATCCCGCAGGCAGTGGCCGTCGGCCAGCATCAGCAGTTTTTTGCCTTTAAGGTTGTGCAGCGGCACCGCCTTGGCCTGCGCCTCGGGATGCTGCTGAGGCACGGCGAGCCACATGGGCTCCTGATACAGCGGTATAGAGCCGAATCCCTCCATCCCCTCCAGCTCGGCCAGTATGATGCAATCCAGCCCCCCCTCCTCCAGCCGCTTGAGCAGCGCCTGGGTCTGCTCCTCGTAGAGGTAGAACTCCAGCTTGGGGAAGTGCTCTCTCAGATCCTGAATGATGTGGGGCAGCAGGTAGGGGCCTACAGTGGGGATGAAGCCGATGTGGATCTCACCGGACATGGGTTCGGCAAAGTGCTGGCCTATGCTCTTGAGCTCGCGCACCTCCTTGAGCACCTTGCGGGCCTGCCGGGCCATGGCGTCGCCGGCAGGGGTGAACAAGACCTTGCGGGAGGTGCGCTCGATCAGGATCACCCCCAGCTCATCTTCCAGCTTGCGCAGCTGACCGCTCAGGGTCGGCTGGCTGACGAAGCAGCGCTCCGCCGCCTTGCGAAAGTGTTTCTCCTCTTCCAGCGCTACCAAATACTCGAGATCGCGAAGGTTCATACATCCAGAATCCGGCCAATCAATGGGGCCACTAGGATGCCCAACAACGGGCGGGGGGACAAGGGATGAGCACCAAACGGGAAGAACCGGCCCGGCACAGCAAAACAAAACGGGCCCGGATGCAGGATCCGGGCCCGCGCTAAGGGCCATCGTCAGCGGGTGCTCACACCCGGAAACGACGCACCATCTCCTGCAGTTGAGTCGCCAGCAGATTGAGCTCCTGACAGGCTTGCGCCATCTGGGTCGCCCCGGCCACCACCTCCTCCGAGGCATGGCTGATGTTGACCACGTTGCGGTTGAGCTCTTCGCTCACCGCCCCCTGCTCCTCGGTCGCCGTCGCAATCTGGATGTTCATGTGGGAGATGTTCTCGACCGATCCGCTGATCTCGGTGATGGAGGCCCCCGCTTCCCGCGCCGTGCCGACAGTCGCCTGCATCAACGCCTGACTCTGTGCCATGGTGCTGCCAGCATACTCCGCCCGATGCTGCAGCTCGGAGATGATGGTGTTGATCTGGGCGGTGGAATCCTGGGTCCGCTTCGCCAGGGTGCGCACCTCATCGGCCACCACCGCAAACCCGCGCCCCTGTTCACCCGCCCGGGCCGCCTCGATGGCGGCGTTCAGGGCCAGCAGGTTGGTCTGCTCGGCGATGCCGCGGATCACTTCCAGCACCATGCCGATGTTGCGGCTGTCGTCGCCGAGCTGGCGGATCACCTCGGCCGTGCTCTCGATGGCGGTCGCGACCTGTTCGATCCGCACTATGGAGTCGTTGACGGTATGGGCGCCCTGCTCGGCCGTGCTGCTGGCCAGGGTGGCCGCCCCCGCCGCGTCGTTGGTGTTGCGGGAGACCTCCTGCACCGTGGCCTGCATCTCGTTCATGGCCGTCGCCAGCTGGTTCAGCTCATGCTGCTGATTGTTCATGCTGGATGCCGACTGCCTGGCGACCACGCTGATCTCCTCGGCGGCCGAGCTGAGCTGCACCACAGAGCCGGACACCTCGCTGACCAGGTCCCGCAGGCGCCCCTGCATCTCGCCAAAGCCCCTGGCCAGCTGCCCCAGCTCATCATTGTTGAACTGAGCCAGGCTCAGCTCGGTCGCCAGATCCCCCGCCGAGACCTTCTGGGTCTGAGCCAGCAACAGCATGACCGGATTGCGGATGAGCCGGGTCAGCAGCCAGGCCACCACCACCACGAATAGCACGGCGATCGAGCCGACCAGGATGTTGAGCAGCCGAGAGTCTTCGTACACCCCCTTGATGGTGGTGGTCATGTCACGGGCGGCGTTGTCGTTGATGCTCCGCAGCAGCAGGGCCTGCTTGCTGACCGCCTCCAGCGCAACCAGGGTCTCCCCCTTGCGCAGGGACATGACCCGTTCCAGCTCCCCCTTACGCAGGGCCGCCATCAGCTGCTCATGGGAGGTGAAGTACTGGCTGGCCGCCGCCTTGAGGGCCATGAACTCCTGCTCTTCCTGCCCCGAGGTGAACGGCATGGCATCATAGGCCTGGGCCGCGGCGTCGAACTCCTGCCTGGCCGCCTGGTAGGTCTTGTCGTGCAGCGCGATTTCCTGCTGATCTTCCCGCGCCGCTATCACCATGTTCAACTCGGCCCGCCGCGCATCCAGCAGGGCGATCTCCATCTGGTTGGCTGCCTGCATGCTCGGGATCAGGTTGCCGGTGATCTCGGTGCTGTCACGATACAGGCCCGACAACTGGGACACGGAAAACCAGGCAAGGGCGACGATCAGGACGCCCAAGACGGCGAATCCACCGCTCAGTTTCTGGCTAATAGACATGTTTTTGAACATGGTGAAGATCCTTGCCGACAAGAGATACATTCGGGACATTCATGCCCGACATGATGACTATCCATAAATGGATATTTTTAGCTGCGTCATCCTATATCGTCAGCACGCCTCCAAGCATGAGCAAATATGGCTCTGAAAGGCACTGTTCAGACCAGATTCCTCATGACTAGGCGTGTCCCTGCCCGATCGCCTGAACGAGATGGGCGGCAAAGGCGGCCGGATCCCCCAGGAAGGAGGCGGTCGGCAACGAGGTGATCCGCCCACCCTGCATCAACCCCAGGGTCGGGTATCCCTGACCGCCGAGGCGGCGCAACCAGCGCTGGCTCTCCGCCAGGTGCCCGGCCAGATCCACCCTCTGGCAGGCCTGCTCGAACGCACTTCTCGTGATGCCCTGCTCCGCCGCGAGTTCGCTCAGGTTGTCCAGAGAGCCCACCCAGCGGCCGTCGCGATAGTGGCACTGCTGGATGCGGTGCAGCAGCGTCAGGCCATCTCCCCCCAGCTCGTCGATCGCCAGGATGGCGCGAATAGGCGGCTCGGAATCGAGGGACAGGCCCTCGCTCAGCAGCAGCTCGTCGAAGTAGCGTGTCCCAAACGGCTGGCCGGTCAGGGCCTGGATCCGCTCGTCATGGGGGCGCACATAGTCACGCAACGCCTCTCCCATCGGCTGGCGACGCGGGCCCAGCCAGAGGCCGCCGGCATGCAGCGCGATCCCAAGGCCGGGGATCCCGGCCGCGGCCGCGAGCAGGGGGGCCGCGCCATAGCACCAGCCGCAGAGGGGGTCGTACACATAATGCAAGGTGGTTTCGTTCATGGATTCACTCCGGCGCCATCAATTGAAAAAACCGGGCAGCGACTGCCCGGTAAAAAACACAGGAAATTGGACTCAGGCCATTACCACTTCATCTCGCCGCTATTGACCTTGGCGCCGATGGCCAGGCCGTCGTCGACCGGCAGGGCCGGGAAGGCCTGCTTCAAACCGTCGATAAGCTCGGCCGACCCCTTGGACTTGGCCAGCACCTGCTCGAAGCGCTGCACATAGTCGCGGGTGAAGGTCACCGCCTCGGCGCCCTTGGGTTCGGCCCCGAGGAAGTGGCCCGGCACGACCCGCTCCGGTTTCAGGGCCAGCAGCTCATTGAGGGTCTGCACCCAGTGCGCCCGCGCCGCCTTGGTCTGGCTGTCTGCCATCCACACGTGAGTACCGCTGTATACCGGCACGCCGCCGAACGCCGTCTTGATGGAGGGGACCCAGAGGTAGGCACTCGGGGTGTTCATCGCCTTGATCTCGATCGTCTTCCCTTCCAGGGTCAGCTGGGAAGCGGTCATCACCTCCGGCACTATCAACTGTTTGGGCGCCTGCTCGGCGAGGATCGGGCCCCAGTAGGCCAGTTTGGCATCCTTGGTCTGCCTGATGTGGTCGACCACGTGCTGACTGGCCAGGATCTTGACCTCGGGGAAGGCGGCCTTGATGGGCTCAAGCCCGAAATAGAAGTCGGGATCCCCACCGCTGATATAGACGGTGGTCAGCTTCTTGCCGCTCTGCTTGATCAGATCCACCAGGGCCTTGCCGTCATTGATCCCGAATTGGGCGTCGATCAGGATGGCCTCTTTATCACCGCTCACCAGCTCGGAGGAGACCGGGAAGATGCCCTGCTCGCCCGGGTTGTAGACGGTCACGGTCAGCGGGCCCGCCAAGGCGGCGCCACTGAGCAGGGTGCTGGCCAGGGTCAGGGTACGAAGTGCTGTGTTCATCGGGTATTCCTCATAAGGTCGCTTGTCATCGAATGAACACAGTTTATTGAAACTTTATCGGTACAAATACCGCATAATTAGCGCATCACTGTTGCACAAATCGAGCATATAGGAGGGCGGAACATGGATCGACTGACGGCACTGCGGGTCTTCGTCACAGTGGTCGAGCAGGGCAGCCTGAGCGGTGCCGGGGACAAGCTGGAGATGTCGCGCGCCATGGTGTCGCGCTATCTGGCCGAGCTGGAGCGCTGGATGGGGGCCCGATTGCTGCACCGCACCACCCGCCGGCTGAGCCTCACCGGGCCGGGTGAGGAGGCGCTGAACCGGGCCAGGACCATGCTGGCCCTGGGCGAGGAGATGGAGCAGCTGGCGGTGCAGAGCCAGGAGGCCCCCAAGGGGCAGTTGCGCATCACCAGCAGCTATTCCCTGGCGGAAGCCTTGCTGGTCCGGACCGCCAACGACTACCTGGCTCGTTATCCCGGCACCGCCATCGACATCCTGTTGCTGGACAGGACAGTCAACCTGGTGGAGGAGCGGATCGATCTCGCCGTGCGCATCACCAACGATCTGGATCCCAACCTGGTGGCGCGCCGCCTCGGCACCTGCCATTCGGTGGTCTGTGCCAGCCCTGCCTACCTGGCGCGCCACGCGCCTTTGCAGCAGGTGCAGGATCTGGCGCTGCACAACTGCCTCACCTACACCTACTTCGGCAAGAGCCTGTGGGAGTTTCAGGGGCCCGCTGGCCCAGAGTCCGTGCCGGTGAGCGGCAACCTCAGCGCCAACATCTCCAACCTGCTGCTGGCGGCGACCCTGGATGGGGCGGGCATCAGCCTGCAGCCAAGCTACTCGGTGCAGGCCCAACTGGCGAGCGGGGCCCTGGTGCCGCTGCTGACCCAGTGGCAGCCCAAGCGGCTCGGCGTCTATGCCGTCTACGGCACCCGCAAGCAGATGTCTCCCCTGCTGCGCAGCTTCCTCGACTTCCTCATCGCCCGCATGGCGGACGATCCCCTGTGGCAATCAGAGTAAACAGTCAATAAAAAGGGGCCCGCGGGCCCCTTGTCATGCTGTGCTGGCTTATGCCTCGAAACCGAACGCCTTGGCGGGCGGCTCGGCATCAGCGGCATCCAGCTCCTCCAGATAGATGTCACGGTAGGCCGCATAGATGGAGTAGTTGATGGCTGGCAGCACCACCAGCAGGCCGACCAGAAACAGCGCCGCCCCAAGCAGCAGCAACAGGGCACCGAGCAGCCCCCACCAGAGGAAGGGCCACATGTTGCGCAGACAGCCCGCGAAGCTGAGCTTGGCCGCCTGCCAGACCCCCACCTCGTGGAAGAAGATGAGGGCGGGGGCGAAGGTGATCGCCATCAGCAAAGGGACCAGCAAGGCCAGGAACAGCAGCAGGCAGAGCATGAAGCCCTGCGCCTGCTCGGGTGTCACCGTCAGGGTTTCCGGATCCTGAGACAGCAAGCCGGTCAGATCCCACAGGTGCAGCAGGGCGAAGCAGGCAAGCAGCAGCAGGCAGAACAGCGACAGCACCAGCAGCCCCCCCAGGATCAGGGGCGTCAGCTTGTGACGAAAACCGGCAAAGAAGTCGGCAAACTGCAGGGGCTGCCCCCCATAGCCCCGCTGCGCCACCGCCACCCAGCCGGCGCCCCACACCATATACAGCAACTGGGAGATAAAGCTGCCCGCCGGTAACTGCTCCAGCAGCATGCCCACCAGGAACCAGAGCACTATCATGGCCACACTGGCCCCCATGCCCTTGTTGAAGATGTCGAACCCGGTGCGGATCCAGATCCAGCCCCGCCCCATGGGGTGACGCTTGGGTTCGCTGCGCAGGCGGTTGTCACTGTTCATCGTCGACCTCGTTGCAAAAATAAAACGAAAGCTTATCCCCTCAGGGCACGCTCACCGTGACCATGATGGTCCCGGTGTAAGCGCCGGTGCGCACGACCTGGCCCGGCAGCCGGGTCGGGTACAGCCTCACCTGATAATTGGTATTGTGGGTAGCCGCCGAGTAGGGTACCGCGATGGCGGTATCAAATGGAATAGGGGTTGGGCTGCTCTGCTCGAGCATGCCCACCCCGACCCCGGCCAGGCTGGTGGTGATGAAACGATTCTGGCTGGTGAGCGCCCCCCCGAAGCGGTAGCTAAGCGGCACCACATAATCGCTCGGGATCTGGCTGCAGGTGACGCTCACATTGACGCTGCGCGGCGTGTAGCCTCTGGGCACCTCGCCCTCGATGAAGGCGCTCTGCGCCACGGCGCCGAGATCGATGGGGATGCTGGTGCCAGCCGGAAACTGGCAACTCGGGGTCGAGGTGACGCTGATGTTCATCGCCAGCTGGCTGAACGCATTGGCCGGACTGGTATCGGGCGCACTGGAGCGCCGCACGAAGAGGTAGGCGACGGTGCCGCTGAAGGTCTGGGTGCCCGTGACCCCCTTGAGCAGCTTCAGGGTATAGCGCCCGCCGTTGACGTCAATCCCACCCAATGCCAGATTCACCACGTTGCCGATGCAGACGGCCAACAACCCGCTGGAAGTGGCATTGAAAGGAACCGTCCGATAAGTGCCAGCCGCATTGAACTCGGCCTTGAGGCCAAAATAGGAGTTGAGCTTGATCAGGGTCCCCAGAGGATCGGAGACGGTGGGCAGGCTGGTAGTGGCCTGATAATAAACCGTCACCAGCAATCCTACCGAGATCCCGGTGCAATCACAGGTAGCCGAGCTGGTGGTCGAGAAGGCGGTGGCAATACCGGTATCCCCGGGCTGATAGAGAGTCCCTGTGGTGGTAATGGGCCCGGTCGCCACGAAGGGGCTGGTGCATTGGCCGTTGACGGCATGAGCCTTGGGCAGCCACAGCAGGCAACCCAATAACAAGACACCGGCCATCAGGCCACTATTCTTTACTCGACCCACGCTGTTGTTCTCCGTCTGCTCGCCCATCACTGCCCTCCCTGCTGGTTCAGCACAAACCCCTGCTCGTGATAGTTGCCATCGTCGTCGATCCAGCGCAGCCGCCCCCTGGCACCCGCGAGTGCAGCCCCAGGCATAGGGATCGGCAAGATGCCGTAGGGCAGGATCACGCCGGCCTCGTGCCAGCTGAAGCTCTGCCCCCTCGACTCGAGCAGCACCTCGCTCAGGCTGACGTGGAAGGGGGTAGGATTGGTCACCCTCAGCCCGGTGCCCGCCAGCTCGTGCCAGATGAGCCGCTCCGCCGCCCCGGCAGCGGAGCCGGCGAGCCCGGCCGGGCGATAGAACAGCTTGATGCGGGTGCGATAGGCCAGCTGCACGCTGCCGCCCGCGCTTGCGGCCTTGGGCGGCAAGCCCAGCACATTCAGCCAGAACAGCGACTCCCTGTCTCGGGGCAGCGCCCTCAGATCGGCGCCCAACACCCGCAGCGCCTGCCCCTTGTCCGGCCCCAGCCGCATCATGGGAGGCAGCACCAGAAAGGGGGTCGAGACGTCGGCCGGCCCCTGTTGCTCATCGCCCCCATCGACCCAGGCCTGCAGCAGAGTCGGTGCCTCCCCCTGGTTGTGAACCATCAGGCTGGCCTCGCTGGCCCCACCGGCATAGATAAGCCGGGTGCGCATCAGGTTGAGCGCGGCCTCGCAGCTTGGCCACCACAGCAGGGAGCCCAGCGCCAGGAATGTCAGAATGATGTGTCTCATGAGTTTGTTTCCATGGTGAGGCAGCGGGCGGCGACCTGTTGGTAGGGCACCGCAGGATCTGGCTTGGGCACGCGATAATCCAGCCGGCACTGCTGATCTGGCTCCTTCCCCCACTGGACGTAGAGGATAGCCTGCTCACCGCGCACGAAGATGAGCCCCCCCTGGCCGACGACGGCGACCGAGCGACCGGCGCCGTCGACCACCTCGGCGCCAAACGGCAGAACACTGCCGTCCGTCCGCTGGACTTTGAGCAGCAACGGCTGACCAACATGGGTCTCATACGCCAGCTTGACGATGGCGCCACGGCGGGGGGCCACCATCTGGGCGCTGCCATCTATCTCCACATCCAGCGGCAGGCCGCTCGGATCCAGGCCGATGATGTTGGTGCGATAGGGGTTGAGCCCGGCCAGCACGGCGTAACCATCCCCATCCACCTCGCTGCCAATGCCGTGGCTGACCCTAGCCCCCTGGGCGCCCTTGGCCTCCACCAGCGCCATCGTCTCCCCCTGGGTTTGTCCCAGCACCCAGCCCTCTTCATGCACCAGCAGGGTCCCCTTGGCCGAGGCCACATACTGGGAATACCCCTCCCCCTGACTGGTGCTCAGTCCCAGCTGGGTTGCCGCCGTCTGGTACTGGGCATTGGCGCCATAGCCCTGATAGCCCGCCCCGTCTCCCTGGCTCTGGCTGCCGTAGAGCCCGTAGTAGAAACGCCCGTCCCGGGAGCCCCCGTTGAGATCCAGCCTGGCGCTGTAACCCTGCCCCTCCTGATAGGAGACGGTGCTGCTCAGGCGCGGGGCACCGAGTCTATCTCCGATGGGGATGCTGAGACTCAGCATGTATTGATCGCCAACCCCATCGTCCAGCGAGTGGCTGGCCGAGAGCGTCAGGTTGCCCCAGTCAAACCCCCGGTTGTAACCGAGCTGGAAGCTGCTGCTCTCGGCCTCGGCCCCCCAGTAGTCGCGACTGATGCCGTTGAAATAGAGATCCCCCCACTCCCCCACTGGCTGGTTGATGTTGAGCTGGAAGCGATTGCGCTCCCGCTGCAGCTGATCGAGGGTCTGGCTCTGGGCCGCCGCCACATCGTTGAGATCCAGATAGCCTTCGCTGGAGAAACGGTAGGCGGCCAGGGTGAAGTAGGTCTGGGTCAGATCCATCTGCTTGCTGTACGTCAGGCGGTAGCTCTGCCCGGAGAGCGACGGGGGCAGCTCGGAGGCGGCGGGCAGATCCCGCGCCCAGGAGCCGGTGACGTCGAGCGCCAGGGCGCCATAGTCGGAGCCCATGGCGGCCCCCGCCAGCAGGGCCGCATAGTCCTCGGCGGCGATGTTGCCGCCGTACAGGGTCAGGGTGTTGGAATAACCGCGGCGATAGATGCCCTGTAGAAAGTCGGGGCCATCCGGGCCGGCCTCGTTGCGGTAACGGCCCAGGGTCAGGCTGAAGCGGGAGGTGTCGTCCCGCAGCATCTGCACCACGGAGGAGAATGGCAGGGTAAAGCTGCGCTCGCTGCCATCCGCCTCAGTGATGGTCACGTCCAGATCGCCGGCGAAGCTGGTGGCATAGAGATCGTCGATGGCGAATGCGCCGGGAGCAACCTGGGTTTCATAGATGAGGGCGCTGCCCTGACGGATGGTGACCCTGGCATTGCTCTGGGCCACCCCGCGCACCACGGGGGCAAAGCCCCGTTCAAAGTCGGGCAGCATGGCATCGTCACTGGCAAGCTGCACCCCGGTGAAAGGCACGCTGTCGAAGCTGTCCCCCGGGGTGAAGTACTCACCCAGGGTGAGCTGGGCTCTCTGTGTGGTGACATCCCGCTGCACATAGCTGTTGAGGGACTGATAGCTGCCGCCGTCACTGCCCTGCCAGGAGCCGTTATGGCGCAGACGCCAGGCCCCCAGGTTGACGCCGGTGTTGAGATTGACGCTGTTGCTGAACTGATCGTCGGTCCCGCTCAGCTCACTGTAATAAAGATTGGCGTTATAGCCGACGAAGGCCGCATTGATCCCCTGTACCCACTGCTCCGGCCCGACATAATCACGCCGGACACGGCCGACATAGGCCTGCGGCAGGCTGAGCGCCCCGCTCAGGCTGGGCAGATCCAGGCTGAAGCTCGCACCAGGCACCAGGGATTCGACCCGGATGCAGTTACTCTGCATCTGCAGCTTGACCGACGGCTGATTGGGCAACTGATCGACAAGCAGCCCCCATTGCGTAACCTGACCGGGTGTGAAGCAAAACAGCGGGGTCTTGGGATCGGGGCCGGCCCGCACCTCCACCTGCTGGCTCAGCTTGTCCTTGCCATTGATGATGATGTCGAGCTGATAGAGGCCAAGGGGCACGAAGTCGGCACTGGCGAAGCGCGCCAGATCGATGTTCACCCCCAGGCTGTCGAGCAGCTGACTGTCGAATTCGACATCGGCCGCCGGGGCGGGCGGCTTAGCGACGGTGGGAGGCGCCACCTCATCGGCCTGGGCCCAGGCGACCCAGAGGCAGAGCAGCGCAAGCAGGCACCTGCCACTAACCGCCCTTCGGGCCCCAGCCCCCGGGGCGCTGGCACGAGACATTGAATGCTGGGGATGATGACTGGCTGGCACGGCACACCTCCCCCTCAAGAGCCAAAACGGGATCAGTTGAAGACGAATCGACCCACCTCGCGGGCCCCATAATCATTGAGCCAATAGAAGGTCACCGCCTTGGCATGGACCGAACCCGACAGGCGATCGATGGGAAAATCGGCGCTGCCTCCCGGCGACACCATGCCGCCACTGAGATTGCTGTAGCGCCTGGTCTGGGTCGTCTGCAGCTCGAGATTGCTGATGCTGACGTGATACAGGCTTGGATTGCTGGCCCGCAAGGCATAGCCCTCCCCTTGCCGGATCAGGCGCCAGCTCAGGTGATTGGCGGAGTGTTCGACGTTGCCTGCCAACCCCTCGGGGCGATAGAACATCTTGATCCTGGAGCGAAAGGCGAGCTGCACCAGATTCTGGCCCGCCTGGGTGGACTTGGCGCTGGGCGGAACCTCCAGCACATTCAGCCAGAACACCGACTCGCGATCCTGTGGCAGCCCCTGCCCCACATAGGTGAGGCGCAGCGACTGGCCGCGCTGGGCATCAATCCGAGTGATGGGGGGGGTGATCAAAAATGGCACCGATTCGACACCGGGCCGGATGCGGCGGTCGCCGGCATCCATCCAGACCTGCACCAGTGCGGGCACGTTGCCCTTGTTGGTCAGCTCCAGCGTGACTTCACGAGCGGAGGCGGGGTAGATGACCCGGGTACCCGAGATCTGGACATAGCCCCAGGCCTGCCAGGCAACGAGCAACACCATGCCCCAGCCATAGCGCCACAGCCTTGCCCATCCAAGGCCCCGGGGCAGACTCATGGAGGCGATACTCAGTGGTAATCCAGCGAGTAGATGAGGTCCGCCGAGACCAGGCCGGCCCCCACGGCGCCGGTGGCAATGTACTGGGCGCTGTAATAGAGCGTCGCCCCGCCGGTCGCGCTGAAGTCGACCAGCACGTTGTTCCCGGTATTGGTCCTCAAGTCGATGGGGGTGCTGTTGGCCGAGAGGATCTGGACCTCCACGTTCTGAGCCGGGTTTTTCCCGCCCGCCGCGACGGCTTTGTTGCTGAGGTTGCCCGTGGCCTGGGCCACGCCGATGTTTTCGAAGTAGGCTCGCACCGAGCCCGTGGTCGGGCAGCTGGTGAGCGCGAGGTTGAATCCGGTGGCACCGGCGGTCTGGCCTATGCTGCTCAACGCGTTGGTGCTGACGGTGGGCAGGGTCACTGTGGCCGATGCGTTGCCGCCATTGACGGCGATGGCGCAGGTGCCGGCAGTCACTTCCCCATTGATGGTAATAGTGCCGTTGAAGGCGGCGGCGGGGACAGATACCAGCTCGCCCATGGCGAGTGCAAGCACAAAGAGAGCATTCGTCTTCATCACAACCTCCGTCTAGCCCTGGATGCCGCTGGCGACTACCGTTCCCCTGCCAGAGCCTGTCTTCCTTGTCACAATAGGTGTCATTCAACGACCAATATCTAGTGATGCATTAGTAAATAGCACAGGCTGGCCGAGCCTGCCCGCTTCCAGGCAACATCCGGACAACAAATGACGCCACTGCTCGTCCCCGTCGCCCGACGCAGCGGACAGCCCGGCGGGAATGTGGCATCATTTTCCCCCTTTGATTCCACCCCTCTCATTCGATGGAGCCGCCATGCGCCGCCTGTTGTTCCTTGTCCTGCTGCTGGGCAGCACTCATCTTTATGCCGAGCCAGGCTTCATCAGTCGGCTGCTCAATCACCCGGTGCCGGGTGGCGTGGCCGTGGTAGCGCTGGGGGACGCGCCAGAGGCGCCCAGCGCCCGCTATCAGGACAAGCCGGTGCTGGTCGTGCGTGAGGAGGGCCGTCGCTGGATAGCCATCGTCGGCATCCCGCTCAAGAGCGCCACCGGCCCCCATTCCCTGGCGGTGAACGATGGCCGCCGGCTCAGCTTCCTGGTCCAGCCCAAGCACTATCGTGAGCAGCACATCAAGTTGAAGAACGGCCGCCAGGTCAACCCGCTGGCCGAGGACATGGTGCGCATCAACCGCGAGCTGGCGGAGCAGACCGAGGCCTATCAGACCTTCAGCCCTACCCAGCCCAGCAACCTGCTGTTCGACAAGCCGGTGCAGGGGCCGCTCTCCAGCCCCTTCGGCCTGCGCCGCTTCTTCAACGGCGAGGAGCGCAACCCCCACTCGGGCCTCGACTTCGCGGTCGGTGCCGGCACCCCCATCAAGGCGCCGGCCGCGGGCAAGGTGATCCTGATCGGCAACTACTTCTTCAATGGCAATACGGTGTTCGTCGATCACGGCCAGGGGCTGATCAGCATGTTCTGCCACATGTCGAAGGTCGACGTGAAGCTGGGCCAGAGCCTGCCAAGGGGCGGCATCGTCGGCCGGGTCGGCGCCACCGGTCGCGCCACCGGTCCCCACATGCACTGGAACGTCAGCCTCAACGATGCCCGTGTCGATCCCGCCATCTTTATCGGGGCCTTCAAGCCCTGAGCCGGCTCACGTCATAAAAAAGAAGAGGCAGCCTGGGCTGCCTCTTCTTTTTTCACATCCGTCACCCAGGGTCCGGTGGCGGTCGCCTTCAGCTCGCGCCGGCATGCAGCCCCGCCTCCTTGCGCATGGCCCGCCACATCACCAGCACCAGCAGGCTGCTGCAGGTGGGCAGCGCCAGCCAGACCCCGGCCACCCCCCACAGGGAGGAGAAGCCCCACAGGAAGCCGCCGATCAGCATCAGCTTGCCCCCGGTGAGCAGGGAGGCGATGCGGGCCCGGTTGATGGCCTGGAAGTAGGTCGCCCCCACCAGCAGCAGGCCTTCCATCGGCAGGCCCCAGAAGTAGAGCCAGATGCCGAGGCTCGCCACCGGCAGCAGGGCCGCGTTGTCGCCGGCAAACAGATAGACCACCCCTTCCGGCCAGAGATAGAGCGGGATCATGCCGCACAGCGCCACCAGCAGGGTCACCCCCAGCGCCAGGTTGCGCACCCGCAGCACCCGCTGCCAGTTGCCCGCCCCGGCGTTGAAGCTGGCGATGGGCTGGATGCCCATGGCGATCCCCTCGAAGATGAGATAGAAGAAGGCCTCGCTGTAGCTGATCACCCCGTAGGCGGCCACGTGCAGCGAGGTCCCCACCGACAGCAGCGCCTTGTTGTGCAGCGCCAGCACCACCGACAGATAGAGGTACATCAGGAAGCTCGAGACCCCGAGTCGCAGCGTCTCCCCCATCAGCCGCCAGTCCGGCACCAAAGTATCCCAGCGAATGCGCAACTGGCTGCGCGGGGTGAAGAAGTGCCACAGGCAGAGGCCGCCGGTCACCGCCTGGGAGAGCATGGTGGCGATGGCCGCCCCCGCCAGCCCCCAGGGGATCACCGCCATCAGCAGGTAGTCGAGCAGCACGTTGAGCACGCCGCCGCCCACCAGGATCCAGGTGGTGAGGCCGGGTCGCCCGTCGTTGCGCAGCAGGGCGGTGAACGCCATGGAGAGCACGGCGAAGGTCCCGAGCCAGGCATACCACTGCAGATAGGCGAGTCCTGCGTCGAAGATGACCCCCTCGGCCCCCATCCAGGCCAGCATCTCATCCCCATAATTGATGCCGATAAAGGCGAGCACGGCCGAGGCGATGAGCACCATCACCAGCGCATTGCCGACGATGTGGCGCGCCTTCGCCTGCTCCCCCTTGCCGAGGTAGAAGGAGGCGAGCGACGAGGAGCCCATGCCGATCAGCGCCCCCACCGCATAGAGCACGGCGCAGATGGGGTAGGCCAGCATCATGCCGGCCAGGCCGTCCTGGCCCAGGATATGGCCGACGAAGATGCCGTCTATGGTGACATAGACGCCCGTGACCAGCATGGCCGCCACGGTCGGGGTGACATAACGCAGGAAGAGGCGGGAAAGGGGGGCCGTGCCCAGATCGACTGTGGACATAAACTGCTCAACTGAGGGGAACGGCCAGAATAATAGCCAAACAAGACCCGGATCACCCGTTATTTATGTTACAGATCATTAATATGGAAGACTTTACCCGCCCCACCCCCTGCTTTAGGCTAAGGCGACTTCTCATGAACGGAAACGTGCGCCATGTTGCAACGCCTGCTCTGTCTGCTGATCTGCTTCAGCCTTCTCCCCTCGCTCGCACAGGCCGATGACGCCATCACTCAGGTTGAAGAGTTGCTGCAAGGCGTGCCCAAGACCGACACCCCGGAAAACCAGCAGCTGCGGGAGAGCTACCAGCAGGCGCTGCAATACGCCAGGGACGCCCAGCGCTACCGGGAGCAGGGCAAGGTCTACCAGCAGATCCTGATCGACTATCCCAAGGAATCGGCCCGCCTCAAGGAGAGCCTGCACAACTATCAGCCCCAGTCTCGCCCGCCCCTCTCCTCCCTCAAGGAGGAGGCACTGCGCCAGGCCATCAGCCTGAGCAGCAACCGCCAGATCAACCTGCGCAAGGAGCGTCAGGCGGTGATGGATGGCCTCAATCAGCTGGAGAGCACGGGCCAGGAGTATCACCTGCGGGTCGACGAGCTGCGCAAGCAACTGCTGCAGACCCGCGCCCAGCTCGATCGCCTGAGTTTCAGCAACGAGTCGGATCGCCTGCAGGAGGCCCATCAACTGGCCACCCGCCTCAAGGAGCAGAGCCTGTCGGACCGGATCCAGATGCTGGAGCTGGAGCAGCTCTCCGCCCAGCAGCGCAACGATCTCGGCAAGCTGAAGCTGCAGGAGCTCAACCTCGCCATCACCGATGAGGACGAGTGGCAGAACAGCCTGCTGACGCAACAGAACCTGCTGCGGCGGGAGAAGACGGAGCAGGCGTTGGCGGAGAGCGAGCGGTTGCGCCGGCAGCTCACCTCGGATCTGCCCCTGCTGCAGGAGCAGCAACAGCAGAATCAGGCGCTCTCCCTGCAACTCGGCGCCCTGGAGGAGCAGATCGAACGGGTGCAGGACGAACAGCGGGACATCGACAAGTCCCTGTCCGGGCTCAACGATCTGGTCAACTCGGTGCGCGAGCAGCTGGAATGGCTGCAGATCAGCAACGCCTACGGCGAGAACCTGCGCAGCAAGCTGGCCGATCTGCCCAACTACTTCCCGCTGGAGAAGCTGGAGTCCGCCATCGTCAAGGCGCGCATGGCGAAGTACCAGTACGAGACCGAGCAGGATGCCCTCAAGGATCCCGATCAGATCCGCAACAACCTGCTCAGCGGCGATGACATCACCCTGGATCGCGCCCAGCAGGCGGTGCTCGACAACCTGCTCAAGGCCAGACGGCAACTGCTGACCCGGCTCAACGACGCCTCCGACACCCTGATCCAGGAGCAGACCCGGCTCAAGCTGCTCTACAGCCGCCAGAACAGCAAGATCGACGAGATCCGTGACATCAGCGCCAGCCACCTGTTCTGGATGCCGGATGTGCGCCCGCTCACCCCGACCGTGCTGCTCGGGGTGCCCACCGCGCTGAGCCTGCTGATCGATCCCGCCAACTGGCTGCAACTGCCCAGGGCCATAGTGGAAAACAACCCCATGAACCTCACCCTGGCCGGGCTCGGCCTGCTGGTGCTGGCCTGGTGCTGGACCAAGCTGGCCCGCCATCTGACGGAGTACAGCCAGTACATAGCCCCGCGCATCGGCAAGGTGACCCAGGACAAGTTCAGCCTCACCAGCCGTCTGCTGGTGCGCTCCCTGCTCGCCGCCCTGCCGCTGCCGGCCATGGCGCTGATGATGCGCGGCCTGCTGGACGGCGCCTGGCAATATCCGTTCGCGGTCGCGGTGGCCCGTGGCCTCGGCGAGATCTGGTTTCTGCTGCTGGCCCTGCTGGTGGTCCGCCACCTGACCCTGGAGAAGGGGATCCTGATCCTGCATTTTCGCTGGCCGAAAGAGCCGGTGCAGCGGGTGTGGGGCCAGTTCCGCACCCTGCTGCTGGTGCTGATCCCGAGCTTCTTCGTGCAGGGCATGGCCAACAGCTATCAGGAGCACGCCTTCTACGACTCCCTCGGCCGGCTGGCCTTCATCGTCGGGGCGCTCTGGCTGCTGCTGTTCTTCGCCCGCCTCAACCGGGAGAAGCTGCCGCTGACCTGGGGCCAGGCCGACATGACCAAGCCCCATTTGCTGCACCACTTCATCTGGAACAGCCTGATGCTGGCCCCCCTGCTGGCGGTGCTGGGCTCCCTGTTCGGCTACTTCTATACCTCCCGCACCCTGCTGCGCCAGCTGGAGCTGAGCCTGCTGCTGGGGCTCGGCTGCCTGCTCGTCTACTACCTGGCCCATCGCTGGATGCTGATCCAGCGCCGCCGCCTCGCCTTCGATCGCGCCAAGAGCAAGCGGGCCGAGATCCTGGCCCAGCGGGAACGTGACGAGGACGATCTCAGCTCCGAGATCCCGGACGTGGTGGAGGAGCCCGAGCTGGATCTGGACACCATCAGCGCCCAGTCGCTGGGGCTGGTGCGCACCCTGCTGATGCTGGGCTTCACCATGCTGGTGGTGGTGCAATGGTCGGATCTCAACTCGGCCTTCAGCTTCCTCAGCAGCATCGAGGTGTGGCAGGTGAGCAGCAAGGTGGCCGGCATTGAGCAGCTCTCCGCCATCACTCTGCAGGATCTGATGCTGACCGCCTTCGCCTTCATCCTGACCGTGGTCACCGCCCGCAGCCTGCCTGGGCTGATGGAGCTCACCCTGCTCCAGCACCTGAGCCTCTCCCCCGGCACCGGCTTCGCGCTGACCACCGTCAGCAAATATATGGTGATCCTGATAGGTGCCCTCACCGGCTTCTCCATGCTCGGCATCGACTGGTCCAAGACCCAGTGGCTGGTGGCGGCGCTGTCGGTGGGCCTGGGCTTCGGCCTGCAGGAGATCTTCGCGAACTTCGTCTCGGGCCTCATCATCCTGTTCGAGAAGCCGATCCGGCTCGGCGACACCGTCACCATTCGCGATCTGACCGGCACAGTCACCAAGATCAAGACCCGCGCCACCACCATAGTGGACTGGGACCGCAAGGAGATCATCGTCCCCAACAAGGCCTTCATCACCGAGCAGTTCATCAACTGGTCCCTGTCCGATGCCATCACCCGGGTCAAGCTGCGCATCCGCATCGGCCTGAGCCAGGAACCCAAACGGGTGCAGCAGTTGCTGGAGCAGTGCGTGCAGGAGTCCAGCCTGGTGCTGGATACCCCGACTCCCGAGGTATTCCTGGTCGAGTTCACCGACTCGGCGCTGATCTACGAGATCCGCCTCTACGTCAACAACATGGATCACCGCATGCCGATCACCCATGAGGTTCACTCGCTGGTGCTGGAGAAGCTGCGGCAGCAGGGGCTGGGATTGCCGCACCAGCAGATCGATATCAGGATGAGTCGGGGATGAGCGGGATCACCCCATGTCCGTCATGCACCCATGAGGTTCACTCGCTGGTGCTGGAGAAGCTGCGGCAGCAGGGGCTGGGATTGCCGCACCAGCAGATCGATATCAGAATGAGCCGGGGCTGAGCCCGCGCGTCATCCAGGCAACACAGGAGCCATAGCATGCAGATCATTGCCCATCGCGGCGCCAGCGGGCTGGCGCCGGAAAACACCCTCAAGGCGATGGCGAGGGCCATCGCACTCGGGGTCAGTGCCATCGAGCTCGATGTGCAGTGGGCCGACGGCGAGCTGTGGGTATTCCACGACCGGCGGCTGGAGCGCTGCACCGACGGTGCCGGGGTGCTCTGCGAGCAACCCCGCGCCTATCTAGCAAGCCTGGATGCGGGTGAGGGAGAGAAGATCCCGGCCCTGTGGCAGGTGATGGCCCTGATTGCGGGACGCTGCGAGCTGCACATCGAGCTCAAGGGCGCCCACACCGCCGAGCCGGTGGCGGCCCTGACCCGGCGCGCCGAGCGCGAGCTCGGCTTCACCCCGGCGCAGTGGGTCGTCTCATCGTTCCATCATCCCGAGCTGGCGCGCTTTGCCCTGCTGCGACCGGAGCTGCGCCTCGGCGCCCTGACCGCCAGCCTGCCGCTCGAGCTGGCCCGATTCGCCGAGCAGCTGGGGGCCTGGTCACTCAACTGCGATGTGGATTTCATCGATGCCGAACTGGTGGCGGATGCGCACCGGCGGGGGCTCAAGGTGCTGGTCTACACGGTCGACGAGCCGGCCGATGCCAGGGCGCTGGCGACCATGGGTGTCGATGGCATCTTTACCAACCGACCAGATCGATTCAGCTGAGTATCGACGCGGGTTGGCGGGCCATAGAACGTCAAAAATAGATGCTAAATTTCGTGCGCATCGGGATACATAAAGTCCAATTTCAGCCGATACAGTATTGGCTCATAACAATAACAGACCACACCCAGATCTCAGATTGACGCTCACAAGGATGTACACATGAATCTATCCATCAAGAACAAGCTGGTCCTCGCCATCGGGGCCATCATCCTGGTCATCACCGGCCTGCAGGTCTGGTACAACACCTCCCAGCTGCGCAGCGAAACCCAGCGCCTGATCTGGAGCTTCATCGACGACAGCTCGGCCTCCAACGTGAAGGGGATCTCCCGCTGGCTGGACGCCCGCATCAGCATGGTGAGCTCCACCAAGGAGGCCTTCGCCAAGGAGGATGAGCCCATCAGCCACCTGGCCCAGTCCATGAACGCGGGCAACTTCGATCTGGTCTACGTGGGCACCCAGGATGGCCGGATGATCCAGAGCAAGCAGACCAGCCTGCCGGCCGGCTATGATCCGCGCCAGCGCCCCTGGTACAAGGACGCCATGGCGGCGGGCAAGCTCGCCATCACGGCCCCCTACGCCGATGCCGCGTCGGGCAACCTCATCATCACCATCGCCGAGCCCTTCACCCGTGGCAACACCCAGGGGGTGATCGCCGGTGACGTCTCCATCGAGGGGCTGGTGCGCGACGTGCTGGCCATGAACTCCGAGGGCACCTACGCCATCCTGGTGGACAGCAACGGCACCATCATCGCCCACCCGGACAAGGCGCTGACCCTCAAGCCCGCGACCGCCCTCTCGCCCGAGCTGACGCCAGCCAGGGTCAACGAGCTGGCCCATGACCACACCATCTCCGAGATGGATATCAGCGGCAAGGCCAGCGTGTTCGATCTCACCGAGATCCCCAACACCAACTGGTACTTCGGCATAGTGGTGGACGAGGCGGTCGCCTATCAGTCGGTGTCCCGCATGGTCAGCTCCGCCCTGCTGCAGGGGCTGCTCACCATCCTCATCGTCGCGGGCTTCTCCTACGTCGCCATCAACAGCTCACTGGCGCCGCTGAAGACGCTCGGCGAAGCGATTGCCGATCTCTCCCGCGGCAACGGCGACCTGACCCGCCGCATCAAGATCGAGCGGGAAGACGAGGTCGGCACGGTCGCCAGACACGTCAACACCTTCATCGAGCGGATCCACGTGATGGTGCAGGACATCTCCAACTCCTCCGGGCAGCTGAACCAGCAGGCCAGGTCGTCCCACGACATGGCGGAGAAGTCCAACCAGGGTCTGGCGCGCCAGCAGAACGAGATCTCCCAGATCGCCACCGCGGTGCACGAGATGTCCGCCACCGCGGTGGAGGTGGCCAGCAACGCCGAGCAGACCGCGGATGCGGCCCGCAGCTCCTCCAGCAGCTGTGAGCACGGCAAGCAGGTGATCGCCCGCAACCAGCGCTCCATCACGGATCTCGCCACCCAGGTCAAGCAGGCCTCCGGCATCATCCAGGAGCTGGAGAAGAATGCGCAGGAGATCAACACCATCCTCTCCACCATCCAGGGCATCGCCGAGCAGACCAACCTGCTGGCGCTGAACGCCGCCATCGAGGCCGCCCGGGCCGGTGAACAGGGCCGCGGCTTCGCCGTGGTGGCCGACGAGGTGCGGGTGCTGTCCCAGCGAACCCACAGCTCCACCGTCGAGATCCGCAGCATGATAGAGACCCTGCAACGCAACACCCAGGGCGCCGTCAGCACCATGCACGAGGGCCAGCTGCTGGCCCAGAACAGCGTGGAGGATGCGAACGATGCCACCCAGGCGCTGGAGCAGATCACCACCTCCATCAATCAGATCTCCGACATGGCGACCCAGATCTCCAGTGCCGCCGAGGAGCAGCGTGCCGTCACCGACGAGGTCAGCCGCAACATTCAGGCGGTCAAGGACGTCTCCGATGAGCTGGCCGTGGATGCCGACAGCTCCCGCAACCTGTCGGCCCAACTCAAAAATATTTCAGGTGAACTCAACAATCAGGTGGGCATGTTCCGCATCTGATACCGTCAAATAAGAAGGAGCCATACAGGCCCCTTCTTATATAAAGTCTTTTGGTTTCAGTAGTTATAATCCCCCCCTCACTCCCCCCATCTCTGTGATCTGCCTCTCCCTTCGATTAACATCCTGACGCATACGTGTCCCTCTCAAACTATATTCGCATTACTTTTTTGAAGCATTTTTGCCCCCTGCTTCGTGAGAATAATTATTATTAAATATTTTTGATAAAAAACTTAAAAACTTTAGGGGTAATACCTAAAAAGAGAGGCATTTCTCATTTTTTTGAAAGAAAACTACGTACAATCTTGGAGTTAAAATAATCCGAGCAATGATTACGGCTGATCCAGATCACTGATGGATGGCGATAATGACGGCATTTTTATCCAAGGAATGGGGTGGTTTTAATAAAAACCACCATTGCCAAGCACTAAAACAAAGCAGTTTGACTTGCATCAAGCCTGAATTTTTTTCATAGAGCAAAATCGTGCCCAGCAAATCTATCCCTAAGGAGGCAGATGTGGATATTATCAAGACCGATGTCGCCATCATCGGTGCCGGTGGTGGTGGCCTGCGTGCCGCTATCGCCATAGCAGAAGCACACCCGGAGCTGGAGATCGCCCTGATCTCCAAGGTCTATCCGATGCGCAGCCACACGGTGGCGGCAGAAGGCGGTGCCGCCGGCGTCGTCCGTGAGGATGACTCCCTCGAAAATCACTTCAACGACACCGTGTCCGGTGGCGACTGGTTGTGTGAGCAGGACGTGGTCGATTACTTCGTCAACAATGCCACCAACGAGATGATCCAGCTGGAACACTGGGGCTGCCCCTGGAGCCGCAAGCCGGATGGCAAGGCCAACGTGCGCCGCTTCGGCGGGATGAAGATCCCCCGCACCTGGTTCGCCGCCGACAAGTCCGGTTTCCACATCCTGCACACCCTGTTCCAGACCTCCATCAAGTATCCGACTATCAAGCGCTTCGATGAGCACTTCTGTATGGATCTGATCGTGGAAGACGGTCGCGTCCAGGGCGTCCTGACCTTCGACATCCAGAACGGCATCACCCGCTTCATTCAGGCCAAGTCCGTCATTCTGGCCACCGGTGGCGCCGGTCGCGTGTATCGCTACAACACCAACGGTGGCATCGTCACCGGTGACGGCATGGCCCTGGCCTACCGCCACGGTGTGCCGCTGCGTGACATGGAGTTCGTTCAGTATCACCCGACCGGCCTGCCGGGCACCGGCATCCTGATGACCGAAGGTTGTCGTGGTGAGGGTGGCATCCTGCTCAACAAGGATGGCTACCGCTACCTGCAAGACTATGGCCTGGGCCCGGAGACTCCGGTCGGCCAGCCGAAGAACAAACACATGGAGCTGGGTCCCCGCGATCGCCTCTCCCAGGCATTCTGGCAAGAGCAGCAGAAAGGCCGCGTGATCCAGGGCCCGATGGGCGACGTGGTTCACCTCGACCTGCGCCACCTCGGCGAGAAGTACCTGAAGGAGCGTCTGCCCTTCATCTGCGAACTGGCCAAGGCCTACGTGGGTGTGGATCCGGTCAAGGAGCCGATCCCGGTTCGTCCGACCGCCCACTACACCATGGGTGGCATCGAGACCAACGGCCAGTGCGCCACCCGCATGCCAGGTCTGTACGCCCTGGGCGAGTGTGCCTCCGTCGGTCTGCACGGTGCCAACCGTCTGGGCTCCAACTCCCTGTCCGAGATAGTGGTATTCGGCAAGGTGGCCGGTGAGCACGCCGGTGAGTTTGCCAAGACCCAGACTCATGGCAACACCGAGGCGCTGGCCGCCAAGGCACAGCAGCTGATCAAGCAGCACCTCTCCTTGCTCGACATCGACGGCACCGAAAACCCGGCCGATATCCGCAACGAGTTGGGCCTGTCCATGGAAGCCGGGGTCGGTATCTACCGTACCGAAGAGCTGATGCAAGGCACCATCGACAAGATCAACGAGCTGAAGGCCCGTTACAAGAAGGTCAAGATCAACGACAAGTCCTCTGTCTTCAACACCGATCTGCTGTACGCCATCGAACTGGGCTACATGCTGGACGTGGCCGAAGCCATGGCTCACTCCGCCATCAACCGGAAAGAGTCTCGTGGCTCCCACCAGCGTCTGGATGGTTACGAAGAGCGGGATGACGTGAACTACCTCAAGCACTCCCTCTCCTTCTACAACCAGGAAGGCGCCCCGACCATCGATTACTCCGATGTGAAGATCACTAAATCCCAACCGGCAAAGCGTGTGTACGGTTCCGAGGGTGAGAAACAAGACGAGGCTAAGAAGAATGGCTGAGATGATCGAAATTGAGATCCTGCGCTACCGACCGGAGCAGGACAACGAGCCCTGGATGCAGACCTTCCAGGTGCCTTACCTGAAAGAGATGTCCCTGCTGGATGCGCTGCAGTACATCAAGGATCAGCTGGACTCTACCCTGAGCTTCCGCTGGTCCTGCCGGATGGCGATCTGCGGCTCCTGCGGCATGATGGTCAACGGCATTCCGAAGCTGGGTTGCAAGACCTTCCTGCGCGACTATCTGCCGGGCAAGATGAAGATCGAGCCGCTCAACAACTTCCCGATCGAGCGCGATCTGGTGGTCGACATGTCCGATTTCATCGAGAAGCTGGAGAGCATCAAGCCCTACATCATCCCGAGCGAACCGCGCAACCTGTGTGACGGCGAGTATACCCAGACCCCGGCCGACATGGCGAAGTATCACCAGTTCTCCATGTGCATCAACTGTGGTCTGTGCTACGCCGCCTGCCCGCAGTACGGCATCAACAAGAAGTTCACCGGTCCGGCGGCACTGGCTCTGGCCTATCGCTACAACGCCGACAACCGCGACGGCGCGTCCAAGGAGCGGATGAAGATCATCAGCCAGGACGAGGGTGTCTGGGGCTGTACCTTCGTGGGCTACTGTTCCGATGTCTGTCCGAAGGGCGTGGATCCGGCCGCCGCTATCCAGCTTGGCAAGGTCGAGAGCGCCAAGGACTACATGATCGCCATGTTCAAGCCGGATTGAGACCAGGAGTGAGACCATGAACAACACCAATAGCAAACGTAAGCCCTACGTGCGCGAAATGAAGAAAGACTGGTGGCTGAAGAACGCCTTCTACACCGGTTACATGATCCGTGAAGGCACCAGTATCTTCGTCTCCATCTACGCCGTGGTGCTGATGTGGGGTCTGCTGCGACTGGTACAGGGTCAGGAAGCGTTTAACGGCTGGCTGGAATCCCTGCAAAGCCCAATCGCCATCCTGTTCCATGTCATCGCCCTGGCGGCTTGCCTGTTCCATGCCAAGACCTGGTTCGCCCTGGCGCCCAAGGCCATGCGCATCTTCCGTGGCGAAGACCTGGTGCCGGAGAAGCCGATCGTCATCGTCCAGTATGTGGCGCTGGCAGTGGTATCCCTGCTTGTCCTGATCATCGTCGCCTGAGGAGAAAACCATGAGACGTTCTGACGAACCTATTTACTGGGGTCTGTTTGGTGCCGGTGGCATGGTGGTCGCCATGCTGCTGCCGGTGATTGTCCTCATTACCGGTCTGCTGGTGCCCATGGGCATCATGGACGTGGAGACCATGAGCTACGAGCGCGTGCTCGCCTTCGCCAGCTCCTGGTGGGGTGCCTGCATCCTGCTGGTGATCATCGCCCTGCCGATCTGGCACGGCATGCACCGCATCTATCACGGCCTGCACGACCTTGGGATCCACACCACCAAGCTGCACCACTATGTGTTCTATGGCTTCGCCTTCCTGGTGTCTGCCATCACGGTCGGCCTGCTGATGGTGCTGGTACTCCAGTAATCCTTCAGTTGCCAGCAACACATGATAAAACCGGGCCCAGTGCCCGGTTTTTGTTTGGCTGTCGTTTAGCCTGCGGGCCAAGGGCGCGGCGCTGGCCACAGGGCCCGCAGGGGGGCCGGCATGACGCCGAGGCGCAGGGCGGGCGTCTGATGCCAATCCGCCAGCTTTTGCAGCGCCTTCGCCAGATCCTGTGCCAGGCTGGCGCTCACCCTGACTCCCTGCTCCAGATAGAGGCTCTTGACCTCGAACACCCCCTCCTTGCGATGAGCCTTGGCATCCAGCCGTCCCACCAGCTTGCCACGGCGCAGCAAGGGCAATACGAAGTAGCCGTACTGGCGCTTGGGCGCCGGGGTGTAGCACTCGATGCGGTAGTCAAAGCCAAACAGCTCGCTGGCCCGCTTGCGATCCCACACCAGGGGATCGAAGGGTGACAGCACGGCGCTGTGGGTCGCCTTGAGGGTGCCGGCCTGCGCCTGCGCCAGCTCATCGGCCAGGGAGGCGTGGACGAAGGCCCCGTGCTGCCACCCCTCGACGCGCACGGGCAGCAGCTCCCCCTCGTCTGCCAGCTGATGGAGCAGGGCATCGTACTTGCCACGGCGCAGCCGGTAGTAATCCGCCACCCAGCCGGTCTTGACCAGCCCGAGGGCACGGCAGCTGGCGCGCACCATATCGCGCCGGGCCAGCTCAGGGCTCGGCAGATCCCGCTCATCGTCCCAGCCCGGGCGCACCCGCTCGGCGAGATCGTAGACCCGCTGGAAGTTGCGCCGCTCGCTCACCATCAGCCTTCCGGCGGTGAACAACACCTCCAGGTGACGCTTCTCCGGCTTCCAGTCCCACCAGCCGTTGCCCTTCTGTCCCTTGCGCTCGAAATCGGCCGCCCGCACCGGGCCCTGCTGGCGAATGCGCTCGACTATCTGTTCTATCTCGTCGCCGTGGGTCTTGAGCCACTGGGCCGAGAACTTCCAGCCCATGGCGGCGGGATCCAGCATGCGATGACGCAGCAGCCGGTAATCCTCGCGGGGAATGAAGCAGGCCTCGTGGGCCCAGTACTCGAAGATGTCACCCCGCGCCAGCAGCTGATCCAGCCAGGCGGGATCGTAGTGACCGAGCCGGCTGAACAGCACCAGGTAGGGGCTGCGTGCCACCACCTGGATGGTGTCTATCTGCAGCAGCGCCATGCGGCGGATGCAGGCCAGCAAGTCGGCGGGGCCCGCCTCGCGCTTGGGGGGGGTCAGCAGGCCCTGAGCCGCCAGCTGCAGATGACGGGCGTCTTGCAGCGAGAGATGGGGAATCGACATGGGGATACCAGCTCCTTGGTAACAGGCCCCCAGCATGCCCAACTCATGGCCAAATGAAAACGGCCCACTCAGGGTTTGGTGATGACGACCACATCGGCATGGGGGAAACAGACCGCCGCCTGCCAGCGGGCTGCCAGGGCACGAAACGAGGCCTCGGCGAAGAAGACGATGTGAGTCGGATCGTGGCGGTAGCGCCAGCTCCTGAAGCGCTCGTCACCGAGCACCCGCTGGGTCTGCAGCACCAGGATGCCGCCGGATCTCAGGCAATCCCAAAGCCCGTCCAGCGCGCGGCGCGGATCGGCGATGTGCTCGATCACCTCGGTGCTGGTGATGAAGTCGTACTGCCGCGATAGCAGCTCTGGCTCATCGGCGTAGAACTTGTCGTAGCCCGCCATCTCGTAGCCCGCCTCCCGTCCCATGGCGATCAGCGCGGGGCCGGGGCCACAGCCGAAGTCGAGGCCGGATGCCGGCGCCGGCACCCGGGCCAGCACCTCGCCGAAGGCCCGCATCAGGAAGCTGCGGTAGCGGGGATCGTCCACCTGGTTGTCGTGCCCGTCGTAGACCGCCTTCTCCGCCGCCGGCGCCAGATGGCAGGCCGGATCCAGCCAGACCAGCTCGCAGCTTTGGCAGCGATGATAATGCTTGCTGGCGACGGGCAGCGGGTAGCTGTGGCGAGCCGAGCAGAGGGGGCAGCTGGCGCTTGATGACATGGCGGATCCTCATGGGTGACAGCCGCGCAGATTGCCTGCCCGCCGCCCTGCTGACAACTTTTTTTGCTCCTTAAGGGTCTCTTAAGTTTGCCCTCTTACTCTCAACCCATCGCAAGAGAAGGAGCCAACCATGACCATAGAGATCCAAGCCCCCTACAGGTTGACCCTGGCCGAATCCCCGCCGCAGGTCATGGCGCTGCAAGCTTTTATCCAGGCCGCCTATGGCCTCGAATTCAACGCCCACATTCCCCATTTTCTGCCCTGCCTGCTCGGCCTCTATCGGGCAGACGGCATGCTGGTCGGCGCCTGCGGCCTCAACCACGCCAGCACAGGGGGGAGTGAATGCCCCCTCTATCTTGAGCAGTATCTGGAGCAGCCCATCGAGGCCGCCATCGAAACCCGCCTCGGGGTACGTCCGGCCCGCAACCGCATCATCGAGGTGGGCAATCTGGCCTGCAGCGAACCGGGCAATGCCCGCCTGATGTTTGCGGCGCTGTGCCGCCTGCTGTGTGACAACGCCCTCGACTACGTGGTGTTCACCGGTACCGCCAAGCTGCGCAACAGCTTTGCCCGCCTGCGCCTCAATCCGGTGGAGCTGGCCCCCGCCCAGGCCCATCAGGTGGGTGAGGACGCCAGCGCCTGGGGAGAATACTACCGCTGCCAGCCCAAGGTGATGGCAGGCGACATCAACCATGGGCGAGACGTGCTCGCCCAGAGCAGCCTGCTGCTCAACCTGCTGGGGCCCATGCCCATCCTCTTTAGCCATGCCGACCATGACGGTGACAAGAGGTGCGCCCAATGAGCCTGTTCGACGCCATCGCCCGCCACGCCAGCCTGACGCCACAGCAGCCAGCGCTGCAGGGCCGCCAGGGAGTGCTGGATTACCAGACCCTGTGGCAGCAGATCCAGCGTCTGGCCGACCGGTTGCAGCAGGCCGGCATCGCTCGGCTGGCGCTGCAGCTCGACAACGGCCTGCCCTGGGCGCTGATCGATCTGGCCTGCACCCGGGCCGGGATCGTGGTCATCCCGGTGCCTCACTTCTTCAGCCCGGAGCAACAAGCCTGGTTGCTGGCAAGCAGCGGGGCCGATGCCCTGGTAGGACCCGAGCATGAGGGATGGCAGGCCTGCGAGCCCCTGACCCTGTCGGTCGGCGAGCTGCCGCTGTGGCGCAAGCAGCCGGCACAGGTGCCCCCCTTGCCAGTCGGCACCGCCAAGATCACCTACACCTCCGGCAGCACGGGGCAGCCCAAGGGGGTCTGCCTCTCCCTTGAACAGATGATGGCGGTCTGCGATTCGCTGGCAAGACGCGTCGCGCCAGCGCGGGTCGAGAAACACCTGACCCTGCTGCCGCTGACCACCCTGCTGGAGAACCTGACTGGCCTCTATGTGCCCTTGCTTACCGGCGCCTGCAGCCAGATCCCCTCGCTCAAGGAATTGGGGTTCGAAGGCTCCAGCAAGCTGGAGCCCGCCACCCTGGCCCGGGCCCTGCTGTGCTGGCCCAGCCACAGCCTGGTGCTGGTGCCCGAGTTGCTGCGTTTGCTGCTCGCCCTGTGCGGCGCCAATGGGGCGCTCGCCGAGCGCCTCGCCACCCTGCGCTTCATCGCCGTGGGCGGGGGCAAGGTCGCCCCCGAGCTCATCAGCCACGCCCGCGAGCTGGGGATGCCGGTCTATGAAGGCTACGGTCTGTCAGAATGCGGCTCCGTCGTGGCGCTCAATGGCCCGGAGGAACACCGCCTCGGCAGCGTCGGTCAGCCCCTGCCACATTGCAGGGTAGCGATCGCCGCCGACGGCGAGATCCTGGTGGAAGGGGCCGCCATGCTCGGCTACCTGGGCACGGAGGAGCCACCACCCAGCCAAATTGCCACCGGCGATCTCGGTCATCTGGATGAGCAGGGCTACCTGCACATCACGGGGCGCAAGAAGAACCTGCAGATCACCGCCTTTGGCCGCAACTTCTCCCCCGAATGGGTCGAGGCCCAGGCTCAGCTCTGCCCCGCCATCCTCCGCATCGTGGTCTTCGGCGATGGCCAGCCCGCCAACGTGGCGCTGATCCAGCCGCTGCCCGGCGCAGATGCCCAACTGGCGCAACAGATCGAGCAGCTCAACCAGCGCCTGCCCGATTACGCCCGTATTCACCACTGGCTGCCGGTGGCACTGGATCAACATCCGGAGCTGCTGACCGCCAACGGTCGCCCCCGTCGCGAACGGATCTATCACCACTTTTCCCGGCAGATCAGCCAATGCCTCACAGGAGGGCGCTCATGAGCTTCTACCAGACCCTGCAACAAGCCACCGCCCAGGAGCGTGAGCATCTGTTTCGCGCCCCCATCATCGAAGCCTGCCGCCGCGGCGATATCAGCCGAGAGACGTATCTCGCCTTCCTGGCAGAGGCTTACTACCACGTGCGTCACACGGTGCCGCTGTTGATGGCCACCGGCGGCAAGCTCGGGCAGGAGCACGAGTGGCTACGAGAGGCCATCAAGGAGTACATAGACGAAGAGTACGGCCATCAAGAGTGGATCCTCAATGACATCCGCGCCTGCGGTGGCGATGCCGAGGCGGTGCGCCACGGCCAGCCCGGCCTGCCCATCGAGCTGATGGTGGCCTTTCTCTATGACCAGATCCAGCGCGGCAACCCCATGGGCTTCTTCGGCATGGTGCAGGTGCTGGAAGGCACCAGCGTCGCCATCGCCCTGACAGTGGCGGACCAGCTCAAGAGCGGCCTCGGCCTGCTGCCCCAGGCGATGAGCTACCTGAGCTCCCACGGTGCGCTGGATCAGGAGCACCTCAAGTTCTTCGAATCCCTGATGAACCGGCTGGAAGACCCCGCCGATCAGGCCGCCATCATTCACTCGGCCAGGGTGGTCTACCGCCTCTACGCCGACATGCTCTATCAACTAACGGATGCAGAGACACGATGAAGCTTGAAGGAAAAAAGGTGCTGCTCACGGGCGCCAGCGGCGGGATCGGCGAAGCGCTGGCCCAGGAGCTGGCGGCGCAGGGGGCGCACCTGTTGTTGCACGGACGCAGGACCAGCACACTGGAGCGCCTCTGCAAGGAGCTGACCCATCCGGAACGTCACCAGATCGTGGTCGCCGACCTGAGCTCCCCTGAGGAGCGGGCGCGCCTGCTGCAACACCCCGCACTGGATGAAGGGCTGGATGTGCTGATCAACAACGCCGGTTGCAACCAGTTTGCCTGGCTGGAGGATCAGAGCATCGAACAGGTGGAACGCCAACTGCGGCTCAACATAGAGGCGCCGATCCAGCTCACCCGCGCCCTGCTGCCGAGGCTGCGCAAACCCGCCGTGGTGATGAACATCGGCTCCAGCTTTGGCGGTATCGGTTATGCGGGTTACAGCGTCTATTGTGCCAGCAAGTTCGCCCTGCGCGGCTTCAGCGAGGCGCTGGGACGCGAGCTGGAAGGGACCGGCGTCAAGGTGCTGCACTTCGCTCCGCGCGCCACCCGTACCCATCTCAACTCGGAAGCCGCCTACGAGATGAACGCCGCACTCGGCACCCGCACCGACAGCCCGCAGGACGTGGCCGAGGCCGCCGTCATCGCCCTGTGCAACGAAACCCGCAGCAGCTGGCTCGGCTGGCCGGAGAAGTTGTTCGTGCGCCTCAACGGCCTGCTGCCGGGCCTCGTCGACAAGGCGCTGGCCAGGCAAAGACCCATCATCGAGCGTCATGCCCGCCACTCGGCCGCGCCCGCCGCGGGCAAGTCGGGCAGCCCCACCTCCGTCATGACAGAGAAGGAACCTTAAGATGAAGCACAGCATTTCCCGCACCCTGTTTAGCCGCCATGCCCTCTTGCTACTCACCCTGGGGAGCGGTCTGGCCCAGGCCGCCGACACCCTGCCCAGCATCCAGCAGCAATGGGCCCACTGCCAGTATCAGCAGACCGGCAAGGCCAAGGAGAGTTGCCTGGAGCAGTTGAGCAGCCAGGCCGATCAGGCCAGCGCCAAGGAGGCCTTTCGCACCGATCTGCTGATCTGGTCGGCCATCGTCAAGAGCACATGGGCCGGCGCCAAGGGCGGGCTGGGGGCCCTCAGCCTGGTGAAAGAGGCCAAGGCGAAGCTGGAAATAGCCCTAAAACAGGATCCCAGGGCGCTGGAAGGCTCCGCCTACACCAGCCTGGGGTCGCTCTACTATCAGGTACCGGGCTGGCCGGTAGGATTCGGTGATGACGAGAAGGCCGAGCAGTTGCTCAAGCAGGCACTGGCCATCAACCCGAACGGCATCGACCCCAACTACTTCTACGGCGACTTCCTGCTCGATCAGGGCCGCAAGGCCGAAGCCAGGGCCTATCTGGACAAGGCGCTGGCCGCGCCGAGTCGCCCGGGCCGTGAAGTGGCTGACGAAGGGCGACGAGGGGAGATCCGCGAACGCCTCGCCAAGTTATAAAAACACGCTGAACCAAACAGTTATTTCAACTCTGCCCACCCGCTTGCATACTGGTGGGCAGCGTCGTTTCAGAGAGAATGACGATGCGGATCCTGGTGGTCGCAGATTTTGCATGCTCATGCTGGTGGGCTGCGTCGTTTAAGGGAGAATAAGAATGCGGATCCTGCTGGTGGAAGATGATGTGATGCTGGGGGATGGCATGGTGGATGCCCTTCGCCACAGTGGTTATACGGTGGACTGGTTGCAGCAGGGGCTGCCCGCCCTGTCGGTGCTCAAGAGTGAAGAGTTTGCCGCCCTCATCCTGGATCTCAATCTGCCCGATATCGATGGCATCAGCCTGCTACGCAAGCTGCGCCGGGAGGGGCACCAGCTGCCCGTGCTGATCCTCACCGCCCGCGATGCCCTCGACGATAGGGTGGTCGGGCTGGATGCGGGCTCCGACGACTACATGGTCAAGCCCTTCGCCCTGCAGGAGCTCAATGCCCGGCTGCGCGCCCTGGCGCGGCGCAGCAAGGGCCAGGCGCAGGCCACGCTGGAGTATGGCGACATCCTCCTCTACCCCGAGTCGCAACAGGTCACCTATCAGGGCGAGCCCGTCAGGCTCACCCCCCACGAATACAAGCTGCTGCTGGAGCTCATCAGCCAGAGCGGCCGGGTGCTGAGCAAGGAGCAGCTGCAACAGAGCCTCTACGGCTGGGACGAGGGGGCCGAGAGCAACGCGGTGGAGGTGCACATCCACCACCTGCGCAAGAAGCTCTACTCGGAGCTTATCCGCAACATCCGCGGCGTCGGCTACATCATCCCCCAGCTTGATCAGGCCACACGGATACCCGCACGATGAGACGCCCCAGTTCCATTCGCCGTTTCCTGCTCGCAGGAGTCCTGGCCCTGGTCAGCGTCAGCCTGGCGGTCAGCGGCTTCATCGGTTACCTGGAGGCCAACCACGAGATGGAGGAGCTGTTCGATGCCCGTCTCGCCCAGTCCGCCCGCATCACCAACCAGCTGCTCAGCCGTTATCTGGAGCAGAGCGGCGAGCTGCCCAGCGATGGCGCCGTCTACGAAGAGTGGGAACAGGCCATTCCTGACGAGCCGCATCAAGAAAAACGCAGTTTCAGTCATCTGGGGGAGGACAACGAGTTCACCCCCTTCGGCCACGAGTTCGAGCACAACCTCTACTTCCAGCTGCTGAACGAGCAAGGCGCCATACTGCTGCGATCGCCGAGTGCGCCGACCCAGCCGCTGACCACCCTGGAGCGCGGTTTCAACAGCGAGACCAAGGATCACCACGAGTGGCGCACCTTCACCCTCTACAACGAGGAGCAGCGCACCTGGCTCATAGTGGCGGAGCGGGATGACGAGCGCGGCGAGCTGGCCAGCAAGATGGCCACCCTGACCATGCTGCCGCTGTTCATCACCCTGCCCTTCCTGCTCGGCCTGCTGTGGTGGCTGATCTCGGCGGGGCTGGCTCCGCTGCGCCAGGTGGCACAAGCCATCAGCGAGCGCCATCCCGCCAACCTGAGCCCGCTCAACCTGGCCATCAAGGCCGAGGAGCTGACGCCGCTGGTGGGGGAGATCAACCGGCTGATGCACACCCTGGCCGACACCATAGAGCGTGAGAAGCAGTTCACCAACGAGGCGGCCCACGAGCTGCGCACCCCGCTGGCGGTGCTGCGCATCCACAGCGAAAACCTGATGGCGGCGGAGGACGATGCCAGCCGCGAGCAGGCGCTGCGCAAGATGTTGCTGGCACTCGATCGCAGCGATCGGCTGATCCGCCAGCTGCTGACCCAGGCCCGCATCGACAATCAGCAGGCGTTGGCGCTACACAAGCTGGATCTGAGCCAGCAGTTGCAAGGCACCCTGGCCGCCCTGGCCCCCCTCGCCCTGAAGAAGGGGCAGCAGCTCTCGCTGGAGGGCGCCGAGCACCTGCAGGTGATGGGACAGGCGGTGTTGCTGGATCTGATGTTTGGCAACCTCATCGACAACGCGGTGCGCTACACCCCGGCAGGGGGCGAGATCGCGGTGGTGATCACCGCGGAAGGCAACAGGGTCAGGGTCGACATCAGGGACAGCGGCCCCGGCATCCCCACCGCAGCCCTCTCCCGGCTGTGCGAGCGCTTCTTCCGGGTCAATCCCCAGCAGGGGGACGGGGTGGGGCTCGGCATGGCCATAGTCCGCCGCATCGCCGAGCTGCATGGCGCGGATCTGGATGTGCACAACCGGCCCCATGGCGGGCTGGAGGTGAGCATCTGGCTCGCGACCCCGCCCCAGCCGGCCGAGCACAAATGACGACGGCCCTGTGTGGGCCGTCAAGGATAACCAGTGGGTCTTCTCCCCTAAACTAGCACCACCTAGCCGCAGCTGGGCTGGACGGTAAAGGTGCGGCTCGCATCCACCGGCCCCAGCTCGGCCAGCAGGCGCCGCCCCAACAGCACCGGATAGATCATGTCGCTGCGATCCCGCAGGGTGAACCACTCCTTGTAGACCTTGTCGCCGAGGCAGATGGACATGCTGACCGTGGGTCGCTGCTCCATGCCGCCGGCGCCACGCACCGTCACGCTGCGCTCCACCGGGCGCTCCAGGGTCTGGCGCACCACCTTGTCCGTGTTGGCATCGGTCAGCTCCAGGGTGAAGCGCACCCAGGGCTTGCCATCGCGCTTGAAGTGCTGCAACGAGCGCGCATCCAGGGACGAGGTGAGGGCGCCGGTATCGAGTTTCATCTTCACCGCCACTCCATCCGGCATGATCAAGCCCTTCTCGATCCAGCCATAGACGGTCGGGGCCGCCCAGACGCCAGGCGACAGGCAGAGGCTGGCCAGCAACAACCAGCGAAATTTATGTGATCCGGGCACGGTGTCTTCCTCGTCGGCGCGGACCGGCAATGGCCCGCCCTGCCAGAGTGGGCAGCAGGCTGGCGACTGTCAACTGGCAAAAAGCACGCCTTGGATAAAGTCGGGAAGCCAGACAGGCCGCAGGCTCAGGGCGCGACAATCGCTGACCATGGGAGAATATTAAGGGGGGAGATGAGGTGGGGAGCGACGCGGCACAGAGGTGCTGGATGACCCTGCTGCCGCGCTCAGGTTGTGACGCCAAAGGCTACCACAACGATGAGTGAATTATCAGTCTTGTTCTGAGGCGATTTTTCCCTAGACTGTTGTAAACCGGAGGCCTCGAAAACCTGCGGTTTTTTTGCGCCTGCCGAAAATTTGCCCACTGCAAAAGTGACTTTCAACAAGGCTCAATAAGGAATTCGTCATGCGTATCGAAGAAGACTTGAAGCTCGGTTTCAAGGATGTCCTGTTCCGCCCCAAGCGCTCCACTCTCAAGAGCCGTTCCCAAGTCAGCCTGACCCGTCAGTTCACCTTCAAACATACCCAGACCCAATGGCAGGGCGTGCCCGTCATCGCCGCCAACATGGACACCGTCGGCAGCTTCGCCATGGCCAGGACCCTGGCTGGCTTCGAGATGATGACGGCGGTACACAAGCACTACAGCCTCGCGCAGTGGAAGACCTTCGTCAACGAGACAGACCCGGCCCTGCTGGGCCATGTCATGGTATCGACCGGCACCTCGGAAGAGGACTTCATCAAGACCCGCCAGATCCTGGCCATGTCGGCGGCCCTGCGCTTCATCTGCGTGGACGTGGCCAACGGCTACTCCCAGCACTTCGTCGAGTTCCTGCGCAAGATCCGCGAGGCCTGCCCGGATCATGTGATCCTGGCTGGCAACGTGGTCACCGGCGAGATGGTGGAGGAGCTGATCCTCTCCGGCGCCGACATCGTCAAGGTCGGCATAGGCCCGGGCTCGGTCTGCACCACCCGCGTCAAGACCGGGGTCGGCTATCCCCAGCTCTCCGCCATCATAGAGTGCGCCGATGCGGCCCACGGCCTCGGCGGCCAGATCGTCGGTGACGGCGGCTGCACCTGCCCGGGCGACGTGGCCAAGGCCTTCGGCGGCGGTGCCGACTTCGTGATGCTGGGCGGCATGCTGGCGGCCCACGAGGAGTGCGGCGGCGAGGTGGTGGACGTGGAGGGCTCCCCCTTCATGAAGTTCTACGGCATGAGCTCGTCCAGCGCCATGGACAAGCACGCCGGCGGCGTCGCCGACTACCGCGCCTCCGAGGGTAAGATGGTGCTGCTGCCCTATCGCGGCCCGGTCGAGAACACGGTGCGCGACATCCTCGGCGGCGTGCGCTCCACCTGCACCTATGTGGGCGCCAGCCAGCTGAAAGAGCTGACCAAGCGCACCACCTTCATCCGGGTGCGCGAGCAGGAGAACAACGTCTACGGCAAGGAGTAAGTTCCTCCCCCGTTACGGGCGCTCCACCTGCCTCTATGTGGTAGGCGCCAGCCAGCTGAAAGAGCTGACCAAGCGCACCACCTTCATCCGGGTGCGCGAGCAGGAGAACAACGTCTACGGCAAGGAGTAAGTTCCTCTTCGGCCCAGCGCCGACCGTTAGAAGCCTGTCCACCGGTGTGCTAACCTGCACACCGGTTTTTTTATCTCTTCTGTGTATCCGGTGACCCGCCCATGACGACCTCTTCGCCTCTCCCTCTGCCCCCCTTCGACTGGGATATCTTCTGCTGCGTCGTGGACAACTTCGGCGACATCGGCGTCACCTGGCGGCTCGCCCGCCAACTGGAGCAGGAGGGACAGGGTAAGGTACGGCTCTGGGTGGACGATCTGACCAGCTTCGCCCGCATCTGCCCCGGGCTGGATCCCGAGCTGGACGGCCAGTGGCAGCAGGGTATCTATATCCAGCACTGGCGCCCCAGCCTGCCGCCGTCCGTGATCCCGGCCCGGGTGGTCATAGAGGCGTTCGCCTGCGAGCTGCCCACCGCCTTCGCCCATGCCATGGCCGGCCAGACCCCGCCCCCCTGCTGGATCAATCTGGAGTATCTCAGTGCCGAGAGCTGGGTCGAGGAGTGCCACGGCCTCGCCTCGCCGCAGCGGGTCGGCAATCGGAGCCTCGACAAGTATTTCTTCTTCCCGGGCTTCACCACCAGGACCGGCGGCCTGCTGTGCGAGCGGGGGCTGATCGCCGAGCGGGAGCGCTGGCAGCAAGATCAGGCGGGGCTCGACGCCTACTGGGCCAGCCTGGGGCTGGCACCCAAAGCGGCAGACGAACTAAGGGTCAGCCTGTTTACCTACGAGAGCGCGGCGCTCATCAGCTTGGTCGAGCGTTGGTGCCAGGGCCCGACCCCGGTCACCCTGCTGCTGCCGCTCGGGCGCTCACTGGGGGATGTGCTGCGTGGCGCCGGGTTGGAGCACGTCCTCCCCACCGCCCAGGCCGGGGATCTGCTGCATTCGGGCCAGCTCGCCATCAAGTTGCTGCCGATGACGGATCAGGCCGGTTACGATCGGCTGCTGTGGAGCTGCGATCTCAACCTGGTGCGCGGCGAGGACTCCTTCGTACGTGCCCAGTGGGCGGCGCGGCCCTTCCTGTGGCACATCTACCCCCAGGAAGATCTCGCCCACCTGACCAAGCTGGACGACTTTCTCGACCACTATCTGGCCGACTTGCCGCCCCAGGCCTCCCAGTGGCTGCGCGCCTTCAACCATGCCCTCAACCAGGGCGACGATGTCCGCGAACTCTGGGCCCAATGGCCGCAATACGACACTATTTCGCAACAACATGCGCGAACCTGGTCACAGAAGTTGCTTGCCGATGGGGATCTCGTCACTCGGCTGGTGAAATTTTTAGAAAGCCGTATATAATCTGGCAGTTTTTATCTGCCCGTATACGCACAGGAATTTTTTACATGAAAACCGCACAGGAAATCCGCGCTGGTAACGTCGTCATGATCGGTACCGAGCCGATGGTGGTCCAGAAAGCCGAATTCAACAAATCCGGCCGTAACTCCGCCGTGGTCAAGATGAAGCTGAAAGGCCTGCTGAACGGCAGCGCCACCGAGACCGTATTCAAGGCCGACGACAAGCTGGAAGTCGTTCAGCTGGAGCGTAAAGAGTGCACCTACTCTTACTTCTCCGACCCGCTGTACGTCTTCATGGACACCGAGTTCAACCAGCACGACGTCGAGAAAGACAACCTGGGTGACGCGCTGAACTACATGGTTGACGGCATGGAAGACATCTGCGAAGTGACTTTCTACAACGAGAAAGCCATCTCCGTCGAACTGCCGACCACCATCGTCCGTGAAGTCGAGTACACCGAGCCGGCCGCCCGTGGCGACACCTCCGGTAAAGTGACCAAGCCTGCCCGCCTGAAGGGCACCACCTACGAGCTGGCCGTGGCCGCCTTCGTAGAGATCGGTGACAAGATCGAGATCGATACCCGTACCGGCGAGTTCAAGCGTCGCGTCAACTGATCCGACTGCTCGAACCCCGTGCTGAAAAAAGCGAGCCCCTGGCTCGCTTTTTTTTTTGTCCATGGCGCGGGCAAGCACCACATTCAGCCCCGGTCAGTGACAAGGCCCCGGACATTGGGGAGAATTCAGTCGGCCCCCTTTCGCCCGACGCGGGATCCGGCTAAATAATGAAGTCATGTTTCTCCCTCACCACAGGTCCGCTATGACATCCCATCAAAAACTCCTGCTGCTGTCCCTCACCCTGGTGCTGCTGGTGATCTCCGGCTGGCAACCCTATGACAGGGTCACCTGGCTGCTGGAGGTCGCCCCCGTGCTGATCGTCGTGCCGCTGCTGTGGCTGAGCAATGAACGTTTTCCCCTCACCACCCTGCTCTACCTCGGCATCTTCCTTCATGCGGCGGTCTTGATGCTGGGAGGGGCCTACACCTATGCCAGGGTACCGCTCGGCTTCGATCTGCAGCAGTGGTTCGAGCTCAGCCGCAACCCTTATGACAAGATTGGCCACTTCTGCCAGGGCTTCATCCCCGCCCTGGCCTGCCGGGAGATACTGCTGCGCGGCCACCATGTGCAGGGCAAGCGCATGCTGGTGTTCCTGGTGCTCAGCGTGGTGCTCGCCATCAGTGCCAGCTATGAGCTGATCGAGTGGGGCGCCGCGCTGGCGCTGGGTCAGGGTGCCGACGAGTTCCTCGGCACCCAGGGGGATCCCTGGGATACCCAGTCCGACATGTTCTTCGCCCTGATCGGCGCCATCAGCGCCCTGCTGCTGCTCTCCCCCCTGCACGACAGGCAGCTTGGGAGGCTTGCCCGCCGCTGAGCCCATTGAGAGGGAGAGGCAAGCCCTTCCCTCTCCCTGCCTGCTCTCGCAGATCCCCCTTCAGAAAACCGGCCCGGCGCCGCTAACCCTGTCAACCGGGGAGCGCATCATGGCCAGATTATCCTTACCACTGCTGATATTGACCCTGCTGGCGAGCACCACCTCGCCGGCCAGCGAGATCTCGCCCCCAGCCCCGCTCGATCACTGGCAGGAGAGCGACTGGAAGGGGGTGGCGGACAGCGCCCAGATAGACAAGCAGCGGGTGCTGTTTGCCAAGCACGACAGCGACAACTACCTGGGGCTGGCGATCCTGCTGCCGGACTGGCAGCGCAGCGGCCAGCTGTGGCAGCTGACCCGGGCCCTCGGCCGGCTCGGCTTCGACACCCTGCTGCTGCTCCCTTCCCCCCAACAGACCGAGCTGGATCCGGCCGCCGAGAAGAAGCAGCAAGCCATCGACCAGTTTCGCCAGCAATTTGCCGAGCGCATCGTCAAGCTGAGTGACGCCAAGTGGCAGGAGGGGGGCTTCAAGCTGCTGCTGGCCCAGGGCACCAGCGCGGCCTGGGCCGCCAACCTCATCGCCAGCGAGCAGTTGCCCGCCCCCGATGCCCTGGTGCTGCTGGATGGCTTCTTCCCCAACCAGCTGAGCAACCAGACCCTGGCCAAACAGGTGGCCCAGGCCAGCGTCCCTACCCTGGATCTCTATCAGGAGGACGGCGGCCGCTGGCCGCTGCTGGCGGCCGAGGCCAGGCGCAGCGAGAGCCGGCGCAGCCACAAGCTCAATTACCGTCCCTACGCCCTGATGGAACTGGACGAGACACCCGCCCGCATCCAGGGCTGGCTGACCCACCTCGGCTGGATCTGATCTTCCCCGGCCGGGGGATGAGCGGCTTCCGACACGCCATCCGCCACCGGCTCATCGGGCTGGCCCCCGCCCCCCCATCTTTGGCATCATGGCGACTCTGCAGTGGCAGAGAATGGCAGGAGGCTTAATGCAGCAAATCGTGTTTCTCGACAGCGACACCCTGGACGCCGGTATCAACCTGCGTCGTCCCGACTTTCCCCATCACTGGCAAAGTTACCCGCACACCACTCCCGAACTGGTGGTGGAGCGGCTCAGGTGTGCCAGCATCGCCATCATCAACAAGGTGCGCATCGGCAAAGCCGAGCTGGCCCAGCTGCCGGAGCTGCGCTTGATCGCCCTGGCCGCCACCGGCAGCGACAACCTGGATCTGGAGGCGTGCCGCGCCGCCAACGTCGCCGTGTGCAACATCCGTAACTACTCGGGCCCCTCGGTCCCCGAGCACGCCATGGCGCTGATACTGGCCCTGTCGCGCAACCTGTTCGCCTGGCGCCAGTCCCTGCTGGAGGGGCGCTGGCAACAGAGCGGCCAGTTCTGCTTCTTCGATCACCCCATCTCGGATCTGCACGGCAAGCGGCTCGGCATCATCGGCAAGGGCACCCTGGGGCAGGCCCTGGGGCAACGGGCCAGCGCCCTCGGCATGGAGGTGCGCTACGCCCAGAGCCAGGTCGGCGCGGCGGCAGACGAGGATCGGCTGCCGCTGGACGAGCTGCTGCAGAGCGCGGACGTCATCAGCCTGCACTGCCCGCTCACCCCCTACACCCGCAACCTGATAGGTCCGCGGGAGCTGGCGCTGATGAAGCCGGGTGCCCTGCTCATCAACGTGGGCCGCGGCGGCCTGGTGGACGAGCAGGCGCTGCTGATGGCGCTGGCCAACGGCCGGCTCGGTGGCGCCGGCTTCGACGTGGCGAGCCAGGAGCCGCCGCCCCCGGACCACCCGCTGATGCAGGCCCTGCAGTACCCGAACTTCATCCTGACCCCGCACGTGGCCTGGGCCAGCGAGGAGTCGATGCAGCGCCTCGCGGATCAGCTGATCGACAACATCAACGCCTTCGCCGAGGGGCGGCGCCAGCACCGGTTGGTCTGACGCAGGGCCTCGACACAGGCCCAGCCGGCTGACAGATCCCAGCCGAAGGAGCTCGACTCCCAAGGCAGTGACGTTGCGGCAAAGAAGCGAAAAAGAGAGGGGAGGCACCATGCCTCCCCTCTTCTATTGTTCCCGATCAGAGCCGGGGTCGAGACCAAGCTGCGGTTGCACCTCGTCTCTTTGCACTTGTCTCTGTGCTTATTTCTGCGCCTATCTCTGCACTATCCGCACATGGCCGAACTCATGCCTGCTGGCACGGCCTCCATCGCGCCTCAACGCGGAGAGACAGAGAGTGGCAACGGGATACCCCGCGCCTCCATCACCACCCGCAGCCGATCCGGGTAGTCGGTGATCATGCCGTCGACCCCGTTCTCCAGCATGCGGTTCATGGTGCCCTCATCGTCGACCGTCCAGGGGATCACCTTGATGCCCTCGGCATGGGCCGCATCGACCAGATCCGGGGTGGTGTACTCCACATAGCCGGGATCCCCGTAGCGACCCCCCTGAGGATCCCCGTGCACCGGAGAGATGGCGTTGGCACCGAAAGAGGCCACGGCCTGCACCAGATCCCCATTGAAGTCATCGATGTCGATCCCCCCCAGCCAGGGAGAGGCGCCCGGCATGCCAACCTGCAGGAATGGCTGGCCATTGGTCAGGGCTATGATGGGCAGGCTGGGTTCGAGCTCCCTTGTCAGCATGAGCGCACCCCAGTCGAAGCTCTGTATGGTCGCCTGCCGCATCAGGCCGGCGTCACGGATATCCTTGAGCACCGTCTTGACGAAGAGCTCCCGGGGGGCCGTCTCCTCCGGTGCGGCCGCCTCGACCTTGGTCTCGATATTGAGCAGCACCTGATCGGCCTGATAGGACTTCACCAGGGCGAACACCTCTTGCAGGGTCGGCATGGTGGCGCCGGGGACCAGCACCTGCTCGGGAAAATCGGCAAGCGGCAGGGAGCCGCAGTCCAGGGTCTTCACCTGCGCCAGGGTGAGATCCTTGATGTATTTGCCCACGTAGGGGTACTGGGGGTCGCCCTCGCTGGCGGGCTGGGTATCCAGACACTTCTTGTCCGAGATCTTGCGATCATGGGTCACGACCGCTATGCCATCCCGGGTGATCTGGGTGTCCATCTCCAATGTGGTGACCCCCATCTCCAGGGCATTGGTGAAGGCAGCCAGGGTGCTTTCCGAGACGAGGCCGAGGCCGCCACGATGCGCCTCGAGATCGAAGGCCCTGGGCTCGTTGAACAGGTGTGGTGGGGTATCAGGCTGGGATGTCGACTCATTGTCATTGCAGGCCGAGAGCAACAGGGGAGAAAAGAGCACCAGGCTAAGGAGGCGAGGTGTTGGGATAGACATGAGAATAACCTTGTTGAGTAAGAGGTCCGGCTAACCTAACTCCTTTATATTGCTAAAATATTAATAGTATTGATGTTTTGATCATTACTTTGTTCATCTGCCTTCCACCGGGGACGTTGGACCAAGGCGCCGGACGTTTTACGGCCCGGATACCGCAGCCATACCGCAACGAAAAATGCCAGTCAGGCTTGACTGGCATTCTTGTCACGAACCACTGGCTCACCCCACGGATGAGATCAGTCGTCGTCGTGCCATCTGTGCTTCTTGTGCTTCTTGTATTTCTTGTGGTGCCTGTGAGAGTGCCCGTCGTCGTAATAGCGATCGTTGTTGCTCTTGTGGCCGTCACCTGTCTTGGCACCTATGGCAGAGCCACCGGCCCCGCCGATGCCGGCACCGATCAGCTGGCCGGTGCTGCCGCCCACGCTCTTGCCGATGGCGGCACCACCCAGTGCACCGACGGCGCCCCCCAGGGCGGCCTCGTTCTTGTTGCCCTTGTTGGCCGTGGCCGCACCACCAGCCGCACCACCGACTGCGGCACCGACCAGAGCGCCGGTATCACCGCCCAACTGCTTGCCGATCATGGTGCCCGCGACGCCACCAGCACCGCCACCGAGTATGGTGTTGAGGGTTTCAGAGGCCAGCACCGGGCCGCTCGCCAACAGCAGCGCGCCCAACAGCGCCATTGCGCTCATGCCGTGCTTGTTCATCTCCATGGGGTACTCCTGTCAAACCTGATGACTGATTGATTATTTTTCCCTGCACTATACAAAGCGCCCCGGACTCCGCTACTGAAATAACGGCCTCTCCGCCGGCAGGCAGACTGTCTCTCCTTCGCGACATGACGCAATCAAACAAGCTAACAGACTGAAAATTAATTAAAAAAAAAGGTCACATGGGAAATCATCCCCGCTGTGACCCCTTTCTCAGGCATTCAGGCTCTCTTTCTCATGATGGCGCTCAGACAGATACTGTCACCACCTCCCCTTTGGGGGCAGGTTGAGTGGGTGACAGATGCCAGCAGTCCCGTCCCTGTCGCTTGCTCCGATAGAGCTGTTCATCGGCGCGCTCGAACAAGGTGCCCTGCTCCTGCGGGTAGTGGGCGCCCCCCGCACTCAGGGTGACGGGCCCCATGAATTCGCGCCATTGCAACGCCCGCACCCGGGCCAGCAGATAGGTCAGACGACCCTCGACCTCCCCCTGCTCCCAGGGCAGCAGGGCGGCGAACTCATCGCCACCGATGCGGTAGACCCGGCCCTCCCCCAGCTCAGCCGCCAGGGTATTCGCCACCCGGCAGAGGACCGAATCCCCCACCCCGTGGCCCCAGTTGTCATTGATCTGCTTGAAGCAATCCAGATCCAGCAGCACCAGCCAGTGGGGGATCTGCTCCTGCTCCAGCCTGAGCCTGTGCTGATCGAAGGCACGCCTGTTCATGATGCCGGTGAGGGGATCGTGCAGCAGGGCATCCTGCCCCTCCAGCAGACTCGCCCTGACCAGATCGATCTCCCCCAGGCTGCCGTGCACGAACCAGGGCTTGCGGCGAGCCGGTCGGCGTACCTTCAGCGGATCCCTCACTATGCCACCCAGGGAGCCTGCCACCAGCGCCTGCTCCTGGCGGAAGATCCGCACCAGGAAATGGATGCTGCAAAACCAGGTGGCGAGCATCAGGCTCAGGGGCAACACCACCAACAGCAGCGCCTCGTAGAGGCTGTCGTGAAACAGGGCGGGGGGCAGATAGATGTTGAGATCCCAGTCGATGTCGGCCAGCTCGAGCCTAAGATGGCTACCCTGCCGGATCACGTCCAGACCGATCCCGTCGGGCTCAGGTCTGCTCGAGAGCCCGCTCGGCAACAACGCCAGATTGTGGCCCACCACCAGCCGCCCGCTCCCACGCTGGCTGAGGTAGATGGCCGCCTGGTTTTCCCCCATGGCCCGTCGCAGCGCCTGCTGGATGCTGTTGAACGACATGTCCACCATCAGCAGGCCGAGCAGCGAGCCGTCGGCGTCCCTCACTCGCTTGATCAGCGTCAGGATCCGCTGCTGGGTGCCAAATTCCGCGTAGGGGCCGAACCAGACCAGCTCGTCCCCCGGCATCGAGAGCACCTTATACCAGGGCCGCTGATCGGCCCGGTATGCCGCCGGCAGATCCAGGCGGGGGTAACTGCTGATCCGGTCGGATCGCACGCTGTAGAAGTGGATGTAGTGGCTGTCACGCTTGATCTGATGGGCGATGGCCCAGAGAGGGTTGTCGGCCGGCTCGCCACGGGCGATGGCGGCCTTGTCCAGGGAGGCCTCCAGCACAGCCAGCTGGCGCCGATTGGCCAGCACCAGCTCGTGGAGCAGGGCCGCCTCGATGGAGCTGATCATGTGGCCGTAGCCGGCCACCGTCTTGTCGATGCTGCGCAGGTAGCTGGCCACGGCCAGCAGCAGGGTGGCGACCAGCACCAGTATGCCGAGGAGAAACGAGAGCGGGGTCAGGAAGTAGTAACGCTGTTTGATGATCTCTCCTGCCATGCCGCCCTCTATAAAATGTCATACGAGAGCGATTCTATGGTGGAAAGTGTTTTAAAAAAAATGATTGAAATCATTAACTACCAAGGTTATTGATTAAAACCATATCAACCATGGCAGATGGGCGATGCCACTCTCTGCATATGCATATCAATAAAAAGTAGAAACAGTCATCACCCTGTGTTGACGGTTTCTTGGGCAGAGGGTGATATAGTCCATGACTCGAGAAATCGGAGCCAGATGGAATTTAAGCCCCCCCCTGGCGATGATGATTTATCACATCAAGGAGATGTTATGAGCAGTCCGTTTATCGAACAGATCAAAGTACGTCGTACCATCTATGCCCTGGGTGACCAGGTTCCTCATTCACCGGCAAAGCTGACCGCCCTGATCCAGGATGCCGTCAAGCACAGCCCCTCCTCCTTCAACTCCCAGAGCTCCCGTGCCGTCATCCTGTTCGGGGCCGAGCACCACAAGCTGTGGGACATCGTCAAGGCGGAACTGAAGAAGATAGTCCCGCCCGAAGCCTATCCCCAGAGCGAAGCCAAGGTGGATGGCAGCTTCCGTGCCGGTTTCGGCACAGTGCTGTTCTTCGAAGACAGGGCCGTCATTGAGGATCTGCAGCAAAAGTTTGCCCTCTATGCCGACAACTTCCCCATCTGGTCCGAGCATGCCACCGGCATCGCCCAGTTTGCGGTCTGGACCGCCCTGGCACAGGAGGGGATCGGCGCCTCCCTGCAGCACTACAACCCGCTGATCGACGAGGCCGTCCACAAGGAGTGGAATCTGCCCGCCAGCTGGCTGCTGCGCGCCCAGATGCCCTTCGGCAGCATCAAGCAACCGGCCGGTGACAAGACCTTCATCGACGACGACGTCCGCTTCCGGGTCTTCGGCTAGGTATCCACGCCCCCTCAACCAGGGGGCGTTTTCTCACCCCGTCCGCGCACAGTTTCCCAGCTGCCCCCATAACCACCCGCCATCAGGAGAGCCGCATGGGAGAGGCCACACACCAGCGCATCTTGTCCACTCTCAACCCCTTGTTTGTCCTGCTGTCCGTCGCCACCATCATCCTCCTGTTTTCGCTCGTCGGTATCTTCACCCGCCCCCCCAACCTGCTGGCGGCCTTCTGGCCCGCCAATGCCGTCCTGCTCGGCATCATGCTGCGTTACCCGCCCCTGGCCTCGCCTCCTGGCTGGGGGGCCTGATCGGCTATCTGCTCGCCGCCCTCTTCACCCAGGACCCACCGCTCAGGGCGCTCTATCTGGCCAAGCACAACGGCCGCAACCGGGTCGAGCAGCACAGGGACGAGGCGCCGGACGGCCAGCCGGGGGAGGCTGCGGCCTCTCCCGGCGCGGAGCCGCACGCCCCCTGACGCCCGCTCGTATCGAGGTGCCCAGCCTCAGTCGAGCAGGCGGTTCGGAAAATGGAGCTGCAGGCCGGTCTCATCCTCGCTCAGCCGGATCTGCCGCCAGTCCCGCAGCCGCGCCCTCACCCGGCTGTCGAGCAGTTTATCGCCCCCGATCTGCACCACCTGGCAGCCGGCCTGCAGGGCGCTCTGTATGCCCGCCGCCGCATCCTCAAACACCAGGCAATCGGCGGGGGCGAGGCCGAGCCGGCTCGCGCCAAGCAGATAGGGCTCGGGATCCGGCTTGCCCCGCACCACATCCTCGGCCCCAATCAACAGCCTCGGCAACGGCAAGCCGGCGCTGGCCAGCCGGTGCCGTGCCACCCGCTGACTGGCCGAGGTGACCAGCGCCCAGCGCGCGGCCGGCAGGCTCGCCAGCAGGGTGCGGGCACCGGCGATCGGCTCAGCCGCCCCCGTGTGGCGGATCTCCAGCTCGTCGAGCAGGGCTAGCTCCACCGCCAGGTCCAGATGCGGCGCCAGGGTTCCGAGCACCTCCCGCGCCCGCACCCCATGGCACATGGCCAACAGGGGTTCAGGCGCCAGCTGATGGCGACGACACCAGAGTCGCCACACGGTTTCCACCTCGCCGGTGGAGTGGATCAGGGTGCCATCCATGTCCAGCAGCAGCGCCCTGGCCCGCAAGATCTGTGCGCTCATGGGGTCGCCCCCGCCAGCAGGGACTCGGCGCCGGACAGGGAGGCGGCCAGTGCCTGGCGCTGGGCCCCCGCCAGCAGGCGAGCGCCTGCTCGGTGTCGCTCGCCCACACCTGCAAGGGGGCGAGCACGAAGCCCTGTTGCAACAGGCTGATCAGCAGCTCGCCCGTCTCCGGGGCGGCCAACGGCTGGGCCATGATCAGCCTCCCCTTGAGCAAAAACAGATAGCGTTCGGTGTGCATGATGCGATTCCTCGTTCCCGGTCAAGCCAGCAGTTGGCCCGTTACGACACCATTAGAACAAGGCAGATAGATAATTTATAATCACTAAATCGCCACATTGGATAACCAAATGGAATGAAATTCGACCTGAGGCAACTGCAGGCATTCGTGATGCTGGCCGAGACGGCCAACTATCGGGAGGCCGCCCACCGGCTGTTCATCACCCAGCCGGCGCTGACCAAGCAGATCCAGGGGCTGGAGCTGACTCTCGGCACCACCCTGTTCAACCGGGGCCGTCACGGCGCCGAGCTGACCGCCATCGGTGCCCAGTTGCTCACCCAGGCCAGCGCCCTGGTCGAGCACGGCAAGGGCTTCGAGCGCCATGCCCTGGCGCTGGCGAGCGGCGTCGCCGGGCGGCTCAAGATGGGTTTCGGGCTGTCGAGCTTCGCGCTGGCCCCCTCGCTGGTGGCCCGCTTCAAGCAACAGGCCCCCGATGTGATGGTGCACCTGCAGGACATGACCTCGGCCATCCAGCACGAGCGGCTGCTGTCGGGGCAGTTGCAACTCGGTTTCATGCGCCGGCCACAGGCACCCCAGCTGCAGGAGTACCGGCTGTTGACCGATCGGCTGGTACTGGCCGTGCCGACCCAGATGACCAGGCCGGATCCTGCCCGCTTCGATGTGGAGTGGGCGCTGACCCATCAGCCGCTGCTGCAGATGGTGGGCCATCGCTGCCCCGGCCTCAGCCAGCAGATCGCCAGCTTCCTCGGCGCCAACCGGCTGACCGGCATGATCCAGGAGGCGGAAGACATCCAGACCCTGGTGGCCCTGGTCGCCGCCGGGATAGGCAACGCCATACTGCCGCGCAGCGTCAGCTTCATCGCCGGCCCGGACGTGACCCTCTACCCCCTGTCTGGCCCTTACTCGGAGTGGGAAATCAGCCTGGTGTGGAACCCCTCCTTCGCCGATCCCATCCGCGATCGCTTCCTGCAACTGGTCAGGGAGACCCACCCGGAGGCCATTACCGCCCCCTGATGGCGACGGGGCGAACAAAAGAAGGGCCGCTCGTCTCAGCCGAGCGCCCCTTGCCACCTTGACGGCTCAATGACCGCACCACTGATCTTCACAGGGAATGCCATCGCCCTCCCCGTCCATCTTGGTGTTTGGGCAATGTTGCAGGAACCAGGTCGCCTCCTCGCAGGAGCTCATCTGGGAGCAATGCTGCCGGCCATCGCATTGACGGATAAAAGTGGCTGCCTGTGGCGTGCTATGGGCAGTGCTCACCTCATCCTGACTGAAAGAGGAAACTGAGGAGGGTGAGACCGACTCGGCCGAGAAGCGGGAGTAGATGGAAAACAGCCCCGCCAGCACCAGCAGGGGGATCAGCTTGCCACGCCAGTCACCCCTGCGCCTATAGGAGGGCTGGAGGCGGGGCCTTGGTGCCGCCGGTCGATCAGAGCGGCTTGCCATGCCGACAGATTCATTGCGCGCAGGCGAGGGCCGCTCGCTGGCGGGGCCGGCTCCCTGCGCCAGCGACAGGGGCCGATCGGGGAAATACACCTGCAGGGCACGGGGCTTGTCGTCCTTGCCCACCCCCAGCTGGTAGGAGACCCGCTCCCCGACCTCCGGGGCCCTGCCATCGAAGTGCAGGGCGGAGACATGCACGAAGATCTCGGCCCCTCCCTGCTGCGGTTTGATGAATCCGAAGCCGCGCTGGGGGTTCCAGCTCGCGATCCTGCCCTGATAACCCATGCCCTCATCCTTGTGGCCACCGACTAAGCCCCATCATGCCTCGAAACGGACCCGTCTCGACAGGGGCTGGCGGATAAAATGTGAGCGACGTGGGCAATGCCGGCGGCGGGAGCTCAGCTCAGCTGGCCGACCTTGATGATTTCGGCGATGCGGCCGAGCATCCGCAGCGAGCCGTGGTGCTCGATGGCATCTGCCGCGGCGCAGGCATCCTCCAGGATGCTGATGGTGTAGTCCCGATCGTGACCATCCCGGGCGGCGGCCTGAATGGCCCAGCTGGTGCTCACCCCGCACAGGTAGAGATGATCGATCCGGTTGGCCCGCAGGGCGGGCTCCAGCGCGGTGCCGTAGAAGGGGCTGACCCTGGGCTTGGTCAGTACCAGATCGCCGGGCTGCACATCCAGCTCGGGATGAAAATCGGTGCCGCTATCGGCCAGGGAGAGCGCGCCGAACTGGTGCGCCCGGCCAAACATCGGGGAGCCCTTGGGTTGCAGCCGATACCCTCCGTCAAAGCCCACCTTCATCAGGATCACCAGCCAGCCCTGGGCGCGGGCATGGGCCAGCGCCTGATTGGCATGGGTGATGGCATCCTGCTCCAGCACATGGGCCGCCGAGGCGGCGATGCGCCCGTCCGGGTGGGCCAGATCGTTGATAAAGTCGATCACCAGCAGTGCCTTGTTCATGGTGCAAGCTCCCTCGTTGTTTATACCAGCCCCAGTGCGTAGCGTAGCGCCATCTCCTTGAGCGGGCCCGCCCTGTCCGCCAGGGTGAGCGCCAGATTGCGGGCGAGCCTGAGCGGCCCTATCTCGTTGCTGAACACCCCGTAGAAGAGATCCATCCCCGACTGCATCAGCAGGTTGTCCGGACGGCGCCGGCGCTCGTAGCGCCCGGCCAGGGCGAGCTGGTGCCAGTCGCCGCCGGCCTTGTGCAATAACTCGACCCAGCAGGCCACGTCCTTGAAGCCGAGGTTGACCCCCTGCCCCGCCAGCGGGTTGATGGTGTGGGCGGCGTCGCCGAGCAGCAGCACCCGCCCGGCGTGATAGTCGTTGGCATGGCGGCGCACCAGCGGGAAGCTGCCCTTGCCGGTCACCAGGAAACCGCCGAGCCGGGCCGGGAAGTGCTGGCGCACCTCGGCGGTCAGGGCCTCATTGCTCATGGCGGACAGGGCCCGGATGCGGGCCGGGCTGTCGTACCACACCAGGGAGCCGTGCCGGCCCGGCAGCGGCAGAAAGGCGCGCGGGCCGCTCGGGGTGAACTGCTGCCAGGTGATGTCTTCCTGCTCGAAGTCGGTATCTATGTTGATCAGCATGCAGTGCTGGCGATACTCGAAGCGCGACACCCCGATCCCGGCGAGACGGCGGGTGAGCGACTCGGCGCCGTCGCAGGCCAGCACCCAGCGCGCCTGCAGCTCGGTACCATCGTCGAGCAGCAGGGTGGCGTGGTCGGCGCTCTGCTGCAGCCGCGTCACCGCCGCCGGGGTATGGGTCTGGATGTTGGGGAAATCTTCCATTCGCTTCAGCAGGGCGAGCTGCACCAGCCGGTTCTCGATGATGTAGCCGAGCTGGGGCAGGCCGAGGTCGGCGGCATCGAAGCGGGTGGCGAAGCCGTCCAGCTCCCAGGTCTCCAGCCGGCGATAGGGGCACAGCCGCATCTGTTGCAGCCCTTGCCAGGCACCGGCCTGGGTCAGCAGGGCCACCGAGGCCTGGCTGATGGCGGAGACCCGCAGATCCAGCGGCTGCTCGGGGGAAAACGGTGCCGGCAGCTGGGTCTCGATGACCCGGACGTTGAGGCCCTGGCTCGCCAGCAGACAGGCGGTGGCGGCACCGACCATGCCGGCGCCGACGATGGCGATATCACAGTGTTGCATAGCGAGTTTCCTGAGAAAGGGGTCGCCCCGGACAAGGATAGAGGGGCCAAACCGAATGGGGGCATGATACCGCAAGGGGGCGCGATAAACAGTGAGACAGGCGGCGAATTGCCGTGCCAAATCAGGGCCAAAGCCCGTGCTGGCGGGAGGGAGGGCCCCAGTGGCGGGCTGGATATTCGCTAGTCAGTGCCCGGATTGCGGAGTAAAATGCCCGGTCCTTTGACCCTGTCGATTACAAAAAACAGTCAAGAGTAGCGATGAGCAAGAAACTTCACATTAAAACCTGGGGCTGCCAGATGAACGAGTATGACTCGTCCAAGATGGCGGACCTGTTGGACGCCAGCCATGGTTATCAGCTGACCGATGAGCCCGCAGAGGCCGACGTCTTGCTGCTCAACACCTGTTCCATTCGTGAGAAGGCGCAGGAGAAGGTGTTCCACCAGCTCGGGCGCTGGAAGAAGCTCAAGTTGAAAAAGCCAGGCCTGGTGATAGGTGTGGGTGGCTGCGTCGCCTCTCAGGAAGGGGCGAGCCTGCGCCAGCGCGCCCCCTATGTGGACATCGTCTTCGGCCCGCAGACCCTGCATCGTCTGCCCGCCATGATCAAGCAGGTCCAGGAGGGCCGGGGCGCCCAGATAGACATCGCCTTCCCCGAGATCGAGAAGTTCGACAACCTGCCAGAGCCGCGCGCCGAGGGCCCCACCGCCTTCGTCTCCATCATGGAAGGCTGCTCCAAGTACTGCTCCTTCTGCGTGGTGCCCTACACCCGTGGCGAGGAGGTGAGCCGCCCACTGGACGACGTGCTCTACGAAATCGCCCAGCTCGCCCAGCAGGGCGTGCGCGAGGTGAACCTGCTCGGCCAGAACGTCAACGCCTACCGCGGCCCGACCTTCGATGACCAGCACTGCACCTTCGCCGAGCTGCTGCGACTGGTGGCCGCCATCGACGGCATCGACAGGATCCGCTACACCACCAGCCACCCCATCGAATTCACCGACGACATCATCGAGGTCTACAAGGACACGCCGGAAGTGGTCAGCTTCCTGCACCTGCCGGTGCAAAGTGGCTCCGACCGTATCTTGACCATGATGAAGCGTCCGCACACCGTGCTGGAGTACAAGTCCAAGATCCGCCGCCTGCGCAGCGTCCGTCCCGACATCACCATGAGCTCCGACTTCATCGTCGGCTTCCCGAACGAGACAGACGAAGACTTCGAGGCCACCATGAAGCTGATCGAGGAGATCAACTACGACATGAGCTTCAGCTTCATCTACAGCCCGCGCCCCGGCACCCCGGCCGCAGATCTGCCGGACGACGTCGACATGGAGGTGAAGAAGGCCCGCCTGGCCCGGCTGCAGAACCAGATCAATCACCAGTCGATGCTCATCGGTCGCGCCATGCTGGGCTCGGTGCAGCGCATCCTGGTGGAGGGCCCCTCCAAGATGGATCCCATGCAGCTCAGTGGCCGCACCGAGAACAACCGGGTGGTCAACTTCGAGGGCCCCCATACCTTGATCGGTGGCTTCGCCGACGTGGAGATCACCGACGTGCGGCCCTACTCACTGCGCGGTCTCTTCATCCGTGGCGAGGACGAGATGAATCTGCGCATCGCCACCGCGCCGAGCGAGATCCTGGCGCGCCGGCCCGACAACGTGCCCGATGATCTGGGCGTTGCGGCCTTCAGACCCCACTAATTACCCTCTCCCCCTCCGCCAGCCGGAGGGGGAAACAGCTGAGACGAGGACATTTTGAGCCGACACATCTCGACCCTGAACCTGCACCTGGAGCCCGCCGACAACCTGCGCCTCGCCAGCCTGTGCGGTCCCTTCGACGACAATCTCAAGCAGCTGGAGCGCCGTCTCGGCGTCGAGATCAGCTACCGTGATAACCACTTCCAGCTGCTCGGCAAACAGGCCCAGGTGGACGCCGTCGCCGTCATCCTCAAGCACCTCTATGTGGAAACCCAGCCCCTCAAGGGCGGCAAGGTGACCGACATCACCCCCGAGATGGTGCACCTGTCGGTGCAGGAGTCCCGTGTGTTGGAGCAGGACGATGAGGAAGCGCCGAGCCAGCCCCATGGCAAGGAGGTGACGGTCAAGACCAAGCGCGGCCTCATCAAGCCCCGCAGCCCCAATCAGGCGCAGTACATCGCCAACATAGTGCGCCACGACATCAGCTTCGGTATTGGCCCGGCCGGTACCGGCAAGACCTATCTCGCCGTGGCCGCGGCGGTGGACGCCCTGGAGCGCCAGGAGATCCGCCGCATCCTGCTGACCCGCCCGGCGGTGGAGGCGGGGGAGAAGCTCGGCTTCTTGCCGGGGGATCTCTCCCAGAAGGTGGATCCCTACCTGCGTCCGCTCTACGACGCCCTGTTCGAGATGCTGGGCTTCGAGCGGGTGGAGAAGCTGATCGAGCGCAACATCATAGAAGTGGCACCGCTCGCCTATATGCGCGGAAGAACCTTGAATGATGCCTTCATCATCCTCGACGAGGCCCAGAACACCACCACCGAGCAGATGAAGATGTTCCTGACCCGCATCGGCTTCAACTCCAAGGCGGTGGTGACCGGCGACATCACCCAGGTGGATCTGCCGCGCAGCACCAAGTCCGGCCTGCGCCACGCGCTGGAGGTGCTGCAGGGAGTCGATGGCCTGTCGTTCAACTTCTTCGAATCCAAAGACGTGGTGCGCCACCCGGTGGTGGCCCGCATAGTGCAAGCCTACGAGGCGTTCGACGCCGCGCAGGCCGAGTCCCTCCCGGCCAAGTCCAATAAAACCAACTCAAGAGAAGAGAGTGCCCAATGAGCGTGACCCTGGATCTGCAACTGGCCTGTGCTGACGAGCAAGGACTGCCGACCGAAGCCCAGCTGCAAGGCTGGCTCGACGGCACCCTCCTCGGCTTTCAGGACGAGGCCGAGGTGACGGTACGGCTGGTGGACGAGGCGGAGAGCCGCGAGCTCAACCTCACCTACCGCGGCAAGGACAAGCCCACCAACGTGCTCTCCTTCCCGTTCGAAGCCCCTCCCGGCATGGAGCTGCCCCTGCTCGGCGATCTGGTGATCTGTCGCCAGGTGGTCGAGGCCGAGGCCGCTGAACAGGGCAAAACCCTGGACGCGCACTGGGCTCACATGGTTGTGCACGGCAGTCTGCATCTGCTAGGTTATGACCATATCGAGGATGAGGAAGCCGAGGAGATGGAGGCGCTGGAGCGCGACATCATGCAGGAACTCGGCTTCCCCGACCCCTATCTTGACGATGAAGTCGAGGCCTGAAGGCGAACGGAAAGCCGAGGCGATGGCGCACCGCAGGCGCGCGACATCCGGCAGAAACTCGGCTTCCCAACACCTAATATTGACGATGAAGAATGAGTGCCGAGGAGGCGGGTCACAGTATTGAAACAGACTGCGGCCATCCTCACTTAGCACAGCCAAGAACCCCTATGTTCAATGAGTAACCAAGAGAAAAAATGACCGACGAACACCCTAGTACCGGCTCGCCGAAGAAAACCTGGCTCGACAAACTCAGCCAACTCTTCCAGGGCGAGCCAAAAGACCGTAACGATCTGGTGGACGTGATCGCCGATGCCGAGGAGCGAGACCTCATCGATCAGGACACCAAGGACATGATCGAAGGCGTGCTCGAAATAGCCGAGCTGCGCGTGCGCGACATCATGATCCCCCGCTCCCAGATGGTGACCATCGAGAAGTCCCAGCCGGTGGACCAGTTCCTGCCGGTCATCATCGAATCCGGCCACTCCCGCTTCCCGGTGATCAACGAAGACAAGGATCATGTGGAAGGCATTCTGCTCGCCAAGGATCTGCTGCCATTCGGCTTCGGCGGCCATCATGCCAGCGAGCCGCTGCAGCTCGAGCAGATCCTGCGCCCCACTGTGATAGTGCCGGAAAGCAAGCGGGTCGATCGGCTGCTCAAGGAGTTCCGCGAGGAGCGCTACCACATGGCCATAGTGGTGGACGAGTTCGGCGGGGTCTCGGGTCTGGTGACCATCGAGGACATATTGGAGCTCATCGTCGGCGAGATCGACGACGAATTTGACGACATAGAGGATGAACAGGAAGAGATCCGCCGCATCAGCAAGCGGGTCTTCTCGGTCAGCGCCCTCACCGAGATCGAAGACTTCAACGACTTCTTCGGCACCCAGTTCAGCGATGAAGAGGTGGACACGGTCGGCGGCCTGGTGATGCACGCCTTCAGCCACCTGCCGAAGAAGGGCGAGGAGATCGAGCTGGACGGCTACCTGTTCAAGGTCATGCATGCCGACCGCCGTCGCCTGCAGCAACTACAAGTCAAGATCCCGGAGAATCACGCGGCGGCCCAGCCCGAGTCCTGATCCCGCGTCATCATGATCTGACGATTCAGCGCCCCTGCTTGCAGGGGCGCTTGTCATTTCAGCACTGCCGTCTCGCCTGCTCGCCACCATCAACCCCGCCTCAATACGGTGTCGAAATCCCGATGGCCGGGAGGCTCGCCGTTGGCGCGCTTTGCGGTTAAGATGTCGGCCACTTAACTTTTATTCAGCCCAATTCGAGCCCCTAGCCCAGTGAAATCGAAACTTCTGACAAGCCTATGTGCCTTTGCTTGTGGCGCACTCGCCGTGCTGGCCTTCTCCCCCTTCGGCTACTGGCCTCTGGTGATCCCCTCCCTGCTCGGCCTCTATGCCCTGCTGGACAAGGCCAACCCCAAACAGGCCGCCTGGCGCGGTTTTGGTTACGCCATGGGGCTCTTCCTGCCGGGTCAGTGGTGGATCCACGTCAGCATGACGGAGTTCGGCGGCATACCGCTGCCGGCGGCCTTCGTGTTGCTGGCGGGGCTGGCGGCCTATCTGTCGCTCTACCCGACCCTGGCCTGCTGGGTCTTTGCCCGCTTCTTCAGCGGCCGCCACTGGAGCCGTTGGCTGCTCGCCTTCCCGGCGCTCTGGCTGCTGGCCGACTGGCTGCGGGGCTGGGTGATGACCGGCTACCCCTGGCTCTGGTTTGGCTATACCCAGATCGACGGCCCCCTCAAGGGCTTCGCCCCCATCCTCGGGGTGCAGGGCATCACGCTGGCGCTGCTGCTGTGTACCTCCGCGCTCTGGCTGACCTGGCAGAGCCGCAAGCCGGCCTGGCTGCTGTTGCCCGTCGCCCTGGTGGGCGCCGCTCAGGGGCTGATGCAGCTCAACTGGGTGACCCGGGGCGAACCGGTCAAGGTGGCGCTGGTGCAGGGCAACATAGCCCAGTCCCTCAAGTGGGATCCGGAGGCCCTGGTGCCGACGGTGCGTACCTATCAGGATCTCAGCCGCGAGAACCAGGATGCCGACGTCATCATCTGGCCCGAATCGGCGATCCCGGCCATCGAGAAGGAGATGGGCAGCTATCTGGAGAGCCTGGACAAGGCGATGAAGGTGAACGACACCGGCCTGCTGGCGGGCATCATCCATTACGATCCGGTGCAGCAGCGCTTCTTCAACACAGTGCTGGGTATGGGGGTGCAGGATCTGGACGGCAAGGAGTCCTACCACTACGAGCACAAGAACCGCTACTCCAAGTATCACCTGCTGCCCATAGGGGAATATGTGCCGTTTGAAGATTGGCTGCGTCCCATAGCCCCCTTCTTCAACCTGCCCATGTCCTCCTTCAGCCCGGGGGATGCGGTGCAGCCGAACCTGATCGCCAAGGGGCTCAAGTTCGCCGCCGCCATCTGCTACGAGATCATCTTCCCGGACGAGGTGCGCCGCAACGTCCAGCCGGATACCGACTTCCTGCTGACGGTCTCCAACGATGCCTGGTTCGGTACCAGCATTGGCCCCTGGCAGCACATGGAGATAGCCCGCATGCGCGCCCTCGAGCTGGCCCGCCCGCTGCTGCGCGACACCAACACCGGCATCACCATAGTCACCGAGATCGACGGCAGCATCATCGCCCAGATCCCGCAGTTCGAGGCAGGGGTGCTGCGCACCGAGGTGCGGCCGGCCCACGGCTCGACCCCCTATCTGCGCTTCGGCAGCTGGCCGCTGTACGGCCTGACCGCCCTGCTGCTCGGGCTGGCGCTGGCGCTGCGCCCCCGTGCCCACCCCTGGGCGCGCCAGCTCTGAGCCAACGCTCGCCCATAAAAGAGGCGCCCTCCAGGGGCGCCTCTTTTCATTGGGTCGGGTGGTAGCACTCAGGGTGACAGCGGCTCGCGGTGATACTCGTTGGCGCCGCACTCAGGGCAGGTGCCGAGTCGCTCCGGGTGCAGCACCGTATGGCGCCACTCGCAGTGGTCGCACACCAGCACACCGAGCCCGACCCAGTCGCCGGCCCGGTAGATGCCCTTGTGTTCCAGCTCCTCCGCCAGCTCACTCCACTCCACCTGGGCCCGGTCGGTCACGTCCGCCAGCCAGGACCAGGCGGTATCCTTCAACGCCAGCATGAAGGCAGACTCCGGCGCCTCGGCCCGCCCCTCGTCGTAGTTGCCAAGATCCCGCTTCACATACTCGGCGATCAGCGCCAGTTCGTCCTGGGTCAGATCGCCGGCCGCCTCCAGATAGGCCTGCACCTTGTCGATCATCCGGTTGAGGCGCTCCCCCTGGAACTCTTCGGTCTCCTGCCATTGCTTTTTAAGCTGAGCGATGAAGGCTTCGTACCCTTGTCGACGTTTGTCCATGGTCGTTACTCCTCTGCTGAACCCTGATCGTGCCTGGCACGAGGCGGGGCGGATGCTGGCGGTTGTTGCCGCCGCAGGATATGGGTATTCTATCGGGATTTCCCAGCTGATTTATCTATTCATTTCACAGATCCGGATGTCACCAATGCAAGAGCAATACGTTCCCCAATCCATAGAACCAGCAGTGCAGCAGCACTGGGATGCCAAGAAAACCTTCAAGGCCGTGGAGAAAGTAGACAAAGAGAAGTTCTACTGCCTCTCCATGTTCCCCTATCCGTCTGGTCGCCTACACATGGGGCACGTGCGTAACTACACCATAGGTGATGTGATCTCCCGTTATCAACGGCTCAATGGCAAGAACGTGCTGCAACCCATCGGCTGGGATGCCTTCGGTCTGCCGGCAGAAAACGCCGCCATCAAGAACAACACGGCACCGGCGCCCTGGACCTACGAAAACATCGAATACATGAAGAACCAGCTGAAGATGCTGGGGCTCGGCTACGACTGGGATCGCGAGCTGGCGACCTGCAAGCCGGACTACTACCGCTGGGAGCAGTGGTTCTTCACCAAGCTCCACGAGAAGGGCCTGGTCTACAAGAAGACCTCCTCCGTCAACTGGTGCCCGAACGACATGACGGTGCTGGCCAACGAGCAGGTGATCGACAACTGCTGCTGGCGCTGTGACACCCCGGTGGAGCAGAAAGAGATCCCCCAGTGGTTCATCAAGATCACCGACTATGCCGAAGAGCTGCTCAACGACATCGACAACCTGGACGGCTGGCCAGAGATGGTCAAGACCATGCAGCGCAACTGGATTGGCCGCTCCGAAGGGGTCAACATCCACTTCCAGATAGCCGATCAGGATGGCGACCTCGAGGTCTACACCACCCGTCCGGATACCTTCATGGGCGTGACCTATGTGGGCATCGCCGCCGGTCACCCGCTGGCTGCCCAGGCTGCCGCGACCAATCCTGAGCTGGCCGCCTTCATCGAGGAGTGCAAGCACACCAAGGTGGCCGAGGCTGAGATGGCGACCATGGAGAAGAAGGGCATGGCCACCGGCCTCTACGCCATTCACCCGCTGGATGGCCGCAAGGTGCCGGTCTGGGTCGCCAACTTCGTGCTGATGAACTATGGCACCGGCGCCGTGATGGCGGTGCCCGGCCACGATCTGCGCGACCATGAGTTCGCCACCAAGTACGGCCTCGAGATCAAGGCCGTCATCAAGCCCGCCGAGGGTGAGGTGCCGGACGTTGCTGCCGCCGCTTACACCGACAAGGGTGTGCTGTTCAACTCCGGCGAGTTCGACGGCCTCGAGTTCCAGGCCGCCTTCGATGCCATCGCCACCAAGCTGGAATCGATCGGCAAGGGCAAGCGCACCGTCAACTTCCGCCTGCGCGACTGGGGCGTCTCCCGTCAGCGCTACTGGGGCGCCCCCATCCCCATGTTGACCCTGGCCGACGGCACAGTAGTACCAACCCCGGAGGATCAACTGCCGGTGCTGCTGCCGGAAGACGTGGTGATGGATGGCATCCAGAGCCCGATCAAGGCCGATGCCGCCTGGGCCAAGACCACCTATAACGGCCAGGAAGCCTTCCGGGAAACCGATACCTTCGACACCTTCATGGAGTCCTCCTGGTATTACGCCCGCTACTGCTCCCCGGACTACGACAAGGGCATGCTGGATCCCGCGGCCGCCAACCACTGGCTGCCAGTGGATCAGTACATAGGCGGCATCGAGCACGCCTGTATGCACCTGCTCTACGCCCGCTTCTTCCACAAGCTGCTGCGCGATGCCGGTCTGGTCAACAGCGACGAGCCGTTCAAGCGCCTGCTCTGCCAGGGCATGGTGCTGGCCGACGCCTTCTACTACAAGGACGAGAAGGGCGGCAACGTCTGGGTCAGCCCGACCGAGGTCAAGGTGGAGCGTGACGACAAGGGTCGCATCACCAAGGCCATCGACCTTGAGGGCCGTGAGGTGATCCACTCCGGCATGACCAAGATGTCCAAGTCCAAGAACAACGGCATCGATCCCCAGCTGATGGTGGAGCGTTACGGCGCCGATACCGTGCGCCTGTTCATGATGTTCGCCTCCCCGGCCGACATGACCCTGGAGTGGTCCGACTCCGGCGTCGAAGGGGCCCAGCGCTTCCTGCGTCGCCTGTGGCGCCTGACCTTCGAGCACGTCAGTGCCGGCAGCGCCCCCGCGCTGAACCTGGCCGCCCTGACCGGCGATCAGAAAGCGGTGCGCCGCGAACTGCACAAGACCATCGCCAAGGTGAGCGATGACGTGGGCCGTCGCCAGACCTTCAACACCGCCATCGCCGCCATCATGGAGCTGATGAACAATCTCTCCAAGCTGGATACCGGCGAGCAGGACAGAGCCCTGATGCAGGAAGCGCTGGAAGCGGTCGTGGTCATGCTCTACCCCATCACCCCGCACATCGGCTTCGAGCTGTGGAAGATGCTGGGCAAGGAAGGAGACATCGACGTAGCCAGCTGGCCGGTGGCCGACGAGAGCGCCATGGTCGAGACCGAGAAGCTGGTGGTGGTGCAGATCAACGGCAAGATGCGCGGCAAGCTGACAGTGCCGGCCGAGATCAGCCAGGCCGAAGTCGAGAAGCTGGCCATGGCCGATGCCTCGGTGCAGAAGTTCACCGAAGGCCTGACCGTGCGCAAGGTGGTCTACGTACCGGGCAAGCTGCTCAACATCGTCGCCAACTGATGATCCGACGGCGGGCTGGTGCCCGCCGTCGTTCCAGCCATTCAAAGAGGAATTCACATGGGCATGTCCCTTACTCGCTGGATTGCCATCGCGCTGACGGGCCTGCTGCTGCAGGCCTGCGGTTTTCAGATGCGGGGCACCGCCATCCCCCCCGAGCTGATGACCATGAAGGTGGTCGGTGACAACAAGAGCGATTTCTACCGGCTGGTGACCACCCGCCTCAAGGCCTCAGGGGTGACCCTGGCGGACAAGGAAGGCATCCCGGTGCTGACCCTGGCAGGCGTTCGCAGCAGCAGTCAGGTTGCCTCCGTCGACTCCATCGGTCAGGAGCGTGAGTACCTGCTGGGTTACAGCACCCAGTTCAGCATCACTGTGCCGGGCAAGCCGACCCAGGTCTTCCCCATCACCTTCAACCGCAGCTTCCTGAACAAGCCGGATGCGGCGCTCGCCTCGTCTCGCGAGCAGGAGCAGCTCGGCAAGGAGATGCAGGAGCAGGCCGCGAACCTGGTGATCCGTCAGCTCAGCCAGGTCAAGTTCTGATGCGAGTATCTTGATGAGAGTCTACCCCGAGCAGTTTGCGGACCATCTCAAAGCAGGGCTCAAGCCCTGCTATCTCGTTTTTGGTGACGAGCCGCTGCTCAAGCTGGAGGCCATCGACGCCATCCGGCAGGTGGCCGGCAAGCAGGGTTTCGACGAACGCCACAGCTTCGTGGTCGAAGCCGGGCTGGACTGGAACCAGGTCTACGATGCCTGCCAGGCCATGAGCCTGTTCTCGGCCCGCCAGATCATCGAGCTGGAGCTGCCCGCCAAGGTCGACAAGGATCTCGCCGCCCGCATCACCGAGATCGGCAAGCAGCTGCATCCCGACCTGCTGCTGGTGCTGAGCGGCAATCGCCTCAACCAGACCCAGATGAAGGCAGCCTGGTTCGACAAGCTGAGCCAGAACGGCACCTATGTGCCGGTCAATCACCCCGAGCCCCGCTTCTTCCCGCGCTGGATGAGCGCCCGTTTTCAGCGTTTCGGCCTCAAGGCCCTGCCGGACGCCATCAACTTCATGTGCCACGCCTATGAGGGCAACCTGCTGGCCGCGAGCCAGGAGATAGAGAAGCTGACCCTGCTGGCGCCGCCCCAGCCCATCAGCGTCGCCTATCTACAAGAGACCATCATACGTCACGCCCATTTCACGCCGTTCCAGCTCATCGATACCCTGCTGGAGGGCAAGGTGAACCGGGCCCAGCGCATCCTGCTGGCGCTGCGGGCCGAAGGCACCGAGCCCGGCATGCTGGCCTGGGCCCTGTGCCGCGAGCTGGAGCAGCTCACCGAGCTGGCGCTGGCCGCCCGCGCCGGTCAGCCGCTGGTGGAGCACTTCTCCCGGCTGCGTATCTGGCAGAGTCGCCAGCAGCTGATCCAGCAGGCCCTGACCCGCTTGCCGTTTAGCAAGCTGCAGCAGCTGTGGCAACTGATGGCCCAGCTGGACGATGCCCAGCGCCGCTTCGATACCGAGCGGGCCTGGCTGATGCTGCAGACCCTGGCGCTCGGTTTTCGCGATGGCGCGCCACTGCCCCTGCTGGAGTCGGCAGCATGCTGAAGGCACCCATCGGCATATCGGGAGGGACCTTCGCTCCCATCCATATCGCGCTCCTTGAGCTAACAGGGACAGAAACATGCTGAAGGCGCCCATCGGCATCCTGGGTGGCACCTTCGATCCCATCCACATCGGCCATCTGAGACCCGCCATCGAGGCCCAGGGCACGCTCGGGCTGGCCGAGGTGCGCCTGGTGCCGAACCATATCCCGCCCCACAGAGCCAGTCCGTTCTGCACCGGCGAGCAACGCCTCGCCATGGTCAGGCTGGCGGCGGCGGAGACCCCGGGCTTCGTGGTGGATGAGCGGGAGCTCAGGCGAAACAGCCCCTCCTACACCATAGAGACGCTGATCGAACTGCGACGGGAGCTGCCGGACACCCCGCTCTGCTTCCTGATGGGGATGGACTCCTTGCTCGGCCTGCCGGGCTGGCACCGCTGGCGGGAGCTGCTCGACTATGCCCACCTGGTGGTGAGCATGCGCCCGGGCTGGCAACCGGACTACCCGGCCGAGGTGGCCAGCCTGCTGGCCCGCCACCAGAGCAGGCAGGTGTCGGATCTGCACCGCCACCGCCACGGCCACATCTGGCTGGCGGACAACCTGCCCATAGAGCTGTCGGCCACCCGGCTGCGGGCCCTGCTGGCCGCGCGTCAGGATCCCAGATACCTGTTGCCGGCATCGGTGGCCAGCTACATCCGGCAGCAAGGGCTCTACCAGCCCGCACCCTGAATGCCGGACAGGGCCAAGGCATAGCCCCCGACCACAATCCCGTGCTCGGCAGAGCCGACACCCTGAGGCGCAGCCAGCATCGGCTTGACTATTGTCTGGCCCGGTTGCGCACTATAGTGATCAACAAGGGCCCCGCCCGTCGGCGGTGACCCCGGCTCCCTTGCCCTTTACCAAGCTGGGAAACGGGAATGACCATGATATAATCCGCCGCCCTCATGCTGTACAAGCGCGCCGGAAGATAGGAGAAGACATTGCAAGGCCAAGAATTACTCGCCTTTATCGTCGACAAGATCGATGACATGAAAGGTCGCGACATCATCACCCTGGATGTACGCGGCAAATCCAGCATCACGGACACCATGATCATCTGCTCCGGCAACTCCAGTCGCCATGTCAGCTCTATCGCCCACCATCTGGCCAGCGAGGCCCGCCACGCCGGGATCGCGCTGCTCAGCGTGGAAGGTCAGCTCACCGGTGAATGGGCGCTGGTAGACCTGGGGGTCGTCATAGTGCATGTGATGCAGGACGAATACCGCGACTTCTACCAACTGGAAAAACTCTGGGGCGGCGCCCAAGTGCCAACGCAATAGAGTGTGCAGGCGTAACAAAGGGTGCAAGTGTAATAAAAGATGAAGATCCAGTTGATTGCGGTGGGCACCAAGATGCCCGCCTGGGTAGAGCGTGGCTTCGAAGAGTACCGTCGCCGTTTCCCGAAAGACATGCCGTTCGAGTTGGTCGAGATAGGCGCAGGCAAACGCGGCAAGAATGCCGACATTCCCCGCATCCTGCAGAAGGAGGGGGAAGCCATGCTGGCCGCCGCCGGCCGCTCCCGCCTCGTGACCCTGGACATCCCGGGCAAACCCTGGACCACCGAGCAGCTCGCCGCTTCGCTGGAAGCCTGGAAGCTGGATGGTCGCGACGTGGCACTGCTGGTGGGGGGGCCCGAGGGTCTCTCCCCCGAGTGCAAGGCCGCCGCCGAGCAGAGCTGGTCGCTGTCACCGCTGACCCTGCCCCATCCGCTGGTGCGGGTGCTGGTGGCCGAGAGCCTCTATCGCGCCTGGAGCATCACCACCAATCATCCGTATCACAGGGAGTGAGCCATGAGTCTCTGGTGCATCACCCCCCCATGTTCATTCATGTCACAGGGAGCGGCCCCACCGGGTTTCAGTCGCTACCCTTCATCGGCCATAAGGTAACGGCATGCTGAAGAATCGCATCGAGATGCGCGATCACAGTGCCGAGGGACGGCTGTTCTTCCGGCGCACCCTGGTCGCCTACATCGGCATGGTCATCCTCATGCTGGTGCTGCTGGGGAACCTCTACTACCTGCAGGTAGAGTCTTACGACACCTATCAGACCCGTTCCAACGACAACCGCATCCGGGTGGTACCGGTGGCGCCGCCACGGGGCCTCATCTATGACGCCAACGGCGTGCTGCTGGCGGAGAACCGCCCTGTCTACAGCCTGGAAATCGTGCCCGAAGAGACCGGCGATCTGGAGAAGACCGCCGACGAGCTGATCACCCTGCTGGCGCTGCCGGAGGGGACCAAGGAGAAGTTCCTGGCGGAGGTCAAGCGCCAGCGCCGCTTCAAGCCGGTTCCCCTGTTCGAGAAGCTGACCGAGTATCAGGTCGCGCTCTTCTCGGTCAACCAGCACAACTACCCGGGCGCCAGCATCGAGGCCTATCTCAAGCGTTACTATCCGTTTGGCGATACCCTGACCCATGCGCTCGGCTATGTGGCCAAGATCAACACCCGCGACGTGGAGCGCCTCGATAAAGAGGAAAAACTCGCCAACTATGCCGCCACCAAAGACATCGGCAAGCAGGGGGTGGAGAAGTTCTACGAGGATCAGCTGCACGGCGTGGCGGGCTATCAGGAGGTCGAGGTCAACAACCGCGGCCGGGTGGTGCGCACCCTCAAGTTCCAGCCCCCCGAGCCCGGCAAGGACATCTACCTCAACATCGACATCCGCCTGCAACTGAAGGCGCAGGAGCTGCTGGCCGGTCGCCGGGGCGCCATCGTCATGATGGATCCCAACACCGGTGCCATCCTGGCCATGGAGTCGAGCCCGAGCTACGACCCCAATCTGTTCGTGACCGGCATCTCCAACACCAACTATTCGGCGCTGCTCAACGATCCGGCCCGCCCGCTGGTGAACCGCACCACTCAGGGCATCTATGCCCCCGCCTCCACCGTCAAACCCATGATGGCGGTGATGGGGCTGAACGAGGGGGCCATCACCCCCAACTACCGTTACTTCGGCGGCCCCAGCTTCTCCATCCCGGGCACCACCAAGAAGTTTCGCGATTGGCGCCGCTGGGGCCATGGCTGGCTCGATGTCTACCGCGCCATCGAGGTATCGGCGGATACCTACTTCTACGATCTCGCCTACCGGGTCGGCATCGACAAGATCCACGCCTACATGACCAAGTTCGGCTTCGGTCAATACAGTGGCGTCGACCTCTATGAAGAGACCAAGGGGGTCATGCCGTCCCGCGACTGGAAGATGGCGCGCTGGCGTCAGCCCTGGTATCAGGGGGACACCATCTCCATCGGCATCGGCCAGGGCTACTGGAGCTCCACCCCGATCCAGCTGGCCAAGGCGATCAGCATACTGACCCAGAACGGTCACGACGTGACGCCGCACCTGCTCAAGAGCACCGCCTCGGCGGACGGGGTGGTCAACGCCCCCATCAACCCGAACGTGGCCATCGCCGCCAAGAGCGACACCTACTGGCAGGTGGCCAAGGACGGCATGTGGCGCGTCATCAACGGCCACGAGGGCACCGGCCGTCGCGCCTTCGCCAACACCCCCTACAAGGCGGCGGGCAAGTCCGGTACTGCCCAGGTGGTGGGCCTGAAAGAGAACCAGGTCTACAACGCGGCCACCACCAAGGTGGAGCACCGCGACAACGCGCTGTTCGTCGCATTCGCGCCGTTCGAGGCGCCCAAGGCGGTGGTCGCCCTGGTGCTGGAGAACGCCGGTGGTGGTAGCTCCATGGGCGCGCCTGTCGCCCGTCACATGCTGGATGCCTACCTGCTGCCGCCGGAGCCCCAGCTGCCGCCCGCCCCCAGCAAGCCGCCCACCCTTAGCCCGGATCAGAGCGAGGCCGTCCCCCAATGAGTAACTCCGCACACCAGCAGAGCATCTTGCCACCCCAGGCCATCCATGCAGCACGAGGGCTTCTCCCATCATGAGTAACTCCGCTCGCCAACAGAGCCTCTGGTACCGACTGCACATCGACCTGCCGTTGCTGCTCGGCCTGCTGGCGCTGATGACCCTCTCCATGGTGGTGCTCTACTCCGCCTCGGGCCAGGATCTCGACTCCATAGTGCGCCAGCTGGTGCGCGGCGGCCTCGCCTTCGGCCTGATGATCGGCCTGGCCCAGCTGCCGCCCTCCCTCTATGCGCGCTGGTCGGTGCCGCTGTTCGTCGTGGTAGTGCTGCTGCTCATCGCGGTGGATGTGTTCGGCCACATCGGCAAGGGGGCCCAGCGCTGGCTGGATCTCGGCTTCATGAAGTTCCAGCCCTCCGAGGTGATGAAGCTCTCCATGCCCATCATGGTGGCCGCCTGGCTCAGCCGGCACTCCCTGCCCCCCAAGTTCAGCCATGTGCTGATCGCCCTGGTGATGGTGCTGCTGCCGACCCTGCTGATCGCGGCCCAGCCCGATCTCGGCACCTCCATCCTGGTGGCGGCCTCCGGCTTCTTCGTCATCTTCCTGGCGGGGATCAGCTGGTGGCTGATCGGCCTGGCGGTGCTGCTCATCGCCGCCTTCATGCCGGTGCTCTGGTTCTTCCTGATGCACGACTATCAGCGCCAGCGGGTGCTGATGCTGCTGGATCCGGAGAAGGATCCCCTCGGCCGTGGCTACCACATCATCCAGTCCAAAATAGCGATCGGCTCCGGCGGCGTGTTCGGCAAAGGCTGGCTGCAGGGCACCCAGTCCCAGCTGGAGTTTCTGCCGGAGCGCCATACCGACTTCATCTTCGCGGTGTTCAGCGAGGAGTTCGGCCTGGTGGGCGTGGCCCTGCTGCTGGTGATCTATCTGTACATCATCAGCCGCTGCCTGTTCATCTCCATGCAGGCCCAGAACAGCTTCGAGCGCCTGCTCGGCGGCGCCCTGACCCTCACCTTCTTCGTCTATGTGTTCGTCAACATGGGCATGGTGAGCGGCATATTGCCGGTGGTGGGGGTGCCCCTGCCGCTGGTGAGCTACGGCGGCACTTCCATGGTGACCCTGATGGCCGGCTTCGGCATCTTGATGTCCATTCAGACCCATAGAAGGCTACTGGCCTGATGAGGTGGATATATTCTGCCTGTCGTGGAGGCCCCCTGCCGCTGGTGAGCTACGGCGGCACCTCCATGGTGACCCTGATGGCCGGCTTCGGCATCTTGATGTCCATTCAGACCCATAGAAGGCTGCTCGCCTGATGAGATGGGGCTGGATGCTCTGCTGCTGGGCGCTGACGACGAGTGCAGCCCCGGAGTCCGAGCGACTGGAGCGGCTGGCAGAGCAGCAAGCCGTGCCGCTGGCCGAGCTGCAGGCCGCCGCCGCCCAGGCGCAGTTGCGCCAGGAGATCCTCGATACCATAGGCCGGCCCTGGGAGGCCAAGCCCTGGCACCGCTACCGCCCGCTGTTCGTGACCGAGGACAGGATCCGCAACGGGGTCGACTTCTGGCAGTGTCACGCCGAGGTGCTGGCGCGGGCCGAGCAGACCTATCGAGTGCCCGCCGCCCTCATCGTCGCCATCATCGGCATCGAGACCTTCTATGGCCGCCAGATGGGCCGCCACTCGGTGCTCGACAGCCTCTACACCCTGGGCTTTCACTACCCAGCGCGCGAGGAGTTCTTCGCCAAGGAGTTTGCCCAGCTGGTGCTGCTGGCCAAAGAGGAGAAGTGGCCGCTCACCCGCCTCAAGGGCTCCTATGCCGGCGCCATGGGCATGGGCCAGTTCATGCCGTCCAGCTACCGCCACTACGCGGTGGACTTTGACGGGGATGGCAAGCGGGATCTGTTTGCCAACCCGGTGGATGCCATCGGCAGCGTGGCCAACTATTTTGCCCAGCATCGCTGGCGCTGGGGGGAGTCGGCCGTCGAACCCGCCTTGATCGGACTGGCTCCAGTAGGTACCCTGCTTCGGCCCGAGCCCGAGCTCAGGCAGCAGTGGGCCGAGCTGGCCGCGGCGGGCATCGAGCTCGCCACCCCGCTGGCACCGGACACGCCGGTCAAACTGCTGGCGTTGGAACAGGCCGACGGACCGGAATACTGGGTCGCGCGCCACAATTTTTATGTGATCACCCGCTATAACCGCAGCCCTCTGTATGCGATGGCGGTGCATCAACTCAGTCAAGCAATCCAGGAAGCGTATGCATTACAGCCACAAACTTCTCCCGCTCAGCCTGAGCTTGTTGCTGGCCGCCTGTAGCAGCCAGCCGGAGCAGCCCCTGCCCCAGGAACCCGCCTCGCAGGAAAAACCGCCGGTGATCGAGATCCCGCAGGCGACCGGCGCCATCCCGCGCCCCGAACCCATGAGCGCCAGCGGCAACCGGGACTACTGGATCGGCAAGCAGAAGTACGAGGTGTGGCGCGACATCAAGAACTATCAAGAAGAAGGCACCGCCAGCTGGCTGGCGCTGGAGCTCGATGGCAACAAGACCGCCAACGGCGACGTGCTGGACAGCAAGCTGTTCAGCGCCGCCCACCGCAACCTGCCGCTGCCAAGCTATGTGCGGGTCACCAACCTGGACAACGGGCTGGAGACCATAGTGCGGGTCAACGATCGCGGCCCGTTCGACAGCGATCGCCTCATCGATCTCTCCCATGCCGCCGCCCAGCAGCTGGGGATGATAGAAGGGGGTGAGGCGCGAGTTCGACTGGATCTCATCAACGACAGGCCGGATCAGATGGTCGAGATGGTGCCCATGACGCCGATGCAGCCCCTGCAGCCGGCGGCGCCCGCCGAGCAGGGCGCCTTCCTGGGAGATCCCCAGCCTGCGGCTCCCTCGGCCACCGCTCAGGCCGAAGCCCCCGCCAAGCCCGCCGCCACGGCGACCAGCACCCTCTCTGCCCCCAAGGCCGCCAGCGGCCAGGGCAAGATGATCCAGGTGCTGGCCAGTGGCTCCCAACCCAGGGCCGAGGCCCTGGGCAAGGTGATGACCCAGCGCTATGGCGTGCCCTACCAGGTGGTGGCGCACGACGCCCTCTTCCGCGTGCTGCTGGGGCCGGTCGCGGCCGATCAGCAGAGCACCTTGCTGGAGCAGATCCGGCAGGGGGGGCTGGAGCAGGCCTTCATCGTCCCCTGATCATCGGCGCCACCATGGCCCGCGCCGTCACGTCGTATCCCGGCGTGACGGCGCGGGAAATGGATAAAAACCCGTTCAAGATCGCATGCCGGGCTATGACCGGCGAGCGCATCTGGTATAGTGAAACCCGCTTTTTTTAACTTGGGTACAACCCATCCAGGCTCCAGGAATTCCAAGATGTCCAAATTTGCCCGTTCCGTTATTCTGGCCTCCCTGTTAAGCGCCACCGCTCAGGCCAACCAACCGGTGCCGACGCCGGACGCCAACCAGCCAGTACCGACCAGAGACGTCCCCCAGGCCGGCCTGCCGACGCCAAACGCCGCCCCCATGGTCGTTCCCGCCGCGCCTGAGATCTCCGCCAAGGCCCATATTCTGATCGACTACTACTCGGGTCAGGTGCTGGCCGAGCAGAACGCCGAAGAGCGTCTGCCGCCCGCCAGTCTGACCAAGATGATGACCTCCTACATCATCGGCCAGGAGCTGCTGAAGGGGAACATCAAGCGCACCGACATGGTGACCATCAGCCAGAACGCCTGGTCCAAGAACTACTCCGACTCCTCCAAGATGTTCATCGAGGTGGGCAAGCAGGTCTCGGTCGATGACCTGAACAAGGGCATCATCATCCAGTCCGGCAACGACGCCTGCGTCGCCATGGCCGAATTCCTGGCTGGCAGCACCGACTCCTTCGCCAGCCTGATGAACTCCTGGTCCGCCAAGCTCGGCATGAACGACAGCCAGTTCAAGAACCCGCACGGTCTGGATGCGGAAGGCCACTACAGCACCGCCCACGACATGGCCCGTCTGGGTCAGGCCCTGATCCGCGATCTGCCGGAGGAGTACAAGATCTACTCCCAGAAGTCGTTCGTGTTCAACGGCATCACCCAGCACAACCGCAACCGCCTGCTGTGGGATCAATCCCTGCAAGTGGATGGCATCAAGACCGGCCACGTCAGCCAGGTCGGCTACAACCTGGTCTCCTCCGCCACCAACAACGAAGGCATGCGCCTGATCGCCGTGGTGCTGGGTGCCAGCAGCGAAGGCTCCCGCGCCGCCGAGAGCAAGAAGCTGCTGACCTATGGCTTCCGTTTCTTCCAGAGCCTGACCCCCTACAAGGCCGGCACCGAGCTGGTCACCCAGAAGATCTGGATGGGCGACAAGTCTGAAGTGAAACTCGGCGTCGACAAGGACGTGTCCGTGCTGGTCACCCGCGGTCAGGGCAACAACCTGAAAGCCGACTTCCAGCTCGAGAGCGAGCTGAAGGCACCGCTGGCCAAGGGCCAACGGGTCGGTACCGTCTACCTGAAGCAAGGCGACAAGGAGATCAAGCAGGTCCCGCTGGTCGCCCTGGAAGAAGTGCAGGAAGGTGGGCTGATGAGCCGCCTGTGGGATTACCTGGTGATGCTGGTCTCCAGCTGGTTCAAGTAAGCCACAGCGAAAAATAGTGACATGATAGCGGCGCTTATGGCGCCGCTCTGTTATTGGCTGGTTCAACCAGCGAATACCCCTGCAAACTGCAGGTTCCGCCGACTGTCGATTTGTGGTAAAAAGCAGCATCTCCACGTCTTGTCGACCAGCCCGGGCCTTGATCCCGGCGTGGGCCGTGCCCATATTGACTCGTACTGGCGGCCCCGATGGGCCATCGGCCACCAGGCCACACAAGATTAAAGATGAAGTCGTTTCACGACGACGCCAAAAGGTGAGTAAATGAATACCAAGTTTGATGAACTGCTGGAGTTCCCCTGCAAGTTCCCGTTCAAGGTGCTCGGCATTGCCGACCCGACCCTGCCGGACCAGGTGGTGGAAGTGCTGCAGCAGCACGCCCCCGGTACTTACAGTCCCGTTGTCCAACCCAGCTCCAAGGGCAAGTATCACTCGGTTCGAGTGACGGTCACCGCCCAGAGCAAAGAGCACATCGAAGCCATGTACCACGCCCTTGGCAAGATCGAGCTGGTGAAATACGTACTGTAATTTCTCTCTCGCCCCGCCAGGGGCGATTGATTTTGCGTCACCCCCGAGAGCTGACCCATGGTGCCGACTCAAGCGCCAGCCTGTGAGGAAAAGATGTCACCCCAGATCCCCGCTCAGCCACAGCTGCTAGTCAGACAGCTGGGCCGCCGCCCCTACCAGCCGGTATGGGATGCCATGAAGGCCTTCACCGACGGTCGCACCAGCGATACCCCGGATGAGTTCTGGGTGGTGGAGCACGATCCCGTCTACACCCAGGGTCAGGCAGGCAAGGCCGAGCACCTGCTCGCCCCCGGCGACATCCCGGTGGTGCAGAGCGATCGCGGCGGCCAGGTGACCTATCACGGCCCCGGCCAGCTGGTGCTCTATGTGCTGGTGGATGTGCGCCGCAGCAAGCTCTCGGTACGGGAGCTGGTCACCTGTCTGGAGACCGCCATCATCAAGACCCTGGCCAGGAGCGACATCGAAGCCTATGCCAAGCCCGATGCCCCCGGCGTCTACGTGCAGAACGAGCTGGGCATGGAGGCCAAACTGGCCTCGCTGGGCCTGCGCATCCGCAAGGGTTGCTCGTTTCACGGGCTGGCACTGAACATCAACATGGACATGACCCCCTTCCTGCGCATCAATCCGTGCGGCTATGCGGGCATGGCCATGACCCAGACCAGCGCCCTGGGCGGCCCGCAGAGCGTGGCCGAGGCGCAAGCCATTCTGGTGGCCGAACTGGCCAGCCTGATTGGTTATCAGAGCATCAGCCATGTCGACGAAGCCCCATGAGCGAGCCCGTGGCATGCGGCCACGAGGGTATGAAAATGACCCTTGCGGCTATCAACCTGACAATAACAAACACCGAGAGTGAATCATGAGCAAACCCGTTCGTATGGAGCCGGGCGTCAAGCTGCGCGATGGCGACAAGATGGCCCTGATCCCGGTGAAATTCATGCCGGATCCCAACGAGGAAGTGCTGCGCAAACCGGACTGGATGCGGATCAAGCTGCCGCCGTCGAGCCAGAAGATCGAGCACATCAAGAGCACGCTGCGCAAAAACAAGCTGCACTCGGTCTGTGAGGAAGCCTCCTGCCCCAACCTGGCGGAGTGCTTCAACCACGGTACCGCCACCTTCATGATCATGGGTGCCATCTGTACTCGTCGTTGCCCCTTCTGCGACGTGGCCCACGGCCGCCCGCTGGCGCTGGATCCCGACGAGCCGCACAAGCTGGCGCTCACCATCAAGGAGATGGGGCTGAAATACGTGGTCATCACCTCGGTGGACCGCGACGATCTGCGTGACGGCGGTGCCCAGCACTTCGCCGACTGCATCAAGCAGATCCGCGAGCACAGCCCCCAGACCCGCATCGAGATCCTGACCCCGGACTTCCGTGGCCGGATGGAGCAGGCGCTGGAAGTGTTCCGCGAGACCCCGCCGGACGTGTTCAACCACAACCTGGAAACCGCCCCGCGCATGTACCGCGTCGCCCGCCCCGGCGCCGACTACAAGTGGTCGCTGGAGCTGCTGCGCCGCATCAAGGAGATGCACCCCCATGTGCCGACCAAGTCCGGCGTCATGATGGGTCTGGGCGAGACCAACGAGGAAATCGTGCAGGTGCTCACCGATCTGCGCGAGCACGGCGTCAACATGCTGACCCTGGGCCAGTATCTGCAGCCGAGCCGCCACCACCTGCCGGTGAAGCGCTACGTGCCGCCCGCAGAGTTCGACGAGCTCAAAGACGTCGCCATGGCGCTGGGCTTCTCCCACGCCGCCTGCGGCCCCTTCGTGCGCTCCTCCTACCATGCGGATCTGCAAGCCAAGGGCGAAGAGGTCAAATAACCTCGCAAGGAAGAGAGGCCAGACTGCCTCCCTCCTTCATCAACAAAAGAGCGCCCTGGGGCGCTCTTTTTTATGGGTGCTCTTCGATCACTCCCATTGCCATCAGTCTTGGCCACACTGTTTGCCCTGCTCCCCCTTAGCGGGTTAACGTGACCGCTCATTTTCTCTTTGAGTGATCCGCAGGATGCCGACCCCCCTCGTCCGTTTGCTCCCCATGAGCGAGCAGCACTACCCCGTCTATTGCGCCTACTTCATCGAGGATTACGCGCAAGATCTCGCCAGCAATCATGGTCATGATCTGCCCACCGCCCGCCACAAGGCCGAACAGAGCCTGCACCAGTCCCTGCCCCAGGGGGTTGCCACGCCAAACCACCACCTGCTCTGCATAGTGCCCGCAGGCGGGCCGGGGGCCGATGACGGCGCGCTCGACATAGATACCCAGCCACTCGGCTACCTCTGGCACGCCATCGACACCGCTCAGGGCGAAACCTTTATCTGCGACTTTTACATGACGCCGTCCCGGCGCGGCCTGGGCTATGGCAAGGCCGCCATGGCGGCACTGGAGGCCAGCTTGCAGGCGCTGGGCATCCACCAGATCAAGCTGAGGGTGGCCCATGACAACCCGCGGGCGCTGGCGCTCTATCAGGAGCTGGGCTTCAGCATCACGGGTTACAACATGGTCAGGCATCTGGGCTGACGGCCTGCAAAGTGGCCGTCAGCGGGTGCATGACTCAGAGCGAGATGCCGGAGAAGGACATGAAGCCGAGCGACATCAGGCCGGCCACGATGAAGGTGATGCCTATCCCCCGCAGCCCCTCGGGCACATCCGAATACTTCATCTTCTGGCGCAGGCCGGCGATGGCGACGATGGCCAGCAGCCAGCCCAGCCCGGAACCCGCCCCATACACTACGGATTCGATAAAATCGTAATCCCGTTGGGCCATGAACATCACACCGCCGAAGATGGCGCAGTGCACCGTCAAGAGCGGCAGGTAGATCCCCAGGGCGTGATAGAGCGCCGGGAAGTGCTTGTCGAGCACCATTTCCATCACCTGCACCAGCGCCGCCAGCACCCCGATATAGACGATGAAATCGAGAAAGCCGAGATCGAACTCCCCGAGGAAGGTGCTCTCCGGGCGCAGGATATGGCGGTAGATCAGGTTGTTGAGGGGAATGGCGATCACCATCACCACCAGCACCGTCATGCCGAGGCCGAAGGCGGTGTTGATGTTCTTGGACACGGCCAGGAAGGTACACATGCCGAGAAAGAAGGCCAGGGCCAGGTTTTCGACAAAAATCGAATGAATGAACAGGGTTACATAATATTCCATCGGGCAGGCTCACAGGTTGCGCAGGCAAGGCCCGTCCCGGGCGACCATCATGCCGGTGGGGACGGGATCACAACGCGCGCCGACGCACAGCGGCCATGTGCCGACATCTTGCGATGACTCAGATCAGAGCTATGTGGGGTCGAACGCGCGCTTAACGACAAACCGGGCGCGAGTCGCCGTGGCAGAAGCGAAATTGCAGGTGATGGCAGAGCAGCCGCCGCTGGTGCAGATGGCCGAAGTAGTCGGGCCGCCGCCTGAGGTAGATGAGGGGGAGGAAGAACAGCAGGCCGCAGAGCAGGCCGAGGATGTCGTGCTGGAACCAGGCCAGCAGCATCTGGTAACGCTCAGGGGCGGCGCCACTCTCCAGCCGTCGCCCCTGCTCGACACCGAGCCGCCACTGGCCGCCCGGCAGCAGGCTGACGCTGTCGACGAGGCCGGAGTCAGATGGCTGATGCAGCTGCATCGAGGCAGCCAGCTCGCTCGCTGCCGATTGACCGGATGCACCGACCCCGCCTGCCGCGAACGCGGCAAGCCACAGCAGGCAGGCGACGGCGAGGGCCATCAGCCCTGTCGGTAATCGGCCGAGGGGTGGCAAGAGATCAGCACCTTGAAAAGGCAAATAACGAGATGAGTCGAATATATCATAACTCATGCCATTATTGGGCTTTCGTTGCCATTGGTTAGCTTGGCTTGATGCTTAACACCCTTTTTATCGGTTAATCTGGCATCAAGATATGAGCATACAGAGCGCCAACGGCCACCCTGGGGTGGCCGTTGGCTCGCGTGGCACACGAAGAGACGAGGCTTAGGCGCCGGCGGCTTCCAGATGCTCCACCAGCAGCTGGACGCTGCGGTTGCCGCGCCACTCGTTGACATCGAGCCGATAGACCAGTCTCACCCGCTTCACCGAGGCATCGGGCCAGCGCTTGAGATCGACCCCGAAGGCGATGGCATCCACCGCGCGGCCCGAGTCCGTGGTCAGCATCATCTTGAGGTGCTTCTCCCCCACCAGCCGCTGCTGTACCAGCACGAACTCGCCGTCGAACAGCGGCTCGGGGAAGGCCTGACCCCAGGGGCCGGAGGCGCGGATCAGCTCCGCCAGCTCCAGGCTCAGCTCGTCCGGCAGCAGCTCGCCGTCGGTGAGCAGCACCCCGGTCAGCAGCTCCGGCGTCACCAGCTCGGCGATGACGGCTTCAAACGCCCGGCCGAACGCCTCTATGTTTGCCTTGGGCAGGGTCAGCCCCGCCGCCATGGCGTGACCGCCGAACTTGCCCATCAGACCGGGATGGCGGGTATCGAGCAGCTCCAGCGCATCGCGCAGGTGCACGCCGGGGATGGAGCGCCCGGAGCCCTTGAGCTCGGTGTCGCTGCTCTCGGCGAAGGCGATTACGGGTCTGTAGTACTTCTCCTTGATCTTGGAGGCCACCAGCCCCACCACCCCCTGATGCCACTCGTCTCTGTGCAGCACTATGCCACTTGGCACCTCGCCATCGCGAAAACGGATCTGCTCCAGGGTGGCGAGCGCCTCCTGCTGCATGCCCTGCTCTATCTCCTTGCGCTCCTGATTGAGGCTGTCCATCTCCGCCGCCAGCTGGCGCGCCAGATTGATGTCATCGCACAGCAGGCAGGCGACCCCGAGGGACATGTCATCCAGCCGGCCGACCGCATTGAGCCTGGGGCCCAGCGCGAAGCCGAGATCGGCGGCGCACAAGCGGCGACCGTCGCGGCCCGACACATCCACCAGCGCCTGGATGCCGGGGCGGCAGCGGCCGGCCCGGATCCGCTGCAGCCCCTGATGGACCAGGATGCGGTTGTTGCCATCGAGCGCCACCACGTCGGCGACGGTGCCGAGCGCCACCAGATCCAGGTAATCCGCCACATTGGGGGCGCGAATGCCCTGACGCTCATACCAGCCGGCCTGCCGCAGATGGGTGTTGAGCGCCGCCATCAGGTAGAAGGCGACCCCGACCCCGGCCAGGGACTTGGAGGGGAAGTCGCAGCCACGCTGGTTAGGGTTCACTATCGCATCGGCAACGGGCAGTTCATGACCCGGCAGGTGATGATCGGTGACCAGCACCTGCATGCCGGCGGCCTTGGCGGCGGCCACCCCGGCGATGCTGGAGATGCCGTTATCCACGGTGATCAGGAACTCGGCGCCACGGGCCACCGCCAGCTCGACGATCTCCGGGGTGAGGCCGTAGCCGAACTCGAAGCGGTTGGGCACCAGAAAGTCGATGCTCTTCCCCCCCATGGCCCGCAGCGCCAGCACGCACAGGGCCGAGCTGGTGGCGCCGTCACAGTCGAAGTCGCCGACGATGAGGATGCGCTTCTGGGCAATCAGGGCGGCGGCCAGCAGCGGCACCGCCTGCTCCATGCCAAACAGGCGCTGGGGCGGCAGCAGCTGGCTGGCGCTGCGCTCCAGCAGAGCGGAGTCCAGGACTCCGCGACTGGCGAAGATCTGGCGCAGCAGAGGATGCAGGGTATCGGGCAGGTGAGCGTCATCCACTCGGGGACGACGACGGATTTGCAGGGGCATGAATTCGATCCTGTCTTCTAATACGGTGAGCCGATGGCAAGGCGGTATCATACACGCCCGAGACGAGCGGGTCATAGCGGCAGGGACGGCGAGGAGGCTCGCGCCCCTGCTCAGGAGAGCTGGGGCTCGGACGGCAGAGTGGGAGTGGAGCGCTCCAGCACCCGGTAGAGGGTAAGCCGGGAGATCCCGAGATGACGGGCGGCCTCGGTCACATTGTTGCCACAGAGCACCAGGGCCCGGCGCACGGCCTCGCACTCCGCCTCGGCCCTGACCAGGTTCAGGGGGCGTATGCCTCCCTCTGCCTGCGGCAGGGCCAGCCCCAGATCCTGATGATCGATGCGCTGCCCTTCGCACAGGACCAGCGCCCGCTCCAGCCGGTTCTTGAGCTCCCGCACATTGCCAGGCCAGTGATATTGCAACATCTGGCGCATGGCGCCGGCGGTGAATCCCTGTACCCGGGGATTCAAGATGCCGCCCATCTTGGTCAGAAAATACTGGGCAAGCAGCATGATGTCCTCCCCCCGCTCACGCAGGGGGGGCAGCGTCAGATCCAGCACGCAGAGCCGGTAGAAGAGGTCGCTCCGAAAATGTCCCTGCTCCATCTCCTGATCCAGCACCCTGTTGGTCGCGGCTATCACCCTGATGTCCACCTCGATGGGCCCAGCACCACCGACTCGCACTATGGTGCGCTCTTGCAGGAACCGCAGCAGGTTGACCTGCATCGGCAGGGGAAGATCCCCTATCTCATCGAGAAACAGGATGCCATGGTGCGCCATCTCCACGCAGCCGATGTGGCGCCGACAGGCGCCGGTGAAGGCCCCCTTCTCATGACCAAAGAGTTCTGACTGGATCAGGGAGGGCGGAATGGCGCCGCAGTTGATGGCAACGAAGGGGCCATCCGCCCGCAGGGAGTGGCGGTGGATCTGGCGGGCCACCAGCTCCTTGCCCGTGCCGCTTTCCCCTTGCAGGATCACCGACGAGTCGACCTTGGCCAGCCGCTCCACCCGACTCATGATCTGCTGCATGACCGGGCTGGCACCAATCAGCCCCCCCGTCTCCTTGCCATGACGGCAAGGGTGGTGAACGCTGCCCCTCAGGCAGGCGATGCCGAACGCGTGCCCCAGCACTGCCAGCAGGCGCTCATCCCCCACCGGCAGGCTGTGGTAGTCGAAGCAGTAGTTCAGGAGCAGCTCCTGCATCCTGGGCTGGGCAAGCAGATGAGGGGGGGCAAGCGCCACCCAGACCATGGTGCCGCAGGTCTGGCGAAAGAGCGCCTCCAGCGCCTCGGTGGCGCCTTCATTCAGCAGCACCAGGCCCACCCTGGGCGCATGTTGTGCATAGTGACCGAAGGCTTCCTGCGGCGACGAGGCCGAGCAGAAGCGCCAGCCGAGCGAGGATGCCTGTGACGAAGGGCACCACACCCCACTCGTGTTGACACACAGTAGCGTACGCATCTCCATCTAATACACCTCGCCATACGGCGGCTGAACAATGTGCAAAGTATTGGATAGATGGCGTACTTACGCCACTCGATGAGACAGGGGGAGAAAGCGAGTCCCTTTGCTTAAAAAATAAAATAAATAAAATAAAATCAAATATATACCTTAAACCGCCAATGAATTAACCAGCCGCCAAGGCAAGGGGCATGACCCACTCTGTTCCATCCCTGAGACAGCGTCAAAAGCCCCCCTTTTGTGCTCAGTCTGCCCCGGCGCCGAGCCGGCATGAAAATCCGCTCCATTCCGCTAACAACCCTCCCGCCTCCGCTCATACCCCGCATCTAGTTTTTCTTTACTTTTCAATTAATTGAATTCTTGGAACAAAGCCTGCACCGATGCTGCGCCGAGCCGGCTGCCCAACAGAGCCGGACGACACGGACAACAACAAGCAAGAAGCAAAAGGAATGCAACATGGATACGTTATTCCCCCCTCTCGGGGTTGGGCTGTCGATCTATGCCAGCCTCACCAAAGTGGCCCCCTATCCACGATTTCGCGCACAGGGCATAGGACCGCCCCTCTGCTCATAGTCAAGCCCCTCGGTTCAGGCAGTCGCGGCCGAATGGAATGGAACAAAAAACCAAAGGATAGGAAGAGGAAAATGCTATGAAACCAAGTACGCACAATCGCCTGCTCAGATCGCTGGCGATCCCCTTGCTCGGGGTGGCCTCGCTGGGGGGACTCTCCAGTCTCACCCCGGCCTGGGCCGGTATCTTCCCGGGTCTGGAGCAGGAAAAATGCATGGCTGACGCCTTCGGCGGAAGCCTCAACTGTACGGCCAAAGACATTGAGGTCTCGCAGGTGGTTCCGGTCAATCCGAACCAGGAGTGCGTCAACGGCCAGGTGTTCACCTTCAACGCCAACGTGACCGTCAAAACCAACGCCAGCGTGCGGTATGACACCACCTTCTACCTGCCGAGAACAACCAAGAGCCCGATGGAGCTTCAAGGCGGCGCACCAAACTGCAGCCTGTTGCTGCCCAAGGCGAGTGACGCCGGGGAAAATGGCCAGGTGGCCTATGTGAACCTGGAGCCGAAAGTGAAAGCCACCGATTTCCTGGATACCTGTGGCGATATCACCAAGGCCAACGGCACCGACTCGTACACCCTCATGAATCAACCCGTCACCATGCTCTGCCAGCCCAGCCCTACCGATCCCAACAGGGCCCTGTTCACCTACTGTGCGGCCTGGGACCAATCGAAGACCTTGAGTTGCAGTGCGGACACCAACCCTCCCGGCGCTGTGCCCGGCACCAAATCCAAGTGTAACTGCGACAGTTTCGCCATCAACGTGTTCATCAGGCCTGAGCCGGCTGCCATCACCAAGACGGTCACCCCCGCCAGCCTGCCCGAGCCGGGTGGCGTGTTCACCTACAACCTGAGCTTTACCAACTCGAGTGCCGCCTCCCTGTATATCGCCAGCCTGAAGGATGAGATAGACATTGGCGGGGATGGCACCTACGACAAGAGCGTGGACCTCTGGGGATCCATCGAGAGCGTCGGGGCTGCGGACGGCATCTACCTGCTCAGCACCACCTGCGCGAAACCCGCCGCGGGCTCGACGACCAAGGAGGTGTTGCCCAGCGCCACTTACAGTTGTCAGTTCACCCTGCATATCAAGGATCGCAATCTGCCCGACGATCAGAGCCCCGAGAAGTACGTCGACAACATAGTGGCCCTGTTCAAGGACAAGAATGGCGGCACGGTCGGCAGCGGCAGTACCTGCCCGGCTGGCTTCCAGGCGGCGGGTAACAACTGCAGCCCGGCGAAAACGGTCGAGATCACCAACCTCCCGCCGACCATAGCGGTGGAGAAAACGGCCTCCACCGACGAGGTGCTGGAACCGGGAGCCAACGTGACCTACACCGTCAAGGTCACCAACACCTCGGGCGATCACGACGACCCGCTCACCCTGACCAGCCTGATGGACGATAAATTCGGCGATCTGGATGGACAGGGCACCTGCGACCTGGGCAGCGGCGGCGTGGTATTGGCCAAGGCCTCTCCATTCGAGTGCAGCTTCACCCAGTTTGTGGGTGGCAACCAAGGCGATGTGCATACCAACGAGGCGACCGCCAAGGCCCTGGACGACGAAGGGGACGAGGCGACGGCGGCTGACAGCGCCACCGTCAACATCAATGACGTGGCGTCGACCATCACGCTGCTAAAAGATGCCTTGCCCGTCAGCGTCCTCGAAACCGGCGATTCCGCCGAGACTCGCACCGTGGCCTATACCTTCACCTTCTCCGTCGATGCCGGCGGCGTGGACAATGTCACCTTCAGTACCCTGGAGGACGACATATTCGGCAGTCTGACCAACCTGTGCATAGTGAATAAGAAGGACGGGGTAGGGATCACGCCTACCACTCTCGTCGGCTTCGTACTCAGTCCGGGGCACAACGCCAGCTGTACCATCTCCAAAGAACTGCAGGGGAATGCTGGCGACAGTCACACCAACACGGCCACCATCGCAGGCAAGGATGAGGACGATGTAACAGTGACTGACAGCGACGATGCCACCGTGGCGTTCACCGATGAGGAACCCGACATCACCAGGCTGTTCGCCCTCAAGGCCGCCGGCTTTGTCCGCATCAGCAACAATGGGGTAGACACCCTGACCATCACCGCCTTGACCTTCAAGGGGGTCAATGTGGCGGATGGGAACGGGGTCTCGGGCAGCTTCACCCTCTACGATGAGCCCGGGGTGAGCACCCATGAGGCCGACGCCGATGGCTTCGGACCCTTCTCGCTCTGCACCGCAGGCGGCACCATCCTGCCCGGCGCGCACTATGACTGCGCCTTCATCCTGGAGCTCGAGCCTGGTCTGGCCGATCTTGGCAACATCAACCTGCAGGCGACCAACCCGGATCCGCTGGTGGTCACCCTGAAGGATGACGAAGACAACGAGGTCAAGGCCGAAGTGGAGGTCACCATCCAGACAGTGGAGTAATGAGTTGATAATGGCGACCAGAGTACCGGTCGGTTCGAGGGCGATGGCTGAGCCATCGCCCTTTTACTGGGTCGGCTGCGTGGGGATGCTCGCCGCACTATGCCCGCTGGACGCCAGTGATGCGCGAGCGCTGAAGACGCCCTGCTACTGTGAGGCCAGCCATGCTGGCCAAGAATGTTAGCCAAGCGAGTAGCCTATTAGCGCTTATGGAACAACAGGACGAACGGCTGACGATCTCATGAAATGAATACAAACAAAACAAAATCAACCAATTACATAGTTTCACCGCCCCTGCGGCAGCGAACCACGCCAACTGGCGTCATCCCCTGTTCCATTCCTGAGACAGCCTCAACAGACCCTCTTTTGCGCTCAGTCTGCCCCGGCGCCAAACGTGCATGAAAATCCGCTTCATTCCGCTAACAACGATCCCGCTTTCTCTCACCCCATCTCAAGCATTTTCATTTTAATTTCAATGGGTTGAAATATTGGAACGAAGCCTGCACCGATGCAGCGCCGATCCGTCTGCCCAAGAGAGCCGGACGACACGGACAACAACAAGCAAGAGGAATGCAACATGGATACCCGAGCAATGAATCTTTGGCCGCGCTGTTGGCAGCATGGTCTAAAGTTCATGGCCCTGTTGCTGGTGCTCTGTGCACCGGCACTGACCATGGCCGCCACGGCAGAATCGCCGTTCGAACTGGATGCAAATCCGCAGGATAACATCGACACCGGTGCCGTCATGAGCGATGACTGGGACACCCCGCCCGACAGCGGAGGAGCCACCAAGTTCACCGGCATCATCCAGGACACAGCCCCCAGAACCATCTTCGGCGGGGGTGATAAAGACATCCTGGACATCGACAAGTGGAGTTGGAAGGATGGCTCCGTCCCCGACAAGGATGACCTGACCCACGCCTATGCCGCCGCCTACAACGAGAATAGCGATCTGTTGCTCTACTTTGGCGCCGATCGCATCGCCAATGCCGGTGATGCCTTCATGGGCTTCTGGTTCTTCAAACAGAAGGTCACCGCCCTGCCCAACGGCAGTTTCAGCGGTAAACACACTGTGGGGGACACCCTGGTTCTCATCAACTTCCCGCAGGCGAGCAACGCGTTTCCCTACCTGGCCGTGGTGACCTGGGACCCGACCTGTAGCAAGGCCGCCAACAACAGCCCGCAGCCGGGGCAGTGCGCCGCCACCAACCTGCGACTCAGGCTGCAAGGCTCGGGCGCCAACGACGTCGTCTGCGCCAATCAGGGCGGCGCCAACCTCGCCTGCGCCCTGACCAACACGGGTGACGTGCCCGTCCCCGCCAGCACGCTGGCGAATGGTGTCAGCGGCCTGTGGAGCGACTACACCCCCAAGAGTGGCACCAAGGGAACCTTCCCCTTCGAGAGCTTCTTCGAGGGGGGGATCAACCTCAGCCAGATCGTGGGGGGCAGCGACGGCTGCTTCAGCAGCTTCATGGCCGAGACCCGCTCCTCCAGCTCCTTTACCGCGGCACTGAAAGACTTCGTGCTGGATAACTTCGAGCTGTGCAAGGTCGAGATCACCAAAGTCTGTACCAGCGGTGATATCAACAGTGCTGAAACCGGCTTTACCTTCAGCTTCGAGGGCACAGTCACCAACGAAGGCTTTGGCACCATCCATGACGTCGTCGTCACCGACGATAACGGCACCCCGGCCGATACCAGCGATGACTTCGTGGTCGCGAACTTCGATTCAATACCGAAAGGGGGATCGGAGAACTACACCGGCAGCTTTGACTCCGCCGGTAACGGGCCGACCAACGGCATCAGTGTCAAGGCAGCCTCCAGCGATGGTGGCCTGCAGTCGATCACCGATGCCACCACGGCCGCCTGCCCCACCGTCGACAGAGAGCCAGGGATCCGCGTCACCAAGGCCTGCAGCACCAAGGTCGTGGATGCGGGTGACCAACTGGTGGTCAGGGTCGAATACAGTGGCCAGGTCTGCAACACCACAGGGGTGGGCGGCGTACCGCCTCTCAGCCTGAACAATGTCACCGTCACCGACGATCCCAGCGGCAATGTGCATAACATAGGCACCCTGGCTGCGGCCGACTGCAAGGACTACTCAGGTTCCTACACGCCCGCCAGCGCTGGCTCGGAGAGCCCGGGCTCCATCGCCTTCAGCGATACCGTGACCGCCACGGGGACAGCACCGCTAGGCTTTGGCAGTGACACAGACTCGGCAACCGCTACCTGTCCGCTCTGCCCGACCTGTCCGGATTGCCCAACCCCTTCACCCTAACGGGAGCTAACAAGGTTTAACCACAGGGGCCATGATACATGGCCCCTTTTCATGGCGCGGCAGGCCGCCGCTCTCCCCTGAGGCTTCGATCTTGACCGGCATCCTGGGCATCTGCTCGACCCGCCGGATTGCCCCGCCGCCCTCCCAGGGAGGGCGCCAGGCCCAGCCAGATCCCCCGGCCAATCCCCCAGAATTCTCTTAGTTATCGATGCGTTAATAGCGCCAGATGTAAAAAATTCCCATTCATGCAGGTTGCCAATTGGGCCGAGGCCCAGCAAGCTAATCGGGACGACAGGAGACACGACGGTCAGCCCTCTGCTCTCCTGCTGATTTATTATTCAAATCAAAGGAGCGGTAGCGGCCGCTCAGAACCCATTTTTGGAGGGGAACATGAGTCTGATTAAAGAGTTCAAGGCCTTTGCGGCCAGAGGCAACGTCATCGACATGGCGGTCGGTATCATCATAGGTGCCGCCTTCGGCAAGATAGTCTCCTCCTTCGTGGGTGACGTCATCATGCCGCCCATCGGCCTAATCCTGGGTGGCGTGGACTTCAGCGATCTCGCCGTGACCCTGAAGGCCGCCGAAGGCGAGGTGCCCGCAGTGGTCATCGCCTACGGCAAATTCATCCAGACCGTCATCGACTTCCTGATCATCGCCTTCGCCATCTTCATGGGGCTCAAGGCCGTCAACACCCTGCAGAAGAAGCAGGAAGAGGAAGCCCCTGCCCCGGCCGGTCCCACCAAGGATCAGGAGCTGCTGAGCGAGATCCGCGATCTGCTCAAGTCCCAGCAGGGCAAGTAACCGCTCATCCTGCCCTGTGATTGAAAAAGCCGCCCCATGGTCAACATAGGGCGGCTTTTTTATGACGGCGATAACGGCATGGCCGAGCAGGCACCAGGAGGCGGCAGTCCGGCTCAGGCGCGGGGATGATGCTCGCCGTGCAGCGTCTTGAGGCGCTCGTTCGCCACATGGGTGTAGATCTGGGTGGTGGAGAGATCCGCATGACCCAGCAACATCTGCACCACCCGCAAGTCGGCGCCATGGTTGAGCAGATGGGTGGCGAAGGCGTGGCGCAGGGTGTGAGGGGAGAGCTCACCGGCGATGCCCGCCCGCGTGGCGTAGAGCTTGATGCGGTGCCAGAAGGTCTGACGGGTCATCATCTGCGCCCGCTTGGAAGGAAACACCACATCCGAGCTGGTGCCGCCGAGCAGCAGGGTGCGCGACTCCCGGTAGTAACGCTCCAGCCAGTGGATGGCCTCCTCCCCCATGGGCACCAGCCGCTCCTTGTTGCCCTTGCCCACCACCCGCACCAACCCCTGGCGCAGGCTGACATGCTCGGCGGTGAGCCCCACCAGCTCGGAGACCCGCAGCCCGGTGGCATAGAGCAGCTCCAGCATCGCCTTGTCTCGCAATTCCAGCGGATCGTCCACCAGAGGCGCCGTGAGCAACGCATCGACCTCGGCCTCGCTCAGATCGGAGGGCAGCTTCTTGGGCAGCTTGGGCCCCTCCAGCAGCACGGTGGGATCGTCGCTGCGCAATTTTTCGCGGTTGAGATACTGGTAGAAGCGGCGCAGGGCCGACAGGAAGCGGGCCGTGCTGCTGGGGGCAAACTGCCGATCCACCCGCCAGGCGAGGTAGTGCTGGATGTCGTCCATGCCGGCCAGCAGAAGGGAGCCGCCCTGCCCGTCCAGCCAGAGCGCAAACTTCTCCAGATCGGTGCGGTAGGAGCCGACCGTGTTGTCAGACAGTCCCCGCTCCAGCCAAAGGGCATCGAGGAAGGGTTCGATCAGGGGATGGTCGTGGACGGCGGGGGCTGGCTTGGTCATGGTGCTGGATCTTGGGCAAACGGAGACTCATTGTAGCGGGCCCGTGCCGGCAGGCACAGGGGAGAGACGAAGAGGGGAGCTTGCCCGGTGAAGGGGGCCGGGCAATCTGCTAAACTGGCCCCCTCCCCTAGGTTACCCAGCACATTGTTGCCCACTGCGATTCAAGAGAAGAGCGATGAAGATAGGTTTGTTTTACGGCTCCACCACCTGCTACACCGAGATGGCTGCCGAGAAGATCCGTGCCCTCATCGGCCCCGAGCTGGTCGATATCCACAACATCAAGGACGTGCCCCTCGCCCGCATGCAGGAGTACGACATCCTGATCCTCGGCATCTCCACCTGGGATTTTGGTGAGCTGCAGGAAGACTGGGAATCCCGCTGGGAAGACATCGCCGACCTCGAGCTGGAGGGGCGCATCATAGCCCTGTTTGGCCTCGGCGATCAGCTGGGCTACGGCGAGTGGTATCAGGATGCCCTCGGCCTGTTGCACGATCAGCTGGTGCCCAAGGGGGTCAAGCTGGTGGGTTACTGGCCCAACGAGGGTTATGAGTTCGATGCCTCCAAGGCGCTGATCGACGATGGCCGCCACTTCGTCGGCCTGGCCCTCGACGATGCCAACCAGTACGACCAGACCGAGCCTCGCATCGAGCAGTGGGTCGATCAGATCCTGAGCGAAATCCACGAGCTGCTCTGATCTCGCCTGCCCGGCTCCTCCAGCAGCGAAACGACTATGTCGTCGGCTGGCCTTGGGCGATGCCAGCCAGGATGACCAGATCGAGCCCCGCATCGAGCCCTGGGTCGATCAGACCTTAAGCGAGCTCCACGAGCTGCTTTCATCTCCCCTGCCGGCGGCCTATATCTGGGCTGCCGGGCGCAGTTATCGAACCGATTACCCCAATCGGTATCATTCAATGACGCTATAGCGACTTTTTTGTGCCGGTCTGCAACAATGACTTCGACCCCAATAACACAATCAGAAGGGTGTCGGAAGCAAACAGGAAACAGACCAGAAAAGGATATTCCATGACCCAGATTTCTCTGCTGGCATCCACCATTGCCCGCGACGTGCTCGACCACGCGCTGGCGCTGGGCGCCGACTTCGCCGAGCTGTTTGTGGAGCGCAAGCGCCGCAGCCAGCTCAGCCTTCTCTCCAGCCAGATAGAATCCATCAGCGGCGGCCTCGATTTCGGCATAGGCGTACGCCTGTGTTACGGCCACAAGGTGCTCTACGGCTACACCAACCTGGCCGATCGCGATGAGCTGCTGCGCATCGTCAGCCTGCTGGCGGCCAAAGACAGGCGCGATCCCGTGGTGACCGCCACCGCCTTCGATTTCAGCCGTCTCACCGACCATCACCCCATCGCCCTGCCGCTGTCGGTAGACAAGCTGCTGGAGCAGAAGATCGCCTACCTGCACGCCATGGATGCCGCGGCTCGCGCCGAGAGCAGCAAGCTGAGCCAGTTCTCCGCCAATGCGCTGGGCTGGGAGCAGGAGGTGGAGATCTTCAACAGCGAAGGGCTGCAGGTGGCCGATCGTCGCCACTACAACCGCATCACGGCCCAGAGCATAGCCATGGAAGGGAGCGAGCAGAGCGTGGGCTATGAGGCCCCCGGCGCCATGATGGGCTGGGAGCATGCCGCCCTCATCGATCCGCGCGAGCTGGCCCTCTCCGCCACCCGTCAGGCGCTGGTAAAGCTGGGCGCCGCCCCCTGCCCGAGCGGCAAACTGCCTGTCATCCTGGAGAGCGGCTTTGGCGGCGTCATCTTCCACGAGGCGTGCGGCCACCTGCTGGAGACCACCTCGGTGGCCAAGAAGGCCTCGGTGTTCCACGACAAGATGGGGCAACTCATCGCCAACCCTGTGGTCAACGCGGTGGACGAAGGCTTGCAGGGCAATGCCTGGGGCTCCATCAACGTCGATGACGAGGGGATGGCGACCCAGCACACCCAGCTCATCAAGGACGGCGTGCTGACCGGCTTCCTGGCCGACCGCATGGGGGCGCTGAAGACCGGCTATGCCCGCACCGGCTCGGGCCGGCGCGAGTCCTACAAGTTCGCCCCCGCCTCACGCATGCGCAACACCTATATCGAGGCGGGTAACCACAGCCTCGAGGAGATGCTGGCGACGGTGGAGCACGGCATCTATGCCAGGCGGATGGGCGGCGGCTCGGTGCAACCGGGCACCGGCGAGTTCAACTTCAATGTGCAGGAGGCCTACCTCATCGAGCGCGGCAAGATAACCAAACCGCTCAAGTCGGCGACCCTGATCGGCACAGGCCCTCAGGTGCTGAGAGAGATCTCCATGGTGGGCCGCGATCTCGCCATCTCTGCCGGCATGTGCGGCTCCGTCTCCGGCTCCATTCCCGCCTCGGTGGGCCAGCCACAGCTCAAGGTCGACAATATTCTGGTCGGAGGTAACGCCTGATGAGCCAACTCGATATGAATCATCTGCTCGGCAGCCTGCTCAACAAGGTTGCCGATCTTGGCGCCGAGGCGGACCTCATCGCCAATCAGGACAGGGCCTTCTCCCTCAAGGCCGACAAGGGCGAGCTGGGGGAATACAAGGTCACCAGCAGCCAGCAGCTCGGCATCCGCCTCATCAAGGATGGTCGGGTCGGCATCGCCTACTCGGAATCCCTGGATGAGGTCGCCCTCGATGCCATGTTGCAGGATGCGCTCGACGCCAGCCGTTTCGCCAAGGTGGATGCAGATCAGGCTATCCGGGTGAGCAACAGCCACCTCCACACCGACTGCGCCGAGATCAACCAGCCCGACAGCACCCCGGTGGAGGAGAAGATAGCCCTGACCCTGCGCCTCGAGGCGGACATGCTCGCCTTGCCCGATGTGACCGGCGCCCCCTACAACGGCTTCTTCGAAGGGGAGAGCCGACTCTGGCTCGCCAACAGCCAGGGCAGCCTCTGCCAGCATCGGGAGTTCAGCGTCGGTTGCCACAGCTCGGCGCTGATCGAGCGTGATGGGCGCCAGTCCATGCACTATCAGGGGCAGTATGCGCGCCGCTTCGACGAGCTGGACGCGGCTCCCCTCATCGAGCAGATCCATGCCGTGGCCGATGGCCTGCTGCTGGGGGAAGCCGTGCCGAGCGGCCGCTACAGCGCCCTCTTCACCCTCAACTGCCTGGCCAGCCTGTTCGGCTGCTTCCAGGCCGCGCTGTCCGGCAAGTGGGCCCAGCAGGGGATCAACCCCTGGCGCGACAAGGTCGGCCAGGGCGTGGCCTCCCGCTGGCTCACCCTGGAGAGCCGGGTCCATATGCCGGGCGGCATGAAGATCAAGGCCTTCGACGGTGAAGGTGCCCCCACCCGGGATCTGCTGCTGATTGGCGAGGGGGAGCTCAAAACCCTGCTGCACAACAGCGCCACCGCCCACCACTTCGGCCTTCAGAGCAACGGTGCGGCGGCCCGCAGCGCCCGCAGCGCGCTGGACGTGAGCCCACGCCACCTGGTGTTTGGCACAGGTCCCCACAGCGAGGCCGAGGTCAAGGCGGGCGAGTATCTGGAGCTGGTCAAACTCGATGGCCTGCACTCGGGGGCAGATGCGGTGAGCGGCGACTTCTCGTTCGGCGCCTCCGGCTTCCTGTGCCGGGACGGCGTGCGCATCCAGCCGGTGCGCGGCATCACGGTGGCCGGCAACTTCTACCGCCTGCTGGGGGAGCTGGAGGCAGTCGGCGACCGGCTGCACCACGACGATGGCAAGGGCTTCTACGCCCCGCTGATCCGCTTCGGTGGGTTGAGCATCGCCGGTAAGTGACGGCACTCAGGATGAGGAGGGCCGCCACGCGCCTGCGCAGAGCCGCTTCGGCGGTTTGAGCATCGCCGGCAAGTGACTACGCCCAGGATGAAGAGGGCTACTACGCGCCGGCGCAGAGCCGCTTAAGTGGCCTGAACATCGCAGGCAAGTGACTGTATACAGAGCGGAAAGCACTTCTCTTCCCCACTCCAAAACGGCGCCATCAGGCGCCGTTTTTTCACTGCTGGCGCCCCTCTGCGGCCGCTCCTACCCTCTAAGAGCCACCGGCCGCATCGGCCGGGAACGTCTGGAGAATACGAAGATGGACAACACTCTGGTCTGGGCCGACATTCCGACACGGGATCTGGATCGTGCCATGGCCTTCTATTCGGCCCTGCTCGACGTGCCGGTCACGCCAATACAGGAGGAGGAGATGCGTTTCGCCATGTTGCGCCACGATGGCAACAACGCGGCGGCCTGCCTCGGCCCCATGGATGAGTACCACCAGCCCGGTGGCACCGGCCCCCTCATCTATCTCTCCCTCGGGGATAGGATAAAAGAAGCAGAACAGATGATCCCCCGGCTCGGCGGGCGGGTGCTCGAGCCCCTGCACGCCATCGGCAGCGGCCACGGCTCCCGGGTCATCATCGAAGACACCGAGGGCAACCGGCTCGCGCTCTATGCCCCGCCCGCAGCCTGAGCGGCCTGACAAACAACAACGGCGACCCTGGGGTCGCCGTTGTTGTTATCGGGTCTCTTGACGAGACGCTCAGACCTGCGGGTTGAGGCGGGTCGGCATGCCGGTACGCTGTTCCAGCACCTGCTTGACCACGTTGGAGTCACTCTCGGCGTGGGCGATGAAGCGGCTGATGGCCGGGGTCATGGGCAGTGGCACAGACTCGGTGGAGTTGAACTCCGCCTCGTTGCGAGAGAGCGGCTCATGGACTTCCATGTAGCGGCCGCCATCCGGCTCGATGGTGGACTTCACCGGCTGGTTGACGAACTGGACGCGGGTACCGACCGGCACCTTGTCGAACAGGTACTTGATGTCGTCGGCGCGCAGGCGCACACAGCCGCTGCTCACCCGCAGACCGATGCCGAAGGTGGCGTTGGTACCGTGGATGGCGTAGAGGTTGCCGATGTAGAGGGCGTGCAGACCCATGGGGTTATCGGGACCGGCCGGCCAGACCGCGGGCAGGGTCTTGCCCTGGGCGGCGTAACGACGACGGATGTTCTCGGTCGGGGTCCAGGTCGGGTTGGCACGCTTGCGCTCCACCTTGGTGATCCAGTTCTCCGGGGTATTCACCCCCAGCTGGCCGATGCCGATGGGCAGCACCTGCACCACGTTCTGGCCTTTCGGGTAGTAGTAGAGCCGCATCTCGGCCACGTTGATGACGATCCCTTCACGGGGCGCATTCGGCAGGATCAGCTGATGGGGTATGGTCAGCTTGCTACCCGGCGTCGGCAGATAGGGGTCGACGCCCGGGTTCGCTTCCATGATGTTGGTCAGGCCCAACTGGAAGTCGGAGGCGATCTGCTCCAGCGGGCGATTGTCCGCGGGCACTACGTACTCCTGGTTCTCGCCGATCAGACGGCTGTTGTCGGCAGGCAGCGCGTACTCGACGGCTGCGGCCTGCTGGCTGACCAGGGTCAGAGTACATAAAAGGGCCGAAGCGGCAAAGCGAAGGGGATTCATAAAGTTCCTGTATGGTTTCCTGTACCTGTTGGCCTGAAGCCGGTTCATCCTCGGTCTGTCCCTTGTCACGAGTCGCTCTCGCCCGAGGCCAATACCGAGCGCGCATTCTTTCCCGAGTCGGACAAAATTTCAACTTGGAGATGGGCTTTTTAGAGGAAAAGATCTATTTATCGCCCAACTATGTCCCGTACCGGGTCCCTGACACGCTAGCATCGGCTGTCTGAGCGTAAAATGAACAAGGATACTCATCCTGCCCGCCGGCTCAAATTGCATGATGGGCCTGTGACGAGTACAATCTCGCACCCCGTATATCCGCAGTATCGAGCCATTTAGTGCTCAGGGTGTACCCGCTTTGGGTGGCCGTGCGTCGAGTACGGTCGCGCAACGCCATCAACCTATACGACGCCATCAGGTGGCGCCGTCCTGATTTGCAATCAGATAGAAAGAGTCCAACATGTTCAGACCAGAATTGCTCTCCCCCGCCGGTACCCTCAAGAATATGCGTTACGCCTATGCCTATGGCGCCGACGCCGTCTATGCGGGCCAGCCCCGCTACAGCCTGCGGGTACGCAACAACGAATTCGATCACGAAAATCTGCAACTCGGCATCAACGAGGCGCACGCGCTCGGCAAGCAGTTCTACGTGGTGGCCAACATCCAGCCCCACAACTCCAAGCTCAAGACCTTCATCCGCGACATGCGCCCCGTGGTGGAGATGAAGCCGGATGCGCTGATCATGTCCGACCCCGGTCTCATCATGATGATGCGCGAAGCCTTCCCGGACATGCCCATCCACCTGTCGGTGCAGGCCAACGCGGTCAACTGGGCCACGGTGAAGTTCTGGCATCAGATGGGCCTGACCCGCGCCATCCTGTCCCGCGAGCTCTCCCTTGACGAGATCGAAGAGATCCGCATGCAGGTGCCAGAGATGGAGCTGGAAGTCTTCGTCCACGGCGCTCTGTGCATGGCCTACTCCGGCCGCTGCCTGCTCTCCGGTTACATCAACAAGCGCGACCCCAACCAGGGCACCTGCACCAACTCCTGCCGCTGGGAGTACAAGGTGCACGAGGGCAAGGAAGATGACGTGGGCCAGATAGTCCACCGTCAGGAGCCGATCAAAGTGCGTCCGGACAACACCCTGGGGCTCGGAAAGCCCTCCGATGCCTTGGTGCTGCTGGAAGAGTCCAACCGTCCCGGCGAATACATGACGGCGTTCGAGGATGAGCACGGCACCTACATCATGAACTCCAAGGATCTGCGCGCCGTCGAGCACGTCGAGCGTCTGACCAAGATGGGGGTGCATTCCCTCAAGATCGAAGGCCGCACCAAGTCCTTCTACTACTGTGCCCGCACCGCCCAGGTCTATCGCAAGGCCATCGACGATGCGGTCGCCGGTCGTCCGTTCGATCCGACCCTGATGGGTACCCTCGAGAATCTGGCCCACCGCGGCTACACCGAGGGCTTCCTGCGTCGCCACAACCACAGTGAGTACCAGAACTACGACTACGGCTACTCCGTCTCCGACACCCAGCAGTTCGTCGGCGAGATCACCGGCCGTCAGGGCGATATGGTGGAAGTGGAAGTGAAGAACAAGTTCCTGGTGGGCAACAGCCTGGAGCTGATGACGCCCCAGGGCAACGTCAGCTTCAACCTGGAGCAGATGCAGAACCGCAAGGGCGAGCTCATCGACACGGCGCCTGGCAACGGCCACGTGGTCTATGTGCCGGTCCCGAAAGAGATCGACATCAACTACGGCATACTACTGCGCAACCTCGGCGATCGTCAGGATACCCGCCAGCCGCACTCGGCGGCCTGAGATGGCGCTGCTCATCACCGACAAGTGCATCAACTGTGACATGTGCGATCCCGAGTGTCCGAACCAGGCCATCAGCCTGGGGGACAAGATCTACGAGATAGACCCGGATCGCTGCACCGAATGCGTCGGCCACTATGAGAAGCCCACCTGCATCAGCGTCTGCCCCATCGACTGCATCATCTGGGATCCCGCTCACGTGGAGACCGAAGAGCAGTTGCTGGAGAAGTTTGTTCTGATGCACAGGCAGTAAAATTTGCATCAGCGTCTGCGCCTTGTGGACTGCATCCTCCGGATCCCGCTCACGTGGAAACAGAAGAGCAGTTGCTGGATAAGTTTGTCGGCATGCACAGGCCGTAACGTCGGTCTCGGCGTCTGCGGCTCAGAGACTGCATCATCCGAGACCCCGCTCATGTGGGGACCGAGGAGCGGTTGCTGGAGACGTTGGTCGACATGCACCGTCAACGAATAAAAAAAGCCGGGAGATCCCGGCTTTTTTTATGACACAACAGCGATGTCAGGGTTTGACCAGTTTCTGCAACGCCTCCAGCTTGCGCTGGGCCTCCAGCAGCTCGGCCTGCGCCTCCTCCAGCTTGGCCTGCTTCTTGGCGATCTTGTCCGGCTTGCCCGACACCCGGGCGTTCTGCAGATCGAGCAGTCGCTCGTTTACCTCTTCCTTCTGCTTGGCGACCTCTTGCTGCTGCTCCTTGAGCAGGCCGGCATCGGTGCAATGGGCCTCGATGTTGCGCAAGGCTTGCTCAAGCCCGGCCACCTGGGCCCCATTGTCATGGGCCTTGGCAAAGGCCAGCTGCTCGGTCACGGCCTGATGCTGCGCCTTGCAGCCAATTTCCTCACTGCCATAGGCCTGACCGGCCAACAACAGCATGCTAATTCCGACAAACTTCCACATAACAACCTCATGAACCTGCCATTTTTGATGGCCGCCTATCAGACCCGACTCATCTCCCCGGGTCAAGCCGAAGACTCAAAGGGTACGACAGGGTTTGCGCAACATCACGCCAGTTCCCGCGAGATGGCGCTACAATAACGGCTTTCAGCATGGAGTCTCACATGAAGCAACAGTTCGTCATCATCGCCAACGGTGCCCCCTACGGCAGCGAATCCCTGTTCAATGCCCTGCGCCTTGCCATCGCCCTCAACGAGCAGGGCGGCGTCATCCTGAAACTGTTCCTGATGTCCGACGCCGTCGGCGCCGCGCTGGCGAGCCAGGCGCCGGCCGAGGGCTACAACCTGCGCCAGATGCTGGAGATCCTGCTGGCACAGGGCACCGCGATCCGGCTGTGCAAGAGCTGCACAGACGCACGCGGCATCAGTACCCTGCCCCTCATCGAGGGCATAGAGATAGGCACCCTGCCCCTGCTGGCCCAGTGGACCCTGGCGGCCGACAAGGTGCTGAGCTTCTAGCCGTCAGGAGCCGGCGCCGGATCTCGCCAGGGCGGGGCGCGGGATCCGCGCTCCCCAGGCATACAGCAAGGAAGTCAGCACACAGAGCAGCGTCATCAGGATGTAGAGCGACTGCCCGCTCCACTGCTCGATGATCCAGCCCCCCAGCACGGCCCCTATGGCGCCGCCCAGTCCGGCTAAAGCGCCGGCCCCGAAATAGCTCCCCTTCAGATGAGGGGGAGACATCTGATCGATCAGCACGTTGAGCAGCGGGAACAAGATGGTCTCCCCCACACTCAGCAGCAGCACGGCCCCGATCCAGTGCGACCACTGGGCGGGATCCCCCAGCGCAAACAGCACCTGAGCCCCCAGAAACAGCATGATGCCGAGCTGCAGCCGCACCTTGCCCGGCCAGCGCGCGAGCAGATGCAGCAGCGGGAATTGCAGCACCACCACGGTCAGCGCATTGATCGTCACCAGGATGGCGACCAGCCGCGCCACCTCGGGGGTCTCGGCCCGGGTCAGGTACTGCACCAGCGGCGAATGAAACTGGGAATAGACCAGCACCATCAGCAGGTTGGCCATCACCAGCAACAGAAAGCCCCGATCCAGCCACAGCACCCTGATGGCATCGCGCAGGCCCAGCCCGCTGCTACGCACCTCTTGCTTCCTCAGCCGACGAAAGCCCCAGACAAAGGCTGCGCCCAGCAACAGATAGCTGCCGGAGAGCAGCAGGAAGGTCTGCTGCTGGGCGCTGATGCCGAGGGTCACCCCGAGCAGAGGTCCGATCGCCGCCCCCAGGTTGAGCAGGAAGTAACGCAGGTGCAGCGCCAGCTCGCGGGCCTTGGGGGAATCTAGGCTATCGGCCATCAGCGCCTTGCCGGGGGCATCGATGAGCCCGGAGGCGAGGCCGCTACCGATCACCCCGAGCCCCAACCAGAGCACCGAGTGGGAGAAACCGAGCAGGCCATAGCAGAGCAGCGCGACCAGGCAGCCCGCCAGCAGGATGTTGCGCCGCCCCAGCCGGTCCGACAGCCAGCCGCCGTAGAAGCTGGTCAGGGTCGAGAGCGCCGCACTCGCGCCCAGCATGGCACCGATGCTGGTGGCCGAGAGCGCATACTCCCGATAGAGCAAGATGGAGAGAAAGGGCCAGACCATGTAATAGCTGGTGCGCACCAGGAAGGTGCCCAGGATCACGGTCCAGACCAGGGGGGGAAACTGCCTGAGGAGGGCCCACGACATCGTACTGCTCCTTGTTACCCGTCGCACGGGGAGCCCACTGTTGTAGCAGAGGGGCTCATAAGAAACAACGCCGCCGAGACGCGGGCACAAAAAAGCCGACCCTGAGGTCGGCTTCTTGACGGCACGGCAGCCTTATTCGGCAGTCGGCTCTTCGACGGCGGCAACGGCCACGTCAGCAACCGGGGCGGCGGCTTCGGTCGGTGCATTCGCTTCCTTGATGGAGAGACGCACGCGGCCTTGACGATCCACTTCCAGTACCTTCACCTTCACAACGTCACCGATCTTCAGGAAGTCGGCCACGTTCTGCACGCGGGCATCGGTGATCTGGGAGATGTGTACCAGACCGTCTTTACCCGGCAGGATGTTGACGAAGGCGCCGAAATCGGCCAGACGCACAACCTTGCCTTCATAGATGCGGTTCACTTCGATCTCGGCGGTGATGGCCTCGATGCGACGGATGGCTTCCATGGCGGCTTCGTTGGCAACGGCGGAGATGCGGACGGTGCCGTCATCATCCAGCTCGATGTTGGTGCCGGTCTCTTCGGTCAGGGCACGGATCACGGAACCACCCTTGCCGATCACGTCCTTGATCTTCTCAGGATTGATCTTGATGGTGTGGATGCGCGGGGCGAAATCGGAGATCTCGGCACGGGGAGCCTGGATGGCTTCGTCCATTACCTTCAGGATGTGCAGGCGAGCGCCACGGGCTTGCTTGAGGGCAATCTCCATGATCTCTTTGGTGATGCCTTCGATCTTGATGTCCATCTGCAGCGCGGTGATACCCTGGGTAGTACCGGCCACCTTGAAGTCCATGTCGCCCAGATGATCTTCGTCACCCAGGATATCGGACAGCACGACGAAACCTTCTTCTTCCTTCACCAGACCCATGGCGATACCGGCAACGGAGGCCTTGATCGGCACACCCGCATCCATCAGCGCCAGGGAGGAACCACAGACGGAGGCCATGGAGGAGGAACCGTTGGATTCGGTGATTTCAGACACCACGCGCACCACGTACGGGAACTCGGCGGCGCTCGGCATCACGGCAGCAACGCCGCGCTTGGCCAGACGACCGTGACCGATCTCACGACGCTTAGGGCTACCCATCATGCCGGTCTCGCCGACGCAGTACGGCGGGAAGTTGTAGTGCAGCATGAAGCGGTCGGCGCGGTGGCCAGCCAGCTCGTCGATGTTCTGGGCGTCACGCTCGGTACCCAGGGTCGCAACCACGATGGCCTGAGTCTCACCACGGGTGAACAGGGCGGAGCCGTGAGCGCGCGGCAGGATGCCGGTGCCGACGGAGAGGGCGCGGATCATTTCCGGATCACGACCATCGATACGCGGCTCGCCACGGACCACACGGCCACGGACGATGCGGCTTTCCAGGCTGTGGAACTCTTCGCCAATCTTCTTGGCATCGTCTTCCACGCCGGCAGCGATGACCTGCTCGACCACACGCTGCTTGATGGCACCGATGGCGGCGTAACGCACGGCCTTCTCGGTGATGCGGTAGGCTTCACCCAGCTCGGCGGTGGCCAGCTCGGCAATCTTGGCCTTCAGCGCTTCGTTGGTCGCAGGCGGGGTCCAATCCCACGGCTGGGTACCCACGTCGGCGGCGAATGCGTTGATGGCGTTGATCACCACTTGCATCTGCTCGTGGCCATAGACCACGGCGCCCAGCATCACTTCTTCGGACAGGATGGCCGCTTCGGATTCCACCATCAGCACCGCGTTGGCGGTACCGGCGACGACCAGGTCCAGATCGCTCTGCGGCAGTTCCTGAGTGGTCGGGTTCAGCACATACTGGCCGTTCATGTAACCGACGCGGGCAGCAGCAATCGGGCCGCCGAACGGGATGCCGGAGATGGCCAGTGCAGCAGAGGCACCGATCATGGCAACGATGTCGGGGGACACGGCCGGGTTCACGGACATGACGGTGGCAACCACCTGAACCTCATTGAGGAAGCCTTCCGGGAACAGCGGACGAATAGGACGGTCGATCAGACGGGAGATGAGGGTCTCGCCTTCGCTCGGACGGCCTTCGCGACGGAAGAAACCACCCGGGATACGACCAGCAGCATAGGTACGCTCCTGGTAGTTGACGGTCAGCGGGAAGAAATCACGGCCGTGATCGGCCTCTTTCTTGCCAACGACGGTCACAAATACGCAGGTATCGTCCATGCTGACCATTACGGCCGCAGTGGCTTGACGGGCCATCACACCGGTTTCCAGGGTAACGGTGTGTTGACCGTACTGGAATGACTTTACAATAGGATTCACGTGAATTTCCTTTTTACAATTTGGCTCTTTAAATTCGCGTGCAAGTATACTTGATTCGAACCAAAAGGTAAGCGGTGGCACACATTCTGTGAGGCAGGCAACGCTTTGCAGCGCGATAAAAATGATCCATAAAAAAGGGGAACCTCACGGTTCCCCTTTTTCGCGAAATCTGATGGTCGATTAACGACGCAGACCCAGCTTGGCGATCAGAGCAGCGTAACGCTGAACATCTTTACGCTTCAGGTAGTCCAGCAGTTTGCGACGCTGGGAAACCATGCGCAGCAGACCACGACGACCGTGGTGATCCTTGGCGTGCTCTTTGAAGTGACCTTGCAGATGGTTGATCTGGGCAGTCAGCAGGGCAACCTGCACTTCGGGGGAGCCAGTGTCGTTGGCGCAACGAGCGTTGTCAGCAACGATGGAAGCTTTGATCTCAGCATTTAGAGACATGGTATTACTCCAGTAGAGTGTTTAAAGGTTCACAGCCAATCTCTAATTCAGCCGTGAAATGAGGGCGGTATCATAATCGCACCCGCCCCCTTTCGCAACGAGAAAGACGCGCGACGGGAAAGATGTGCGATGGACGAGCTGCCCCGATACCGCCTGAGGATCACTCCTCGTCTTGTTCGTCGTGATAACGTACCAGCCGCTTGGGGGCGACCCGCCCTTCGTCGTCGATCTCGCCGACGCCGATGAACTCGCGCTCAGGACCGACCGTCATGCGGACCTGGCCGCCTTGCGGGGCACCGGCCACCTGCACGGCCTGACCCTGGTTCACATAGGCAGCCACCGCCGCCAGCATGTTCACCTCGGGCAGGGCCGCCACGGCGGTGTCCATCGGCAGCAACAGGGGATCGAGCTGTTCCCGCGGCGGAATGCTCTCGGCCTTGGCCTGCTCGAAGATGCACTCGAGCTGATCCAGGGTCAGCATCCGCTCATAGGGGTAGTTCGCCACCTGGGTACGACGCAGCTGGCTGACGTGTGCACCACAGCCCAGCACTTCGCCCAGATCGTCCACCAGGGAGCGAATGTAGGTACCCTTGCTGCAATGCACCTCCAGCCGCACCTCATCCCCTTCAAAACTCAGGAGTTTGAGTTCGAACACAGTGATGGGACGGGCTTCCCGCTCGATCTCGATGCCTTCACGGGCGTACTCATAGAGCGGGCGACCGTTGTGCTTGAGGGCGGAGTACATGGATGGCACCTGCATGATGGGGCCGCGGAACTGGTCCAGCGACTCGATCAGGGTACCCAGGGCCACGTTCACCGGCCGGGTGGAGACCACCTCGCCGTCGGAGTCGCTGGTGTTGGTGCGCTCGCCCAGCTTGGCGGTCACCTCATAGCGCTTGTCCGCCTCCAGCAGATACTGGGAGAACTTGGTGGCCTCACCGAGACAGATCGGCAGCATGCCGGTCGCCAGCGGATCCAGGGCACCGGTGTGACCGGCCTTGGCGGCGTTGTAGATACGCTTGACCTTCTGCAACACATCGTTGGAGGTCAGACCGGTCGGCTTGTCCAGCAGCAGGATGCCGTGTACGTCACGACCCTTGAAACGGCGTCTACGAGACATCTCAGGCTTTATCCTCTGTATCATCCGGCGCGGCTTCGTCTTCCTCACGGCCGGCTTCGGCCATGCGACGCTTGTCGTCACGCACTGTGTTGGACACCAGGTTGGAGATGCGCATCCCCTCGACCAGGGTCTGGTCGTAGTAGAAACGCAGCTCGGGCACCACCCGCAGGCGCATGGCGCTGCCGAGCAGGCTGCGGATGTAGCCAGCTGCTTCGGTCAGGCCCTTGAGCCCTTCCGCGATGCGCTCGGCATCGATATCCAGCTGCAAGAAGGTGACGTATATCTTGGCGTAGTTAAGGTCCTTGGACACTTCCACGTCCGAGACGGTTACCATGCCGATGCGCGGGTCTTTCACCTCACGCTGCAAGATCAGTGCAATTTCGCGCTGGATCTGCTGGCCGACCCTGCTGGTCCGGCTGAATTCTCTGGCCATATTTCTATCCTGCGATAAAAGGGGGCCGCAGCCCCCTATTTTGTCTAATGCTCGGCTTACAGAGTCCGTTGAATGACAACAGTCTCGTAAACTTCGATCTGGTCGCCTTCGCGTACGTCGTTGTAGTTCTTGACCGCGATACCACACTCGTAACCGTTGCGGACTTCGTTGACGTCATCTTTGAAGCGACGCAGGGACTCCAGCTCGCCTTCATAGATGACCACGTTTTCACGCAGAACACGGATACGGTTGGAACGCTTGACCACACCTTCGGTAACCATACAGCCGGCAACGGCGCCGAACTTCGGTGACTTGAAGACGCTACGCACTTCAGCCAGACCGATGATCTCCTGACGATACTCAGGGGCCAGCTTGCCGCTCATGGCCTGCTTCACTTCGTCGATCAGATCATAGATGACGGAGTAGTAACGCAGATCCAGACTCTCGGATTCGATGACCTTGCGCGCAGAAGCGTCGGCACGGACGTTGAAGCCCACCAGGATGGCGCTGGATGCCGCGGCCAGGGTGGCGTCGGTTTCGGTGATACCACCGACCCCTGAACCCACGATCTTGACCTTGACTTCCTCGGTAGAGAGCTGGACCAACGAATCGCAGATAGCTTGTACGGAGCCCTGTACGTCGGCCTTGATCACCACGTTCACTTCGGACACTTCGCCCTCGGTCATGTTGGCGAACATGTTTTCCAGCTTGGCCTTCTGCTGGCGTGCCAGCTTGACGTCGCGGAACTTGCCTTGACGATAGAGTGCCACTTCACGGGCCTTCTTCTCGTCACGTACGACGGTAGCTTCGTCACCGGCAGACGGCACCCCGGACAGACCCAGGATCTCGACCGGCAGGGACGGGCCCGCTTCCTTGATCTCGCGACCCAGTTCGTCACGCATGGCACGAATCCGACCGTATTCCAGACCACACAGAACGATGTCGCCCTGGCGCAGGGTACCTTCTTGTACCAGCACGGTAGCAACAGGACCACGACCCTTGTCCAGGAAGGACTCGATCACGACGCCGCTGGCCATGCCATCGACAACCGCTTTCAGCTCCAGTACTTCGGACTGGATCAGGATGGCTTCCAGCAGATCGTCGATGCCTTCGCCAGACTTGGCGGAGACGTGCACGAACTGGCTATCGCCACCCCAGTCTTCGGACATGACGTTGTAACGGGCCAGCTCGGTCTTGACGCGATCCGGATCCGCTTCAGGCTTGTCGATCTTGTTGACCGCCACCACGATGGGCACTTCTGCCGCCTTGGCGTGCTGGATGGCTTCGATGGTCTGCGGCATGACGCCGTCATCGGCAGCCACGACCAGTACCACGATATCGGTCGACTTGGCACCACGAGCACGCATGGAGGTAAAGGCAGCGTGACCTGGGGTATCCAGGAAGGTGATCATGCCACTGTCGGTTTCGACGTGGTAGGCACCGATGTGCTGGGTGATGCCACCGGCTTCGCCAGCGGCGACCTTGGCCTTGCGGATGTAATCCAGCAGCGAGGTCTTGCCGTGGTCGACGTGACCCATGATGGTCACGACCGGAGCGCGCGGCTTGGCTTCGGAGGTCTCGTCACGATCGGACAGTACCGCCTCTTCCAGCTCGTTCTCACGACGCAGCAACACCTTGTGGCCCATCTCCTCGGCGACCAGCTGAGCAGTTTCCTGATCGATCACCTGGTTGATGGTGGCCATGGCGCCCATCTTCATCATCGCCTTGATGACTTCGACACCCTTGACGGCCATCTTGTTGGCCAGCTCGGCCACTGTGATGGTCTCGCCGATCACCACGTCACGGTTCACCACGGCAGCCGGCTTGTTGAAGCCGTGCTTCATGGCGTTTGGCATGGCCATCTTGCCGCGCTTGCCTTTGCGGGCACGAGGGTTGCGGGAGTCACGGTCGTCTTCGCGGCGAGTGGCCTTTTTCGGGGCCTTGACTGCTGCAGCAGCAGTGCGACGACTGGTCTCTTCCTTCCGGTCCAACTCGTCTTCTGCGGCTTGCGCATGCTTGTTGGTGGTCAGATGGTAATCACTGCTCTCTTTGGCGCGAGCAGCTTCTTCTTCAGCCCAGCGAGGGCCGTTCTGTTCCGCCATGACGCGAGCCTCTTCGGCTTTCTTCGCGGCGAGTTCTTCTGCTTTTTGCAAAGCGGTTTGTTCCTGTTGGCGCTTCAGTTCTTCTGCTTCGCGCTTGGCCATCTTTTCTGCCTCTTGCTGAGCTGTGCTAGCGGCTACTTTGGCGGGCTGTGGAGCCTGTCGAGCCTTTGATTGTGCCTCGATCCGCGCCTTTTCCTCAGCTTCACGACGAGCCTGCTCAGCCTCACGGCGAGCCTTCTCTTCAGCATCGAGACGGACCTTGTTTTCGGCCTCGTGACGAGCTTTTTCTTCTGCTTCCAAACGCGCTGTTTCCTCGGCTTCCGCTTGACGCTGTTCATCTTCCAGCGCCGAGCGTTTTACATAGGTGCGAGTCTTGCGCACTTCAACCTGCACTTCTTTGTTCTTGCCGCCGGTCCCTTGAACACTGATGGTGCTCTTGGTCTTGCGCTGCAAAGTCATGCGGGCAGGTGCGGTGAGCTCGTCACCTCCATGCTGTTTTTTCAAGTGAGCCAGCAGAGTCTGTTTTTCAGACTCGCTGACGAGGTCGTCGGCCTTGCTCTTGCTGATACCGGCATCGACAAACTGCTGGAGAAGACGATCAACCGGCGTGTCGATGTCAGTGGCAAGTTGTTTGACTGATACTTCTGCCATTCATTTTCCTCCGTTTGATCTTATTCAGACTGCTCTTCTCCGAACCAACAGATATTGCGAGCAGCCATAATCAGCTCACCGGCTTTCTCAGCGGTCAGCTCTTCAATGTCGGCAAGGTCGTCGATACCTTGCTCTGCCAAATCTTCCAGGGTGCCAACACCGCGCGCGGCCAGGGCATATGCCATGTCGCGACCGAGGCCAGCCAGATTGAGCAGGTCTTCGGAAGGCTCTACGCCGTCGAAGGATTCTTCTTTGGCCAGGGCCTTGGTGGTCAGGACATCCTTGGCACGCTTGCGCAGCTCTTCCACCATGTCTTCGTCCAGACCGTCGATGGCCAGCAGCTCATTGACGGGTACGAAGGCGATCTCTTCCAGAGTGGAGAAACCTTCTTCCATCAGCAGACCGGCGAAATCGTCGTCGATGTCCAGGGCGCTGGTGAACAGGGTCAGGATGCGATCGTTCTCGGCCTGGTGCTTGGAACGCATGTCCTCGACGGTCATGACGTTCAGCTCCCAACCGGTCAGCTGGGACGCCAGACGCACGTTCTGACCGTTGCGACCGATGGCCTGGGCCAGGTTGGCGGCTTCCACGGCGATGTCCATGGTGTGGTTGTCTTCATCGACGATGATGGAGGCCACATCGGCCGGCGCCATGGCATTGATCACGTATTGAGCGGGATTGTCATCGTACAGCACGATGTCGGCACGCTCACCGCTCAGCTCGGCGGAGACGGCTTGCACCCGGGCACCACGCATGCCGATACAGGCACCGATCGGGTCGATACGACGATCGTTGGTCTTGACCGCGATCTTGGCGCGGGAACCCGGATCACGGGCGGCGCCCATGATTTCGATCATCTCTTCGCCGATTTCTGGCACTTCGATGCGGAACAGCTCTTTCAGGAAGTCCGGGCTGGAACGGCTGACGAACAGCTGGGAACCACGGGCTTCGGGGCGTACGGCATAGAGCAGGCCACGGATGCGGTCGCCCGGACGGAAGGTCTCGCGCGGCAGCATGTCGTCACGGAAGATCACCGCCTCGGCATTGCTGCCCAGATCCAGGATCACGTTGTCACGGTTGCTCTTCTTGACCACGCCACTGATGATGGTGCCTTCCTTGTCCTTGAACTGGTCAACGACTTGGGAACGCTCGGCTTCGCGCACTTTCTGCACGATAACCTGCTTGGCGGTCTGGGTGGTGATGCGGTCGAAGGTGACAGAATCGATCTGGTCTTCAACATACTCACCCACCTGGATTTCGGGGTCATCTATCTGGGCCGCTTCCAGGGTGATTTCACCGTAAGCGTTCTCCATGGAGGCCTGATCGGCCACCACTACCCAGCGGCGATAGGTGTCGTAGTCACCGGTCTTGCGATCGATCTCGACGCGAACTTCAATCTCGCCTTCGTATTTTTTCTTGGTCGCAGTCGCCAGCGCAGTCTCCAGAGCCTGGAAGATCTTCTCGCGGGGAACAGCCTTCTCGTTGGACACAGCGTCAACGACCAGCAAAATCTCTTTATTCATATCCGATAGCCTCGTTAACCAAAGTTCGGCACTATGTTCGCTTTTTGGATATTGGTGAAAGCCAACACCTCGTCCTTACCATCCACTGTCAGGGTGACCATGTCGCCCTGCACAGCTTTGATCACGCCTTTGAACTTGCGGCGGTTATTTGTTGCCATCCGGAGCGAAACCGCCGCCTCTTGGCCAACGTATTTTTCGAACTGGGCAACCTTGAACAGCGGACGATCCAGACCGGGCGAAGAGACTTCCAGGAAGTACTCCTCGGTGATGGGATCTTCAACGTCCATGATGGCGCCAACCTGGCGGCTCACCTCGGCACAGTCTTCCACCGTCACGCCTTGCTCCGAGTCGATAAAGACGCGCAAGGTCGAGTGTTTACCCGCACGGATAAACTCAACACCCCAAAGTTCAAAACCCAAGGCAACGACCGGAGCCTCGAGCAGATCGGTCAAACGTTGTTCCAACGTAGCCAAAGTCACCCTCCGAAAAACAAAAAAAGGGCATAAAGCCCAGATAGAAATCGATTCAGAGTAAATCGCACATAACAAAAAGCCCCGATGTCAAATCGGGGCTTGGCGCTTTACCCTGATTGTCGCCTCGCAGCGACCGCCTTCCTGAGCGTAGGAAATGCGTGAAATTTGGTTGCGGGGGCCGGATTTGAACCGACGACCTTCGGGTTATGAGCCCGACGAGCTACCATGCTGCTCCACCCCGCGTCCGAAATCGTGCGAGATTATAGCCATTTCACTCTCGTCATACAAGACTGACTGGCTATAATATACCCGGTTACCCGAGCTCACTACTTAATTGGTGCCGTGGGCGGGACTCGAACCCGCACACCCTAGAGCACTACCCCCTCAAGATAGCGTGTCTACCAATTCCACCACCACGGCAAAAACTCTTTACTCGGGAACGTCAGTGTCTTTCTTGACTGGCGCTTTGGTCTGCTCAACTTGTTGAGTCTGTTGCAGATTTTCCCATTCGCTACCCTGTTTCACCTTGTTGCTGGACATGGAACCCAATACCAGGCTAATCAAAAAGAACAGAGTGGCCAAAATTGCTGTTGTTCGGGTCAGGAAACTGCCTGAACCACCGGAGCCGAATACGGTATTCGATGCCCCTGCGCCGAAGGAGGCGCCCATGTCAGCCCCTTTACCTTGCTGAATCATCACCAGACCAATCAGGGCCAATGACACCAACAGATAAACGACTAAAAGAATCTCGTACATTTAACTTGCACCCTTTGCCGCTTCAACAATTCCTAAAAACGCCTTGTCATCGAGACTCGCACCGCCAATCAGACCGCCATCAATATCGGGCTGGGCAAACAAATCTCGTGCATTGGCCGGTGTCACGCTCCCACCATAGATGATTCTTACTTTCTCACCTATTACCGGAGTATCCTCCGCCAAGCGACCGCGTATAAAGGAATGAACCTCTTGTGCCTGCTCGGGTGTGGCGCATTTACCTGTACCTACAGCCCAAATCGGCTCGTAGGCGATGATAGCATTATCGAAAGCCATCGCGCCATTTTTCTCTATGACGATATCCAGCTCTTCGGCGATAACCTCGAAGGTTCTTCTCGCCTGCCTCGCCGCACCTGACTCCCCCAAACAGAGGATGGGGATCAAGCCTGCCGCTCTGGCTGCCGCAAACTTCTCTGCGACGATAAAGCTGGTCTCACCAAAGAGACGCCTGCGCTCGGAGTGCCCTACCAGTACGTAACGGCACCCTGCCTCAACCAGCATCCGACACGAGACTTCACCCGTGTAAGCGCCTGATTGGTGCTGGCTCACATTCTGAGCCCCCAACTTCATCATCCTCTGCCCGTCGAGCAGCGAAGCCGTGAAGTCGAGATGCACATGGGATGGACACAAAACCACATCTACTTGCTCATCGATGCCTTGCAGGCACTGGCCAGTAAACTGTTCTAACTGCGACCTACTACCGTGTAACTTCCAGTTGGCGGCTACAATCGGCTTGCGATGTCCCATCGGCAACTCCCTTGCGAAAGCGGGCTGATAATATCCAGAGGAATGTCAGCTGACAAGCGCTATTTTTGAATTTTCGAATCGTTTGAACAAGATGCAACCAGGGCGGCTAAAAAGCCGCCCCTTTTGCTCATTAAAACGCCGATTCGACCTGTCGGGCAATGCGGTTCGCCATGTCGAGCACCTGTTGCTCATGCTCCCCTTCCACCATGACCCGGATCAGCGGCTCGGTGCCGGATTTGCGCAGCAAGACGCGGCCGCGACCGGCCAGCTCCTGCTCCACCTTGCTGACTTCGGCGAGCACGGCTGGCGAAGTCAACGGATCCTTGCCTTCGGCGAAGCGCACGTTCACCAGCACCTGCGGGAACTTGCTCATGCCGGAGCGCAGCTTGGCCAGCGGCATCTCGGCGGAGCACACCGCCGTCAGCACCTGCAGGGCGGCGACTATGCCATCCCCGGTGGTGGTCTGATCCAGGCAGATGATGTGGCCGGAGTTTTCACCGCCGATGCGCCAGCCCTTCTCGCTCATCATCTCCAGCACGTAACGGTCGCCCACCTTGGCCCGCGCAAACGGAATGCCAAGGGTCTGCAGCGCCAGCTCCAGGCCCATGTTGGCCATCAGGGTACCGACCACACCGCCCTTGAGGCGACCATTGCGCAGCGCATCACGGGCGATGATGTAGAGGATCTCGTCCCCGTCGATGATGTAACCGGTGTGATCCACCATCACCAGGCGATCGCCGTCACCGTCGAAGGCGACACCGAGATCAGCCTTGCACTCCAGCACCTTGGCGGCCAGCGCCTCCGGGGCGGTAGAGCCGACCCCGTCGTTGATGTTGAGGCCATCCGGGCTGCAGCCGATGGCGATCACCTCGGCACCCAGCTCGCGGAACACCGAGGGGGCGATGTGATAGGTGGCGCCATGACCACAATCCACCACCATCTTCACCCCTTCCAGGCTCAGGTGGGTGGGGAAGGTGCTCTTGCAAAACTCGATGTAACGACCGGCGGCATCGTCGATACGCTGCGCCTTGCCGAGCTCGGCCGACTCGACGCACTTGAGTTCGTGATCCAGCTCGGCTTCGATGGCGAGTTCGACGTCGTCCGGCAGCTTGGTACCATCGGCGGAGAAGAACTTGATGCCGTTATCGTAATAGGGGTTGTGAGAGGCGCTGATGACGATGCCAGCCTCGGCCCGGAAGGTGCGGGTCAGGTAGGCGACCGCCGGAGTGGGCATGGGCCCCATCAGTATGGCCTTGAGACCGGCGGCGGAGAGGCCCGCCTCCAGGGCCGACTCCAGCATGTAGCCGGAGATGCGGGTATCCTTGCCGATCAGCACCTTCTTGGTGCCCTTCTTGGAGAGCACCTTGCCCGCGGCCCAACCCAGTTTCATCACGAAATCCGGGGTGATAGGGAATTCACCCACCTTGCCGCGCACACCGTCTGTGCCGAAATACTTTCTGGTCATTGTCTGTTCTCGTTATTTTATCTGGATACGAAATCTTGTCCCGTCATTGTCATCCAGCCGACGCGCAGCGCATCCATGGTGGATCGCACGTCGTGCACCCGGATGATCCTGGCGCCATGTTGCAACCCGATCAGGGCGCAGGCCAGACTGCCGGCCAGCCGCTCATCAACCGAGCGACCGAGCAGTGCACCTATCATAGACTTTCGCGACATCCCCACCAAGAGCGGCAGGCCGTAATCGAGCAACTTCTGCTGCTCGGCCAGCAGCCGATAGTTGTGCGCCACCGTCTTGCCAAAGCCATAGCCCGGATCCAGCAACAGCTGCTGGCGCGCTATGCCTGCGGCCAGGCAGGCCGCGATCCGCTCATCGAAGAAGGCCCTCACCTCCCCCAGCAGATCGTCGTAATGGGGCTCCGCCTGCATGGTCCTCGGCTGCCCCTGCATGTGCATCAGGCAGACGGGCACGTCAGCCTCTGCCGCGGCGGACAAGGCGCCAGGCTCGAGCAGGGCCCGCACGTCGTTGATGAGATGGCCGCCTGCCGCGCAGCCTTCGCGCATCACGACCGCTTTCGAGGTGTCGAGGGAGATCATGACATCCAGCTCCTGCCCCATCCGCTCAACCACCGGGATCACCCGGTCCAGCTCTTCCTGCACGCTCACATCGGGCGCCCCGGGGCGGGTCGACTCGCCGCCGATATCGATGAGCGTGGCCCCCTCCTCCATCATCTGGCGCGCGTGGGCCAGGGCTTGCTCCACCTGACTGAAGCGACCGCCATCGGAGAAGGAGTCCGGGGTCACGTTGAGGATCCCCATGACATGGGGGCGATCGAGGGACAGGCTGCGCCCCTTGCTGTTCAGTTGCATCTTTGCTTCCACCTGTATAAAGAAAATCCGAGCATCCGCATAAAGAAAAACCCCGGGCAAGCCCGGGGTTTGGATCATGACAAATTATTTGGCCGGGATGTCGTTGGCCTTGTCGATGTCGGTCAGCGGTGCGCTGCTGTCATCGGCCGGGCTCTTGGCCTCAGGCTCGCTGCTCACGCTGGCGCCGCCTTGCGGGGTATCACCGTGCTCGTCGTGCCAGTTGCTGGGAGCACGCACCTCGCGACGGGCCATCAGATCGTCGATCTGCTTGGCGTCGATGGTCTCGTACTTCATCAGCGCATCTTTCATGGTGTGCAACACGTCCATGTTGTCCAGCAGGATCTGCTTGGAGCGGGCGTAGTTGCGATCGATGACCTGCTTGACCTCGGCGTCGATGACCCGGGCGGTGTCGTCAGACATGTGCTTGGCCTTGGCCATGCTGCGGCCGAGGAACACTTCGCCCTCTTCTTCCGCATAGAGCATGGGACCGAGACGCTCGGACATGCCCCACTGGGTGACCATCTTGCGGGCGATGTCGGTCGCGCGCTCGATGTCGTTGGAGGCACCGGTCGATACCTTCTCGGCACCGTAGATCAGCTCTTCCGCCAGACGACCGCCGTACAGGCTGGAGATCATGGACTCCAGATGCTGCTTGGAGTGGCTCCAGCGATCCTGCTCGGGCAGGTACATGGTCACCCCCAGCGCACGACCGCGCGGGATGATGGAGACCTTGTAGACGGGGTCATGATCCGGTACCAGACGACCGATGATGGCGTGACCCGCCTCATGGTAAGCCGTCATCTCCTTCTCGGAGTCCCTCATCACCATGGAGCGACGCTCCGCCCCCATCATGATCTTGTCCTTGGCCTTCTCGAACTCCAGCATCGAGACCACACGACGGCTCTCACGGGCGGAGAACAGGGCGGCTTCGTTGACCAGGTTGGCGAGATCGGCACCGGAGAAGCCCGGGGTACCACGTGCAATCACAGCGGCATTGACGTCATCCGCCAACGGCACCTTACGCATGTGTACCTTGAGGATCTGCTCGCGACCACGGACATCCGGCAGGCCGACCACGACCTGACGGTCGAAACGACCCGGACGCAGCAGCGCAGGATCCAGCACGTCGGGACGGTTGGTGGCGGCGATGACGATGACGCCTTCGTTGCCTTCGAAACCATCCATCTCGACCAGCATCTGGTTCAGGGTCTGCTCACGCTCGTCGTGACCGCCACCGAGACCGGCGCCACGCTGACGACCGACCGCATCGATTTCATCGATGAAGATGATGCAGGGGGACGACTTCTTGGCCTGCTCGAACATGTCGCGTACCCGGGAGGCACCGACACCCACGAACATCTCGACGAAATCAGAACCGGAGATGGTGAAGAAAGGCACCTTGGCCTCGCCCGCGATGGCCTTGGCCAGCAGGGTCTTACCGGTACCGGGCGGGCCAACCAGCAGCACGCCGGTGGGGATCTTGCCACCCAGCTTCTGGAACTTGGTCGGATCACGCAGGTAGTCGACCAGCTCTTTGACCTCTTCCTTGGCCTCGTCACAGCCTGCGACGTCGACGAAGGTGGTCTTGATCTGATCTTCACTCATCAGGCGAGCCTTGCTCTTGCCAAACGACATGGCACCCTTGCCACCGCCGCCTTGCATCTGACGCATGAAGAAGACCCAGACACCGATCAGCAACAGCATCGGGAACCAGGAGATGAAGATGGACGTGATCAGAGACGGCTCTTCCGGCTTCTCACCCATGACCTTCACATTGTGATTGAGCATGTCGTTGAGCAGCTGGGGATCCGGCGCCGGGATGATGGTGGTGAAACGCTCACCGGTGCGCTTGACGCCATTAATGACCTTGCCATCCATCCGCACTTCACGGATCTGCTCTTGGGTCACTTCTTTAACGAAGCTGGAATAGTCCAGCTGGCGACTGGTGGTATCGCTGGGGCTGAAGCTATTGAACACCGACATCAACACGACGGCGATGACCAGCCACAGGATTAGGTTTTTCGCCATGTCACTCAAATCAATGACCTCGCAGACTGACAGTTAACGATGAGGGTTAGGGTACTACAGTTTAAAACCGGTAGCCACAATGTAGACTTCTCGTGAACGGGCACGGGAGGAGTCTGGTTTACGTATCTTGACGGCAGAAAAAAGTTTACGAATTTCATTGAGATAGGCATCAAAACCCTCTCCCTGGAACACCTTGACCACGAAACTGCCGTTGGTACGCAGGACCTGATTGCACATGTCCAGCGCCAGCTCGATCAGATACATGGAGCGTGCCTGGTCCACCTGCGGGGTACCGCTCATGTTGGGCGCCATGTCAGACATGACGACATCAACCTTGTCCGGGCCCACCCGTGCCAGCAAGGCGCCGAGCACAGTTTCCTCCCGAAAGTCCCCCTGCAGGAAATCGACACCGGCGATGGAATCCATCGGCAGAATATCGCACGCGATCACCCGCCCGTTGTCACCCACCTGATTGATGGCAAACTGGGACCAGCCACCGGGGGCCGCCCCCAGATCCACCACCGTCATGCCCGGTTTGAGCAATTTGTCCTTGCCCTGGATCTCATCGATCTTGAACACGGCGCGGGAACGCAGTCCCAACTTCTGGGCTTTTTTGACGTAATGATCGTCAAAATGTTCTTTTAACCAGCGGGTTGAACTGGGGGAATGTTTTTTCTGGGTCATGATTGTCGACTTTAAAAAACCACAAGGGTTATTAGTATTAAGGGCTAAGTGGGGGTAGAATACGCCCCTTTCAACCCTGACTTATGAAGAAATTGCCATGATTCTCAACAATAAACAGAAACAGTACCTCAAGGGCCTTGCCCACAGCCTGAAGCCGGTCGTCCTCTTGGGACAACACGGCCTGACTGAAGGTGTGCTGGCCGAGATCGATCTGGCGCTGAACCACCACGAGCTGATCAAGGTTAAGGTGTCGTCTGAAGATCGTGAGATGAAACAGCTGGTGATGGAAGCCATCGTCCGTGAGACCGGCTCCATCAAGGTACAGAGCATGGGCCATGTGCTGACCATCTATCGTCAGGCGACTGAACCCAAGATCCAATTACCGCGCAAGTAACAGGAAAGAGCATTCGCTCTTTCCTTCATTTCCCTTCTTCCCAAGTCGCTTGCCAAAATAGTCGTCAGGCCCTTAACCTGCGATGAATACTTGCGGACATCCACTATGGACAAGCATCAGATCCTCACCGAAGAAGAGCTGGCCATGCTGCAGGACTTGGGAGACACCGAGGACAAGGCCGCCGGCCAGTTCCTGCGCGGTTATCTGAACCTCCCCCTGCTCAGCCTGCTGCAACGGGCCGATCCCCTGGTCCTCGAGGCCCGGATCGCCGGCCATCAGCTGCGCTTTCCGCTGCACTGCACCGAAGACGAGGAGGGTCACACCGAGCTGCGCATCGCCGCCCCGAGCATCGCCGAGTTGGGCTACCCTCACCTGCGCGCCTGGCGCCTCGATGAGAAGGCCAGCCTGCAGACGGCCGATGGCGACTATTCGGTCCACAGCCTGTCGGTCGGCGGCCTGATCGTCGAAGGGCTGCCAGCGGCGCTGACCAAGGGGGATGCCCTCAACGGCAGCCTGCAGATCGATGGGTTGCCCCCTCTGCCACTGAGCGGCACCCTGATCAGGCGCATCCGCTCGCGCAAGCAGCGGCACGACTGGGCCCTGCAGTTCGAGCTGGACAAAACGGACCGGGAACAGCTGCGAGACTGGATCTTCCAGCGTCACCAGGACGCCTTCGTCCAGGAATACCAAGCGGACTAAATACAACAGGGGAGCCTCGCTCCCCTGTCTGTCAGTCGCCCCTCCAGCTTAGAGGTAGACAACCTCCAGGATCTCGTACTCCACATCACCGCCTGGCGTCTTGACGATGGCGACATCGTCCACTTCCTTGCCGATCAGGGCACGGGCGATGGGGGAGTTCACGGAGATCATGTTCTGTTTGATGTCCGCCTCGTCATCACCCACGATGCGATACACCACTTCCTCTTCCGTCTCGCTCTTGAGCAGGGTCACGGTCGCACCGAAGATGACGCGGCCATTGTTGGTAATCTTGGTGATATCGATCACCTGAGCATTGGAGAGCTTGCTCTCGATCTCCTGAATGCGGCCTTCACAAAAACCCTGCTGCTCGCGAGCGGCATGGTACTCGGCGTTTTCTTTCAGATCACCATGTTCACGGGCATCAGCAATCGCTTCGATAATCTGGGGACGCAGCTCGCTCTTCAGATAGTCGAGCTCTTGACGCAGCTTTTCGGCGCCGCGAACAGTCATCGGAGTATGATTCATAGTCGAAACCTGGGTTGCTTTATAAAGAGAAGCTGCGGCAATCAAAGAGAGCCGCAGCTATCGGTTCGGATGAGGCATCTTAATATGAAGCCGCCACAAAATCCATGTCAGCCCCTGCGAGCAGGATCGCGCTTTGCGCCTAATGCTACTTCTGGCCGGACACGCCGATCGGTGCCGACACCGTCGGTTTACCCTGCATGATGGCGATCTCCACCCGCCGGTTCATGCGCCGGTTCTCCGGGCTGTTGTGCGGGACCAGCGGCTGGGAATCCGCCATGCCCTGCACCACCAGGCGTCCTCCGTCGAAGCCGGGCACCTTGATCATCTGATGGGCCACCGCCACCGCCCGTTGGGATGACAGCTCCCAGTTGGACTCGAACAGTTCGTCCTCGGTGGCGACATCGTCGGTGTGGCCGGAGACGGTGATCTCCCCCGGCACATCCTTGAGCAGGACCGCCACCTTGCGGACCACCGGCCAGAACTGGGGCTGCAGGAAGGCCGAGCCCGCCGGGAAGGCCGCCTTCTCGCGAATGCGGATGATGATCTGCTGACCGAGCGCCTCTATCTCGATGGCCCCGTCCTGGATCTGGGCCTGCAGTTGCTCGGCCAGCATCTTGGCCAGCTCGTTGGACTGCGCCTGCGCCTTCTGGGCCAGTTGCGCGGTCTCGCCGCCACTCAGGTTGCCATCCGTCTTGTCCTTGCCACCGGCCTGATCCGCCTCACCGGGCTGGAACTCCAGCTCGGTCTGGGTCAGGTCTATGGTCTGTTGCATGATGGTATCGATGGGAGTCGGTTCGGGCCGGCCCGGCCTGAACTCCTGGGCGATGACCGAGGTCCCCTTGGGAATGTCTTTGACCTCCAGGATATTCTGCACCCCGAAGGCCTTCTCCATGGAGCCGGCGATCTGCTTGAACTTCTGCACGTCCATCTCGGCGAAGGAGAGCAGCAGCACGAAGAAGCACATCAGCAGCGACATCAGATCGGCGAAGGTACCCATGTAACCGGGCAAGCCGGGTGGCGGACACTTGCACTTTGACATGCGGCCTCCTACTCGAGCCCGTTGTTGCGTTTGGACTGATGCAGATAGTTCTGCAGCATCGCCTGGATCACCCTGGGATTCTGGCCATCCTGGATGCCCATGATGGCGTCAAGGATCAGGGTCCGGCTCAGGCGCTCCTCGCCGCTGCGCAGCTCCAGCTTGTCGGCGATAGGGATGGCGATCATGTTGGCCTCGATGGCGCCATACAGGGTAGTCAGCAGGGCCACCGCCATGGCCGGGCCGATGGATTTGGGGTCGCTCATGTTGGCCAGCATGGCCACCAGCCCCACCAGCGTCCCTATCATGCCCATGGCGGGGCCGAGGTCGCCGAGGGCGCGAAACACCTTGATGGCGATGACGTGACGCTCCGAGGTCAGCTCTATGTCCTTCTCCATCACGGCCCGCACCACGTCGGCGTCATGGCCGTCCACCAGCATGTCGATGCCCTTCTTCATGAAGGTGTTGGGGATCTCCGCCGCCTCCAGGGCCAGGAAGCCCCCCTTGCGCGCCGAGTCGGCCAGCTCGACCGCCTTGGTGATCAGATCATCCAGCTTGTCGCCCTTGTACATGAAGGCCTTGCCCGCCACCTTGAACGCCATCAAGAACTGGCTGAGGTTGAACTTCATCATGGCGATGAACAGGGAACCCAGTATGGTGATATAGACCGAGGGCATATCCACGTACATGGTCATGGGGCCACCCAACGACATACCGTACACCACGACCCCGAACCCCAGCACTATGCCTATCAGACTGCCTAAATCCACATCCCTACTCCTGTCGCCGAACTTGCCATTTATTTATACTTTGTTGAATTTTCTGCTATTGCGCCTCGGGCGGCAAGCCTGACACAGCTCAACGGCCGGCATGCGATGCATGATTGCCGGCCCGTTCTTATCGGCCGCGGTCGCGATAGTTTGAGCGCGGCGCGCTTTTCTGCCTCCCCCCGCTGCCCGGTCGATGTTAAGATGAGCCGTTTTTTTCAATCCCCGAGGATGGACATGGCCAGTAAAAAAATCGACCGTCTGAGTTTTGATGCCACCCTGGAAGAGCTGGAAGCCATAGTGCATCAACTTGAACAGGGGTCACTCCCCCTCGAGGAGGCGCTCAAGCAGTTCGAACAGGGCATCCATCTGGTCCGGGCCGGTCAGCAGAAGCTGGAGCAGGCCGAGCAGAAGATCCAGATCCTGTTGACGCAGGCCGATGGCAGCGAGCAACTGACCCCCTTTCGACCAGAGCAAGGAGAGCAGTGAGTGACGCTGGACGACTTCTCCCGCCTGCACCGTCGTCGCATCGACGACTGTCTGTCGGCGCAGCTTGACGCCTTGCCCGCCATGGCGCCCCGCCTGCGGGACGCCATGAAATACGGTCTGCTGCTCGGCGGCAAACGGGTGCGCCCCTTCCTGGTCTACGCCGTTGGCGAGATGCTGGGGGTGCCGAGCGAACGGCTCGACGGGCCGGCCGCCGCGGTGGAGTGCATTCACGCCTACTCCCTGCTGCACGACGATCTGCCCGCCATGGACAACGACGATCTGCGTCGCGGCCAGCCGACCGTGCACAAGGCGTTCGATGAAGGCACCGCCATCCTGGCCGGCGATGCCCTGCAGACCCTGGCGTTCTCGATCCTGGCGGACCATCCCCTGCCCGACTCGCTTCTGGCCAACCGGGTGAAGATGTTGAGTACCCTGGCGCGCGCCTCGGGTTATCTCGGTATGTGCGGCGGTCAGGCGCTGGATCTGGAGGCCGAGAGCCGCCAGATCAGCCTCGCCGAGCTGGAGCAGGTGCACCGCCACAAGACGGGGGCGCTGATCGAGTGCGCCGTCACCCTGGGTGCCCTGTGCAAGGCCGATGTGGCCCCGGCCACCCTGGCCGCGCTGCAAGCCTATGCCGCCGCCATCGGGCTCGCCTTCCAGGTGCAGGATGACATCCTCGACATCACCGGCGACACCGCGACCCTGGGCAAGCCGCAAGGCTCGGATCTGGCGCAGGAGAAGAGCACCTATCCGGCCCTGCTCGGGCTCGACAATGCCCGTGAGCTGGCTCGCGAACTGCATGACAAGGCCTTAACAGCACTGCAATCCTTGCCCTACAATACCGACATTCTGGAAGCGTTTGCCGATTACATCATCGAGCGAACCCACTAAACGCTGGATAACAGTAACAATATGAGCGTTGATATAAGCAATTTCCCCAACCTGGCCCTCGCGGATACGCCGGTCGAGTTGCGATCCCTGCCCTTCGAGCGGCTGCCCGTGCTGTGCAACGAGTTGCGCGAGTACCTGCTGCGCTCGGTGAGCCGCTCCAGCGGCCACTTCGCCTCCGGTCTCGGCACCGTCGAGCTGACGGTGGCGCTGCACTACGTCTACAACACCCCCTTCGATCGGCTGGTGTGGGACGTGGGCCACCAGGCCTATCCCCACAAGATCCTGACCGGCAGGCGCGAACGCATTCACACCATTCGCCAGAAAGACGGCCTGCACCCCTTCCCCTGGCGCGACGAGAGCGAGTATGACGTGCTCTCCGTCGGCCACTCCAGCACCTCCATAGGTGCGGCACTCGGCATGGCGGTCGCCGCCGAGCGCGAAGGGCTGGGTCGCAAGGTGGTGGCGGTGATCGGCGATGGCGCCATCACCGCTGGCATGGCCTTCGAGGCGCTCAATCACGCCGGTGATGTTCACAAGGACATGCTGGTGGTGCTCAACGACAACGAGATGTCCATCTCCGAGAACGTGGGGGCGCTCAACAACCATCTGGCCCGGCTGATGTCCGGCAAGCTCTACACCACCATCCGCGAAGGCGGCAAGAAGGTGCTGGCGGGTCTGCCTCCGGTCAAGGAGCTGGCCAAGCGGGCCGAGGAGCACCTCAAGGGCATGGTGGTGCCTGGCACCCTGTTCGAGGAGTTCGGCTTCAACTACATAGGCCCCATCGACGGCCATGACATCAACGCCCTGGTCGAGACCCTGCGCAACATGCGCAACCTCAAGGGGCCGCAGCTGCTGCACGTCAAGACCAAGAAGGGCAAGGGTTACGAGCCGGCCGAGAAGGATCCCATCGGTTATCACGCCGTGCCCAAGTTCAACCCGGACGACTGTGCCCTGCCCAAGAGCGGCGGCGGCAAGCCGACCTTCTCCGCCATCTTCGGCCAGTGGTTGTGCGACATGGCCGCCAGAGACGAGAAGCTGGTCGGCATCACCCCCGCCATGCGCGAGGGCTCTGGGCTGGTCAAGTTCAGCCAGCAGTACCCGGATCGCTACTTCGACGTGGCCATCGCCGAGCAGCATGCGGTCACCTTCGCCGCCGGCCTCGCCATCGCCGGCCAGAAGCCGGTGGTGGCCATCTACTCCAGCTTCCTGCAACGAGCCTATGACCAGCTGATCCACGACGTGGCGCTGCAAGGGCTGCCGGTGCTGTTTGCCATCGACCGCGCCGGTCTGGTGGGGGCCGACGGCCCCACCCACCAGGGCGCGTTCGACATCAGCTTCCTGCGCACCGTGCCGAACATGGTGGTGATGACCCCCTCCGACGAGAACGAGTGTCGCCAGATGCTCTACACCGGCTACCAGTGCAATCAGCCGGCGGCGGTGCGTTATCCCCGTGGCAGCGGCGCTGGCACCGAGATCATGAGCGAGATGACAGCGCTGGAGCTGGGCAAGGGCCGCATCCTTCGTGAAGGCAAGGGCACCGCCATACTGGCGTTTGGTACCCTGCTCCATCAGGCCAAGGCCGCCGCCGAGGCGCTGGACGCCACCCTGGTGGACATGCGCTTCGTCAAACCCATGGACGAGGCACTGGTGCTCTCCCTGGCCGCCACCCACGCCCAGTTTGTCACCCTGGAAGACAACGCCATCATGGGCGGTGCCGGCTCGGCGGTGAACGAGCTGCTGATGCGCACCAAGCAGTGCAAGCCGGTGCTCAACCTGGGCCTGCCCGACCGCTTTATCGAGCAGGGCACCCAGGAGGAGATCTACGCGCTGCTGGGACTCGACGACGCAGGCATCCTGGCCAGCATCCAGGCCTGGCAGCAGGCCTGACGAGCCAGCACACAGATAGAAAAAGGGCGCCGAACAGGCGCCCTTTTTTATTGCTTGATGCGATCTGGATCAGGCCATCAGCCCTTGTAGATCTTCGGGTTGAACACATCCCGCAGCCAGTCGCCGAGCAGGTTGATCACCAGCACCAGCACCACCAGACAGATCCCCGGGAAGGCGGTGATCCACCAGGAGCCGGAGAAGATGTAGTTGAAGCCCACGCTGATGAGGGAGCCGAGCGACGGCTGATCCACCGGCATGCCGAGACCCAGGAAGGAGAGCGCGGCCTCACTCATGATGGCGTTCGCCACCTGCACAGTGGAGATGACCAGGATGGGTGACAGGCAGTTCGGCAAGATGTGACGGAACATGATGCGCGGGGCGCGGAAGCCCATCACCTGCGCCGCTTCCACATACTCCTTCTTCTTCTCGGCCAGCACCGAGGCGCGCACGGTACGGGCGTACTGCGGCCACTCGGCGATGCCGATGATCACCACCAGCATGACGATGGCGAACTCGGAGTAGACCTCGGAGCCAAAGCTGGCCTGGAAGATGGCGGAGATGATGATCGCCACCATCATGGTGGAGAACGACAGCTGCACGTCGGCGAAGCGCATCAACAGGTTGTCGATACGACCACCGAAGTAACCGGCGATGAGGCCGATGACAATGCCCAGCACCAACTGCAGCCCCACCGCGAACAGCCCTATGGTCAGCGAGATGCGGGCGCCGTAGAGGATGGTGCTCCAGATGTCGCGGCCCTGGTTGTCGGTGCCGAGCCAGAAGCGCTCCTCGCCACCACTCAGCCAGGAGGGGGGCAGCTCCGCATCCATCAGATCGAAGCTGGTCTGGTCGTAGACGTTGTGCGGCGCGATCCAGGGCGACAGCAGCGCGGCCAGCACGAACACCACGAACACGGCGAAGCTGAACATGGCTACTTTATCGCGCAGGAAGTAGTAGACGATGTCGGAGTTCTTGAATCGAGCCCAGCGGCTTGGGCTCGCAGTTACTGCATTACTCATGCGCTTACCCCTTCGTAGCCAGGTAGACAGCCGGGTTGATGACACGGCCAGCATGGTTGCGCCATGTCAAACAGCGGCTCACAGTCACAGCATTAGTCATGTGTTACCCCTTGGCGGTCAAGTTAACGGTCGGGTTGATGAACCCGTAGAGCAGGTCGACCAGGGTATTGGTCACCACGAAGATCAGCCCGACGAAGATGACGTAGGCGGTGATCAGCGGCGTATCGACCCGGTGGATCGCCTCGAGGAACAGGAAGCCCGTGCCCGGCCACTGGAACACGCTCTCGGTCAAGATGGTGTAGGCCACCATGGTGCCGATCTGCACGCCGCCGACGGTGATCACCGGCAGCATGGTGTTCTTGAGTGCGTGCTGATAGTAGACCTTGTTGTTGTCCAGCCCCTTGGCGCGCGCGAACTTGACGTACTCGGAGGAGAGCTGCTCCAGCATCTCGGAGCGCACCAGCCGGATAAACAGCGGCAGCATGATGGAGGAGAGCGACACCGCGGGCAGGATCAAGTGCTTGATGCCATCCCAGGTGAAGAAGCCCGACTCCCAGCCCAGCAGGTTGTAGGTCTCGCCACGGCCATAGGCTGGCAGCCAGCCGAGCTGGATGGAGAACACGAACATCAGCATGATGGCGGTCAGGAAGACCGGGATCGAGATGCCGATGCTGCTCACCGCCATGATGAGCTTGGTCAGGAAGCTGCGTGGCCTTATCGCCGAGTAAACCCCCAGCGGAATGGAGACGGCGACGATGATCAGCGCGGCGGCAAAGACCAGCTCAAGAGTAGCCACCAGCTTGTCGAGGATGACCTCAAGGGCTGGTCGCTTGAAGAAGTAGGAGGTGCCCAGATCCCCTTGCACTGCGTTTTGCAAGAAGCGGCTGTATTTCACCAAAAAGGGATCGTTAAGGCCCATCTTTTCGCGCAACTCATGGCGCACGGACTCGGAGACGGATTGTCCCACCAGCTCGCGCAGCGGATCCCCCAGGTTGTCCTGGATGGAGAAGGCGACCAGGCTGATGACGAACATCACTATCACGGCCTGATAGAACCGTTTCAGCAGGAATGTAAACATGCTTGTCCTTCTACGTGGCCTATGTCTTGGCACAGGCTTCTGTTAATGGCGGGGGCGCCAATGGCTGCCCCCGCCGGGTCCTTCCTTGCGACTCTACTTACTTGTTGACCACCAGGTCACCCAGGTAAGGGAAGTTCATCACGTTGACCACCGGCTTGATGTCGACGTTCTTCTTGGCGCCATAGGCCAGGTCTTCCCAGTGCAACGGCACATAGGCAGCGTCATCGATCAGCATGGCTTCCACCTTCTGCAGGATGGCGGCGCGCTTGGCCGGATCTGTCTCGGTGTTCGCTTCCATCACCATCTTGTCAGCTTCTGCGTTGGCATAACCGCCGCAGTTGTACTGACCCATACCGGTCTTGGCATCCTTGGTGAAGGTCAGGAACTCGAAGAAGTTCGCACTGTCTTCGGTGTCCGCATGCCAGCCAATCAGCTGCATGTCGGAGGCGCACTTGTCAAACTCGGGCCAGTACTGGGCCACCGGCATGGTCTTCAGATCCACCTTGATGTTGATCTTGGACAGCATGGCGGAGACCGCCTGGGCGATCTTGACGTCGTTGACGTAACGGGCGGCCGGGGAGATGAAGCTCACTTTGAAGCCCTTCTCGTAGCCGGCTTCCTTCATCAGCTCCTTGGCCTTGGCCAGATCATACTGGGGCTTGAGTGCCTCGTTGTAGCCGGCATAGCCTTTCGGGCTCAGCTGGCCGGCCGGGGTGCCGAAGCCTTTGTTGATCTTGTCGACTATGCCCACCTGGTTGATGGCATAGTTGATCGCCTGACGCACACGCTTGTCTTTCAGCGCCGGGTTGGTGTTCTGGTTCAGCTCGATGATGATGGCACGGGTACCGGACAGGGTGACCAGCTGGGAATCCTTGCCGTTCTTCACGCGCTCCAGATCGTTCGGGGCGACCGGGTAGATCATGTCCACGTCACCACCCAGCAGGGCGGCTACGCGGGTCGCATCTTCCTTGATCGGCACCACGGTCAGGTTCTCGACGTTACCCTTGGAAGCCTTGTCCCAGTAGTTGGCGTTGCGAACGTACTCGAGCTTGACGCCCTGCTCACGGAACTTGACGCTGAACGGACCGGTCCCGGAGACATGGGTGGAGGCATAGGAGCTGCCGTTCTTGACGATCTCGGCCTTGTCTTTGCCGGCTTCATCCTTGCCGGTGTAGAACTTGGAGTCCATCGGGAAGATGTAGGTGACGGTCTGCAGCACCAGCGGGAACGGCTTGGCGGTGATCAGATCGACGGTCAGGTCATCGACCTTCTTCACCTCGGCGATGGGGTCGAAGATGGCCTTGAAGTCGGGAGAGGCCTTCAGGCGGTTGACGGTCCATACCACGTCATCGGCGGTGAACGCGTTGCCGGAGTGGAACTTGACGCCCTTGCGCAGGTGGAAACGCACTGTCTTGTCGTCGATGCGCTCAAATTTCTCGGCCAGGCGCGGCTCGAACTGCAGATCCTGGGTGTAACGCATCAGCGGATCGAACACCAGGTGAGACATCTCCAGGGTCTGGCCGGAGAGCTGCTCCTGCGGATCCAGCGAGGTGGCGTCGGAGGCGACGGCCACTGTGATGTTGGCGGCAGAGACGTTAAACGCGAGACCAGCGGCGAACAGCGCCATGGCAATCTTGGATAATCCTTTCTTCATGTCTTTCTCCATGCTTTTGGCTTTTTTATTGACACTATCGTTGATAAACAGACCGGCGAGCCGGTGCTTTCCTAGCTTGCGATTTCCAGCCCCTCGCGGGACATTCCCTTAAATTCCGGCATGAGGGAGATCAGCTTGCGGCTGTACTCATGTTCGGCATTGGTAAAGAGTTTCTCGGTCTCGGCTACCTCCACCAGATGACCGTGCTGCATCACCCCGATGCGATCACACATCTGGCGAATGACCGGCAGGTCGTGGCTGATGAACAGCATGGTGAGCCCAAGCTCCTGCTGCAAATCCTTGAGCAGGTTGAGGATCTGGGCCTGCACCGAGACGTCCAGCGCCGAGGTCGGTTCGTCGCAGATGAGGAAGCGCGGCCGGGTCGCCAGGGCGCGGGCGATGGAGATGCGCTGGCGCTGACCACCGGAGAACTCGTGGGGGTACTTGACCCCTGCGCCCCGGCCGAGGCCGACGTGATCGAGCAAGTCGCTCACTATCCCCTGGATCTGGCTCTCACTGCTGGCCAGTTTATGGAAGCGAATGGGCTCTGCGATGATGTCACGCACCTTCATGCGCGGGTTCATCGAGGAGTAAGGGTTCTGGAACACCATCTGCATCTGGCGGCGCAACGGTCGGCGCTCATGCTCCCCTTTCAGGGCGGTGAGGTCGATCCCCTCGAACACTATCTTGCCGGTATCGGGCGGATAGAGGCCGGTGATGGCACGGGCTATGGTGGACTTGCCGGAGCCCGACTCCCCCACCAGACCGAAGGTTTCCCCCTCGAAGATCTCGAAGCTGATGTTGTTGCAGGCACGCACATACTGGCGACGGCTCGGGAAGATGGAATTCTTGGTGACGAACCTCAGATCCACGTTCTCCACCCGCAGCAGCGCGCCTTCATAGCTGCGCTCGTCCTGGCTCTGGCCGAGCCAGTGGGTCTTGAGATCGATGCTGAGATCCGGCGCGCTGGCGTCTTCGATGTAGGAGACCAGCGGGAAGCGCACCAGTTTGACGTCGGAGCGGGGCACCGCCGAGATGAGGCTGCGGGTATAAGGGTGGCTGGGGCTACCCAGCACCTGTTCGGTGGTGCCGAACTCCACCAGATCGCCGCGATACATCACCGCCACCTTGTCGGTGACGTTGGAGACCACGCCCATGTCGTGGGTCACCAGCATGCAACCCACCTGGCGCTCCTTGCACAGGTTGCGGATGAGCTGCAGGATCTGGTCCTGAATGGAAACGTCCAGCGCCGTGGTCGGTTCATCGGCGATGATGAGCTCGGGATCCCCCGACAGGGCGATGGCGATGACTACCCGCTGGCGCATGCCACCGGAGAATTGATGAGGATACTGCTTGATGCGCACGTCCGGCTGCGGGATCCCGACCGCGCCCATCAGCTCAAGCGCCTTGGCAAAGGCAGCGTCGCGGGAGAGCTCGGTATTGGCCAGGATGGTCTCCACCAGCTGCTGTTCGACGGTGAACAGCGGGTTGAGGGAGGTCATGGGATCCTGGAAGATGAAGCCGATACGGGAGCCACGAATGGCCCGCATCTCGTTCTGGCTCTTGCCGGAGATGAGCTCGCCATTGAGGTAGATGTCACCCCGGGCGATGCGGCCGGGCGGGCTCAGCAGATCGATGACGGCATTGCCGATGGTAGATTTGCCGGCACCTGATTCGCCGACCACTCCGACGATCTCTCCCTTTTCGACAGAGAAAGAGAGATCCTTCACCGCGGCCAGCACCCCATAGCGGGAGGGGTACTCGATCCGCAAGTTTTTCACTTCGAGCAAGGACATGGTTACCTCTGCGGGGGACATCCGTCCCAAATAATTCGTCCGTAAATCAGCCGCAGATGCTGGTTGTGCCTTGGGTACTTATCTTGAGTGCTTAGTGTGAGTAAGAAACGCTCAATCCATGAGGCAGCCAAACCAGCGATCCGGGCGGGTTTTTTGCATTTTTTTGGAATAACCCGCGAGTAAGTTAGTCGGTTTGCCCGCGGGTGTAAATGATCCAGTTATACAATTTCGCAATACTTTGCGCAGATAACACACTGACCACAGGCGTAAAATGTCGATATAAATCACATTACCAGAGATTGTGATGGCGATGCGAGCGATTGTCTTATTTAAATTTCAACAATGACGCAACAAGCAACCGTATCAACTATTCCACCTGGCCTGGCAAGGCTCGAATGAGTAGTGAATATTTATGTGAAATGATTTTTTAACGACAGCATATCTGGATGAAGGAAAAGTAAGCAGAGGTAAATAGGGGGAAAGCAGCATGTTCCGCCGCAGGGCCGATCGGCCCAAGGGAGCGGAAGCGGCCATAATTGCATACAAAACAAGGGGGGCAAATCGGCCCGGCATGAAGCCGGGCCTGCACTCATCTGGTAGGGCGCAGACTCACAGGCACCAGAGTGCCAGCAGCTGCATGCACAGCAGGGCGAACAGGCCGGCGATGAGATCGTCCAGCATGATGCCGACGCCGCCGTGAATGCGGCGATCGAACCAGGAGATGGGCCAGGGCTTGAGCACATCGAACAGCCGGAACAGCACGAATCCGGCCAGTACCCACTCCCAACCGGCGGGGGCCGCTATCATGGTCACCCCGAAGCCTATCACCTCGTCCCAGACGATGGCGCCGTGATCCGGCATGCCGATGGCGTCGGTAGCCCCCTGGCAGAGCCAGATCCCCACCACGAAGCCCACCGCCAGCAGGGCGATGAACCAGGGGGTGGAGAGCCCGCTCGCCAGCAGGTAGAGCGGTATGGCCACCAGCGTCCCCATGGTGCCCGGCGCCCTGGGTGACAGACCGGCGCCGAACCCCACCGCCAGCAGGTGGCGGGGATTCTTCAGGTTCAGCTTCTTCAGCTCGGGTTTTATCATGCGAAGTGATCCCAACCCTTGAGGTGAAGCTCGACCGGCAGCTCGCCCCGCACGTAGTCGATGCCCGGCTCGCCCGCCAGGATGCGACCGATGCGGGTGAACTTGACGCCACAGTTGGCGAGCGCCGTGTCCAGCACGCCACGATGATCCTCCGGCACTGTGAAGCAGAGCTCGTAGTCATCGCCGCCGGCCAGCGCCAGTTGCCAGGCATCCCGCTCGGGCACCGCATCCTGCAGCACCGGCGAGAGTGGCAACAGACCGAGATCGATCTGCGCCCGCACCCCGGAGGCCTTGAGGATGTGACCGAGATCCGAGGCCAGGCCGTCGGAGAGATCCAGCGCACTGTTCGCCAGCCCGCGCAGCGCCTGCCCCGCCAGGATGCGGGGATGGGGATGATCGAGGCGCGGCAGCACCGCGGCCAGCTGGTTCTCGTTGAGTGCCCGCTTGCCGAGCAGGTGGGACAGTGCCAGGGCCGCGTCCCCCAGGGTACCGGTGACATAGATGCCGTCACCGGCCTTGGCACCGCTGCGCAGCAGCGCCCGCCCGGTCGGCACGGATCCCTTCACCGAGACGGTGATGGAGAGCGGCCCTCGGGTCATGTCCCCGCCCACCAGCGCCACGTTGTAGTATTCGGCGAGCTCGAGGAAACCCTCGGCAAAGCCGGCGACCCAGGCCTCGTTGATGGCAGGCAGGGTCAGCGCCATGGAGACCCAGCGCGGCTCGGCACCCATGGCGGCGAGATCGGACAGATTGACCGCCAGCGCCTTGTAGCCGAGATCCACCGGATCCATGTCGGGAAAGAAATGCACGCCGCTGACCAGGGTATCAGTGCTCACCGCCAGCTGGGTATCGGCGGGCAGGGTCAGCAGGGCGCAGTCATCTCCAGGGCCCATCACCACGTCCTTGCGGGCGTGGGGGACCTTGAAGTACTTCTCAATCAGCTCAAATTCACCCATACAGTAAAAAGCCAGCGGTTAGGCTGGCTCCTCTCTTAATGCTGATGGACGGCAGGATCAACGCTTGCTCAGCGTCTTGATCACCTTGTCCAGTACACCGTTGACAAACTTGTGGCTGTCATCGGCAGCAAAGGCTTTGGCCAGCTCGATCGCTTCGTTGATCACCACACGGGGCGGCACATCATCACGACGGGTCAGCTCGTAGGTCGCCAGACGCAGGATCGCCTTGTCCACCATGTCCACTTCTTCCAGCGGACGGGAGAGGAAAGGTGAGAACACCTTGTCCAGCTCGTTGCAGTGAACGGCTACCCCGAACAGCAGATCGCGGAAATAGCTCAGGTCCACACCCTTGGTGTCCTGATCGATCTTGAACTGCTCTTCGATGTCGCCCACGTTGGCCTTGGTCATCTGCCACTGGTAGATGGCCTGGGTGGCGCAATGGCGGGCTTTACGGCGCTCGGACGGTTTCAATGTATTTATTCCTCAAGCTGTTTCAGGACGTTGATCATTTCGAGCGCGCTCAGTGCAGCCTCTGCACCCTTGTTACCCGCCTTGGTACCGGCGCGCTCGATGGCTTGTTCAATGTTTTCGGTGGTCAGCACACCGAAGGCAACCGGAATCTCATATTCCATCATTACCTGGGCCATGCCCTTGCTGCTCTCGCTTGCCACCAGCTCGAAGTGGTAGGTACCACCGCGGATGACGGTGCCCAGCGCGATGATGGCATCGTATTGACCACTCTTGGCCAGCTTCTTGATAGCCAAGGGAATTTCGACGGCACCCGGCACTCGTACCAGGGTCAGATTGCTGTCCTGGACCTGGCCTTGACGCTTCAGTACATCCACCGCACCATCCACCAGGCTTTCATTGATGAAGCTGTTGAAACGGGCAACGACAATAGCAACACGCGCCTCGGGAGCGGCGATATTTCCTTCGATAATCTTCATTGGAAATCCTGTCTCTGTGCAATCAAAAAGGGCCGGAGTCAAAAGTGCGCACATTCTAGCACAACAGACCCACGACAAAAACCATGCCCGCACGAGGCGAGCATGGTTTGGCGATTCATGCGGCCGCCACGTTGATCCGCCAGGGGAGCGTACAGTACGTCCCGGGCGGGCACGGCAGCCGCCGCCTCCTCCGTCCGCCGCTTATTCGCCGACGTACTCCACCACTTCCAGGCCGAAGCCGCCGAGGGCGTGATATTTCTTGGGGGAGCTCAGCAGCCGCATCTTGCCGACGCCGAGCGCCTTGAGGATCTGGGAGCCCACGCCGACCCGGCGCGAGGTGCCCTGCCACTTGGCCCCTTCCGGTTGCAGCCCCTTGTCGGCGGCCTCGAAGGCCTTGACCCGGGCCAGCAGCTCATCGCCCTGGGCTTCCGCCCCCAGGATCACCAGCACGCCGCCCTCCTCGGCGATGCGCGCCATGGACTTGGGCAGAGGCCAGCTGCGGGCGCTGTGGCGGTCGGTCAGCAGCAGATCGCTCAGCACGTCGTGCAGATGGACCCGCACCAGGGTCGGGGTATCGGCCTGGATATGTCCCTTCTTCAGGGCGAAGTGCACCTGGTTGTCGATGGTGTCGCGGAAGGTGATGAGGTCGAATTCGCCATGCTCGGTGGGCAGCTTGCACTCGGCCACCTGCTCGACCGTGGTCTCGTGCTGGTTGCGGTACTCGATGAGGTCGGCGATGGTGCCGAGCCGGATGCCGTGCTGCTCGGCGAACACTTCCAGATCCGGGCGACGGGCCATGGTGCCATCTTCGTTGAGGATCTCGACGATGACGGAGGCCGCCTCATGGCCCGCCAGCCGGGCCAGATCGCAACCCGCCTCGGTGTGACCGGCGCGGGTCAGCACGCCACCATCCTGCGCCATCAGCGGGAAGATGTGGCCAGGCTGCACCAGATCGGCGGCCTTGGCGTTCGGTGCCACCGCGGCCTGCACGGTCACGGCGCGGTCGGCGGCGGAGATACCGGTGGTCACCCCCTCGGCGGCCTCTATGGTCACGGTGAAGGCGGTAGAGAACTGGGCGTTGTTGCGATCAACCATCAGCGGCAGCGCCAGCTGCTTGCAGCGATCCCGGGTCAGGGTCAGGCAGATCAACCCACGGCCGTAACGGGCCATGAAGTTGATGTCTTCCGGCCGGACACAGGAGGCGGCCATGATGAGGTCCCCTTCATTCTCCCTGTCTTCGTCATCCATCAGGATCACCATCTTGCCAGCCTTGATATCGGCAATGATTTCCTGGGTTGTGCTCAGCGCCATGGGCTACTCCATCAACATGCTTCGGGGATTGAGCCTGCGGGCTCGACTTGATACTGCGTCATTCTGTCCTAGATGGGGGCGCTGGCCCCCATTTCAACCGGGGCGGGATCACAGAAAACCCTTTTCGTTGCCCGCCACCTCCTCACAGGAAGCCCGATTGCGCCAGCTTCTCCAGGGTCAGGGTAGAAGCCGAGCTTTCCTGCGCCTTGCCCTGCATCAGTCGCTCCAGATAACGGGCTATCTGATCCACCTCGAGGTTCACGCGATGGCCCGGCTTCCAGCGGGCTATGGTGGTCTCCTGGGCGGTGTGGGGCACTATGGTGAGGCGGAACAGGTTGCCCTGCACCGCATTGACCGTGAGGCTGATGCCATCCACCGCGATCGAGCCCTTCTCGGCGATGTAGCGGGAGAGCTCCGCCGGCGCCGCTATCCAATACTCGATGGCGCGGCCGCTGCTGGACTTGCTCTTCACCTCCCCCACCCCGTCCACGTGGCCGGAGACCAGGTGGCCGCCGAGGCGGGAGGTCGGCATCAGCGCCTTCTCCAGGTTGACGGGATCGCCCACCTTGGCCGCGGCGAAGCCGGTGCGGGACAGGGTCTCCAGGGAGACGTCGGCGGTGTAGCTCTTGTCCCCCAGGCTCACCACCGTCAGGCAGACGCCGTTGGTGGCGATGGAGTCGCCGAGTTTTATGTCGCTGAAGTCCAGGCCAGGGGCGTGCACTGTGAGGGCCATGTCCTCCCCCTGGCGGCGCAAGGCGGCCAGGGTGCCCATCGCTTCGATAATTCCGGTAAACATGCAGATCACCTTGATGATGACGGGGCCCAATCAGCCCCGGCCAAGAGTTGAAGAATCAGACCACCCGGGCCGTGATGCGGATATCCTGCCCCACCAGCCGCACATCCTTGATGTTGAGCTTGGGTGCCTGGAACAGGCGGGTCAACTCGGGCAGATGGAACAGGCCGCGCCCCTCATCCCCCAGCAGCTTGGGAGCCTGATAGAGCACCAGCTCATCCACCAGCCCCTTGCCCAACAGGGCGCCGCACAGCCGCGGCCCCGCCTCCACCAGCACTGAGTTGATGTTCTGCTTGGCCAGCAGCATGAACAGGCTGACCAGATCCAGCTTGCCATCCAGCAGCGGCAGCTCCAGCTGCTGCACCCAGTCGGGCCAGTCACCGCCGACCTTGTGACGGGCCAGCAGCACGGGCCCCGTGGTCTTGAACAGCGGCAAGTCAGGGGTCAAGCGGTTCTGGGAGTCGATGATGACCCGCAGCGGCTGGCGCAGGGCCTCCTTGGGATAGACCGCCTTGACGGAGGCGGGCAGCTCGTCCCAACGCACGTTGAGGGAGGCGCCATCGGTCAGCACCGTCTCGGCACTGGAGAGCACGGCGTCGTGGCGGGCCCGCAGGCGCTGCACATCGGCGCGGGCCAGGGGGCCGGTTATCCACTGACTCTCGCCGCTCGCCATGGCGGTGCGGCCATCCAGGCTCGCGCCCAGCTTGACCGTCACTTGCGGGAAGGCGGTACGCATCCGCTTGAAGAAGCCCGGGTTGAGCGCCTCGGCCTCGGCGCTGAGCAGGCCGAAATCGGCCTTGATGCCGGCCTCCGACAGCATGCGCAGGCCACGGCCCCCCACCTGGGGATTGGGATCCACCATGGCGGCGACCACCCGGGTCACCCCGGCCTTGATCAGCGCCTCGGCGCAGGGCGGGGTGCGACCATGATGGGAACAGGGTTCCAGGGTCACGTAGGCGGTGGCGCCGCGAGCCTCTTCACCGGCGGCATGCAGCGCATAGACCTCGGCATGGGGTTCGCCGGCACGCTGGTGCCAACCCTCCCCGACCACCACCCCGGCCTTCACCAGCACGGCGCCGACGCAGGGATTGGGGGCCGTGGTGTAACGACCACGGCGGGCCAGTTCGAGGGCCCGACTCATCCATTGGTAATCATCTTGACTAAACATCAGGGCTCCCGTTCAAAGCGAGAAAATGGGCGTTGTTGGTTCGATTAGCGCAGCGCAATCGGACGTTGGGGAAGCTTATTTCTCCAGCTTGGCGATCTCTTCACCGCTTCTTGTCATAAACAAGGTGGATGTCTTCGAATCCTGAGGTAGAGGGGGCGAAGCGGATATCAGCTTGCCCACCCGATACCATTACTTCTCCAGCTTGGCGATCTCTTCGCCGAACTCACGGATGTCTTCGAAGCTGCGATAGGTGGAAACGAAGCGGATATCAGCTTGCCCACCCGATACCATCACTTTTCCAGCTTGGCGATCTCTTCGCCAAATTCGCGGATATCTTCGAAGCTGCGATAGACGGAGGCGAAGCGGATATAGGCCACCTTGTCGAGGGTCTTGAGCTCGTCCATCACCAGGTTGCCCACCAGCTGGGAGGCCACCTCCCGCTCACCGGTGGCGCGCAGGCGGGACTTGATGTGATTGACCCCCTTCTCGATGGCTTCCATGCTCACCGGGCGTTTTTCCAGTGCCCGCAAGATGCCGCCCCGCAGCTTGTCTTCGTTGAAGGGCTCGCGAGAACCATTGGACTTGATGATGCGCGGCATCACCAGCTCGGCCATCTCGAAGGTGGTGAACCGCTCGTGGCAGAGCAAACACTCGCGGCGACGGCGCACCTGATGGCCTTCTGCCACCAGACGGGAATCGATCACCTTGGTATCAACGGCGCTACAGAAAGGGCAATGCATCGGACCTCCGGCGCAAACTCATGGCAAGTAAAGGGTCACCTGCCACTAGGGTCAGGATCTTGGTCAGCCAGTGTAACACGGCCACCCAAAACCGGTAAAAGCCCAGAAAAAACAATGCCACCCCAGGGTGGCATCGGGCTCGCTACGGCGGCGCCAATCAGTCGTCATAGGGCAGGGAGTCGGGGTCGCAATCCACATAGTCTGGAACGGGGTCTTGCCCAAACTGTACGGCATCGATATGGGTGTGACCCTGCATCAAGGCCTTGCTCACCCTGTGCATGCCATCCATGACCCGCCCGGCACTGTCCAGGATGATGGGATAGGCAAGATCGGCGGCCAGCATCAGCTGACAGTGCTCTATGATGCTGCGCACCGTGGGCCGGATATTCCCATGCCCGTACCAGTGCTCGGAATCCAATTCGACAAGCTGTGCCAGCGGCACAGCTTGAACCGGCAGCTCACGGCTGAGCCTCACCAGCCTGCGCACGTCCCACGCCAGCAACCCCTCAGGCGCGGGGCGAAAGTGGTACTGGGCACGGATGGAGAGGATCGACTCCTCATCGGTGGCATGGGACATGGGGCCTCCTCTGTCTGCCTATGACGCTCGGCCCATGGCGGCACCGAGACCCAAAAAACAATGCCACCCGAGGGTGGCATTGGTCTCACATCGGCACAACCGACTTATCAGGCATAGACCGGGAAGCGGCGGCAGATGTCCAGCACCTGCTCACGCACGTTGGCCAGCACTTCGTCGTTGGCAGGGTTGTCCAACACGTCACAGATCCAGCCGGCCAGCTGCTTGCTCTCGGCTTCCTTGAAACCGCGGCGGGTGATGGCCGGGGTACCAAGGCGCACGCCGGAGGTCACGAACGGGGAGCGCGGATCGTTGGGCACCGAGTTCTTGTTGACGGTGATGTTGGCCTTGCCGAGGGCCGCATCGGCCTCTTTGCCGGTCAGCTCGCGACCAATCAGATCCACCAGCATGAGGTGGTTGTCGGTACCGCCGGAGACGATCTTGTAACCGCGGGCCAGGAACACCTCGACCATGGCCTTGGCGTTCTTGACGACCTGGGCCTGGTAGGTTTTGAATTCCGGCTCAAGCGCTTCCTTGAAGGCCACGGCCTTGCCGGCGATGACATGCATCAGCGGGCCGCCCTGGCCGCCCGGGAAGACGGCGGAGTTCAGCTTCTTGTACAGATCTTCGTCATCAGCGGCGGAGAGGATCAGACCACCACGGGGACCGGCCAGGGTCTTGTGGGTGGTGGAGGTGACCACGTGGGCGTGGGGCACCGGGTTCGGGTAGACGCCGGCGGCGATCAGACCCGCCACGTGGGCCATGTCGACGAACAACCAGGCACCGATCTTGTCGGCAATTTCGCGCATGCGCGCCCAGTCGACCACACCGGAGTAAGCGGAGAAACCGCCGATCATCATCTTCGGCTTGTGCTCGACCGCCAGACGCTCCATCTCCTCGTAGTCGATCTTGCCGGACTCATCGATGCCGTAAGGAATGATGTTGTACAGCTTGCCGGAGAAGTTCACCGGGGAACCGTGGGTCAGGTGACCGCCGTGGGCCAGGTTCATCCCCAGCACGGTGTCGCCCGGCTGCAGCAGGGCCATGTAGACGGCGCTGTTGGCCTGGGAGCCGGAGTGCGGCTGCACGTTGGCGTAAGTGGCACCAAACAGTTCCTTGGCGCGTTCGATGGCCAGGGTCTCGACCACATCGACGTACTCGCAACCACCGTAGTAGCGCTTGGCCGGATAGCCTTCGGCGTACTTGTTGGTCAGCTGGGAGCCTTGGGCTTCCATGACGCGGGGGCTGGTGTAGTTCTCAGACGCGATCAGCTCGATATGTTCTTCCTGACGACGGGTTTCGTCTGTGATGGCCTGCCACAGCTCGGGATCGTAGCCGGCGATGGTCATGTCACGTTTCAACATCCGTTTATCTCCTGAAAATCGTTTGCGCGATAGGTGAAGTGGGCCCGCGCATTGTAACCGGAGCGGGATCAAAGAGACAGTCCGACCACCCAAAAAAATGTTGAATCCATGTTATAAAATGCAAAGTAATTTAGGTCGGCGACGCCATTTTCCCTGCCAGCCCGTCGTGCCACTCCCCCACCTCAGCCGCAAATTGTGGCGCTGGCGCCCCCGTTTCAGACCCGCCCGTCTCCAGTTTTACGAAGTGTTCGGCAAACAACACCTGCGCGATCAACTGCCGGACCTCGGCTGGCCGAGCAGGGCCAGATCGGTATCCAGCCCCCCTGAGCGAACCCGGCGACGCCCGCTCCGATGGCGGCTTCCGCCCCGTCTAGCGGGTCGGCACGGACGCGGGGGCTCCCTGAGCCAAAATCCGAAGCGGATCACAACCGGGGCAGACCCGCTCTTGTAACATATTCATTCGAATCGAATTTTGATTGAATACTGGGCACACCGACACGGGGAACATCGCGATGGATCATCTGCTGACCTTCATCATCCTGGTTGCTTTCTTTCTGTTCTACTGGGTCTACTACACCCATCAACGCAAGCGCGTCCCGAGCACCCACTGGGAGGAGCTGCCCACCCGGGCCCAATACCTGGCGGCCCATCCGGACGCGGTGGACGGCAAGATAGTGTTCTGCTGCCACTGCGGTCACCACAAGCAGCTGGAGGTCGGTCTGGTCCATCTGGCCGACTTTCGGCGCGAGTGGGCCTGCGCCAAGTGCAAGCGGGTCCTGTTTCGCGCGAAGGACGACTAACATGGCCTGAGCCACCAACCCAATACGAGGAAGAGAGATGAGGATGCTACACGCCAGTTGCCTGTGCGGGGCCGTCGGCCTGAGCCTGCCGGATCGATTCGACTACATGGGCAACTGCCATTGCAGCGAGTGCCGCAAGTTTTCGGGGTCGGATTACGCCTCGGTCGGCGGGCTGGACGGGGACAAGGTGACCATAGTGCGGGGAGCCGAGGCCATAGCGCGCTTCCAGAAGTCGGCGGAGACCTCCCTCGCCTTCTGCCGCCACTGCGGCTCCAGCCTGTTCAGCCAGAAGCACAGCAGCAGCAAGATCAACCTGCGGCTCGGCGTGCTCGATGATGTGCCGAGCCAGCAACCGGCCTTTCACATCTTCGTCGGCTCCAAGGCGCCCTGGCACCAGATCGGAGACGACTGCCCGCAGTTCGAGAGCCGGCCACCGGCCTGATCCCGTCTGCTCTTCGATGTTCGGGGACAAGCGCCCGGGAGCCTGGCCCAGACCACCAGGGCCCACACCAGGCTATCGAGCAATTCCAGGGCCAGGCGCCAGCAGTCCCCCACCGGTATCGGCTCACCGGCATCGATCCCATGTTCCCGGCACTGTGAGCGGTACCGGTCAAAACCGCCCCTTGAGTTTCCTTTATTTTTAAAGTCGTTAGAATCGGGGGCCATCCAGGCTCCCGATTGTCATCCACGGAGGAAAAATGCAGGAATTTATGGCTACCAGCGAACGCCGGGCCGAACTCTACTGGTGGTTTTCCACCCTGTTTGCCGCCGAGCTCAACGATGATCAGATCGCCGAGTATGACAGCTACGATGTGCGCAGCTTCCTGAAGAGTCTCTCCACGCTGGATCCCATGCGCGACGCCGTGGCCGAGCTCAACGACGCCATCGCCCGCCTGCTGGTGCGCCCGGATCGCCAGCGGGAGCTGGCCGCCGACTTCGCCGCTCTGTTCCTGGTCGATCCCACGCAGGGGGCCCTGCCCTACGAGTCCCTCTATCGGGGCGATGTCAGGCTGCTGATGCAGGCGCCCATGACCGAGATGCAGGCTCGCCTGCAGCGGCTGGGCATAGACGTCAGCGACAAGTACAAGGAGCCTGCCGATCACCTGGCCATCGAGCTGGACCTGATGGGCAGTCTCATCATCCGCGCCGCCGAGGCCAGCACCGCCGCAGAGCGAGCGCAGTGGCTGCAGGAGCAGGAGGCGCTGTTGCATCAACACCTGCTCGGCTGGTTTGCCGACTTCGAGCAGGCCTGCCGCAAGGCCGACCGGTTTGGCTTCTACGGCGCCAGCGCCCGCCTGCTGGGGGTCTTCCTCGGCATGGATGCCAACTACCTCAACCTGATCAAGCCGGCGCAAGCCGCCGACTGATCGGATGAAAACGGCCCGCTGTTCATGATCTGCCGACGCTCGATGCCATGAAGACGGCCCTGCTGTTGATCGCCTGCTGGCTGCTCACCTTTATTCCGGTGGACCAGGGCTTGCTTCCCTTGGCGGCCCTGTTGTTCAACCCGGACAGGGAGCTCTACGGCGCCGCCCAGCTCACCGGCTTCGCCGGCATACTGCTGACCCTCTATCTCGCCAACCTGGGGGTGGAGGTCGTGCTGCGCCGCCGCTTCCAGATAGCCGGCATGCTCACCCTGCTGGTGGCCTGGGCAGATTTCATCAACTGCAGCGGCAGCACCGCCCACTGGCTGCTGTTGCTCGCCCTCGCCCTGCCTTTTCACCTGCTGGGTCTGCTGGTACTGGTGCGCGGCATCCAGGCATTCGGTCGCCAGAAAGGCTGACATCCCCTTGATTTGACTCCATTCCCTGGCTTGCTTTCCCTCCGGTGACTTCCTGCCATACTGACTCTCAGCAGTAAATGACAACAACATCAATTCAGGAGCCTCCATGGCAAAAGCGCTACCCGAATCGGTTCAGGATCCCTGTCTCCCGCAGCTGTCCCTCCATGAATTGCAGCAGTTATTCGATCTGGCGCCGTTTGGCATCGGGGTATTCGATCGTGAGCTCAGATGCCGCAGCGTCAATGGGACCTTCGCCGAGATCCATGGCCTTCCCCTGGCGGAACTGCTCGGCAAGAGCCTGCTCGAGATAAACCCTGATCTCGCCACCCTGCAGACGCCCCCCATCACTCAAGTGCTACCGCACTCCTCACTGATCCTGAAGGGGATCAACCCCCTCCATCCGGCGCGGTCGCGATACTGGCAGGCCAGTTGCAGTCCCATGCTGAATGCCAGGGGCGCCCCGGAGAGCCTCCTCGTCACCATGCGCAATATCGATCAGGAGGCCATCTGCCGCAGCCAGGAAGCGCGGCTGCAACAGGCCGAGGCCCGGCTCCAGCACCTCGCCTACCATGATCCCCTCACCGATCTCGGCAATCGACGCCTGTTGCAGGAGCGACTCGTGCTGGAGCTCGAGGCGGCCAGGCTCAACCAGCACCAGCTTGCCCTGCTGTTCATCGATCTCGACGGCTTCAAGCTGATCAACGACAACCTGGGGCACGACGCCGGGGATCAACTGCTCAAGCAGCTGGCCCGGCGCATCCGCCATCGCCTGCGCCCAGGCGATCTGGCCACCCGGCTCGGCGGGGACGAGTTTCTGCTGCTGATCCCCGGGGTCGAGCAGCCACAGCGCCTGGTGGCCCTGGCCGAGCAGCTGCTGCTCAGCCTGCACGAGCCGGTCGAGCTGGGGCAGGAGCAGGTGGCCGTCTCGGCCAGCATCGGCATAGCGCTCTACCCGGATCATGGCCAGAGCGCGGACGCCCTCATCAGCGCGGCCGACAGCGCCATGCACGAGGCGAAGCGCCAGGGCCATAATGGCCATCTGTTCTACTCCCCCGCCATGGCCGAGCAGCGCAGAGAGCGCATGCTGCTGGAGCAGGGGCTGATCAAGGCCATGGCCCAGCAGCAGTTTCGCCTGCTGTATCAACCCATGACGGATCTGGCCAGCGATCGGCTCAGTGGGCTGGAGGCCCTGGTGCGCTGGCAACACCCGAGCGAGGGCGTCATCTCCCCCGCCCGCTTCATCCCGGTGGCGGAGGAGTGCGGCCTGATAGAGCGGCTCGGCGAGTGGGTGATGCGCACCGCCTGTCAGCAGGGTCAGCGCTGGCTGGCGAACGGCCTCTCGGTGCCCCGCCTGTCCGTCAATGTGTCGGTCAGGGAGATGCGCGCCCTCGACTATGTGGAGCGGGTAGCCGCCATCCTGGCGGAGACCGGCTTCCCGCCGGCGTTGCTGGAGCTAGAAGTGACCGAGAGCATCATCCAGAGCGTGGATCAGAGCCTGCAGCTGTTTACCCGTCTCAAGGCGCTGGGGGTGCAGATCGCCATCGATGATTTCGGCACCGGCTTCTCCTCTCTGAGCCTGCTGAAAAGCCTGCCCATCGATCGCATCAAGATAGACAGGACCTTCGTCCAGGCCCTGCCCGATGACAAGCACAGCCGGGAGCTGTGCCGCACCATAGTCCATCTGGCGGGCAGCCTCGGCATGGCGGTCACCGCCGAAGGCATCGAGACCCAGTCCCAGCGCCAGTTCTTGCAGTCACTGCGCTGCGAGGAGGGGCAGGGCTATCTGTTCAGCCACCCGCTGTCAAAGTCCCACCTGGCCAGCAAGCTGGCCCCAGACGGCGGCCTCTGCTGCTAGCGCCCCCATGGCGCGAAAAAGGGAGCCCCTGGCTCCCTTTCTGCTGTCATCCCGCTTGGCCCAGGGGCCCCTCTCCTCATCCTCTCGTCGCTATCCAAAAGTCTAATTGCCCTCACACACCAAAGGTATAAGTTGTTATCTAATCATGACGAGAATGTATTCAAAGGAGTGACAGATGAGCGAGCACAAGGTCTACCCGGTCAAGGCCCACATCAGCAAGGGTGCCCTGCTGGACAAGGCGGGTTATGAGGCCATGTACCAGGCGTCGGTACAGGATCCGGACGCCTTCTGGGGGGAGCAGGGCAAGATCCTCGACTGGATGAAGCCCTACACCAGGGTCAAGAATACCTCCTACGATCCGGGCCACGTCTCCATCAAGTGGTATGAGGACGGCCTGCTCAACGTCTCGGCCAACTGCCTGGATCGCCATCTGGTGGAACGCGGCGACAAGGTGGCCATCATCTGGGAGGGGGACAACCCGGCCGAGGATCGCAAGCTGACCTACCGCGAGCTGCATGGCGAGGTGTGCAAGTTTGCCAATGTGCTCAAGGCGCAAGGGGTCAGGCGTGGCGACGTGGTCTGCCTCTATATGCCCATGGTGCCTGAGGCTGCCATCGCCATGCTGGCCTGTACCCGGGTCGGTGCCGTGCACAGCATCGTCTTCGGCGGCTTCTCGCCGGAGGCCCTGGCCGGCCGCATCATCGACTCCGGCTCCTCCGTCGTCATCACCGCCGACGAGGGGCTGCGCGGCGGTCGCCCCATCCCGCTCAAGAAGAACGTGGACGAGGCGCTCACCAACCCGGACACCCGGATCAGCAAGGTGATCGTGCTCAAACGCACCGGCGGCAACGTCGCCTGGCACGGTCACAGGGACATCTGGTGGCACGACGCCATCGCCACGGCCAGCCCGGATTGCCCGCCCGAGGCGATGGGCGCCGAGGATCCGCTGTTCGTGCTCTACACCTCGGGATCCACCGGCAAGCCGAAGGGGGTGCTGCACACCACCGGCGGCTACCTGGTCTATGCCGCCCTCACCTTCAAATACGTGTTCGACTATCACGAAGAAGACATCTACTGGTGTACCGCCGACGTGGGCTGGGTCACCGGCCACTCCTACCTGGTCTACGGCCCGCTCGCCAACGGCGCCACCACATTGATGTTCGAAGGGGTGCCGAACTACCCGGCCACCAACCGCATGAGCCAGGTGGTGGACAAACACCAGGTCAGCATCCTCTATACCGCGCCGACCGCGATCCGCGCCCTGATGGCCAAGGGCAAGGAGGCGATCGAGGGTACCTCCCGCTCCAGCCTGCGCATCATGGGATCTGTGGGGGAACCCATCAACCCGGAAGCCTGGGAGTGGTACTACCGCACCATAGGCGACGAGCGCTGCCCCATCGTCGATACCTGGTGGCAGACCGAGACCGGCGGCATCCTGATCAGCCCGCTGCCCGGTGTGACCGATCTCAAACCGGGCTCGGCCACCCGCCCCTTCTTCGGCGTGCAACCTGCGCTGGTGGACAACCTGGGCGAGCCGCTGGAGGGGGCCACCGAGGGCAACCTGGTGATCACCGACTCCTGGCCGGGCCAGATGCGCACCGTGTTCGGCGATCATGATCGCTTCGAGCAGACTTATTTCTCTACCTTCCCCGGTCGCTACTTCACCGGCGACGGCGCCCGTCGCGACGAGGATGGCTACTACTGGATCACCGGTCGGGTGGATGATGTACTGAACGTCTCCGGTCACCGCATGGGCACCGCCGAGATCGAATCGGCGCTGGTCGCCCATCCCAAGATCGCCGAGGCGGCGGTGGTGGGCGTTCCCCACGAGATCAAGGGCCAGGGCATCTACGCCTATGTCACCCTGATCGCCGGGGAAGAGCCGAGCCGTGAGCTGCATAAAGAGGTGAAGGAGTGGGTGCGCAAGGAGATAGGCGCCATCGCCACCCCGGACGTGATCCACTGGGCCGAGGGGCTGCCCAAGACCCGTTCCGGCAAGATCATGCGCCGGATCTTGCGCAAGATTGCCACCGGCGAGACCGACAGCCTGGGGGATATCTCCACCCTGGCGGATCCGGGCGTAGTCGACAAGCTCATCCGCGAGAAGTCCGAAGCGGCCTGACGCAGGTCCCTGCCTACGACCCCTAAAGCCGGCCTTGCGCCGGCTTTGTCATCCCTGCCGCCCACCTTTGCCGGCAGGCGCTGAAAAGCTCAAAAAATAGACAGATGTAGAGATTAGACCAGTAAAGTGCTGCTAATTTTCACGAAATCAATATAATTGCGAAATCTGTGTGCCAGTGCACACCGAATTGCGCAGAAAATGGCTAGATTTCTGGTCATCCGCAAGATAGCTGATAGATAGCAGCATTATCATCGAGGATGTACTCAATATGTCGCAACATCACCGAATTCTCCTGCTCAACGGTCCCAATCTGAATCTGCTGGGCAAGCGGGAACCGGGTATCTACGGCAGCAAGACGCTCGATGAGATCGTCGCCGATCTGCAGCTAAGCGCCAGCGAACTCGGTGTCACTCTGGATCACCTGCAATCCAACGCCGAACATGAATTGGTCGGCCGCATCCACCAGGCCATGGGCCAGGTGGATTTTATCATCATCAACCCGGCCGCCTTCACCCATACCAGCGTCGCCCTGCGCGATGCCCTGCTGGGTGTCGCCATTCCCTTCATCGAGGTGCACCTGTCAAACGTGCACGCCAGGGAGCCCTTCCGTCATCACTCCTATCTGTCTGATGTCGCCAAGGGGGTGATCTGTGGGCTGGGTGCCGATGGCTACCAATTCGCTTTAACCGCGGCCGTGCATCAGTTGCGCGCGGCTTGATAATCACTGATCAGATAAAGAAGAAAGAGAATGCTAATGGATATCCGCAAAATCAAGAAGCTGATTGAACTGGTTGAAGAGTCCGGCATCGCCGAGCTGGAAATCTCCGAAGGGGAAGAATCTGTTCGCATCAGCCGTAATTTCTCCGGCCAGGTTAGCGTTGCCCCGCAGATGATGATGCAGCAGGCGCCCATGCAACAGGTTGCCGCCCCTGCCGCTACAGCTGCAGCGGCCGCCGCTCCGGCTGCCGATACCACCCCGAGTGGTCATCTGATGCGCTCCCCCATGGTTGGCTCCTTCTATCGCTCCTCCAGCCCGGAAGCCAAGCCGTTCGTGGAAGTTGGTCAGCACGTCAATGTCGGCGATACCCTGTGCATCGTCGAAGCCATGAAAATGATGAACCAAATCGAGTCTGACAAGGCCGGAGTGATCAAAGCGATCCTGGCTGAAAATGGTCAGGCCGTCGAGTTTGACGAGCCGCTGTTCATCATCGAATAAGGGAAGACGCCACCCATGTTGGACAAAGTAGTCATCGCCAACCGAGGTGAAATTGCCCTGCGGATCCTGCGCGCCTGCAAAGAGCTCGGGATCAAGACAGTGGCCGTTCACTCAACCGCCGATCGGGAGCTCAAACATGTGCTGCTGGCCGACGAAACCATCTGCATCGGCAAGCCTGCCAGTGGGGACTCCTACCTCAACGTGCCGGCCATCATCGCCGCCGCCGAGGTGACGGGTGCCGTCGCCATTCACCCTGGCTACGGCTTCCTCTCCGAGAACGCCGACTTCGCCGAAGTGGTCGAAAAATCCGGTTTCATCTTCATCGGCCCGCGCGCCGAGACCATTCGCCTGATGGGTGACAAGGTCTCCGCCATCGAGGCGATGAAGAAGGCCGGCGTGCCCTGCGTACCCGGCTCCGACGGCCCGGTGGACAACGATACCAAGCGCAACGCCACCATCGCCAAGCGGATCGGTTACCCCGTGATCATCAAGGCCGCCGGTGGCGGTGGTGGTCGTGGCATGCGCGTGGTGCGCAATGAGGCCGAACTGGCCGCCGCCATCGCCCTGACCAAATCCGAAGCAGGCCAGTTCTTCAAGAACGACATGGTCTACATGGAGAAGTACCTGGAGAACCCGCGTCACATCGAGATCCAGATCTTGGCGGACGGTCAGGGCACCGCCCTCTACCTGGGTGAGCGGGACTGCTCCATGCAGCGCCGTCACCAGAAGGTGGTGGAAGAGGCGCCGGCTCCCGGCATCACCGAAGAGATGCGCAAGTTCATCGGTGAGCGCTGCGTGCGTGCCTGTCTCGAGATCGGCTACCGCGGTGCCGGTACCTTCGAGTTCCTGTACGAGAACGGCGAGTTCTACTTCATCGAGATGAACACCCGGATCCAGGTCGAGCACCCGGTCACCGAGATGGTCACCGGCGTGGATCTGATCAAGGAGCAGCTGCGCATCGCCGCCGGCCAGCCCCTGTCGATCACCCAGCAGGACATCCGCATCCGTGGCCATGCCATCGAATGCCGGATCAACGCCGAAGATCCGGCCACCTTCATGCCGTCTCCTGGCCTGATCCAGCGCTTCCATGCGCCGGGTGGTCTGGGCGTGCGTTGGGAGTCCCATATCTATGCGGGCTACAAGGTGCCGCCTTACTATGACTCCATGATCGGCAAGCTAATCTGTTACGGTGAGAACCGCGACATCGCCATCGCCCGCATGCGTCACTCCCTCGACGAGCTGGTGGTGGAAGGGATCAAGACCAACATCGCCCTGCAAAAAGAGATCATGAAGGACGAAAACTTCCAGCACGGTGGCACCAACATCCACTATCTGCACAAGAAGTTGGGTCTGTAAAAGGTGCCAGGACCCGACGGCTTGCCGCACGGTGGCATTAACAGCCACTATCTGCACAAGAAGTTGGGTCTGTAAGAGGTGCCAGGACCCGATGACTTGCCGCACGGTGGCATTAACAGCCACCATCTGCACAAGAAGTTGGGTCTGTAAGGACTCTTCAACAGAGATTGTCCGGTCCCTCCGGATCGGCAACGAAAAAAGGGCCATGGCGACATGGCCCTTTTTTGTTATTCTTGCGCCCCTCTCAATCGTCGGAGGCCAAGGTGAACCGTTTCGCTCTCGCCCGTCGGGAAGCAGCCTTCTGCCTGCTGCTCACCCTGCTTTACTTCGTTGCCTGGTATGGCACCGCTTACTTCATCCCGGAAGAGATAGAACTCTGGGATATGCCGCTCTGGTTCCTGCTCAGCTGCATGCTGATGCCACTGCTGTTTATCGGCCTGTGCGGGCTGATGGTGGATCGCCTGTTCATCGAAATCCCGCTGGATACCGAGGAGTCGTCACATGAATCTTGAGTTGATGCTCCCCCTCGTCATCTATCTGGTGCTGGTGCTGGGGGTCGGCTTCTGGGCCAGCCGCCATCGCAGCAACGGGGACTTCGTGCAGGAGTACTTCATCGGCAACCGCAGCATGGGCGGCCTGGTGCTGGCCATGACGCTGGTGGCCACCTATACCTCGGCCTCCTCCTTCATCGGCGGGCCCGGCGCCGCCTACAAGATAGGCCTAGGCTGGGTGCTGCTGGCGATGATCCAGCTGCCCACCGTCTGGCTCACCCTGGGGGTGCTCGGCAAGAAGTTCGCCATCATCGCCCGCCGGGTCAATGCGGTGACCATCAACGACATGCTGTGGGCCCGCTACCGCAGCAAGTGGGTGGTGGTGCTGGGCTCGGTGACCATCATCCTCGCCTTCATCGCCACCATGGTGGTGCAGTTCATCGGCGGCGCCCGCCTGCTGGAGACCGCCACCGGCCTTAGCTATCAGCAGGGACTCTTCCTGTTTGCCAGCTGCGTGCTGCTCTACACGGTGATCGGCGGCTTTCGCGCCGTGGTGATGACCGATGCGCTGCAGGGCATCATCATGCTGATCGGCACCGGCGCCCTGCTGGCCGGGATCCTGATCGCCGGAGACGGCCTGCCGAACCTCATCCATCAGCTCAAGGTGATCGATCCCAAGCTGGTCAGCCCGCAGGGGGCAGGCGACATGCTGACCCAGCCCTTCATGCTGAGCTTCTGGGTGCTGGTCTGCATCGGGGTGGTGGGCCTGCCCCACTCGGCCCTGCGCTGCTTCGGCTACCGGGACAGCAAGGCGTTGCACAGAGGCATCCTCATCGGCACCGTGGTCAGCGCCCTGCTGATGTTCGGCATGCATTTGGCCGGCGCCCTGGGGCGCGCCATCCTGCCCGGCATGGACAGCCCGGACAAGATCATGCCCTCGCTGATGATGGAGGTGCTGCCGCCCTGGCTGGCGGGGGTCTTCCTGGCGGCGCCGATGGCGGCGATCATGTCCACCATCGACTCCCAGCTGATCCAGGCCTCGGCGACCCTGGTGAAGGATCTCTACCTCAATTACCTCAATCCTCGCCAAGAGAAGCTGGAAGTGCGCATTCCACGCCTCTCCCTGCTCTGTACCCTGATCCTGGGCACCCTGGTGCTGCTGGCGGCATTGCAGCCGCCCGAGATGATCATCTGGCTCAACCTGCTCGCCTTCGGCGGCCTGCAGGCGGTGTTCCTCTGGCCGCTGGTGCTCGGCCTCTACTGGTCGCGGGCCAATGGCCCGGGGGCGCTGGCCAGCATGCTGAGCGGTATCCTCTGCTATGGGGGCCTGAGCCAGTGGGGGATCAAGCTGGCCGGCTTGCACGCCATAGTGCCCAGCCTGGGGCTGGGGCTGGTCGCCTTCATCCTGGTCAGCCTGCTGACGCCGCCACCGGATCAGGCCGTGCGCCGTTTATTTGATCAGAAATAATAAATGGCTCGATAAAAGGCAGGCACCTATCCCCAAATGGGTGCCTTGCAGGTAAACTGTGCGCTGCATCACAAAATAGCGCCCGTTTATGCCCGTACAGAACGCCAGACAGATCCTGACTCAATCCCTGCAACGACTCGGCTATGCCCTGTTGTTGCCGGTCTCCATCCTGCCGCTGGCCGCCCTGCTCTATCGGCTCGGCCAGCCGGATGTGCTGGATCTGGCGGTGCTCTCCCTCGCGGGTCGTGCCCTGTTCAGCCAGATGCCGCTCATCTATGCGGTGGCCATCGCCTTCGGCCTGAGCCGGCAGGGGCAAGGCGCCCAGGCGATGGCCGGGGCGGTCAACTTCCTGCTGCTGAGCTCGGCCCTGGCGACCCTGGCCCCCGGCCTGCATGCGGACATGATCTGCGGCCTGCTGGCGGGGCTGACCACGGCGCTGGTCTGCTCCTGGACCCGCAGCCTGCCCCTGCCCGCCTGGCTGCAACAGTTGCAGGGGGAGCTGCCGGGCCTGCTGCTCTCGGCCCTGATCTGCCTGCTGCTGGTCCTCCCCCTCTCGCTCCTCTGGCCGCTGCTGGAGCAGGGCATCACACTGGTCGCCTCCGATCTGCTCACCACGCCGTTTGGCGCCTTCTGCTACGGCGTGCTGAACCGGCTGTTGATCCCCCTCGGCCTGCATCAGGTGCTGGGCAGCCTGGTGGGCCTCGGCGAGAGCAACCTGCAGGCGCTCGCCACCGCCCAGCCCCTGCACGAGGGCTATGTGGCCGGGCTCTACCCGATCATCATGTTCGGTCTGCCCGGTGCCTGTTTCGCCATCTGGCTGCACCGCCAGCGCCTGCAACGGCTGCCACAGGGGGGCCTGCTGCTCACCCTGGCGCTCACCTCGGCCCTGGTCGGCATCACCGAGCCCATCGAGTTCCTGTTCGCCTTCGTCGCCCCCTGGCTGTTTCTGACCCATGCCCTGCTCACCGGGATCTCGCTGGGCATCTGCAGCTCACTCGGCATCAAGGTGGGCAGTTACTTCTCCGCCGGGCTGCTGGATCTGGTGCTCAGCTACTCTGCCGGCGAGCACAGCTTCTGGCTGATCCCGCTCGGCATCCTGTTCTTCGTCGCCTATGCCCTGATCTTCTCCCTGCTGCTGGATCACGCCCCCCTCAGCCTGCCGAGCCGACCCATCGCCGATGAGCTGCCACGGCTCGCCAACGTGGCACCGACCGATCCGCAGATGCTGGCCATCCAGTACCTCAAGGTGCTGGGGGGGATGGACAACCTGCTGGCCATGAACGTCTGCCTGACCCGCCTCAGCCTGCGGGTGCGCGACATGATGCTGGTGGATCAGCTCCGCCTGACCGGGCTCGGCTGCCTCTCCTGGATCGAGCTGAACGAGCATCAGCTGGTGCTGGTGCTGGGCCCCAACGCCAGCCTGGTCGAGGGGCAGATCCGCATGCTGGCCGAGCGTCAGTCGGTGCCGCTCGGCCTCGAGCCCAGCCAGGCCCCCCTCAGCCAGAGTCTCTGATCAGGCGAAGGGCAGCCGCTCGGCGACGAAGTCCATCAGGCTGCGCAGGGCGGGCGCCAGGTGCTCCCGGCTGGGGTATATGAGGTAGAAGGGGTTGGGCGGTATGGGGTGATCCGGCAGCACCTTCAGCAGCCGCCCCGCACTGAGATCGTCCCGACAGACGTGATCCGGCAGCAGGGCTATCCCCCCCTGATGCAGGGCCAGCTCCCGCAGCGCCAGCAGGCTGTTGCTGATGCAGGCCCCCTGCGGCCGCCAGCCTCCCTCCTGCAGCGGCCACACCGGCAGCGCCGAATGCACCAGGCAGGCATGGCGCCCCAGCTCCGCCAGCTGCTGCGGCGCACCGTGGCTAGCTAAATAGCCGGGGGCCGCCACCAGATGGCGCGCCACCTGGCCGATGCGCCGGCAGATGAGGCTGGAGTCTTTCAGCGGCGCCGCCCGCAGCGCCAGATCGTAACCCTCCCCCACCAGATCCAACTGCTCGTCACTCAGGGTCAACTCCAGCACCACCTCGGGGTAGAGGGCGCGAAACTCCGCCAGTATCTTGCCGAGCAGCAGGGTACCGGTCGCCTCCGGTGCCGTGACCCTCACCCGGCCGGCCGGCGCACTGCGCAGCCTGGCCATGGCGAGATTGGCGCTGCGCGCCAGGGTCAACAGCCCCCGGCAGTGCTCCACATAGAGCTCCCCCTGCGGGGTCAGGCTGAGCCTGCGGGTGGTGCGCTGCAGCAGGCGCACCCCCAGCTGGGATTCGAGGCGCGAGATCTTCTGGCTCACCGACGACTTGGGCATACCGAGCACCTCGGCCGCCCCGGTGAAACTGCCCTGCTCCACTACTGTGGCGAACAGCCCCATCAACTCCAGTTCGACATTGTTCATATATTCAAACAGTCTTTCTTGATTACCCATCTTAATGAGGATAATTAACCAGACTAGACTGGCAAGCAATCCCACTCATACCGATTTGAAAGGAATTGCCATGAAAGCCATCGCCCTGACCCACTACCTGCCCAGCGATCACCCCCACTGCTTCATCGAGGCCAACCTGCCCACCCCGACCCCGGGCCCACGGGATCTGCTGGTGAGGGTCAAGGCCACCTCCATCAACCCGGTCGATACCAAGGTGCGCGCCCCCAAGGCCAAGGTGGAAGCGAGCCCGCGGGTGCTGGGGTGGGATGCGGTGGGAGAGGTGGTGGCCGTCGGTAGCGAGGTGACCCTGTTCAAGGCCGGCGACAGAGTCTGGTATGCCGGCGACATCAGCCGTCCCGGCAGCAACAGTGCGCTGCAGCTGATCGATGAGCGCATCACCGCCCTCGCCCCGACCAGCCTGACGGATGTGGAGGCCGCCGCCCTGCCGCTGACCGCCATCACCGCCTGGGAGGCGCTGTTCGAGCGCATCGGCCTCAACCGCGAGAGCGAGGGACGGCTGCTGATCATCGGCGGCGCCGGCGGCGTCGGCTCCATCGCCATCCAGCTCGCTCGCCAGCTCACCAGGATGGAGGTGATCGCCACCGCCTCTCGGCCTGAAACCCGTGATTGGTGCCTGGCCATGGGCGCCCACCAGGTAGTGAGTCATCACAACCTGCAGGCTGAGCTGGCGGGGCTCGGCATCAGCCAGCTCGATGCCATCTTCTGCACCAACGCCACCGAGCAGCACTGGGCCGCCATGGCGAGTCTCATTCGCCCGTTCGGCCACATCTGCACCATCGCCGAGTCCAACGAGCCCTGGGATCTCGGCCTGCTCAAGCCCAAGAGCGCCACCTTCAGCCAGGAGTTCATGTTCACCCGCTCCCTGTTCCAGACCCCGGACATGATAGAGCAGCACCATCTGCTCGGCCGGGTCGCCGCGCTGCTGGATGACGGCACGCTCAAGACCACGCTCACCAAGACGATCCCCGAGCTGACCGCGCTTACCCTGGCTCAGGCCCATGCCGAGGTGGAGGCGGGTCGCATGGTGGGCAAGCTGGTGATCGACATGGCCGGGTTTGCAGACTAATCCCTAATGGGTAAAAACTGCACCATCATGGGGTGGACTCACCAGTGATAGGCCCCAAGAGTGCACAGCTCGGCCTAGCGCCAGACCCTCACCACCCAGCCTCCCCGCGAAAGCGGCATAAAAAAGGGGCCATCCCGCCGGGATGGCCCTAAATACCTGAACGTTGGGGTAACAATCACACACATATCCTTATGCAGGACAGACTAAGCTTTGCAGCTTGCGTGCCAACCCGCCGTTTTTCCACCCGATCACTCCCTTTTCCCGGCCATTAGCGCCCATCAAAAAAAGCCACCCGAAGGTGGCTGAAAAAAGATGACGGAACTTTCATAGAGCAAAGCATTCAGCGGGAACAGGTTGCTTCCCGTCACCCAATGAGGAATACATTAACCGTGCCAACTCGGCAGAGTTCTCTTCCTGCACCATGCCGACATGGGCAAACCACGACAGCACAGGCCCATGATGATAGACTTCCGCGGTTTCACATTTATGAAGAGTCGACGCCATGCCCTGGATACAAATTCGAATCAACGCCACCGCCAAGACCGCGGACAAGGTGAGCAACATGCTGCTGGGGCGTGGAGCCCAGGCCGTGACCTTTATGGATGCCCAGGATGTTCCCGTCTACGAGCCCCTGCCCGGCGAGACCCCGCTCTGGGGTGAGACCGAGGTGATGGGCCTGTTCGACGCCGAAACCGACCCGGCCCCCACCATCGCCTTCTTCCAGCAGATCTTCGGGGAAGACGTGGGCTACAAGGTCGAGCAGCTGGAAGACAAGGACTGGGTGCGCGAGTGGATGGATCACTTCCACCCCATGCAGTTCGGCGAGCGGCTCTGGATCTGCCCGAGCTGGCGCGATGTGCCCAACCCGGATGCGGTCAACGTCATGCTGGATCCGGGCCTGGCGTTCGGCACCGGCACCCACCCCACCACGGCGCTCTGCCTGCAGTGGCTGGACGGGCTGGATCTGGCCGGCAAGACGGTGGTCGACTTCGGTTGCGGCTCCGGCATTCTCGGCATCGCCGCCCTGAAACTCGGCGCCGCCCGTGTCATCGGCATCGACATCGATCCCCAGGCCATCCAGGCTAGCCATGACAACGCCGAACGCAACGGCGTCGCCGGCCAGATCGAACTCTACCTGCCGGCTGATCAGCCGCAAGATGTCGAAGCGGACGTGGTGGTCGCCAACATCCTGGCCGGCCCGCTGCGCGAGCTGGCGCCACTCATCGCCGGGCACGGCAAAGCGGGCAGCCTGATGGCCCTCTCCGGCGTGCTGGAAAGCCAGGCGCCAGAGCTGGAGACCATCTACGGCCAGTGGTTCGACATGGACCAAACCGCGGTGAAAGAGGAGTGGTGCCGCCTCTCAGGTCGCAAGCACGGTTGATGGGTACTGAATCAACTCTGCGGCCGCAAGCAGGGCTGATGGGTACGGCGCCACCGGCAAGGCGCTGAGATCTCTGAAACAACAAGGGCACCCCGGGGTGCCCTTGTTGTTTTCCGGCTCCGCTCCTCTGCCCTCCCCCCACGGAGCTGTATGAGGATGCCAAGGCTGAGTCCGGGCTCACTCTTCTCTCGCCCATAACCGCGTAGAATGTCCTTCCCGACAGCCGATGGTGCCCATTCCGGGAGCGATGAGGCATCAGCCGGCAACCATGCCAGCCCGACCGGAGGCCATTTATGAGCGACTACCAGAAAATGATCAGCAGCCAGCCCTATAACTGCATGGCCTCCGAGCTGGATACCCTGCGCCGGGAGACGGCCCGCCTGTACCGTCGTTTCAACCGGGCCGATGAGGAGGCAGAACAGCAGATCCTGCTGCGGGCGCTGATCGGCGAGCTGGCGGAGGGGGCCTTCATCTGCCCGCCGTTCTACTGCACCTATGGCCGCCACATCAGCCTGGGGAAGGATTCCTACATCAACATGGGGGCGACCTTGCTGGATAACGCCCCGATCTGCATCGGCGCCGCGGTCATGATAGGGCCGAACGTGCAGATCTACACCGCCGCCCACGCCCTGGCGGCAGATGAGCGCATCCAGGGGGTGGAGACGGCGCTGCCGGTCACCATAGAGGACAGGGTCTGGATCGGCGGCGGCGCCATACTGCTGCCGGGGGTCACCATAGGGCGGGAGGCCATCGTCGGCGCCGGTGCCGTGGTGACCCGGGACGTGCCGGCCGGCGCACGGGTGGTGGGCAACCCGGCCCGGATCCTGCCCGCCAAGGCAGCCATGCCAGTGACCTAGGGGAACAGCTCAAAATCCGCTCATAAAAATAGAGCCCTATGTCATGAGCCACATTGGACTGTAAAAAGGGGCTGCCGGATGCCAGGGACATAGGTCAAAAAACGCCCATAAAAATAAAGCCCAATGTCATCAAGACGTTGGGCTATAAAAAGGTGCTACGGAATTGCGACTCTCATCGCAGAAAATTAGAAGGGGTCGCCTTCTAAACTGGCGAGAGGAATAATAACGGGGCGCAAACGTTTTACGTAGCGTAATCGACCAGGATTGAGAACGGCCTCTCACTATTTAAAAAATTCCCAGCCAACCTCTTTTCCCCCCTTGGCAAGCGCCTATTTATGCGTACAGCCTGATGGTCCTGTCAGTAGATGAAAAAAGCCCTGATGCATCAGGGCTTTTTGCTTCAACAGGCCTCGTTTAGAAGTGCCGGATGAACTCGTTTAGCGGTAGCTCGCGCAGCTTGCGCGCCTCCAGCATGGGGGTGCCGAGGTAGAGGAAGCCCACCAGCTGATCCGCCGGTGCCAAGCCCAGCCCGGCATTGACCCGCTCATCGAAGATGAACCAGCCGGAGCGCCAGATGCCGTTGAACCCCTGCGCCTGGGCCGCCATCTGCATCGCCATCAGGGCGCAACCGGCGGAGAGCTCCTGCTCCAGCTTGGGCACCTTGGGGTGATCCTGATGACGGGTCGCCACCGCCACCAGCAGGGGGGCCCGCAGCGGCGCCTCCCGGCTCTTCTTGATGCTCTCTTCGTCTTCGCCACGGGCGCGGGCGGCCTCGGCCAGCACGGCCCCCAGCCGTTCACGCCCCTCCCCTTCAAACAGAATGAACTGCCAGGGGGTCAGGGTGCCGTGATCCGGTGCGCGCAGGCCCGCCTTGAGGATGTTGTCGAGCACCTCGCCGCTCGGCGCCGGGGTGGTCAGGCGGCCACAGGAGTGGCGGTTGAGCAGCAGTGTCAGTGCATCCATTCGATGCTCCTTCTTGGTCATGAGGGCGGTGAACCGCCCTATCGATAGGGTCAGAACGGCTTGGAGAGGTTGATGCGCCACTCCCAGATGTTGAGCCCATCCTGCCCTATGCTGGTGTACCCGGCACTGGTGGTCAGGGTGGCTTCGCCGCCGATCAGGGTACGCATCCCCAGTCGCATCGTGCCGCTGAGCGGTTCGGTGCGGGCCGAGCTGAGATCGCCCGTCAGGATATAGCCATCGTTCGGCCGCTCAAAGCCATAATCCAGCCCCAGCTCCCCATAAGGCATCAGCGGCAGCCCTTGGCTGGTGTAATAGACGCGGCTGAATTCGACCGTCCCCGTCATGTTGCCCTGGTTGTAACTGTCGCTGTCCTGGTTCAGCCGCAGTGCCAGCCCCTGGTAATCTCCCTCCATCCGGTAGCCGTCGCTGCGGTTGTGGCTGTAGTTGATGGCCAGTCGCGGGCGCACCGAGGTCTCTTCCCAGAAGTACTGGCCGGTGGCCCCCAGGCTGCCGCCAACGGAGGTCGAGCCGTAGTCGCCGGACAGGAACAGGAGGTCCTGATTGTTATCCATCCAGCCGTACACCAGGCTGCCATCCAGCATCCAGCTGGCCGATACCGGATAGGCCAGATAGGGGCCAATGTTGTAACCGCCGGCCGACAGCCGCATGCCGCCATTGAAGGAGTCCACCCTGCTGTCGACCCGGGCGACGCTAAGGCCGAGGATGAGATCGTTGTCGAGCCGGGTATCCGCCCCCAGGCTGAACACATTGGTCGAGCCCGACATGTCCAGCCCCTCCCGGTGATCCGAGATGTCGTAATAGACCTCGTCCGCCCACAGGTTCCAGCGCCGTCCCTCCGGCAAGGGGACCGGCTGGCTCTGGCTGGCCACCTGGCCCGCCGCCAGCTCGGCACGGGTGAAGGGGCAGGCGGGATACTGATCTCGCTGTTCGGGAGTCAGCTGGTCCCGCTCGTCGGCCATCACGCACAGGGTGCGCTCGTTCAGGGCGCGCTCGCTCGCCTGCTGGCCCGCCGTCATCCGGCCCGGCAAGGTGACGGGAGCCGGGAGGGGAATAAAGGGCCGCTCCCCCAGAGGCGGGCGGGTCGGCATCAGCCCCTGAGGCGGCAGGGTGCCGATCGGCGGCTGTACACCACCGGGCAGGGTCGGCATCACCCCCTGCGGCGGCAGGGTACCGATCGGCGGCTGTACGCCACCGGGCAGGGTCGGCATCACTCCCTGGGGTGGCAGGGTGCCGATCGGCGGCTGCACGCCACCGGGCAGGGTCGGCATCACTCCCTGGGGCGGCAGGGTGCCGATCGGTGGCTGCACGCCCCCCGGCAGGGTCGGCATCACCCCCTGCGGCGGCAGGGTACCGATCGGCGGCTGCACGCCACCGGGCCGGCTGATGCCGCCGAGGGGGGGCCGGGTCGGCATCATCCCTTGGGGTGGCAGGGTGCCGATCGGCGGCTGCACGCCACCGGGCAAGGTCGGCATCACTCCCTGGGGCAGCAATGTGCCGATCGGTGGCTGCACGCCACCGGGCCGGGTGATGCCGCCGAGAGGGGGCCGGGTCGGCATCATCCCCTGGGGTGGCGAGGTCGGCCTGGAGGGCAGGTTAGGCGGGGTGAAGTGGTCCGGGAAGGTGAAGTGGCCGGATTGCTGGTTATCAGTGTCGAGCAGGACCCGCTTGCCGCTCGAGTCGACGTAGGCATACAGCTTGTGCGTGCCCCCGTTCTGCGCCTCCGGCGAGACGGTCAGGTGCAGCCCCTTGTGATCCTGTCGCCAGCTGTCGTAGATCTGGCTCTGTTTGGCAGACTCGACCTCGAACTGGCCGGGGGAGATGGCGGAGAGCCAGACGGAATGTTGCTGATCGGCGGTCCAGCCGAGGAAGATGAGCCGTCCCGCGGGGTCGGCGGCGGCGGTGCCGTGCAGGGTCATCGCCATGCCCAAGACGATGGCACTCAAGCGACGACCCGACGCCTGGGTAGGCATCCGTGATTTAGCTAGGCTCATTTGCTTGGTTTCCTTTACCAAATCCAGGTGCATCCGGCACCCGACAGAGAATTCCCATCGATAGACGGCGCCCATTGCCCGCTTCCGGGGCTCGCCGGGATCTGGCCGACATTCCCATCTGCGCCCTGCCCCAATGGCATTCGCCCATGCAATGGATACAAACAGAGAACGTTTGCATACCACAAATACAACAATACCGTCCCCGGTGAAACTGCCCGGGCCGGGGTGAGCCATAAAAAAAGGGACCCATTGGTCCCTTCCTTACCCGATGAGCCGGCTCAGATGACGGCGGCCAGCTCAGCCCCCTGGCGGATGGCCCGCTTCGCATCCAGCTCGGCGGCCACGTCGGCACCGCCGATGATGTGCACCGGCTTGCCCGCCGCCTGCAACCCGGCCTGCAGCTCCTTGAGGGGCTCCTGACCGGCACAGATGATCACCTGATCCACCGGCAGGCACTGTTGGGTATCGCCCACCTGGATGTGCAGCCCCTCGTCGTCGATGCGCAGGTACTGCACGCCGGAGAGCATCTGCACCTTGCGGTTCTTGAGCACGGTGCGATGGATCCAGCCGGTGGTCTTGCCCAGGCCATCCCCCACCTTGCTCTCCTTGCGTTGCAGCAGCCAGATCTGGCGCTCGGGGGCGTCGATCACCGGGGTCATCAGGCCGCCACGCTCGCCGAGGCTCTTGTCGATGCCCCACTCCTTGAGCCAGTGATCGCGGCTGCGATCCCCCTTGCCCTCCACCAGGTACTCCGCCACGTCGAAGCCGATGCCGCCGGCCCCGATCACCGCCACCTTGTCACCCACCGGCTTGTGATCCCGCAGCACATCGATATAGCTCAGCACCTTGGGATGATCGATGCCGGGAATGTTGGGGGTGCGCGGGCGTATGCCGGTGGCGAGGATCACCTCGTCAAAGCCGCCGCCGAGCAGGCTCTCGGCGCTCTGGCGCTGGCCGAGATAGAGCTCGACGCCGCACTTCTCCAGCCGCCTGGCGAAGTAGCGCAGGGTCTCGTGAAACTCCTCCTTGCCCGGGATCTGCTTGGCGAAGTTGAACTGGCCGCCGATGGTCTGCGCCTGATCGAACAGGCTCACCTGATGGCCGCGCTCGGCGGCGTAGCAGGCGAACGCCAGCCCGGCCGGGCCGGCGCCCACCACCGCCAGCTTCTTGGGCTGGGGCACCCGACCGAAATTGAGCTCGGTCTCGAAGCAGGCGCGGGGATTGACCAGGCAGGAGGCGCGTTTCTGCTTGAACACGTGATCGAGGCAGGCCTGGTTGCAGGCGATGCAAGTGTTGATCTCGTCCGCCCTGTCCTCGGCGGCCTTGATGACGAACTCGGGGTCGGCCAGGAAGGGGCGCGCCATGGAGACCATATCCGCTTCCCCCTGTGCCAATATGCGCTCGGCCACCTCGGGGGTATTGATGCGGTTGGTGGTGATGAGCGGCACGGTGAGGTGTTTTTTCAGCTCGGCCGTGACCCAGCTGAAGGCGCCGCGCGGCACGCTGGTGGCTATGGTGGGGATGCGCGCCTCGTGCCAGCCGATGCCGGTGTTGATGAGGCTCACCCCGGCCAGCTCCAGCGCCTTGCCCAGGGCAATCACCTCCTCCAGGGAGGAGCCCTTCTCCACCAGATCCAGCATGGAGAGGCGGAAGATGATGATGAAGTCGGTGCCGACCCGCTCGCGAATGGCGCGCACTATCTCCAGCGGGAAGCGCATGCGGTTGTCATTGTTGCCGCCCCAGCCATCGCTGCGCTGGTTGGTGCGCTCGCAGATGAACTGGTTGATGAGATAGCCTTCCGACCCCATCACCTCGACCCCGTCATAGCCCGCCGCCTTGGCGAGGGCCGCGGTGGTGGCGAAGTCGCGAATGGTGCCACGGATCTGGCGCTCGCTCATGGCACGCGGCTTGAACGGGGAGATGGGGGCCCTGAGGGCGCTCGGCGCCAGGCTGAACGGATGGTAGGCATAGCGCCCGGCATGGAGGATCTGCAGCGCTATCTTGCCCCCCTCCTGATGCACGGCCGCGGTCACCTTCTTGTGCTTGGCGACCTGCCAGGGGAAGCTGAGCTGCGAGCCGTGCGGCACCAGGCGCCCGCGCAGATTCGGCGCTATGCCCCCGGTGACGATGAGGCCGACGCCGCCGCGGGCCCGCTCGGCATAGAAGGCGGCCAGCTTGTCAAAGCCGCCCTTCTCCTCTTCGAGGCCGGTGTGCATGGAGCCCATCAGCACCCGGTTGCGCAACTGGGTGAAACCGAGATCGAGGGGGGCCAGCAGGTTCGGGTAGCGGCTCATGATGCGGCTCCTTGCAAGACAGGGGCACAGGGGATCGCGAGCACGCTGCGACGCGAGGGGGTACAAGCTGGATCGAGGGGGGTCGGCAACGTCGGGTAGCGGCTCACAGGGCCTCCAGTTAATTTTTTGTTATCAAACTGAGGCTAGAGTAAAGAATCGAAATTTCTTTTTCAAACAAATGTTTGGACATTTTTTCAGCGAACAGGCGTGTTCCGAAGAGTGGGGTGCGGATCGCCCCCAAGCGGAAATGGCAATTGACGGGCCAACTGGTTAATAATGGCCCTTCTCTACCCATTAACAGGGCGATAACGCGGCTATGTCTATTTTCAAAGGTCTGGGGTGGCTGTTTCGCAGCCTCTGGCGTCTGCTCAATTTTACCCGGCTGATGCTGGTCAATCTGCTGTTTCTCATCATAGTGCTGGTTATCGTCTTCAGCGTCGGCCAGACCGAGGCGCCCAACACCCCCATCGAGGGCGCCCTCACCCTCAATCTCGCCGGCGTGCTGGTCGAACAGCGCACCCAAACCGATCCGACCGTGCAGCTGCTCAAGCAGGTGGACAAGAGCGACGATCAGCCGAGCGAAATCGTCCTCGCCGATCTGCTGTGGGCCATTCACAGCGCCAAGGATGACGATCGTATCAAGGCGCTGGTGCTCAAGCCCCAGGGGCTGCAAGGCTCCAACCTCTCCAAGCTGCAGGAGGTGGCGAACGCCATCGACGAGTTCAAGGAGAGCGGCAAACCGGTCATCGCCATGGCCGACTATTACAGCCAGGGTGCCTACCTGATCGCCGCCCACGCCGATCACGTGCTGCTCAACCAGAGCGGCGCCGTGCTGATCGAGGGGCTCGGCGTCTACCAGACCTACTTCAAGTCGGCGCTGGAGAAGCTCAACGTCACCCCCCACGTGTTCAAGGTTGGCACCTACAAGTCCTTCGTCGAGCCCTACATCCGCGATGAGATGTCCCCGGAGAGCAAGGAGGCGAACCAGCGCTGGCTGGATCAACTGTGGCAATCCTATGTAACCGACGTGGCCGGGCAGCGGGAGATAGAGCCCGACGCCGTCGCCCCGAGCAAGGAGCGCTTCCTCGAGCTGCTGCGCAAGGCCGGTGGCAATGCCGCCAGCTACGCCCTCGACAACGGCCTGGTGGATCAGCTCGCCACCCGCGACGAGATGACCCAGGCGGTCATCAAGGAAGTGGGGGAAGACGAGGATCACGGCTGGAAAGGGGTCGGCCTGAAGGAGTATCTGGCCGCCCTCCCCGAGCAATACCCCCAGAGCGGCAAGGATGAGGTGGGCCTCATCGTCGCCAGCGGCGCCATCATGGATGGGGTCCAGCCTGCCGGCACCATAGGCGGTGACAGCCTGGCCGATCTGCTGGCCGATGCCCGCCGCGACGATCAGGTCAAGGCCCTGGTACTGCGGGTCGACAGCCCCGGCGGCAGCGCCTTCGCCGCCGAGCAGATCCGCGCCGAGCTGCTGGCCCTGAAACAAGCGGGCAAGCCGGTGGTCATCTCCATGGGCAGCTACGCCGCCTCCGGGGGCTACTGGATCTCCGCCGATGCGGACAAGATCTTCGCCTCCCCCACCACCCTCACCGGCTCCATCGGGGTGTTTGGCATGTTCGCCACCATCGACAAGGCACTCTCCCAGTTCGGGGTGCACACCGACGGCGTCGGCACCACCGACTTCGCCGGCGTCGGCCTGACCCGGGCCCTGCCGGAGCACGTCGGTCAGGCCATCCAGCTGAGTGTGGAAGACACCTACCAGCGCTTCGTCGGCCTGGTCGGCAAGGGCCGGGGCCTGAGCCCAGAAGAGGCGGAGAAAGCCGCCGAAGGCCGGGTCTGGACCGGCCAGGATGCCAAGGATCTTGGCCTGGTGGACGAGTTCGGCAACCTGGACGACGCCCTCAAGGCCGCCGCCGATCTGGCCAACCTCAAGAGCTGGCAGGTGACCCCCATCGAGCAGGAAGAGTCGGCGAGGGACAGGTTCCTGCGCGAGCTGTTCGACAGCAGCGCCCGGGCGCTGGCCCCGCATCTGCAGAGCTGGCTGCCCGCCGGTCTGGGCAAGGCCATGCTGGAGCTCAACCGGGGTCTCGATCCGCTGACCCGCTTCAACGATCCGCAAGGCACCTATGCCTTCTGCCCGGTCTGCCAGCCCTGAGCCGGCAGCAACAATAAAAAAACCGCCTTCTGGCGGTTTTTTTATCTGCGAACTTAGGCCAGGCGGCCCGGCTCACAACAGGCCGGCGTCGACCCAGTGCTGCAGCTCGGCCAGCACCCGGGTCTCCCGCACCGTCCATTGCGGACAGGGGCCGGCCAGCTGGGTCTTGTTGCGCTGCAGCGCCTCATCCAGCGTGAACCAGCCGGGGGTGAAGCCGAGCCTGATCTCGTAGGGCTGGGGCCGCGGCTCGCTCCACGCCTCCCCCAAGCGGCAGAGGTAGTAGAAGGAGTGGATGCAGTAGGCGTCATAATCCGCCTCGCGGGCGGCGCGAAACTCCCGCGTCTCCCCGAGCAGCCCCCCCACCTCCAGCAGCTCGGCGCCGCACTCCTCGCGCAGCTCCCGGGCCAGCGCGGTGCCGTGGCACTCCCCGGCCTCGACGCCGCCGCCCGGGAACATGAGATCGCCATTGACCCTGGAGTGCACCAGCAGCAGCTCATCGCCGCGCAGCACCACGGCCCGGACAGTGGTGCGCTCGAGCACCCGCCCGTCGCCGACGACCTGTGCATGGAACAGACGAATGTCGAAGGGATCGCTCCACTCCGGTGATGACTCAAGCACGTTCATAGCGGACGGTAGACCCCCTGTTGGAGCTGCTGGACTATGGTGGCGGCCAGCCGATCGCCGGCATCCTGCTCACCCTTGCCGATGGCGTGGTAGATCCCGAGCCGGTTGGCCGAGAGCTCGGGGCTGTCCTGAAACGACTCGCTCACCTTGCCCCACTGATAGGCCAGCCCAAACTCCTGCTGCCTCATGTAGAGGGTGCTGAGGGAGGTGAGGATGCGGCCGTTGACCTTGTCCCCCTCCCGATAGAGGCTGAGGGCGTGGTGCATCAGCGCGATGGCCTTGCGCGGCTCGCGCTGGGCATAGATGCCCCCCAACGCCAGCTGCAGCTCGGGCTCCTCCAGCGCGGGGCTGCCCTCCAGCGCGAGAAAATCGGCCCGCGCCTGCGGGTTGCGGTGATGGGTCCAGTGCCAGAGCAGCAGGTAGGGATCCCGGGAGGCCCGGGTCTGCACCGCCAGTTGCTCCAGCTGGGTGCCGGCGGCCAGCATGCCCTCCACCCTGGGGCTCTTCTGCTCCCTTGCCCGCTTGTACTCGACGTTGGTGGAGTGCTCGGCGCACTGCAGGTAGCGCTCCAGACCCAGCATCAGCACGTAGCTGTCCCGGTCCGAACCCTCTTCCTGCAGACGGTAGCGGGCCTGGATGACCTCACCGCGCTCGGGGCGACACCAGCCGTCGTCCACCAGATCCACGCAGAGCTGCTGATGATGGGCACAGATGTCGTGGGTCCGATCGCCGTCGCAGGCCATCAGCGTCAGACAACAGGACAGGCCGAGCAGTAACGGACGCAGGGAAAATGGGGTCATGGCTCACTTCTGGTTGGTAACAATTGCAACCCGCCATGGCCACCGCCAACTAGCAAACAGGCTACATATCCATTACAATGCGCGCGCCGTATAAGGCCGCGACTGCAGAATAATATAACGAAATGAACGGCCCTACACCGATCTGCATTCGACGAATTTCAATTTGCCCCGGCAATTTGCTTCAACAACGTGAAATAAAGGATCTGGTTAATGACCCACGAGCACTACTTGCAGGCGTGGCAGGAGAGCCAGGAGCTCGCCGAAGCCATGCAACCCTTGATCGGTCGTCTCTACCGCCAGCAAGGGATAGAGATCACCATCTTTGGACGCCCCCTGCAAAACGCCTCCACCATCGACATCCTCAAGGCCCACAGGGTCGTTCGCCGCCACCAGGGCACTCCTCTCCCGATCCAGCAGAGCTTCCCCCTGCTGCAAGCCATCCTCGCCCTGAACCCGACCGCCGCCGAGATAGACATCGGCAAGCTGGCCGTCGGTTACTGGCAGGATCACCAGGACGAGGCCGGCCTCGACGACTACCTGCGCGCCCAGCTGGCACCGGCGCTGCACGGCACCGTGCCCCCCGCGACCGACGTGGTGCTGTACGGCTTTGGCCGCATCGGCCGCCTGCTGGCCCGGCTGCTGATCGAGCGCACCGGCGCCGCCAACTCCCTGCGCCTGCGGGCCATAGTAGTGCGCGGCGGCCGCGAGGGGGATCTGGAGAAGCGCGCCAGCCTGCTGCGCCGCGACTCGGTGCACGGCCCCTTCAACGGCTCCATCGAGGTGGATGCAGCGCGCAGCGCCATCATCGCCAACGGCACCTTCATCCAGGTGATCTACGCCAATAGCCCGGCCGACATCGACTACACAGCCTATGGCATCCAGGATGCGCTGATCGTCGACAACACCGGGGTCTGGCGCGATGAGGCGGGTCTTTCCGAGCACCTCAAGGCGCGCGGCGCCGCCCGCGTGCTGCTGACCGCCCCCGGCAAGGGGGAGATGAAGAACGTGGTGTTCGGGGTCAACCACCAGGTGATCGGGCCGGATGACAAGATCATCTCCGCCGCCTCCTGCACCACCAATGCCATCACCCCTGTGCTCAAGGTGATGCAGGACAGGTACGGCATCCGCCACGGTCACGTGGAGACGGTGCACTCCTACACCAACGATCAGAACCTGATCGACAACTATCACCAGGGCGAGCGCCGTGGCCGCAGTGCCGCGCTCAACATGGTGATGACCAGCACAGGCGCCGCCAAGGCGGTGGCCAAGGCGCTGCCCGAGCTCAAGGGCAAGCTGACCGGCAACGCCATCCGGGTGCCGACCCCCAACGTGTCGCTGGCCATCATCAACCTGTCGCTGGAGCAGGCTACCGACCGGGACAGCCTCAACGCCTATCTGCAGCAGATGGCGCTGAGCTCGGCCCTGCATCGCCAGATCGATTTCAGCGCCAGCACCGAGCTGGTCTCCTCCGACATGGTGGGTTCCCGCTTCGCGGGCATAGTGGACTCCCAGGCCACCATCGCCGAAGGGGATCACTGCGTGCTGTACGTGTGGTATGACAACGAGTTCGGGTACAGTTGTCAGGTGGTACGGGTGATGGAGCAGATGGCCGGCGTGGTACGCCAGGATCTGCCCGTCTAAGAACCTGTCTACGATCTGTTGCGAGAGGTCGTCAACAAGGTGAAGAGCTGCGCAGGAACCGGAATGTATATGAATACATGAGGATTCCGAGCAGCACATGAGCCTTGAACACGGCCTCGCAGTAAGATCGTGAACAGGTTATAAGCCCGGGTTTATGGCTCAATTTGCAAGGAGAGGCCGGATGTCGTTTCAACAGGTGATAGGGCAGATGCCCAAGGAAGTGTACGAGCGGCTCAAGACCGCGGTCGAGCTGGGCAAGTGGCCGGACGGCCAGCCCCTCACCGAGGAGCAGAAGGCCACCTCCCTGCAGGCGGTGATGGCCTGGCAGGCGATGCACCTTGCCGATCCCGAGCACATGAACATAGGCCGCGACGGTGAAATCGTGATGAAGAGCAAGAGCGAGCTCAAGCGTCAGTATCGTGACGAGGAAGAGATAGTCCGTATCGAGATCAGTCACTGAGCCTTGCCGCGAGCCCTGGCTCGCACGCCATAGCAAAGAGGGGAGCCATAATGGCTCCCCTCTCTTTTCCTCTCCCCCTCATGGTGAGGAGGCCAGAAGCTGTTCACGACCTGTCGCGAGAAGGCGTCAGCAAGGTGAAGAGCAGCGCAGGAACCGGAGCGTATAGATATACGTGAGGATTCCGAGCAGCACATGAGCCTTGATCACGGCTTCGCAGTAAGATCGTGGACAGTTTCTCAGGGCGTCAGCTCGCCGCGCAGAGATTGCTGCATCAGCTCGCGGATGCGCGGCGCCGGCAAGTCCTGGCTCAGCAGGAAGTGCAGCTTGGTCAGCGCCGCCTCGGCGGTCATGTCGAAGCCCGAGATGACCCCGGCCCGGGAGAGCGCGTTGCCGGTGGCATAGCCGCCCATGTTGACCTTGCCGTGCAGGCACTGGCTCAGGTTGACTATGATGACGCCGCGGGCCGAGGCCTCGGACAAGAGTGCCAGCATGGCCGGATTCTGTGGCGCGTTGCCCACCCCGAACGACAGCAGGATCAGCGCCCGCACCGGTTGCTGCAGGATATTGGCGATCACCTCGCTGGAGATGCCGGGATAGAGCGTCACCACGCCGATGGGCTGGGGGGTGATGTCATGCAGCACCAGGGCACGCTCGGACGGCCCCCCCAGCTCCCCCGCCTCCAGCGCGATGGCGATGCCGGCGTTGAGCAGCGGCGGGTAGTTCGGCGAGTCGAAGGCGTGGAAGCCGTCCGCATGCACCTTCTTGCTGCGGTTGCCACGATAGAGCTGGTTGTTGAAGAACAGCGTCACCTCGTGGATCGGGTAGTTGGCGGCGATATAGAGCGCATTGAGCAGATTCTGCTGACCGTCCGAGCGCAGCTCGGCGAGCGGGATCTGGGAGCCGGTGATGATGACCGGCTTGTGCAGATCTTCCAGCATGAAGGAGAGCGCCGAGGCGGTAAACGACATGGTGTCGGTGCCGTGCAGGATCACGAAGCCGTCGTACTTCTCGTAGTTGTCGCGAATGTCCTCGGCGATGCGCTGCCAGTCCGCCGGGGTCATGTCGGAGGAGTCGATGAGGGGAGCATATTCATGAATGTGGTAATCGGGCATCTCGGCTCGATGAAACTCGGGCATCCGTGCCAGACAGTCTTCCATAAAGCCCGCCATCGGCACATAACCGTGGTCGGAACGCTGCATCCCTATGGTGCCGCCTGTGTAGGCGATGTAGATAGACTTCTTCACACCCTCTCCTCTCTATGGGCTGGAAACCGGCAAATCATATAGGGATCACCCGATTTCTTCACTTCCTATTCCTCTCTCAGACGGGAAAGCGGCGAGTCGTCACCCGCTGGCAACGCGGCCGTTTCGCATCATGTCGCTCGCCTGGCGATGAGCCGACAACCGGCGAATGAGGCAGTGAGCAAGCGGCCTCGTCATCGCCACTTTGTCGAGGGCGTCTAAGCCGTCTGAGCATCAAAGTCGACGCCCAAAAAGGAGCGTCGCCGGCAGGTTTTTTAGGGCCGGCTCCGGCTTTCTGAAAAAGTGATAAATATCACAACAATGTTAAAAAACAACCATTAATCTGACAAATATGGATGGAGTTGGTATTTTTTGCTACTATCCGGCGGATTTTGATTAAATCACCTCTGGATGCCTGATGGAATCAGGCTCGTATAAACCCCATATCCACATGGGGTGGGGCCTGTCGCCCCTCCTGAAATTGGCGTCTTAGCCACACTGTTTTTCATCCCGGCTGAATCTGTGCGTCTTCATCAGCGAAGACACAGCCAATCAACATGGGAGTACCGAATGATACAACTTGATCCTTATGCCACCCTGGTCGCAGCCACCCTGGTGCTGCTGCTCGGCCGCTCGCTGGTCAACCGGATCGGCGTGCTACGCACCTTCAGCATCCCCAAACCGGTGGCCGGTGGCCTGGTCGTCGCCCTGGTGCTGGTGCTGTTGCGCGCCAGCATGGACGTGGAACTGCGCTTCGATACCGCATTCCAGACCCCGCTGATGCTGGCCTTCTTCGCCTCCATCGGCCTCTCCGCCGATCTCGCCAACCTCAAGCGGGGCGGCAAGGCGGTGTTCACCTTCCTGCTGGTAGTGACCGGCCTGCTGATGATGCAGAACATCCTGGGGATTGGCCTGGCCACCCTGCTCGGGCTGGATCCGCTGATGGGGCTGCTGGCCGGCTCCATCACCCTCTCCGGTGGCCACGGCACCGGGGCGGCCTGGGGCGCCATCTTCAGCGAGAAGTACGGTCTGCAATCGGCGACCGAACTCGCCATGGCCTGCGCCACCTTCGGTCTGGTGCTGGGTGGCCTGATCGGCGGCCCGGTCGCCCGCTACCTGGTGAAGAAGGTGCAGGTGCCCGGTGAGGAGCACAACAGGGACGAAGCCCCCCAGGGCTTCGAGATGCCCGAAATAGAGCGCCCAATCACCACCTACAGCCTGATCGAGACGGTGACGCTGATTGCCATCTGCCTGAAGGGCGGCGAGTTGATCTCCCTCTACCTCAAGGGCGGTGCCCTCGAGCTGCCGGTCTTCGTCTGCGTGCTGTTCACCGGCGTCTTGCTGCGTAACCTGCTCTCCCTGCTGAAATGGCACGAGGTGAGCGATCGGGAAGTCTCCTTGCTCGGCAACGTCAGCCTGTCGCTGTTCCTGGCAATGGCCCTGATGAGCCTGAAACTGTGGGATCTGGCGAGCCTGGCGCTGCCGATCTTCGTCCTGCTGGCCGTCCAGACCGTGGCGATGGCGCTCTATGCCGTCTTCGTCACCTTCAGGGTCATGGGTAGCAACTACGACGCGGCCGTGCTGGCGGCGGGTCACTGCGGCTTCGGCCTCGGTGCCACCCCGACGGCGATTGCCAACATGCAGGCCATCACCCAGCGCTTCGGTCCGTCCCACATGGCGTTCCTGGTGGTGCCCATGGTCGGCGCCTTCTTCATCGACATCATCAATGCCATGGTGATCAAGCTGTTCCTGGCGCTGCCCTTCCTGTAACGCGCCGCGCTAGACACTATATGAACAGAGCCCACCTTTTGGTGGGCTCTTTGCTTGCTGGCTCCCGCCGGCGCGGCCCCATAGCGGCCGAGCGGGCAGCCCATGACGCTGCCCACGCCAGTAACCGCCATGGCCCGCCCCGCCAGAGCATGGCCAGATGGCGGACAACAAAAAGCCCCGCACCAGAGTGCGGGGCTTTTTACATGAGACGCCGGGGTGGCGCCTTCTGAGCCACCCTTACAGGATGAAGGTCGAGACCTGCTGGTTCAGGTTGGCGGCACGGCCCTTGAGGCCCTGCGCCTGATCCAGATCCCGCATGGCGGCGGCGGTGATCTCGTCACTCACATCCTTGATGGCGGTGGTGTTCTGGGTGATCTCGCCGGTCACCTGGGTCTGCTCCTCGGCGGCGGTGGCGATCTGACCCGCCATGTCGGAGATGAGCGAGACCGCCTGGGTGATCTCCTCCAGCGCGGCGGCGGCGGCATCGGCATCCTTCACGCTGTTGTCCGCCAGCCCCTGGCTGGTCTGCATCAGGCTGACCGCACGGGCCGTGGTCTGCTGCAGCGTCTCTATGGTGGACTGGATCTCCTGGGTGGAGTCCTGGGTGCGGCGCGACAGCACCCGCACCTCGTCCGCCACCACGGCGAAACCACGGCCCTGCTCGCCGGCACGGGCCGCCTCGATGGCCGCGTTCAGCGCCAGCAGGTTGGTCTGCTCGGCGATGCCCTGGATGGTGGAGAGGATGCCGGAGATGGCCTGGGCATGGCGGCTCAGCTCGCCGATCACCCCGGTCGCCTGACCCACTTCCTCGGCCAGGCTGTTGATGGACTGACGGGTCTGGTTCACCAGCATCTTGCCCTGCTCGCTGCTCTGGGCAGATTGCTGGGCGGCGGCGGCGGTGTTCTCGGCGTTGCCGGCGATCTCCATGGTGGCGCTCGCCATCTCGGTCACCGCGGTGGCGACCATGGTCACCTCCTGCTGTTGGCGCTGCAGCTCGTCCACCGCGGCCTGGTTGGTCACCAGGCTGCGCTCGGCATCCGCGTTCAGCTCGTTGGCGAGCTGGCGGATGTTGCCGATCAGCTGATGCTGGCTGCCGACGAAGCGGTTGAAGCTGTTGGCCAGCTGACCCACCTCGTCGTTGGCGTCGATCTTGATACGCTGAGTCAGATCGCCGTTACCGTCGGCGATGCGGGCCAGGGCCTGGGAGACCTTGCCGAGCGGGCCCAGCAGCAGGCTGACCAGCCAGGAGATGGCGAGGATGCTGCCCACCAGCACCAGCAGAGCCAGGCCGAGCTGGGTCATCAGCAGGGAGGAGAGCGGCGCCTCCAGGGTGGCCTTGTCCAGCACCAGCACCAGCTCCCAGTCGGTGTCCGGGATATCCATGGCCCACAGCAGCTTGTCGCGGCCCTCGTTGTCAAAATAGGCGGGCACCAGGCCAGCGCTGCTCTTGCTCTGCTCGATCAGGGCGTTGGAGAGATCGTTGTCGATCTCGGTGGCCGGCTTCATCGCCTTGGCCGCGTCCTTGTACGCGATGACGGTGCCGTCCTTGTGTATCATGATGGCGATGCCGTCGGCGGGCAGCTTCATCTTGGTGACGTCTTCCACCAGAGAGGCGATGGAGAGATCGCCGCCGACCACCCCGCCCTGCGCCGGCTGGGCCAGGGTCACCACCATGATGTTGTAGGCCACATCCAGATAGGGCTTGGTCACTATCATGCCGCCCTTGCCCATGGCCTCCTGATACCAGCCACGGGAGCGGGGATCGTAACCGTCACGGTTGATGGAGGGATCCGAGTCGTTCATCTTGCCACTGCCCTCACCGAAATAGGTGAGCTGGAAGCGGCCGGATACCTGCGCCTGTTGCAGCGCGTTGAGGGGCTCGGGGCTGGCCTTGTTGCCCAGCGCCTGGATGACATCGCGACGGGCGGAGAGCCAGTCGCTGATCCGCTCGGCCTGCTGGCTGCCGAGCCGTTGTACCTGCTCCTGACTGCCTTGCAGCAGCAGTGACTTCTGACTGGTATAGCTCTGCCAGGAGAGCAGCAGGATCACCAGCGACAGGGCGATCACCACAGACAACAGTATCTTCTGCTTGAGTGATAGGTTTTTCATCGTGTTTTCTTCTTGTGAGTCAGGAACAGGATTACCAGGACGGCGCATAGCACCATGTATTGTTAGCGGCCAATCCAGTCGAAACTGAAGCTGAGAATGTGGTAACAGGCGATATTTTCCGCTGATGCGGGCAAATGAGCGCGGAAATCGGCCTCCAAAGCCGGTCAGGGGCAGCCAACCCTGTCTATTCCTTCCGCAATTGGCTAGAATATCCCGTTTTTAAATCACATCGACCCCGAGAGTTTTCACGATGTTTGAAGTCAATCCTGTATTAAACAAGCTTAAGGAGCTGTCTGAGAGGACCGAGCTGCTTAGGGGGTACCTTTGACTATGACGCCAAGAAAGAGCGTCTAGAAGAGGTCAATGCCGAGCTGGAACAGCCGGATGTCTGGAATGAGCCAGAGCGCGCACAGGCGCTGGGCAAAGAGCGCGTGTCGCTGGACAACGTGGTCAACACCATAGACGTCTTGACACAAGGTGCTGAGGACGTCGAGATGCTGGTCAGCCTGGCGGTTGAAGGCGAAGACGAGGAGACCTTCAACGAAGCCGTGGCCGAAGCCGATCAGCTGGAAGCCAAGCTGGTTGATCTCGAATTCCGCCGCATGTTCTCCGGCCAGCACGATGGCTCCGACTGCTACATCGACATCCAGTCCGGTTCCGGTGGCACCGAGGCCCAGGACTGGGCCAACATGGTGCTGCGCATGTACCTGCGCTGGGGCGATGCCCACGGCTACAAGCCGGAGCTGATCGAGCTGTCTGACGGCGACGTGGCCGGTATCAAGTCCGCCACCGTCAAGTTCACCGGCGAGTATGCGTTCGGCTGGCTGCGCACCGAGACCGGCGTGCACCGCCTGGTCCGTAAATCACCGTTTGACTCGGGTGGCCGTCGTCATACCTCGTTCTGCTCGGTGTTCGTCTACCCCGAGATCGACGATGACATCGAGATCGACATCAACCCGGCCGATCTGCGCATCGACGTCTACCGTGCCTCCGGCGCCGGTGGTCAGCACGTCAACCGGACCGAGTCCGCGGTGCGTATCACCCACATCCCGACCGGGGTGGTGGTGCAGTGCCAGAACGACCGTTCCCAGCACAAGAACAAAGATCAGTGTATGAAGCAGCTGAAGGCCAAGCTCTACGAGCTGGAAATTCAGAAGCAGAACGCTGAGAAGCAAGCCCTCGAAGAGACCAAGTCCGATATCGGCTGGGGCAGTCAGATCCGCTCTTACGTGCTCGATGATGCCCGTATCAAGGATCTGCGCACCGGCGTCGAGACCCGTAATACCCAATCGGTACTCGACGGCGACTTGGACAAGTTTATCGAAGCCAGCCTGAAATCAGGCCTGTAAACAGAGCAGCAGGAATCACCATGTCTGAACAAACCACCACTCCGGCAGTCGAGAATCAGCTCGAACTGAACAACGAGATGACCGAGCGTCGCTCCAAGCTGGCCGCTCTGCGCGCCCAGGGCAATCCCTTCCCCAACGACTTCCGTCGTGACAGCCTGTCCGGCGATCTGCACGCCGAGTTTGGCGACAAGAGCGCCGACGAGCTGACGGCCTTGGGTAAACGGGTGAAGATTGCCGGTCGTATCATGACCCGCCGGATCATGGGTAAGGCTTCCTTCGCGACCCTGCAGGACATGGCTGGCAAGATCCAGATCTACGTGACCCGTGACGATCTGCCGGAAGGCTTCTACAACGAGCAGTTCAAGAAGTGGGATCTGGGCGACATCGTCGGCGTGGAAGGGACCCTGTTCCGCACCAACACCGGCGAGCTCTCCGTCCACGTCTCCACCATCCGTCTGCTGACCAAGGCGCTGCGTCCGCTGCCCGAGAAGCACAAGGGCCTGACCGATCAGGAAGCGCGCTGCCGCCAGCGTTACCTGGATCTGATCGCCAACGAAGAGTCCCGCAAGACCTTCATGATCCGCACCCAGGTGGTCTCCGGCATCCGCAAGTTCTTCAACGAGAAGCGCTTCATGGAAGTGGAAACGCCCATGATGCAGGTCATCCCGGGTGGTGCCTCCGCGCGTCCATTCGTCACTCACCACAATGCGCTGGACATCGACATGTACCTGCGTATCGCCCCCGAGCTCTATCTGAAGCGGCTGGTGGTCGGTGGTTTCGAGCGCGTGTACGAGATCAACCGCAACTTCCGTAACGAAGGCATCTCGGTGCGTCACAACCCCGAGTTCACCATGATCGAGTTCTACATGGCCTATGCCGATTACATCGATCTGATGGACCTGACCGAGGAGCTGCTGCGCACCCTGGCCCAGGACATCCTGGGTGACACCAAGATCCATTACGCGAAAGAGGGCGAAGAGGGCCTGACCATCGACTTCGGTCAGCCGTTCCAGCGCCTCACCATGGTGGACTCCATCCTGAAGTACGCCGAGGGCGTGACGCTGGAAGATCTGTCCACCCTGGAGAGCGCCAAGGCCGTCGCCAAGCGTCTGCACATCGATCTGATGAAGGGCTGGGAGCTGGGTCACGTGATCACCGCCATCTTCGAAGAGACGGTGGAACACATGCTGCTGCAACCGACCTTCATCACCGAGTACCCGGCCGCCGTTTCCCCGCTGGCCCGTCGCAACGACCAGAACCCGGACGTGACCGACCGTTTCGAGTTCTTCATCGGTGGCCGCGAGCTGGCCAACGGCTTCTCCGAGCTGAACGATGCGGAAGATCAGGCCAAGCGCTTCCAGGATCAGGTGAACCAGAAAGAAGCCGGTGACGACGAAGCCATGTTCTACGACGCCGACTTCGTGACCGCGCTGGAACACGGCCTGCCGCCGACCGCCGGTCAGGGTATCGGTATCGACCGTCTGGTGATGCTGTTTACCAACAGCCACACCATCCGCGACGTCATCCTGTTCCCGGCCCTGCGCCCACAACAGAAATAAGCCATCGCCTCGGGCCTGGCCTGAATGCTCGATAGCACTAAAAACGCCCCGCAACTGCGGGGCGTTTTTTATGGCGAAGAGAAACTGCCGGCTTGCGGCTTACGCGCCGGGTGGCAGCAGCCACTCCCCCTGCCACAGGGTCAGCGCCTGACCCGCCATCAGCACCCGCTCCCCAGCCAGGCTGAGCCTCAGCTCCCCCTCTCGGGCGGAGATCTGGCGCGCCCGCAGCTGTGTCTTGCCGAGGCGCTCGGCCCAGAACGGCACCAGGGCACAGTGGTTGGAGCCGGTGACCGGATCCTCCTCCACCCCGACCCAGGGGGCGAAGTAGCGGGAGACGAAGTCATCGTCCCCACGGCTGGACGGCGCCGTCACCATCAGGCCGCGACCGGGCAGGGCGCGCAGGGCGTGGAAATCCGGCGCCAGGGCCCTCACCTCCTCCTCGCTCCCCAGCTCCAGCAGGAACTTGGCGCCGGCCGCCAGGGTTTGCAGCGGCCGGCAACCGAGCGCTGCGGCGTAGGCCGGATCCAGCGTCAGGGGGGCCAGCGGGATGCGCGGGAAGTCGAGCCGGATCCACTCCCCCTCACGGCAAGCCTGCAGCTCGCCGCTGCGGGTCTCGAAGCGCAGGGTCTGCGCACGGGCCACCGCCCCTGCCTGCCACAGCACATGGGCGGCCGCCAGGGTGCCGTGGCCGCAGAGATCCACCTCCACCGCCGGGGTGAACCAGCGCAGCCGATAGTGCGCGGGCCCGATGGGGCTGAGGAAGGCGGTCTCCGACAGGTTGAACTCCGCCGCCATGGCCTGCAGCTCGGCATCGGACCGCTCGGGCCCCAGCACCACCACCGCGGGGTTGCCACCGAAGGGGCGCTGGCTGAAGGCATTGACATGAAACAATCTGGTCATCGACATCTATCCTGTGTGGCTGACGGAAGGACTCATCACTGCGCTTTTATAACACGGGTCAAGGGCGGCTTGAGCCGGATCCTGACTTTATAAATTCACAAATCGCATAAAGAAGACATTTTTATTCTTTGTTGTTATCCATCGCGCCCCTTAACCTGACCAAAAATCAGACCATGGAAGACGTGTGTGATGCAACTTACGGATATCTCTCCCCTCTCTGGCGACCAGCAACGCCAGCTGAACCAGGTCCTCGCGACCCTCAACACCCAGCAACTGGCCTGGGTGAGCGGCTATCTCTATGGCCTCTCCCAATCCGGCAGCCAGCCGATCTCAGGCGCCGCTACCAGCCCGGCAGCGGGTGGCAGCCTGACCATCCTCTACGGCTCCCAGACCGGCAACGCCAAGGGCGTGGCGAGCATCATCCAGCAACAGGCGCAGGCCCTCGGCCTGCCCGTCACCCTGATCTCCATGGCCGACTACAAGCCCAAGCAGCTCAAGAAAGAGAGCCACCTGCTGCTGGTAGTGAGTACTTACGGGGAGGGGGAGCCGCCGGAGAGCGCGGTGGATCTGTTCGAACAGCTCAAGAAGGGCAAGATAGGCAAGCTGGAGGGGCTCAAGTTCGCCGTGCTGGGGCTGGGCGACAGCTCCTACGAATTCTTCTGCCAGACCGGCAAGGACTTCGACGACTTCCTGGCAAAGGCGGGCGCCGAGCGCCTGCATGAACTCGCCAGCCTGGACGTGGACTACCAGGAGGCCGCCAAGGCCTGGGGCGAGCAGGCGGTCAAGGCCATCGCCGCCACGCTTGCTGCGAGCGGATCTGCCGGTGCGGCGACAGCCAGCGTGACCGGTGCTGTACAGGCGGCGGTCGGCCACAGCCAGTATCACAAAGAGAATCCCTTCCCGGCGCGGTTGTCGGTCAATCAGAAGATCACCGGCCGCGATTCCACCAAGGACATCCGCCATATCGAGATCAACCTTGAGGAATCCGGCATCACTTATCAGCCGGGGGATGCCCTGGGTATCTGGTTCGACAATGACGCCGATCTCGTGGGCGAAGTGCTGGCCCTGACCGGCCTCAATGGCGATGAAACCACCGCCCAGGGCCCGCTGCGCACCGCGCTGACCCAGCATTTCGAGCTGACCCGGCTGCACGGCGGCTTCATCACCGGCCTGGCCGACATCTCTGGCAACGCCGCCCTGAAGGATCTGGCGGGGGACAAGGCCCAGGTCAATGCCCTGGTCGCCGCGGCCCAGGTGGTGGATGTGCTCAAGCGCTTCCCCGCCAAGCTTAACGCCGAACAACTCGTCGCGCTGCTGCGCCCGCTCACCCCGCGCCTCTACTCCATCGCCTCCGCCCAGAGCGAGGTGGAAGAGGAGGTGCACCTGACCGTGGGCGTGGTACGCCATCCCCAGGCCGATGGCACCCTGCGCAGCGGCGGCGCCTCCTCCTATCTGGCGGACAGGCTGCCGGAAGAGGCCGAGGTGCGGGTGTTCGTGGAGCACAACGACAACTTCCGCCTGCCGGCGAACCCGCAGACTCCACTGATCATGGTGGGCCCGGGCACCGGCATAGCGCCGTTCCGCGCCTTCCTGCAGGAGCGGGAAACCACAGGGGCAGAGGGCAAGAACTGGCTGTTCTTCGGCAACCCGCACTTCACCCAGGACTTCCTCTATCAGGTGGAGTGGCAGCGCTATGTGAAATCCGGCCTGCTGTCGAAAATTTCCCTGGCCTTCAGCCGGGATCAGGGCCACAAGATCTATGTGCAGGACAAGTTGCGCGAGCAGGGGGCCGAGCTGTTCCAGTGGCTGGAAGCCGGTGCCCACTTCTACGTCTGTGGCGATGCCAACCACATGGCGAAGGATGTGCAGCAGGCTCTGCTGGAGGTGATTGCCGAACATGGTCACAAGAGCCATGAGGAAGCAGAAGAGTATCTGAGCGAATTGCGTCGTGCCAAACGTTATCAAAGGGATGTCTATTGATGAGCAAGCAAACAATCTCGAAGCAAGAAGCAGGACCGGTTGAAGGACCACTGTCCGACAACGAGCGCCTCAAGCGTGAAAGCAACTTCCTGCGCGGCACCATAGAGAAGGATCTTCAGGACCCCCTCACCGGCGGCTTCAACGGCGACAATTTCCAGCTGATCCGCTTCCACGGCATGTACCAGCAGGATGACAGAGACATCCGCGCCGAGCGCACCGCCCAGAAGCTGGAGCCGCTGCACAACGTCATGCTGCGGGCCCGCCTGCCGGGCGGCATCATCACCCCGGCCCAGTGGCAGGTGATCGACAAGTTCGCCGAGGATCACAGCCTGTACGGCAGCATCCGCCTCACCACCCGCCAGACCTTCCAGTTCCACGGGGTGCTCAAGCGCGACATCAAGCTGATGCACCAGACCCTCAACGGCACCGGTATCGACTCCATCGCCACCGCCGGTGACGTGAACCGCAACGTGCTCTGCACCAGCAACCCGGTCGAGTCCGAGCTGCACCAGGAGGCCTACGAGTGGGCCAAGAAAATCTCCGAGCACCTGCTGCCCAAGACCCGCGCCTACGTGGAGATCTGGCTGGACGGCGAGAAGCTCGGCGAGGATGAGGAGCCGATCCTGGGCTCCAACTACCTGCCACGCAAGTTCAAGACCACTGTGGTGATCCCGCCCCACAACGATGTGGACATCCACGCCAACGATCTCAACTTCGTGGCCATCAGCGATCACGGCAAGCTGGTGGGCTTCAACGTGCTGGTGGGTGGCGGTCTGGCCATGACCCACGGTGACACCAGCACCTACCCGCGCAAGGCGAGCGACTTCGGCTTCATCCCGCTCTCCCATGTGCTGGAGGTGGCTGCCGCCGTGGTCGGCACCCAGCGTGACTGGGGCAACAGAGTCAGCCGCAAGAATGCCAAGACCAAGTACACCCTCGAGCGAGTGGGCGTGGCGGCGTTCAAGGCCGAGGTGGAGCGCCGCGCCGGCATCCCGTTCGGCCCGGTGCGCCCCTATGAATTCACCAGCCGTGGCGATCGCTTCGGTTGGGTCGAGGGGATAGACGGCAAGCACCACCTGACCCTGTTCATCGAGAACGGCCGCCTGCTGGACTTCCCGGGCAAGCCGCTCAAGACCGGCATGCTGGCGATCGCCCGCGTCCATCAGGGGGATTTCCGCCTGACCGCGAACCAGAACCTGATCATCGCCGGCGTCCCCGTCGGCGAGAAGGCGCGCATCGAGGGGCTGGCCCGTCAATACGGCCTGCTGGACGATGGCGTGAGCGAGCAGCGCAAGCAGTCCATGGCCTGCGTGGCCCTGCCCACCTGCCCGCTGGCGATGGCGGAAGCCGAGCGCATGCTGCCGGCCTTCGTCAGCGACATCGAAGGCTTGCTGGCCAAACACGGGCTGGCGGATGACGCCATCATCTTCCGGGTCACCGGCTGCCCCAACGGTTGCGGCCGCGCCATGCTGGCGGAGGTGGGGCTGGTGGGCAAGGCCCCCGGTCGCTACAACCTGCATCTGGGCGGCAACCTGGAGGGGACCCGCATCCCGCGCCTCTATCAGGAGAACATCACAGAGCCGCAGATCCTGGCCGAGCTGGACGCCCTCATCGGCCGCTGGGCCAAGGAGCGCCAGGGCGCCGAGTGCTTCGGCGACTTCGTGATCCGCACCAAGGTGGTGGCCCCCGTCATCGATTCAGCGAGAGACTTCTATGCCGCTTGATCTGCAATCCCTCCTCGGCCTGAGCCGGGAGGAGCAAACCGAGGCGCTGGCTCCCCTCAACCGGGAGCTGGATGCCATGAGCGCCCCCGAGCGGGTGCGCTGGGCACTGGCCAAGCTGCCGGGAGAGCATGTGCTGTCGTCCAGCTTCGGCATCCAGGCCGCGCTGATGCTGCACCTGGTGAGCCGCGAGCGGGCCGAGGTGCCTGTGGTGCTGACCGATACCGGCTACCTGTTTCCGGAGACCTACCGCTTCATCGACGAGCTGACCGAGCGCCTCGCCTTGAATCTCAAGGTCTATAGGGCCGAGCTGTCACCGGCCTGGCAGGAGGCCCGCTTCGGCCTGCTGTGGGAGCAGGGGGTCGAGGGGATCACCCGCTACAACCAGCTCAACAAGGTGGAGCCCATGGACAGGGCCCTGCGGGAGCTCGGCGCCCAGACCTGGTTCTCCGGCCTGCGCCGGGAGCAATCTGGCAGCCGTGGCAAGCTGCCGGTGCTGGCCATCGCCCGCGGCCGCTTCAAGTTCCTGCCGGTCATCGACTGGAGCAACAAGGACGTCTTCTATTACTTCAAGGAGTTTGAGCTGCCCTATCACCCGCTGTGGGATCAGGGCTACCTCTCGGTCGGCGACGTGCACACCACCACCAAGTGGGAGCCGGGCATGAGCGAGGAGCAGACCCGCTTCTTCGGCCTCAAGCGCGAATGTGGCCTGCACGAGGAGAAGGGCGAGCACGACGGCTCCGGCATCTGAACCGCCGGTTGATAGGCTGCTTTGACCATAAAAAACGCCCGGCAACTGCCGGGCGTTTTGCTTGCTGTTCCACTTGTGAAGACCAGCGGGCCGAGGTCTACAGAGAGTGCCCCTTGCCCGCCGGCTCGGCCTACTGCGCGGCGGCGCGGGCCTGGGCCAGCCAGTCGTCGACCTGGGCCTGGTGCCCCTTGAGCCAGGCATCCGCATGACGCTCCACATCCGCCGGCTTGTTCTGCCCCTTGTTCATCAGGCCGTTCTGGATGTTGATGTCGTTGAGGGGCAGCTTGACGATGCTGAACAACTTGGCGGCCGCCGGGTTGGCATCGGTGAAGGCCTTGTTGGCGACTATGTGCATGGTGTTGACGGCAAAGCCGTAATTCTTGCCGTTCGGCAAGCGGGTCTGGTCCGCACCCCTGGCATCGGCCGGCACCTCCAGCCACACCACGTCCCGCCCCGGCACCAGCTCGCTGCTGAGCCAGTAAGGGGTCCAGGTGTAATAGAGCACCGGCTTGCCGCTCTGGTAGCGGGCCAGGGTATCGGCGACCAGGGCCGCGTAGTTGCCCTGCTTGTGGCTGACGGTCGGGGTCAGGCCGAACTCGTCGAGATGTTGGTTGATCGCCCCTTCGCAGCCCCAGCCCGGGTTGCAGCCTACCAGATCCGCCTTGCCGTCACCGTCGCCGTCAAACAGCGCCGCCAGCTTGGGATCCTTGAGCTGACCCAGGTTGGTGATGCCGTATTGGGTCGCGGTCTGCTTGTCGATGAGATAGCCCTGGGCCGCGCCGGCCACATAGGTGCCCTGGCGGAAGAACACCTTGTCCCCCCCCGCCTGCTCGTACTTGTTGTCCTGCAACGGGATCCAGTTAAAGGCCAGGAAGGTGCCGTCCCCCTGCGCCACCGAGGCGTAGGCCACGTTGTAGTCCACCTCCTGCGCGGGTCGCACCTCATAACCCAGCCGCGTCATCAGCTTGCTGACCAGCAGGCTCTGGAAGGCCTCTTCCGGCAAGGAGCTCTGCAGGGGCTGCACCTTGACGCCCTCCCCCGGCAGCTCGGTGCTGGCCATGGCGACCGTGCTCAGCAACAGGGTGCCCAGGGTCAGGCTCTTGGTGATGCGTCTCATGAGGTTACTCCTTTGCAATGAATGGATTTGCTGCGACCGCACAGGCGCAGCAGCAGCGCCATGGGGCCACGCTGATACCAGCGGCCGACCCGGCTGCGATCCGGCTGCCCCATCGCCTGGGTCAGTCGGTCGAGGACGATGGCCAGCAGCACTATGCCGAGGCCGCCGATGGAGGCGAGCCCCATGTCGAGGCGGCCTATGCCGCGCAGCACCATCTGGCCCAGGCCGCCGACCGCGATCATGGAGGCGATCACCACCATGGAGAGCGCCAGCATCAGGGTCTGGTTGACCCCGGCCATGATGGTGGGCATGGCGAGCGGCAGCTGCACCTTGAACAGCAGCTGGGAGGGGCTGGCACCGAACGAGTGGGCCGCCTCCACCAGATCGGCGGGCACCTGCCGGATCCCCAGCATGGTCAACCGGATCATGGGCGGCAGGGCGAAGATGACGGTCACCACCACCCCGGGCACGTTGCCGATGCCAAACAGCATGACGATGGGGATGAGGTAGACGAAGGCCGGGGTGGTCTGCATGGCATCCAGCAGCGGCCGGGTCCAGGTGGAGAGCCGCTCGCTGCGGGCCAGCAGTATGCCGACCGGCAGCCCGATCAGGACGCAGAAGAACAGCGAGGTCAGCACCAGCGACAGGGTCACCATGGCATCGGACCAGGCACCGATGAGGCCTATCCCGATGAGGGAGACCAGGGTGCCGAGCGCCATGCGGCCGTTGACCAGCTGCCAGGCGATCAGGGTCAGCAGGCCTATCATCAGGGCGGAGGGCACCGTCTGCAGCACGTGAGTCATGGCGTTGAGGGTCAGCTCCACCGGTGCCCGCACCAGCTGGAACACCGGCCGCAGGTTCTCCACCAGCCAGCCGATGCCGCTCTCGACCCAGCGGTCCAGCGGCACCAGCGCCTGCTGGAAGGGATCCAGCCAGTCGATGGAGGCCCCGGTATCCGCCGTGGCGATCTGGTTCTGCCAATCGGCGGCCTGGGTTTCGGTGCTGCCCCAGGGATCGCTGGTGGCGGTGGTGGCCGTGGCGGCCCAGGGATCGGCCTGCGCCTCGTCGGCCCAGGCGGGGCCGCTCGCCAATAACAACAGTGCCAGCAAGCCGGCCAGCAGACGGTGAGGGATCAAATTCATAGCGGGGTACTCCTGTCCAGGGTGTTCAGCAGGTTGGCCTTGGAGATAAGCCCAAGGTAGGTGCCATCTTGCTCGACCACGGGCACCTGACAGGGTGCGGCGGCCACCTGGCTGATGAGTTCGTTGAGGGAGGTGTCAGCCAGGATGGGCTGGATATCCGCCAACAGCGCCTGCTCCAGGCTCCCCCTGTCACGCACCGCCTGACTCAGCGACTCGACCGAGACGACCCCGATGAAGTGGCGGCTGCGATCCACCACGTAGCCGTACTCCCGCTCCAGCTCCTTGAGCTGGCGCAGGGCGTTGCCCGGCCCGTCGGTGGTGTGTTTCTTGATGAGCGGCGTCTGCTTGCGACTGGCCACATCCCGGGCGCTGAACACGTTGGCGAGATCCACCCCGCGAAAGAAGGCGCGCACATAGTCGTTGGCGGGCTGGTTCAGGATCTCGTCCGGGGTGCCGACCTGCACCACCAGGCCATCCTGCATGATGGCGATGCGATCGCCGATGCGCATCGCCTCGTCCAGATCGTGGGAGATGAAGACGATGGTGCGCTGCTGGCTGGCCTGCAGCTTGAGCAGCTCGTCCTGCATCTCGGTGCGGATCAGCGGATCCAGCGCGGAGAAGGCCTCGTCCATCAGCAGGATGTCGGGGTCATTGGCCAGCGCCCTGGCCAGGCCGACCCGCTGCTTCATGCCGCCGGAGAGGGCATCGGGGTAGGCGTCAATCCACTGCCCCAGGCCCACCTGGTGCAGTGCCTGACGGGCACTCTGCTGGCGCTCCGCCAGCGGCACCCCGGCCAGCTCCAGGCCAAAGGCGGTATTTTCCAGCACGCTCAGGTGGGGCATCAGGGCGAAGGATTGAAACACCATGCTGATCTTCTTGCGCCGCACTTGGCGCAGCTCGCTGTCCGAGATGGCGGCTATGTCCTCGCCGTCGATCAGCACCTGACCACGGGTCGGCTCGATGAGGCGGTTGAAGAGGCGCACCAGGGTGGATTTGCCCGAGCCGGAGAGGCCCATCACCACGAAGATCTCCCCCTCATGGATGGCCAGATTGACATCCTGGACCCCCAGGGTCTGCCCGGTCTTTTGCAGAATGCTGGCGCGATCGTGCCCTTTCGCCAGCAATTTGAACGCTTTTTCCGGATGTTCTCCGAAGATTTTATAGAGTGATTTGACTTCGAGTTTGACTGTCATACTGTCCTTTTTTCATGGTCGACATCTGGGTGATTAGCCTGCCGAACGCGAACCAATTACTTTCTACACTAAACAATTTTCATGAATAACAAAAGAACCATAAGAGTCCCAAAAAATTACTAAATTCATAAGCAACTGATTTTTATGATTTATTTACAGCAACAAAAATTCAACAGATGACCGAATAACGCCGAATAAACATGAGATCCTTGCAATAAAAATCCATAACCATTCCATTTAATGAGCAAAATCAAGCAAGTGAGGGTTATGGCGGAGGGCCATTCCCGGGTGGATGGCTGCCTCCCATGAAGGGCCCTGAAATGATTACAATACTAACTATATTTAATCGCTGTGAGGGGAACATTCGGAGGGGGTTGGGCAGAGCGAGAACCTATGCCGGGTGCGACGACCAAGCCGCAAAAAAAAGGCTATGTCCCAATTACGTGTTGCATGGGGCGCCCAAGCGCCTCATGCAAGCAACGTGGAACATCCACTTCCCGCCCATAACGCTCCAGCATCCGTCGCCAGCCCAGATAATTCCTCAGAT
>NZ_JAHUXD010000009.1:0-206778 GCF_019218705.1 Aeromonas sp. sif2433
TTTGCCTGGCGGCCATAGCGCCGTGGAACCACCTGATCCCATGCCGAACTCAGAAGTGAAACGCGGTAGCGCCGATGGTAGTGTGGCATTCGCCATGCGAGAGTAGGACACTGCCAGGCACCCAATTCGAAGAAGCCCGCTCTCACGAGCGGGCTTTTTTATTGCCTGAAATTGACCGTTTTCACGTGATGCGCGGCCAATCCATATACTGTTTCCTGCCTTTATCTGCCTTTATCTGCCTTTATCTGCCTTTATCTGCCTTTATCTGCCTTTATCTGCCTTTATCTGCCTTTATCTGTACAGGGCAGCGCCATATTGACCACCCCATCTTCCAGCTGGATGTCGATCTGAAAACCCAGTCGCTTGGCCAGGTTGATCATGCCGCGATTGCTGGGCATGGTCATGCCGGAGAGCTGGTCGATGCCCCGCTCTCTGGCGTAGCGCACTATCTTCTCCATCATCAGCTTGCCCAGCCCCAGCCCCTTCAGGTCCGAGCGGATCAGGATGGCAAATTCCGCATCGGACAGGTCCGGGTTGGAGATGGCACGCACCACCCCCAGGATCTGCTGGTTGAAGGCGCCATCCTGTCCCACGGCGACGAAGGCCATCTCCCGGTCGTAGTCGATCTGGGTCATGCGGGCCAGCTCTTCATGGCTCAGTTCCCCCACATCAGCGAAGAAACGCTTGTACCTGTCTTCATCGGAGACCTTGAGCACGAACTGCTTGTGGGCAGGCTCGTCCTCCGGCCGGATCGGGCGCAGCAGGACATGGCTCTGATCCTTGAGCCAGGCCCCCTCCTCCAGCTCGGTGGGATAGGGGCGAATGGCCAGGGGGAGTGCCTGCTGGCCCTCCGCCAGCAGGACGAGCCTGGCGTCCAGGATCACCATCTCGTCGGCGCAGGCCTGCAGTGGATGCAGATCAAGTTCCTGAATCTCGGGGAAGGCCAGCAGCAGCTCCGACAGCTGGCACAGCACCCGGCCGAGGGCATCGATATCGAGCCGCGCCGGACTGGCTTGCTCGCGGATCTTGCCCTGCTTGAGGGCGCCGATGATCTGGTAGCGGGCCAGAGCCTGGTTGAGCGGCGGCAGGGCGGCGACCATCTCGTGTGGTGCGGCGCCGGATTCACCGAGCAGGATGACGGGGCCGAAGACGGGATCCTGCTGCAGACGGATGCGCAGCTCGAGCCCGCCGCTGCGTTTTGCCATGCGCTGCACCAGCAGGCCTTCGATGCGTGCCCCCGGATCGTGCTGACGGACCCGATCCAGGATGGCATCCGCCGCCTGGGCCACCTCGGCCGAGGTGCGCAGATTCAGCATGACACCGTGGACCTCGGATTTATGGGCGATATCCGGCGAGCGTAGCTTCACGGCCACCGGATAACCGATCTGCTCTGCGGTCAGCGCTGCCTCGATGGCGTCCGAGACGATCCAGGTTGGCAGGGTGGAGAGCCCGGCGGCCTGCATGATGGGGTGAACCAGGTGGGTATCGAGCACCCGCTGCTTGCGATCCAGCGCCTGCCGGATCAGCTGCTGGCAGCGTTCGACATTGAGTTGGCCAGCTTGCAGGGAGGCGGGGGTTTCCATCAACTGCTTCTGGTTGCGGCGATATTCCACCATGTGCATGAAGGCGGTGACGGCACTCTCCGGGGTGCGATAGGTGGGAATGCCCGCCTCATTGAACAGGCGGCGGCCGGCTTGCGCCGAGTATTCCCCGGCCCAATTGGTCAGGATGTTGAAACGCCTGGCTCTGGGATGCTGCTTGATAAAGTCGATCAGGTTGCCGGCCAAGGCGGCGCCCCGCGCGGTGAGGGAGGGGGCATGGATCAGCAGGATGGCGTCGGTACCGTCCCCCTGCAGCAAGGCATCCAGCGCCTGTCGGTAGGCATCGACATCGGCATCGCTGCCGATGTCTTGCGGCGGCATGGCCAGCTTGCCACCGCGCTCCAGCAGCACATCGGCGGCCATGTTGGCCAGCCCACGGCCGTTGGAGAGGATGGCGAGCCGCTCCCCCTTGAGGGTCAAGGAGTGGCTGAGGGTCTCGACGGTGGCAAACAGCTCATGGGTATCCCGTACCCGCAGCATGCCGGCCCGGCGGATGGCCGCGTCGTAAACGTTGTCGAGCCCGTTGGCCGGATCGTGGCGACCGCTCTTGAGCACCAGGATCGGCTTGTTGCGCGAGGCGGCGCGGGCGGCCGAGAGGAAATGGCGGGCGTCGTGCAGCTTGTCCATGTAGATCAGGATGGCGCGGGTCGAGCCGTCGCGGGAGAGCTGATCCAGCAGCTGACCGAAGTCGATGTCGCAATGATCCCCGAGGGAGACGAAGGCCGAGAAGCCGATCTCCCGCTGCTTGGCCCAGTCGAGAATGGTGGTGCTGACCGCCGCCGACTGGGAGAGGAAGGCCACCTGCCCTGGGGTGGCGGCGATGGGGGAGAAGCTGGCGTTGATGCCCTGCCCAGGCAAGAGCATACCCATGCTGTTGGGGCCGAGCAGGCGGATGCCGTATTGGCGGCACAACCTCTGCAACTGATGGCGATCCTCGGCGGAGAACTGGGCGGCCAGTATGATGGCGGCGCCTGTGCCCTTCTTGCCGAGCTCCTCGATGAGTGGCAGTACCCGCTCGCGCCGGGTGCAGACGATGGCGAGATCGGGGGCCAGCGGCAGGCTGGCGATATCGGGATAGGCGAGCACGCCGGCGATGGCCTGGCTGTGGGGGCTGACCGGCAGTATGGGGCCCTTGAACTGACCCGCGAGCAGGTGCCTGATCACCACATGACCCGCCTTCTGCGGGTCGGTCGAGGCGCCGATGACGGCAATCGATTGGGGTTTAAAGAGCCGATCCAGGCCGCTTGGTTTCATGGGCACTCCTCATGGCGACCCCCGGAGGCGAGGGTGACGGATGGTGCCAGTCTAATACGCTTTCAGGGTATGTTCTGTGACCGATTGCGGATCATGACCGGACCAGGGCGTTGGCGCGCAGGTAGAACCGCAGTTCCCCCTGAATGCGCCTGATGGTGGCCAGGTGCCGATCCTGCAGATAGATCTCCTGCTCCCGATCGAGCGGGCAACGGCGGACGCCAAGGCTCTGCAGATACTCTTCAAACAGGATGGACCCCTTGATCTCGACAAGATGCTGGCTCACGGCGTGCTCCTCTGTGGCTGATGTGCTCGTCGGGCAAGTCTCCGCTCTTAGCGGGCGCTTTCCTACTGACACATCTGACACCTGATAGGAGCGCCATCCCGTCTGCGCTTACCGGGCCTGAGCTCCTTCCTCAGCGCAGGGTGTGGCCGCGAGCCGTGTCCCAGAAGGCGCGGATCAGCGGCTCTTCCAGCCGCTTCTTGAGCACGGCGATGCCCACATCGAACGGCTTGAGCGCCGGCTTGGGCTCGACGATGCGCACCTTGTCCCCCATGGGACTGTGATCGATCACGGCGGCAGGCACCAGACCCACCCCGAAGCCGAGCGCCACCATGGCGACTATGCCCTCGTTGCCGGCGACCTCGGCGTAGATGTTGGGGGCTATGCCCTTGTTGCGAAACCACTGGTCACAGCGTTTGCGAGCCAGTCCCTGCTCGGAGAGGATCAGCGGCAGCCGCTCCCAGTCCGGCTCGCCTTGCAGGAACCATTGGTTGGGTTGGGGGGCATTGCGCGGCGCGATAAACACCAGCGGCACCTGCTGCAGGCTGGCAAACTCCAGCTTGGCGGAGAGTGCATCCGGTCTCGCTGCGATGGCGAGATCGGCCTCGTCGGCCAGGATCTTGTCCACCGCCAGCGCCGGGTCGCCGGTCTCGAGCTTGATCTCGAGCTGGGGATAGCGGCGGCGGAAGCGTTCCAGCACCTCGGGCAGCAGAAAATAGCTGGCGGTGACCGAGCAGAACACCCGCAGTCGACCCTGCAGCGGTTCGTCGCTGCGCTTGAGCTCCTGCTTGAGCCGGCGCCACTCCTGCAGCAGGCTGCCGCCGAACTCCCGCAGCTTCTCGCCGGCGGAGGTGAGCCGCACGCTGCGGTTGTCCCGTTCGAACAGCACGCAGCCGGTTTCCTGCTCCAGCCGCTGGATGGCGCGGCTCAGGGTGGAGGGGCTGACCGCCATGGCATCGGCGCTCTTGCCGAAGTGAAGGGAGTCGGCGAGGTGGAGAAACAGCTCGAGATTGCGAAGGTCCATCTTTCATTCCTGCAACGGCATCGGGTGCCGAATTGTTCAGCTCAGGCAACAACCCCTCCGGCGCTCTTGCCGAACTGGGGGAGATCCCGCCTGAGATTGCGCAGAATCATCTTTCAATTTCTGCAACGTACTGTTTCGAATATATCAGTTCAGGCAATAAGTGTCCCGCGCTATAGTGGTTCAGACAACGCCGCCATCCGGCATGGAATCAATCGAACGGAGCAATCACCATGGCTAATTATTTCAACACCCTGAACCTGCGTCAGCAGTTGGCCCAGCTGGGCAAGTGTCGTTTCATGCAGCGCGAAGAGTTCGCTGACGGTTGTGCGGCGCTCAAGGGCAAGAAGGTGGTGATTGTGGGTTGTGGCGCCCAGGGTCTGAACCAGGGCCTGAACATGCGCGACTCCGGGCTGGACATCTCCTACGCCCTGCGCAAGGCTGCCATCACCGAGAAACGTGCCTCCTGGCAGAAGGCGACCGACAACGGCTTCGTGGTCGGCACCTATGAAGAGCTGATCCCGAGCGCGGATCTGGTACTGAACCTGACTCCGGACAAGCAGCACGCCGACGTGGTGAAAACAGTGATGCCGCTGATGAAGCAGGGCGCGGCCCTGGGTTACTCCCACGGCTTCAACGTGGTGGAAGAGGGTCAACAGATCCGCGCCGACATCACGGTCGTGATGGTGGCGCCCAAGTGCCCGGGTACCGAGGTGCGTGAAGAGTACAAACGTGGCTTCGGCGTGCCGACCCTGCTCGCGGTACACCCGGAGAACGATCCCCAGGGTGAGGGCATGGCCATCGCCAAGGCCTGGGCTTCCGCCACCGGCGGCGATCGCGCCGGGGTACTGGAATCCTCCTTCGTGGCGGAAGTGAAATCCGACCTGATGGGCGAGCAGACCATCTTGTGCGGCATGCTGCAGGCCGGTTCCCTGCTGTGCTACGACAAGCTGGTCGCCGAGGGGACGGATCCGGCCTACGCCGGCAAGCTGATCCAGTTCGGTTGGGAGACCATCACCGAGGCCCTGAAGCAGGGCGGCATCAGCCTGATGATGGACCGCCTCTCCAACCCGGCCAAACTGCGTGCCTTCGAGCTGTCCGAGCAGCTGCGCACCCTGATGCGTCCGCTGTTCGAGAAGCACATGGATGACATCATCGCCGGTGAGTTCTCCCGCGGCATGATGGCCGACTGGGCCGAGGATGACGCCAAGCTGTTCGGCTGGCGCGAAGAGACCGGCAAGTCCGCCTTCGAGAATGCCCCGGCTTATGCGGGCAAGATCGCCGAGCAGGAGTACTTCGACAACGGCGTGGTCATGGTGGCCATGGTCAAGGCGGGGGTGGAGCTGGCGTTCGAGACCATGGTAGCCTCCGGCATCTATGAAGAGTCCGCCTACTACGAATCCCTGCACGAGCTGCCGCTCATCGCCAACACGGTCGCTCGCAAGCGTCTGTATGAGATGAACGTGGTGATCTCGGATACCGCCGAATACGGCAACTACCTGTTCGCCAACGCCGCCGTGCCCTTGCTGCGCGAGCACTTCATGCCGACCCTGCAGGCCGGCGATCTGGGCAGCTCCCGCGCCGAGAGCAAGGGGATCGACAACCAGTCCCTGCTGGCCGCCAACGAGGCGACCCGCAGCCACCCCATCGAGCAGATCGGCCAGACCCTGCGTGGCTACATGAAGGACATGAAACGTATCGCGGTCGGCGGCTAATGAGGCGGCGGTCAGCAAGCATGCCCTTGTCAGACCCTGCGTTGTTATAGATGAAAGACATGAAGCGCATCGCCGTCGGTGGCTAAGCTTCATCGGGGCGGGGGTGACGATCCCCGCTTGCTGGCTGGCTTAGACACCTGGCCAGGTTCCCGGAGTATGCAAACAAGCCGGTTATCGGCCACAAAAAAGCCCCGCTCATCGAGCGGGGCTTTTTTATTCAGGCAAGCACCGGAAATCAGGCTTTCCAGGCTTTCCAGGTGTTGATCAGGCCGTTGGTGGAGCAGTCGTGGCTGCTGACAGCCTCGGCGGTGTTGAGCTCCGGCAGGATCTTGTTGGCCAGCTGTTTGCCCAGCTCCACGCCCCACTGATCGAAGCTGAAGATGTTCAGGATGGCGCCCTGCACGAAGATCTTGTGCTCGTACATGGCGATCAGGGCACCCAGCGTCTTCGGAGTCAGGCTCTTGAACAGGATGCTGTTGGTCGGGCGGTTGCCTTCGAACACCTTGAATGGTACCAGATCCTTGACCTGCTCCAGCGTCTTGCCGGCGGCCAGGAACTCGGCCTCGACCTGTTCCTTGCTCTTGCCGAAGGCCAGCGCCTCGGTCTGGGCGAAGAAGTTCGCCAGCAGTTTCGGATGGTGGTCGCCGATGGGGTTGTGGCTGATGGCCGGCGCCAGGAAGTCACAGGGGATCAGCTTGGTGCCCTGGTGGATCAGCTGATAGAAGGCGTGCTGGCCGTTGGTGCCCGGCTCACCCCAGATGATGGGGCCGGTCTGGTAGTCCACCGGCTTGCCGTTGCGATCCACCTGTTTGCCGTTGGACTCCATGTTGCCCTGCTGGAAGTAGGCAGGGAAGCGGTGCATGTACTGATCGTACGGCAGTATGGCCTCGGACTCGGCACCATAAAAGTTGTTGTACCAGAGGCCGATCAGCGCCAGCAGCACAGGTACGTTCTGCTCATAGGAGGCGGTGGCGAAGTGCATGTCCATCTCGAAGGCGCCTTGCAGCAGGGCCTCGAAATTCTCGAAACCGACGGAGAGGGCGATGGGCATGCCGATGGCAGACCAGGAGGAGTAGCGACCGCCGACCCAGTCCCAGAACTCGAACATGTTCGCGGTGTCGATGCCGAACTCGGCCACGGCCTTGCCGTTGGTGGAGAGCGCGGCGAAGTGTTTGGCGACGTGGGCCTTGTCACCGGCGATCTTGATGAACCAGTCGCGGGCGGTCAGGGCGTTGGTCATGGTCTCCTGGGTGGTGAAGGTCTTGGAGGCCACAAGGAACAGGGTGGTTTCCGGATCGATCTTCTTCAGGGTCTCGGCGATGTGGGTGCCATCGACGTTGGAGACGAAGTGCATCTGCAGGTGGTTTTTGTACGGGCGCAGCGCCTCGGTGATCATCACGGGGCCGAGGTCAGAGCCACCGATGCCGATGTTGACCACGTGCTGGATGGCCTTGCCGGTATAACCCTTCCACTCGCCGTCGATTACCTTCTCGCAGAAGCCCTTCATCTTGGCCAGCACGGCGTTCACTTCCGGCATCACGTCCTTGCCATCGCACTCGATCGGGCGATCGGATCGGTTGCGCAGGGCCACGTGCAGCACGGAGCGCCCCTCGGTCATGTTGATCTTGTCGCCGTTGAACATGGCGTCGATGGCGCTGCGCAGGTCGGTCTCTTTGGCCAGATCCACCAGCAGCTTGAGGGTCTCTTCGGTGATCAGGTTCTTGGAGTAGTCGACCAGGATGTCACCGCCGAAGGTGAGGGAGAACTTGTCGAAACGCTGGGGATCCTGTGCGAACAGCTCCTTGAGCTTGGTCTTTTTGTGAGCCGCGAAGTGGGTTTCCAGGGCCTGCCAGGCCTTGGTCTGGGTTGGATTGATGTTTTTCATAGGATTCCTGAGATTCCAAGTTGTGTTTGAACCTTGCAGGCAAGGCTCCCGCCAAACCTTATTATTCGAACATTATACCGAGCCCTGCGTGTGGCCCGTGTAACAGAGCTTTACCAATTGTCTGTCATCGAAGGAGTTTACATCCAAAACGCTGCGATTATGAGTCAGCAGGGGCCATCAGATCTTGCGCTTGCGCATGCTTCCCCGGCCTCGTCCGGCTGAAAGGGCTTTCAGCTCAGGGTGCGGGCAGATCGGCCTTGCCTCCGGCTCAAAGCAGGCATGGATAGGCATCTTTCCGGTGATTTTATGAGCAAACGCAACTTTGCCCCGCCAACGGCTGGTTATCATCTGAGCCAGATGGACGAGTCTCCCAGGGATGGCCAATGTTGTTGGAACGAGGAGATCAACATGAAACGCGCTTTATCCCTGTTTGCCCTTAGCCTGATCGCCACCGGCCTCATCGGCCTGCTGACCCTGGTGCTGACCAGCGCCGCCCCGACCCTGGAGATGCGGGTGCTGGCCGTGATGGCCGCCGTGTTGGGAGGCTATGTGCTGGTGCAGCCGCTGCTCAACCGGGTCGCCCGCCGGCTGGTGTGAGGGCTTGCGGGCCCGAGGTCGCGGGCGATAGCCTTATCTCCGACCCCGGTGGCCGGATTTTTTATGGCCCAGCCCGGGACCCGGAAACGACAATGCCAGCCCGGAGGCTGGCATTGTCGTCATCAGGTCTGGATTCAGGCCTGGGACTTTTGCATGTGCATGACCATCTGCGGGAAGGGGATCTCGACGCCTTCGGCATCGAAGGCCAGCTTCACCTTCTCGTGGAAGTCGAACCAGACACCCCAGTAGTCGGCGGTCTTGACCCAGGGGCGCACCACTATGTTGACCGCGGAGTCGGCCAGGGCGGCGACGGCGATGACGGCTTCCGGATCCTTCAGGATGCGCGGCTCCTCGTTGACCAGTTGCTCCAGGATCTGCTTGGCCTTGCGCAGGTCAGAGCCGTAGCCGATGCCGAAGGTCATGTCGACCCGACGGGTATCCATGCGGGAGTAGTTGACTATGGTGCCGTTGAGGATGGCGGAGTTCGGCACCACCACCATCTTGTTGTCGCCGGAGGTGAGGGTGGTGGTGAACAGTTGCACCGACTGCACCACACCCGCAGTGCCGGCCACTTCGATGAACTCGCCCGCCTTGATGGGGCGGAAGATGATCAGCAGGAAACCGGCGGCAAAGTTGGAGAGGGAGCCTTGCAGCGCCAGACCGATGGCCAGGCCGGCGGCACCTATGATGGCGACGAAGGAGGCGGTCTGTACCCCGACCCGGCCGAGGGCGGCGATCACCACGAACACCAGGATGGTGTACTTGAGGATGCTACCGACGAAGTGGGTGACGGTGGCATCCAGTTTGCGGGTCTGCATCACCTTGACCACACCACCGCTGAGGATGTTGGCGGCGATGTAACCGATCAGCAGGGTGAGCAGAGCGGCGGCGATGTTGACCGCATACTCGATGATCAGTCCCTGGTTATTGGTCAACCAGGTCTGTGCTTCTGTGATGATCTCGGGTTCCATAGGATATCCTGTTGGTATAAAGGTTTATGGCGCATGAATCTAACACCGGGACGCGACAACCTGGGTCGCATCTGGTGCTTATTTTGTGCCATAGAAAGCTGCCACAAAAAACAAGGGAGGCCAAGGCCTCCCTCTTTGTTCAATCCAATAAGGCCTCCCTCTTTGTTCAATCCAATGTGGCTCAGCTTTGCAGTAGCTGGCTGCGCATGAATTGCCACTGAGCCTCAAACCCGGCGGTGGGTTTGAGTTTGAACTCGGAGCGGACAAACTGGCTGATCCGCCCCTTTGGCTCAGCTCTGCAGCAGCTGGCTGCGCATGAATTGCCACTGGTCTTCAAACCCGGCGGTGGGTTTGAGTTTGAACTCGGAGCGGACAAACTGGCTGATCCGCCCCTCGGCATAGGCTAGCAGCAGGTTGGCCAGCATGGTCTCGTCGAGCTGGAAACCCTGGCCTTCCCGCAGCCGCTTCTCGCGCAGCGCCTGTTTGAGCTGGGTCTCCAGCTTGTCGAACAGGGTGCTGATGCGATCTCGCAGCCGATCGTGCTCGCCCAGCAGGGCATCGCCGTTGAGGATGCGGGTGATGCCGGGATTGCGCTCGGCGAACACCAGCAGCAGCTGCAAGATGTGGTGGCAGCGGGCCATGGTGTCCTTCTCCTCGGCCATGATCAGGTTGACCCGTGACAGCAGGGAATCCTCGATAAAGTCGATCAGCCCCTCGAACATCCGCGCCTTGCTGGGAAAATGTCGATAGAGGGCGGCCTCGGACACACCCACCTCGGCCGCCAGACGGGCCGTGGTGATGCGCTGGCCCGGGCTGCTTTCCAGCATATGGGCGAGTGCCTGCAGGATCTGATCGCGCCGACTCTGTTTCTGGTTACTGCTTGCCATGGATTCCCCTAAAAAAACAATGGCTTGATTCCGTTATTAGGCACCGGTCACGAGGACAGGTGTGGTCTGTTATTGGCGACCAGAAGAACCAAACCCGCCTTCACCCCGTTCACTCTGATTGAATTCGTCGACCAGCTGGAAGCTGGCCTGCACCACCGGCAGGATCACCAGCTGGGCGATGCGCTCGCCGGGCTGCATGGTGAAGCTGTCGTTGCCGCGATTCCAGACCGAGACCATCAGCTGGCCCTGGTAGTCGGAATCGATGAGGCCGACCAGGTTGCCGAGCACTATGCCGTGCTTATGGCCGAGACCGGAGCGGGGCAGTATGGTGGCGCACAGGCCCGGATCCTGGATGTGAATGGCGAGGCCGGTCGGCACCAGGCTGGTGTCCCCCGGCGCCAGGGTCAGCGGCGCATCCAGCAGGGCGCGCAGATCCATGCCGGCAGAACCCGGTGTGGCGTAGGCAGGCAGCGGGAATTCGGTGCCGATGCGGGCATCCAGGATTTTCAGTTCAACTTGTGTGTTCATGAATCGTTCGTTTTCAATGAGTGCTTGTGTGGACGCCCAGAATTTTCAATGCAATCTGCGCCGTCATGAATCTTTCGTCAGTTGGAATGGGCCGGGGCTCAGGGTCGATAGTGGCGTGCAATCAGGGTGACAAGATGACGAGCCAGCGTCAGCTTATCGGCCAGGGGCAGGGCGGCTTGACCCCCTTGCCAGAAGACGGTCAGGGCGTTGTCATCGGCATTGAAGCCTTGACCTGCGCGGGACACGTCGTTGGCGGCGATCATATCCAGCCGTTTTCGCTGCAGTTTATCGAGGGCGTATTGTTCCACATCCACGGTTTCGGCGGCAAATCCGACGGTGAAGGGCTTGTTCGGCAGCGCCCCCACGGCGGCGATGATGTCGGGATTCTTGACCAGGGTCAGCAGCATCTGGTCGTTGTCACCGGTCTTCTTGATCTTCTGGTCGGCGACCCGCTCCGGGCGATAGTCCGCCACGGCGGCGCAGCCGATGAAGAGGTCGCACTCGCCAACCCGGCTCATCACCGCCTGATGCATCTGCTCGGCGCTCTCCACCTCGACCCGTTCCACCCCCTGAGGGGTGGCCAGGGTGACCGGGCCGCTCACCAGCGTCACCTCGGCGCCCGCCTCACGGGCGGCGCGGGCGATGGCATAGCCCATCTTGCCGGAGCTGTGGTTGCTGATGTAGCGCACCGGATCCAGCGCCTCGCGGGTCGGCCCTGCGGTGAGCAGCAGTTTGACGCCCGCCAGCAACGGCTCGGTGGCGAGCCGCTGGCAGCAGCGTTCGACCAGCTCGAGGGGATCCAGCATCCGGCCTGGACCGACATCACCGCAGGCCTGGCTGCCGGAGTCCGGCCCCCACAGCAGGATGCCACGGCTGGCCAGGGTATCGAGGTTGGCCTGAGTGGCGGCGTTGCGATACATCTGCTGGTTCATGGCCGGGGCCAGCGCCACCGGTGCCGGCGTCGCCAGGCAGAGGGTGGTCAGCAGCTCGTCCGCCATGCCGGCGGCCATGCGTGCCATCAGGTTGGCGCTGGCGGGGGCGATCAGCACCAGATCGGCCCACTTGGCCAGCTCGATGTGGCCCATGCCCGCCTCGGCGGCGGGATCCAGCAGACTGTCGGCGACCGGGTGGCCGGAGACCGCCTGCAGGGTCAGCGGGGTGATGAACTCCTTGGCGGAGCGGGTCATCACCACGCGCACCTCGGCCCCCTGATCTTTCAGGCGGCGTACCAGTTCGGCACTCTTGTAGGCGGCGATCCCGCCACTGACACCCAACAGGATGCGTTTATCGGCCAATCTCATCTGCTGCATCTCTTCCGGCTCACTCTGACTGGTCGGCTAAGATACCACAGGCGACGGGCGACGACAGAGGCTGACATGGGGGAGTTGTGGTCGGGCTCCCGTGATTTTTTGCTATGGTTTCTCTCAATAGGGATGAGGGAGAGACAAATGAGCATCAAGGAGTGGCCGGAGGAGGAACGTCCGAGAGAGAAGCTGTTGCGGCGGGGGGCCGGGGTACTGTCCGATGCCGAATTGCTGGCCATCTTCCTGCGCACCGGGGTCAACGGACTGAGCGCGGTGGACCTCTCCCGCCAGCTGTTGCAGCAGTTTGGCTCGCTGCGGGCGCTGCTCGGCGCCGAGCAGCAGAGCTTCTGCAGCGCCCACGGGCTGGGGCCGGCCAAGTACGCCCAACTGCAGGCGGTGCTGGAGATGGGCAAGCGCCATCTGGCCGAGCAGTTGCAACGGGGAGATGCGCTCACCTCGCCCCAGCTGACCCGGGATTATCTGCAGGCCCAGCTGCGGGATAGACCGCGGGAGGTGTTCGCCCTGTTGCTGCTGGACAACCAGCATAGAGTCATTCAATTCGTTGAACTTTTCTACGGCACCCTCGATTCGGCGAGCGTCTGGCCCAGAGAAATCGTGCAGATCGCGCTCAAACATAATGCAGCCGCCGTGATTCTGGCGCATAATCACCCGTCCGGCGTAGCCGAGCCCAGTAGGGCCGACCGCCAACTCACGGATCGGATCTTGGCCGCCTTGGCCCTGATCGATATCAGAGTGCTGGATCACTTGGTGATCGGTGATGGCATCACGGTTTCTTTCGCAGAGCGTGGTTGGTTGTAACTGGGCTCTGGCACTGTATTAGTTGATCTTTGATCACGGATGCTGTATAAAATGCCGCCTTCTGTTTGCCCCGCAATCGAAGGCCAGCGGGGCAGATATTTGCTCGAGCAATAATGAAGTAAGATTTGGAGAGACTGACATGTCTAGAGTATGCCAAGTAACCGGCAAGCGCCCGGCAGTTGGTAACAACCGTTCGCACGCTAACAACGCGACCAAGCGTCGTTTCCTGCCGAACCTGCACACTCACCGTTTTTGGGTTGAGAGTGAAAAACGCTTCGTGAGCCTGCGCGTATCCGCAAAAGGCATGCGTATCATCGACAAGCGCGGCGTTGAAGTGGTTCTGGCTGAACTGCGTGCCAGCGGCGTTAAGGTATAAGGAATTAGATCATGGCTAAAGGTATTCGCGATAAGATTCGTCTGAACTCCAGCGCCGGTACTGGTCACTTCTATACCACTACCAAGAACAAGCGCACCATGCCCGAAAAAATGGAGATCAAAAAGTTTGATCCCGTGATTCGTCAGCATGTGATCTACAAGGAAGGCAAAATCAAGTAATTACTTGATGCTGCATTCCCAAAAGCCCGGCTTCGTGCCGGGTTTTTTTATGGCCGGAATTCAGTACACTGCCGGTTGAAACGGAGGCTTGTCATGTTCAAATTGAGCCGTAAAGGCTGGAATAACGTGATCATTGTGGTGGTGCTGATCGTGATCACCCTGCTGCACCGGTTGGAGCAGGCCCAGCAGGAGAACAGCGCCCAACGGCCGCGGCCCCTGTTGCCGGACGCCGCCGTGGTGCTGACCTGGCAAGGCCCGAGCTGGCAGATAGAACGCATCGGCCAGGGCTGGCGCAGCGGGCCGGATCTGGGGCTGAGCAGCGCCCAGCTGGCCGCCCATATCGAGGCGTGGCAAGGCTGGTTGCTGCCACCCGGCGGCGCCGTGCGCGGCACCCCGGTCACCCTCAAGGTGTGGATCGCCGGCCAGAGCGATCCGATCGAGCTGGGGCTCTATCAGGACAGCGGCAAGTTTGCCGCCCTGCTGCCCCCCTCAACCTGGCTCAGCCTGAGCCAGGCGCAATACCGCAGCCTGCTGCGGCCAACCCCCTGATCCACACTCATTAGCGTGAGAGCCATTTATGCCTGAATTACCGGAAGTCGAAGTCAGCCGCCAGGGTATCTCCCCCTGGCTCACCGGCATCAAGGTTACGCGCGTGGTGGTGCGGGACGGGCGCTTGCGCTGGCCGGTGCCCGGCGAGATCCAGGAGCTGGTGGATCTGTGCATCAACCGGGTCAGCCGCCGCGCCAAGTACCTGTTGCTGGAGACCGATTTCGGCACCGCCATCCTGCACCTTGGCATGTCCGGCAGCCTGCGGGTGCTGGACATCGGCACCCCGGCCGAGAAGCACGATCACGTGGACATCGAGCTGGCCAACGGCAAGCTGCTGCGGCTCAACGATCCGCGCCGCTTTGGTGCCCTGCTGTGGACCCGTGAACCGGCCGAGGCCCATGCGCTGCTGGCCAGGCTGGGGCCGGAGCCGCTGACCGAGGCCTTCAGTGCCGAGTACCTGCAAGGGCGTGCCAAGGGGCGCAGCACCGCCATCAAGACCTTCCTGATGGACAACCAGGTAGTGGTCGGGGTGGGCAACATCTACGCCAACGAGGCGCTCTACGCCGCTGGCATTCACCCCAAGCGGGCGGCAGGCAATATCAGCGCCGAGCGGCTGGCGACCCTGGTCGCCGAGATCAAGCGGGTGCTGGCCGCCGCCATCCAGCAGGGGGGCACCACCCTCAAGGATTTCACCAGCGCCGATGGCAAGCCAGGCTATTTCGTGCAGCAGTTGCAGGTCTATGGCCGGGGTGGTCAGCCCTGTTTCCACTGCCATACCCTGCTCAGCGAAGTGCGGCTGGGGCAGCGCACCACGGTGTTCTGCTCCCATTGCCAGCGCTGAGGGGGGACCATTTGGGGGGAAAGGTGGTGAAGTTGTAACGACGTATTTCCAGTCTGTTGAAGCCCTGCCTGTCGATTACTAGTATCTCGCTGTACACGCAGAGAGATAATAAAATGACAGCAAAATCAATAGACTGGGAACATCTGTCCCGGCAGGGGCACTATTGTGCCCAAAAAATGGCCCGCTTCCTCTATCCCGATGACAGCGCCCGCAAGACCTTCAACCGCGGCAAGTTCGTGCTGCGCAGCCTGCTCTATCGGCCGCAACTGAGCCGGGTGTTCGAGCTGTTTCAGGCAGAACCTCTTCGGGCCCTGCCTGCCCAGCACCCCGAGTTGCTCGACAAGCCGATGCGGCCCTATCGCTTCGCCTGCTCGACCGTCAGCCAGCGGGCCGAGATGGTGGAGGATCACTACCGGCAACTGTTGGCCCGCTATCCGGAGCTGATCGACCCGCTCTATCTAGGGGAGGGGATCGAGCTCGGCCGTTACCCCGCCAGCGAACATCGCATCGTGCTGCGCCACGATGGCACCTTCCGCCGCGAGGCCGAGCTGGCTCTCTCCGTCGTCAACGAGCGGGGCGAGCGGCTCTACAGCTGCGCCTTCTCGCTGGCCGGCAGCGGCGCCGAGCTGGTGCTGGTGATCGGCTCGGTGCAGGGGCCTGAACCCTGTGTCGCGCAGCCGCAACAGCAGGTGCGGGCGTTGACCAAGGCGGGCCATGGCCTGAGGCCCAAGTCGCTGGTGGTGATGATGGTGCTGGCGTTGGCCGAGGCGATGGGGGCATGCCGCGTGTCGGCGGTGCGGATGAAGGCGCACATCTTCCAGGCCAAGCGCTACAGCAAGAAGAAGAGAGCCTGTCTGCAGGCGGATTATGACGAGCTGTGGCAGGAGTTCGGCGCCCTCTCGCAGGACGCCAACTTCGTGCGGTTGCAGCCGGTGGTGCGCAAACCGCTTGAGGAAATCGCGGCCAAGAAGCGCGCAATGTACCGGCGACGCTACGCCTGGCTCGACGAGTTGCAGCTGGCCTGCCGTCAGGCCCTGAGCTGACGCCAGGGCCCTGGCTGGCTATGACGGGCCACTGGTCGTCACTTGCCTCGCTTGGCGGCAATCGCCTTGGCGACGAGGGGATCGACGAACTGGTGAATGTCGCCACCGTGCAGGGCGACCTCCTTCACCAGGGTGGAGGAGATGAAGGAGTTCTCCTCCGCCGGGGTGAGGAAGACGCTCTCCAGCTCCGGCATCAGGCGACGGTTCATGTTGGCCAGCTGGAACTCGTACTCGAAGTCGGAGACGGCGCGCAGGCCCCGGATCAGCACGTTGGCCTGCTGCTCCCTGGCAAAATCCACCAACAGGCCGGAGAAGCCGACCACCTTGACGTTGGGCAGATGGGCGGTCACCTGGCGAGCAAGTTGGACACGTTCTGCCAGATCGAACAGCGGTCGCTTGCTCGGGCTGTTGGCCACCCCGACCACCACCTCGTCAAACAGCCTGGCGGCCCGGCCAATCAGGTCGGTATGGCCATTGGTGATGGGGTCGAAGGTGCCGGGATAAATTACCTTGTTGGTCATGCTGTTGAGTCCTGCAACCGGGAAATTTGGTCGCATTATAGGGGCTGTTGAGGTTTTGTCGCGACCGCGACTGAGTCATCGCTTGAGAATAGCAGTGCATCAGGCAAGAATACCGGCACCGCGCATCAAGCCTTCCTGCATTGGTGACAGGAAGCATAGGGATTTCTTATGAAACGCATTCTGGTAGTACGCAATGACAAGATTGGCGACTTCATGCTGGCCTGGCCGAGCTTTGCCATGCTCAAGCGCTCCATGGATTGTCATGTGACTGCCCTGGTGCCTGCCTACACGGCGCCGCTGGCCCGCCTCTGCCCCTGGATCGACGAGATCATCCTGGACCCGGGCGCCCGGGCCGACAAGGAACAGCAACGGGCCTTGCAGGCCCGCATCAAGGCCGCTGCCTTCGATGCGTCCATCTGCCTCTTCTCCAACTCCCGCAACGCCATGCTGGTGTGGAAGGCGCACATCCCTTACCGGCTGGCCCCCGCCACCAAGCTGGCCCAGGTGCTCTACAACCAGCGCCTGATCCAGCGCCGCTCCCGCTCCCAGAAGCCGGAGTACGAATACAACCTGGACCTGGTGCGCCGCTTCCTCGCCGATCAGCAGCAGAGCGTGGTGGAGCCGCAGGCCCCCTACCTCAGCTTCGATGAGCAGAGCCTGCAGCAGGTGCGCGAGCAGGTCGCCAGCCGGCTGAAACTGGACGCCAGCCGGCCCTGGCTGATGGTCCATGCCGGCAGCGGTGGCTCGGCCAACAACCTCTCCATCGAGCAGTACTCGCGGCTCATCATCAAGCTCAACCAGGCCTGCCCCGAGTTGCAGTGCGTGCTGACCGCGGGACCGGGGGAGGAGGGCAAGGCCGAGCAGCTGGCGGCGGAACTGCTGGCCCACGGCGGCAACGGCTGGATCTACCGCTCCGACGAGGGGCTGCCCAAGTTCTGCCAGGTGATGGCCAACGCCGCCCTGTTCGTGGCGGGCAGCACGGGGCCGCTGCACATAGCCGCGGCGCTGGACGTGCCGACCATCGGCTTCTTCCCGGCCCACCGCTCCGCCACCCCGCTGCGCTGGCGGCCGCTCAACAGCGAGGGACGCCACCTGGCGTTCAGCCCGCCGGAAGACAGCGATCACCCGGATGACATGAGCCAGCTCGATCCCAAGACCATGGCGGCGGCGATCGCCCGCTGGGCCTCGCCGTTCTGGCAGGAGAAAAACGGATAGACAGCAACAGGGCCCTCGCGGGCCCTGTTTCATCATGCTGGTTTATCCGGTTGGGGCCGGCGTTACTTGTCCGCTTGGTCCGGCGCCTGGGGCTGCTGCCGGATCCAGAGATCCGCGTACTTCACGAAGGTGGAGTGGGCGGAGAGGATGGCCAGCAGCAGGCCCTGCTTGCCATCGAGGAAGCCGGCCTTGAGCAGGTACATCTTCAGGAAGCAGCCCAGCGCATGCACCAGCCCCTGGCCGAGGGAGCCCTTCTTGCCGCGGACGGTGCGCTGATCGGCCCAGGCCCTGGCGTAACCGGCTGACTTCACCAGATAGTGCTCCAGATCCCGATAGGTGAAGTGGAGCAGGTCGCCGTGCAGGTTGACTATCTTCATGTTGGCGCGCACCTCCACCTTCTCGTGCACCAGCACCTCGTTGTAGCTGGTCAGCGCCTTGGGATAGAGGCGCAGCACCCGATCCGGATACCAGCCGCTGTGGCGGATGAAGCGGCCGAACACCCAGGAGAGGCGTGGCAGGGAGTAGATGGTGTCCTGGGCCGGGTTGGCCATGACGGTGGCGATGGCCGCTCTCAGCTCGGGGGTGAGCCGCTCGTCCGCGTCCAGCCACAGCACCCATTCCGACTGGACGTGGGACTGGGCGAGGCGGCGCTGGCGGCCGAAGCCGGGCCACTGGGCGTTGACGAAGAAGCGAGCGCCGAATTCGGCGGCGATGGCGGGGGTCTCGTCCTGGCTGCCGGAGTCCAGGATGACGATCTCGTCCACCAGATCTTCGAGGGAGGCGAGGCAGGCGCGCAGGTTGTCGGCTTCATTCTTGACGATCAGGACGGCCGCCAGGGTCGGTTTTTTCACGGGTTCAGGGCTCTCGTTGGCGCCCGGCGGGCGGGTCATGCTCAGATTGGCGCCCATTCTAGCCTAAAACACCGGCCGGAGCATGGGTCTGCGACCAGGTTCGGGCATCTCCTTTTGGCATGTGCTGAGCGGGTTATCGGGGATCTTCGGCCATTCTTGGGGCATAATCTCGCCCAGCAACGATTAACCGCAGGGCTTGGCCCAAGAGACGCGTGAGATGAAGATATTGGTGATCGGCCCCTCCTGGGTCGGCGACATGGTGATGTCCCAGAGCCTCTACAAGGCGATCAAGGCCAATCACCCCGACAGCGAGCTGCATGTGATGGCCCCGGCCTGGTGTGTAGCCCTGCTGGAGCGGATGCCCGAGGTGGACAAGGCGATTCCCATGCCGCTCGGCCACGGCGACTTCAAGCTGGGGGCCCGCCGCCGGCTCGGCAAGCAGCTGGCCGCCGAGCAGTACGATCAGGCCATCATCCAGCCCAACTCCATGAAGTCGGCGCTGATCCCCTGGTTTGCCAACATCCCGGTGCGTACCGGCTGGAAGGGGGAGCACCGCTTCGGCCTGCTCAACGATCTGCGCAGCAACAAGAAGGCCTTCCCGCTGATGGTGGAGGCCTATCTGGCGCTGGCCTATCCCAAGGCGCAGATGAAGAGCCGGACCGACATCCCGACCATTCCCCATCCCTCCCTCCATGTGGACCTCATCAACCAGGACAAGGCGCTGGTGCGGCTCGGGCTGGATCGCGCCCGCCCTGTGCTGGTGCTCTGCCCGGGGGCCGAGTTCGGGCCGGCCAAGCGCTGGCCTGAGGGGCACTACGCCGTGGTGGCCCAGAAGCATCTGGATGAGGGCTGGCAGGTATGGATCTTCGGCTCCGGCAAGGATGTGGAGGTGGCCAACACCATCCGCGATCGGATCAATCCGCTGTCGCGCTCCAACTGCCACGTGCTGGCGGGCAAGACCAGCCTGCACGAGGCGATCGATCTGATGGCGCTGGCCGGTCGGGTCATCGCCAATGACTCCGGCCTGATGCACGTCGCCGCCGCCCTCAACCGGCCGCTGATCGGCGTCTATGGCTCCACCTCGCCGCTCTACACGCCGCCCCTGGCGGATCGGGTCGAGATAGTGCACACCGACATCGAATGCCGCCCCTGCTTCAAGCGCACCTGCAAGTTTGGCCACCTCAAGTGCCTGATCGAGCTGATGCCGGAGCAGGTAATTGAGGCGGGTAAACGCTTGGAGCGGGGCGAGTCGGCGGAGCTTGTCATCGCGCTGCAACCAGTCAACGACGGTGCCGCCGGCTCGGGACAGGGCCAGTAGCATGGGGTACCGGCTGCTCTACAACCTGCTGATCCATTTAGGCTTGCCGCTGGCGCTGCTGGCGCTCTACCGGCCGAAGAAGGGCAAGCCGGGCTTCGGGGCACGCTGGGCCGAGCATCTGGGTCGCTCTCCCGCCAGCGGGCAGGAGGCGCCACTCTGGATCCACGCGGTCAGCGTGGGCGAGACCCTCGCCATCACCCCCTTCATCCGTGCCCTCAAGGCCGAGCGGCCGGATCTGCCCATTCTGCTCACCACCACCACTCGCACCGGTGCCGAACAGGCGGCCAGGCTCGGCGAGCTGGTGGTGCATCGCTACGCGCCCCTCGACTACCCCTGGGCGATCGCGGCCTTCCTCAAGCGCTTCCAGCCCCGTGCCCTCTGGGTGATGGAGACCGAGCTGTGGCCGAACTGGCTGGCCGCCTGCGAGGCACATCACCTGCCGGTGACCATCCTCAATGCCCGCCTCTCCGAGCGCTCCTGTCAGCGTTATGCCCGTTTCCAGGGGGCGTTCGATGCCCTCAGCCGGCCGCTGACCCACCTGCTCTGCCAGCATCAGGACGATGCGGATCGCTTCCATCGGCTTGGGCTGGGGCGCGAGCGGCTGGCGGTGACCGGCTCCATCAAGTTCGATATCCAGCTGGGGGACGAGCTGCTGGCCAAGGGTCACAGCCTGCGCCAGACCTTGGGGGAGGCGCGACCGGTGTGGATCGCCGCCAGCACCCATCAGGGCGAAGACGAGCAGGTGCTGACCGCCTTCGAGCGGGTGCTGCGTACTCATCCCGAGGCGCTGCTGATCCTGGTGCCGCGCCATCCCGAGCGTTTCGAGCGGGTGGCCGAGCTGTGCGCTCCCTATGGCTGCGTGCGGCGCACCAGCGCGGCACCGATCGGGGCCACCGATCAGATCTACCTGGGGGACACCATGGGCGAGCTGCCGCTGATGCTGGCGGCGGCCGATCTGGCCTTCGTCGGTGGCAGCCTGGTGCCCGTCGGCGGCCACAACCTGCTGGAGCCGGCGGCGCTCGGCAAGCCCTGCCTGACCGGGCCTGCCTACTTCAATTTCAGCGACATCACCCGCCAGCTGGTGGCTCAGGGCGGTGCCGCCCTGGTGGCGGACGCCGCCGCCCTCGGCGACAAGGTGAGCGAGCTGCTCACCGATGGCGGTGCCCGCCACCGGATGGGTGAGCAGGCCCGCGCCGTGGTGCTGCGCAATCAGGGGGCGCTGGCGCGCACCCTGTCCCACTGCCTCGCCAGCCTGGAAAACGACTGATCCCCGGGGCCGGCAAGCCGTCGGCCCTTATCACCCGCCGCCGCGGTTCTCTCGTTCCCCCCTCACTGTGTGCTCCGCCTGCCGGTATCCTGGCGCCAGCCACTTGCTTGCCCCTGCTCCAGGGGCTGGTCAGTTGCACCATGGCGGCCCGGCCTCGCTTATTCGGGCCCAAGAGGGGTCTAACCTAGTAGTTGGGATCCTGATATCGAACCTGTGGAGGCGAGCCATGAAAGTCCTGAGCATATTGTTGGTGGGCATCCTGTGTTTCAGCAGCAGTGGCCTGGCGCTGGCGGCAGGGGGAGGCGGCAGCAGTGGTGGTGGGAGCAGCGGGGGCGGAGCAGCAGGCTCATCGTCGACCCAGCGGCAACTGCAGCGGGTCGAGCAACTGGTCGGGGCGCAGCAATGGCAGCAGGCCGAGGCGCTGTTGCGGGATCTGCGCCAGGACGCGGCCAACTCCGCCGACGTCTGGAACTGGTCAGGCTACGTGGCCCGCAAGTCTGGCCGCTTGGCGCAGGCCTTTCCCTATTACGACAAGGCGCTGAGGCTAGATCCGGAGCACCGTGGCGCTCACGAGTATCTGGGGGAGGCCTATCTGCAAAATGGTGAACCCCAGAAGGCGCAGGAGCAGCTGTGGATCTTGCAGGGCCTGTGCGGGCGATGCGAGGAAGCGGACGATCTGTCCGCCGCGCTGAGGGCGGCGCCCCAGCCGAAGAAGCCGACTTCCTCCTTCCTGCTCGGCAGCTGAGTCCTTATCGGGAGCGGCCAGATGGCGGGCGCACTATAAAAAAAGCCCTTGTTAACAAGGGCTTTTTCAATCAGTTCAGCAACCGAAGCGATCACTCGATGTTCTGGATCTGCTCGCGCATCTGCTCGATCAACACCTTCAGCTCGACCGCGGACTGGGTCACCTCGGCGTTGATGGATTTCGAACCCAGCGTGTTCGACTCGCGGTTGAACTCCTGCATCATGAAGTCGAGGCGACGGCCACAGGCGCCGCCCTTCTTCATGATCTTGATGGTCTCGCTGATGTGCATCTCCAGCCGATCCAGCTCCTCGGCCACGTCGATCTTCTGGGCCAGCAGCACGATTTCCTGCTCGATGCGGGCCGGATCCAGCTCCACCTTGGCCTCGGTCAGGCGGTCGGTGAGCTTCTGGCGCTGCCACTCGATGATCTGCGGCAGGTGTACCCGTACCTTCTTCACTTCCACCTGGATGCCGTCCAGACGCTGCTCGATCAGCGCCTTGAGGTTGGTCCCTTCGCTGGCGCGGGAGGCGAGGAAGTCTTCCATGGTCTGGTCAAAGCCGCCGAGCAGCTCGGTGGCGACCGCGTCCATGTCCTGCTCGGCGGCAGCCATGACGCCGGGCCAGCGCAGCACGTCGACCGGGTTGAGCTGGCCCTGGCCAGCTTCTTTCATCACCCAGTTGGCGCTGTCGATGATCAGTTTGGCCAGCTCTTCATTGATGTGCAGCTGGCTGGCGGCAGCCTGGGCCGCCTCGAACCGCAGGTTGCACTCCACCTTGCCGCGCTGCAGCTTGGCACGGAAACGCTCACGCAGCACCGGCTCCAGGCTGCGCAGCTGCTCGGGCAGGCGGATGTAGGTTTCCAGATAGCGCTGGTTGACCGAACGAATTTCCCAAACGGCTGTGCCCCAGTCGCCCTTGAATTCCTTGCGGGCGTAGGCGGTCATGCTGTGAATCATTGATTGTTCCGGGCTTGATGAAGTGTGGGGCCAGTATACTCAGCCAGGCTTGCCCCGTCAGCCGACAGCGTGGTTTTAGCGGCTGATATTTGGGCTGGGATGGCTTATACTCCTGCGCCAATTCAGCCAGCCCAGAGGTCAGTCCCATGTCCCGTCCCAGCGATCGCAGTGCCGCGCAAGTGCGCCCGGTTACCATCACCCGCCACTTCACCAAACATGCAGAAGGCTCGGTACTGGTGGAGTTCGGCAGCACCCGCGTGCTCTGCACCGCCAGCGTCGACACCAGCGTGCCGCGTTTCCTGAAGGGCAAGGGCCAGGGCTGGGTCACCGCCGAGTACGGCATGCTGCCGCGCTCCACCCATTCGCGCATGAACCGTGAAGCCGCCGCCGGCAAGCAGAGTGGTCGCACCCTGGAGATCTCCCGGCTGATCGCCCGCTCCCTGCGCGCCGCCGTGGACCTGACCGCCCTGGGCGAGCACTCCATCACGGTGGACTGTGACGTGCTGCAGGCCGACGGTGGCACCCGCACCGCCGCCATCACAGGTGCCTGCGTGGCGCTGGTGGACGCGCTGAACTGGATGGTGGAGAAGGGTCTGCTCAAGCAGAGCCCGCTCAAGCAGATGATCGCGGCTGTCTCCGTCGGCATCTTCCAAGGGGAAGCCATCTGCGATCTGGAGTACCTCGAGGACTCCGCCGCCGAGACCGACATGAACGTGGTGATGACCGAGGATGGCCGTATCATAGAGGTGCAGGGCACCGCCGAGGGCGAACCCTTCACCCACGAGGAGCTGCTGGCCATGCTGGCGCTCGCCAAGGGCGGCATCGACGACATCATCGCGCTGCAGAAGCAGGCGCTCTCTTGAATTTCTGATTTGAAAAACGCGGCATTGACCGCGTTTTTTTATACCCCCACGCAAGTAAACGACAAGCCAAGCAAGGAGCCAGAATGAAAGCCTACCAGCGTCAATTTATCGAGTTCGCCCTGGAGAAACAGGTTCTCAAATTCGGTGAGTTCACCCTGAAATCCGGCCGCAAGAGCCCCTACTTCTTCAACGCCGGCCTGTTCAACAGCGGTCGCGATCTGGCCCGCCTCGGCCGCTTCTATGCCGCCGCCCTGATGGATGCCGGCATCGAGTTCGACGTGCTGTTTGGCCCGGCCTACAAGGGGATCCCCATTGCCTCCGCCACCGCGGTGCAGCTGGTGGAGCAGCACGACGTGGACGTGCCCTGGTGCTTCAACCGCAAGGAGGCCAAGGATCACGGCGAGGGCGGCAACCTGGTGGGCAGCCCGCTCAAGGGGCGCATCATGCTGGTGGATGACGTCATCACCGCCGGCACAGCCATCCGCGAGTCCATGGATCTGATCCAGGCCAACGGTGCCTCCCTGGCCGGCGTGCTGATCGCGCTGGATCGCCAGGAGAAGGGCAAGGGCGAGCTCTCCGCCATTCAGGAAGTCGAGCGTGACTACGGCGCCCACATCATCGCCATCATCCAGATGGGGGATCTGATCCAGTATCTGGAAGAGAAGCAGCTAGAGCAGCCTGAGCTGGCGGAGCAGTTGACCGCCATGCGGGCCTACCGTGCCCAGTACGGCATCTGATCGCCGTCTCCGGAGTGTTAAATGCGGCGCCTTTTGGCGCCGTTTTTTATGCGAGCAAAAAGTGAGTGCGGTCGCTTGAGCTTACCCTTACTGTAAAGGTTAAGGTTTGCTGGTCTATCCGAGGAGGATTGTCATGACCATGCATATTCAACTTCCCATCAGCGGCATGAGCTGCGCGAACTGCGCCAGCCGGATCAGCACCGCCCTCAACAAGCTCGACGGGGTGCAGGCCACCGTCAACTTCGCGCTGGAGCAGGCGGCCATCGAACTGAGCCAGGATGCCCGGCTGCCCGAGGTGCTGGACAGCATAGAGGCGCAGGGCTACGGCTATGGCAGCGAGTCGTTGTCGTTCCAGATCAGCGGCATGACCTGTGCCGGTTGCTCGGCCCGGCTCGGCAAGATGCTGACCGCCTTGCCGGGTGTCCTCTCGGCTGACGTGAACTTCTCCCTCGAGCAGGCCCGCATCACCCTGGTGCCGGGGGCGCAGACGCCGGCCTCGCTGCGTGGGCAGATCGAGGCGCTCGGCTTCGGTGCCCGGCTGGCACAAGGCAGTGCCAGCGCCCGCCGTCAGCAGTTGCAGGAGCGTGAGGCGCAGGAGGCGGCCATCGCCCACAAGGCCTTGATCCAGGTGGTTGTCTCGGCCCTGCTGACGCTGCCGCTGCTGGTGGGGATGGTCGCCATGGCCGGGCTGCTGCCCTGGCATCTGCCGGCCTGGCTGGAGCTGGCGCTCGCCACCCCGGTGCAGTTCTGGATCGGGGCCCGCTTCTATCGCGGCGCCTGGCTGGCCCTCAAGAACCGCTCCGCCAACATGGATGTGCTGGTGGCGACCGGTACCAGCGCCGCCTACTTCTACAGTCTCTACCTGTTGCTGACCCTGGGGGCGGCCGCCAGCGGCAAGCTCTACTTCGAGGCGAGTGCCATCATCATCACCCTGATCTCGTTAGGGAAGTTGCTGGAGGCGCGCGCCCGGCGCAGCACCCAGTCCGCCATTCGCGAGCTGATGGCGCTGCGTCCCGAGACCGCCACCGTCTGGCGCGGCGAGGGGTGGCAGAGCCTCTCTGTCGACGAGGTGCTGCGCGGCGATCGGCTGCGGGTGCTGGTCGGTGAACGGGTGCCGGTGGATGGCAAGATCACCAGCGGCGAGAGCGAGCTGGATGAATCCATCCTCACCGGCGAGAGCCTGCCGGTGCTGCGCGCACTGGAGGATGCCGTGCTGGGCGGTGCCATCAACCGCTCCGGCGTGCTGGAGATCGAGGCCACCACAGTGGGGGAAGACTCCAGCCTCAGCAAGATCATTGCCCTGGTGGAGAGTGCCCAGATGGGCAAGGCCCCGTTGCAACAGCTGGTGGACAAGGTCTCCGCGGTGTTCGTGCCGGTGGTGATGGCCATCGCCCTGCTCACCTTGCTGGTGTGGTACGCCATCGGCAACGACTTCGGCCAGGCGCTGCTGGCGGCGGTGGCCGTGCTGGTGATCGCCTGTCCCTGCGCCCTGGGGCTGGCCACGCCGGCCGCCATCGTCACCGGCACCGGGGTGGCGGCGCGCCACGGCATCCTGATCAAGGACGTGGATACCCTGCAAAAAGCCCATGCCATCAAGGCGCTGATATTCGACAAGACCGGCACCCTCACCCAGGGCAAGCCCGTGCTGGCGAGCTGGAGCGGCACCCCGGCGCAACTGCGCCTGGCCGCCGCCCTGCAACAGGCGAGTGAACACCCGCTGGCGCTGGCCATGCGTGAGGCGGTCAGTGGCGATGCCCTGCCGCAACCGGACGAGGTGGAGGTGCGGGTTGGTGCCGGCATCCTCGGCAAGGTGGCGGGTCATGAGGTGGCCATCGGCAACCCCTCCCTGCTGAGCGCGCTCGGGATCTCGATGCCGCAGCAGGATGAGGCGGACGGCGATGGCGCGACCCGGGTCTGGGTCGCCATCGACGGCGTGGCGGTTGGCATCGCCGCCCTGGCCGACACCCTGCGCCCCGAGAGCCCGGCCGCCATCGCCACTCTGCGCCAGCGCGGCATCGCCTGCTGGCTGGTGAGTGGCGATGCGCCGGCCCCCGTGGCCTATATCGCCGCCAAGCTGGGGTTGGACGGGGCCTTCGATTCTGTGCTGCCCGCCGGCAAGGTGGCCAAGGTCGAGGCGCTGCGCGCCCAGGTCGACGGCCTGGTGGCCATGGTCGGGGACGGGGTGAACGACGCTCCGGCACTGGCGGCGGCCGATGTGGGGATCGCCATGGGCTCAGGCTCCGACGTGGCGATGGAGACCGCCTCCATCACTCTCATGAGATCGGATCCGCGGCTGGTGGCCGACGCCATCGACATCTCGGCGGCGACCTGGCGCACCATACAGCAGAACCTGTTCTGGGCCTTCGTGTTCAACGTGGTCGGCATTCCGCTGGCTGCGTTTGGCTACCTCAGCCCCGAACTGGCGGGGGCGGCCATGGCCCTGAGCAGCATCACCGTATTGAGCAATTCCCTGTTACTGAAACGCTGGCAGCCCAAGGCGGCGAGCCATGCCGGCACTCATTAGAACATTTAAGGAGGCACAGATGAACATCAGCAAGGTTGCCAAGGCCACCGGCCTGACCGCCAAGACCATCCGCTACTACGAGAGCATCGGCCTGATCGCGGCGCCCGTGCGCAGCGATAACGGCTACCGCAGCTATAACGACGGGGCGCTGCGGGAGCTGCGCTTCGTCAAGCGGGCGCGGGAGACGGGCTTCAATCTGGAGGAGTGCCAGGAGCTCTTGGCACTCTACCGGGACGAGCACAGGACCAGCGCCCAGGTGAAGAAGCTGGCGCAGGAGAAGATCGTCGACTTGCGGGCCCGCATCCAGGGCCTGCAGGCCATGCTGGCCTCCCTCGAGGAGGTGGTGGGCTGCTGTCACGGCGACGAGAGCCCGGAGTGCCCCATCCTCGACGAGCTGGATCGCGGCTGATCTGGCCGGGGTTGCCGGGTCGCCCCGCGCTCGTGGCGGGCCCGGCGGTCTCCCGGCCTGAGCCGGTGCCGATCGGGTTTCTTTCCACGCGCTGGCTGAGCGGCAGCATAATAGCGGGCAATTGATTGTTGGCCTGGAAGGGGGAGTGCTAAACTGCCCGGCTCTTGAACAGGGAGTATCCAGTTGACCCAGAGTGTCACACGCCAGGTGCGGCAAGCCATCATGGCCCAACTCTATGCCCACGCCTCGTTCAGCCTGCCTTGTCTGGCGCTGTTGGCGCTCGGCTGGAGCCTGCTGTTTCACGACTATCTGCCGGCCGGGGAGGCGCTGGGTTGGCTGGGGCTGATCTGCCTGCTGCTGCTGGCACGCTGGTGGCACCTGCGCTGGCGCCGGCCAAGGCTGGCGCAGATCCCCTTGCCGGTGCTGGAGCGGGAGCTGTTCATCGGGGTCACCATCACCTCCATCCTCTGGGCGCTCGGGGTGCTGCTCTACATGGATCGGCTGCCCGACACCTATCGCGCCGCCATGATGATGCTCGCCAGCCTGATCCTCACCGGCAGCGCCATCATGCTGTTCGGCTGTCGCCGTGCGCTCTATGGCGCCGTGCTGCCGCTCGGCCTCGCCATGCTGTTCGAGCTGGGGGGCGGCAACGAGCAGGAACGCCTCGTCTCCTGCCTGCTGGCGGGTTACCTGTTCGTGTTTCTGCCGACCCTGTTGCGCCGCCTGCGGCGGGATCAGGTGGCCTCCCTCTATCACCGCTTCGCCAACGCGGATCTGGTGGCCGAGCTCAAGACGGTGTCCGAGCACCTCAGGCTCACCTCCCGGCTGGACGGGCTGACCGGCATCGCCAACCGGGCCCACCTCGACGACACCCTGGCACGCGCCTGGCGTCGCTGCCAGCGGGCCAGGGCGCCCCTCTCCCTGGTGCTGGTGGACGTGGATTACTTCAAGCAGTTCAACGATCTCTACGGCCATCAGCTGGGAGACGACTGTCTGCAACAGGTGGCCTGCCTGCTGGCCGAGGTGCTGCGGCGGGAGGACGATCTGGCCGCCCGCTACGGCGGGGAGGAGTTTGCCCTGCTGCTGCCCTGCACCGGCCTGCAGGGGGCCATCCAGATCGCCGAGCAGGTGCGCAGGGCCCTGCGTTCCCTCGGCATCCCGCACCAGAAATCCCTGGTCTCCGGCCGGGTCAGTTGCAGCTTCGGGGTGGCCACCCTGGTGCCGGATCCCAGCCTCTCGACCGCAGAGCTGATCCAAAAAGCGGATGCGGCGCTCTATCAGGCCAAGCATAATGGGCGGGATCGTATCGAAGTAGCCTTGATGGGTAAGGTTGCCTGAGTTTCACATGACAGATTTAAAGAGGTCGTCTATGCAATGTCATCGTATCGAAGAGCTGCTGGAGCTGCTGCAGCCCGCCTGGATCAAGGAACAGGATCTCAGCCTGGTGCAGTTCGTCAGCAAACTGGCGGCAGAGGCCGGTTATGACGGCGCCCTGGCCGAGCTGACCGACGACATGCTGATCTACCACCTCAAGATGCGGGAGTCCGACAAGCAGGCGATGATCCCGGGCCTGGCCAAGGATCATGTCCCCGACTTCAAGGAAGCCCTGCTCAAGGCGCGCGGCATCAAGTAAAGCTTGCTCCTGCGGCAGGCTATGAGGTTTTCAAAAGAATCTCTAAAAAGAGCCCATAGTCAACCGACTATGGGCTCTTTTTGTTAGCCGAAATTGCGACAACACTCGAACTATAGATACATTTAACCCACACAATTAGCAGGCTGTTTAAGATATAATCGGCTTCATAACAATATGAGTGGAGCTATGTGTTGAAATGGCCGACCAGGACAAGATCGATATCAAGGATGTCACCGGCGATGTCACCGGGACCTTCAATCCCAACACGTTCAAAGCCGGCGATGACAGGTTCAACCCCGGTAACAGCATCTATGTGAGATCCCAGACCGGCTACTGGCAGCGGGTGCGCAAGGCCATGGGCTGGTTCTTCGTCGCCCTCTTCGTCACCCTGCCCCTGCTGCGCTACGACGGCCGCCAGGCGGTGCTGTTCGATCTCGAACACCAGCAGTTCCACATCTTCGGCGCCACCATCTGGCCGCAGGATCTGACCCTGCTGGCCTGGGTCTTCATGATCGCCGCCTTTGCGCTCTTCTTCGTGACCACCTTCCTCGGCCGGGTCTGGTGTGGCTACCTCTGCCCGCAGACGGTGTGGACCTTCATGTTCATCTGGTTCGAGGAGAAGCTGGAAGGCTCCGCCAACAAGCGCCGCAAGCTGGACGCGGCCCCCTGGAGCGGCGAGAAGCTGGCGCGCAAGGGCACCAAGCATCTGGCCTGGCTCCTGCTGTCGCTCGGCACCGGCCTCACCTTCGTCGCCTACTTCCAGGATGTGTTCCAGCTGGTACCGGAATTCTTCACCCTGCAGGCGAGCGGCTGGGTCATCTTCTGGGTGCTGTTCTTCGCCGCCTGCACCTACGGCAACGCCGGCTGGATGCGCGCCATCATGTGCATCCACATGTGCCCCTACGCCCGCTTCCAGTCCGCCATGTTCGACAAGGACACCTACATCGTCGGCTACGACAGCAAGCGCGGCGAGACCCGCGGCGCCCGCAGCCGCAAGGCCGATCCCAAGGCGCTGGGGCTGGGGGACTGCATCGACTGCGATCTCTGCGTGCAGGTCTGCCCGACCGGCATCGACATCCGCGACGGCCTGCAGTACGAGTGCATCAACTGTGGCGCCTGCGTCGATGCCTGCGATCAGACCATGGATCGGATGGGCTATGCGCCCGGCCTCATCAGCTACACCACCGAGCACAAGCTGGCCCACAACGTCACCCAGGTGGCGCGGCCCAAGTTGCTCGGCTATGGCCTGGTGATGGTCATCATGCTGGGGGTGTTCGTCTACAACGCCATGTCCATCATGCCGATGGGGCTCGACATACTGCGGGATCGCAACCAGCTGTTCCGCGAGAACAGCGAGGGGCTGATTGAGAACACCTATACCCTCAAGATCCTCAACAAGACCCTGCAGCCCCAGACCTATCAGCTGGACGTGGAAGGGCTGCCGGAGCACCAGTGGTTCGGCCCGCGCGAGGTGACTCTCAAACCAGGGGAAATCTTCACCCTGCCGGTGAGTGTGGCGGTGGACCCCTTCAACCTGAAGCGACCGACCCTGGACATCCAGTTCGTGCTGAAGCGGGAAGGGGCGGCAGAGGGCGACAGCAAGGGCACCCTGCGCCAGGCCAGCAAGTTTATCAGCCGGCTGTGACGGGCCTTGGCCTTGAGCGGAGTGGGTCCGCCATGGCGGCCGTTCCCTGCCCAGGTGCAACCCGGCCAGCGTATCGGCCGGTGCCGAGGGCGGTATTCATCCGCCATCTCGGATAGAATGGGGCGCAACAGCGCCCCTTTCTCATGGTGGATGACATGCGTTTCAACTATTCCGACCTCAATCCCGATCTCATCATGGATGCGATCGATCTCAGCGGCCTGCGCATCGATTCCGGCCTCATCGAGCTCAACAGCTATGAGAACCGGGTCTACCAGTTCCAGGATGAGGATCGCCGCCGCTTCGTGGTGAAGTTCTATCGTCCCGGTCGCTGGAGCCGGACCCAGATCCTGGAGGAGCACGGCTTCTCCGCCCGCCTCAACGAGGCGGAGATCCCGGTGGCGGCGCCGCTCGCCTTCGCCGGTGAGACTCTGCTGGAGCATCAGGGCTACCCCTTCGCCATCTGGCAGAGCGTGGGGGGCCGTCAGTTCGAGGTGGACAACCTGGATCAGCTGGAGTGGGTGGGGCGCTATCTCGGCCGCATCCACCGCATCGGCGCCAGCCGCCCCTTCCATCACCGCGTCCGGCTGGACGTGGAGAGCATGCTGCACGAGCCGCGCCAGCTGCTGGCGGCCGGTGAGTGGGTGCCGAGCGGGCTGGCCAAGCAGTTCTTCGGGGTGCTCGACGAGCTGATCCGGCATGTCTGCGACGCCATGACCCTGGACGTGGCCCAGATCTCCCTGCACGGGGATTGCCACCCCGGCAACATACTGTGGCGCGATGGCCCCATGTTCGTCGATCTCGATGACTGCCGCACCGGCCCCGCCATCCAGGATCTGTGGATGCTGCTGTCCGGGGATCGCAACGAGCAGCTGATCCAGCTCGATACCCTGCTGGCCGGCTACGAGGAGTTCATGGAGTTCGACCCGCGGGAGCTGGCGCTGATCGAGCCACTGCGGGCCATGCGCATCGTTCACTACATGGCCTGGCTGGCCCGGCGCTGGGAAGATCCGGCGTTTCCGCGCCACTTCCCCTGGTTTGGCACCGATCACTACTGGCACCAGCAGATCGCGACCCTGCATGACCAGCTCGCCGCCCTGCAGGCCCCGCCGCTGTCACTGACGCCGGGGTGGTGATGCCAGGGATGGGGATGCTGTTTGCAGATCGCCATCCCTGAGCACGATCAGCTCGCCGCCCTGCAAGCGCCGCCGCTGTCGCCGGGGTGGTGATGCCGTTTGCGGGTCCTCGTGCCCGCTGGCGATCCTGCCTGGCTCGCCTTGGGCATTGACGGCAAGAGGGTGACGCAATAGGCTTGGACTGCTTCGGTTCGCCGGGCGTGCCTCACAGTGATCCCTTAACAGGAAACGTCATGAAAAAAGTACTATTTTTCCTCGCTGCCATGCTGATGATCCCCATGGTTCACGCCGCCCCGGAATTCAAGGAAGGCGTCAACTATGACGTGGTCACCCAGACCGGCAGCGCCCAACCGGAAGTGCTGGAGTTCTTCTCCTACTTCTGCCCGCACTGCGCCAAGTTCGAGCCGATTGCCGAGGATCTGAAGAAGAACCTGCCGGAAGGCGTGCCGATGAAGAAGAACCCGGTGGCCTTCCTGGGTCGCGAGATGGGTCCCGAGATGCAGCGTGCCTATGCGGTCGCCAACCTGCTGAACGTGGAAGGCAAGCTGACCCCGGCCATCTTCGACAAGATCCATACCCAGCGTCAGATGCCGCAGAGCCGTGCTGACGTGAAGCAGATCTTCGTGGACAACGGGGTGCCGGCCGAAGAGTTCGACGGTGCCGTCGACAGCTTCGCGGTCTCCGGCATGGTCTCCCAGTTCGATCGCAACACCGAGAGCTACAACGTGCGCGGTGTGCCGGCCTTCCTGGTCAACGGCAAGTACATGGTGAAGATTGAATCCATCACCTCCCAGGAGCAGTTCAACCAGCTGGTGAAGTACCTGCTGGCCAAGAAAGACTGATCCCGCCTGACCTCATGAAAAAAGCCCGCCGGTGCGAACCGGCGGGCTTTTTTGTTTTTTACGGCCATCTCGGCGGGCAAGGCAGACGGAGGTTAATCCGGATTCAGATCTGGCAGTCCCGCTGGGACGGCGCCGGCCGCGGCAGCCGGGTGCGACGGCTGATGGCCTCCGCCAGCCAGACCAGCAGCAGTATGGCCAGGATCAGGGTGGCCGCCTGATCGTAACGGAACAGGCTCAGGGACACATAGAGCTGCTGCCCCAAGCCGCCGGCGCCCACCACCCCGAGGATGGTGGCTGCGCGCAGGTTCATCTCGCCACGATAGAGGCTGTAGGCCAGCCACTGGCGCGCCACCAGCGGGAACAGGCCGTACCAGAAGCTGGCGATGCGACCGGCGCCGCTCAGCTGCAGGGCGAGGCGAGGGGCCTGATCCGCATTCTCCAGCGTCTCCACGAACAGCCGCGCCAGCACCCCGGTGGTGTGCAGCGCCAGCGCCAGTATGCCCGCCACCGGCCCCAACCCGACCGCGATCACCAGCAGGCTGGCGAAGATGAGCTCGGGCACGGAGCGCAGCAGGTTGAACAGCAGCCGCAGCGGCCAGCAGTGACGGGCGAGGCAGGCCAGCGGCAGGGCCAGCAGGGCGCTGAGCAGGGTGCTCAGCAGCGCCATCTGCACCGTATCGAGAAGGCCGGTACCCACCGTCAGCAGGAAGGGCGTCGACCAGTCCGGCTGCAGAAACTCGCCGATGAACTGCCCCACTCCGCCGAAGGAGAAGCTCAGCATGCGCCAGTCGAGCTGGTGGAACGCCAAGGCGCCGGCCAGCCCCAGGCAGGCCAGCAGTTGCAGCCCGGGGGAGCGGCTGTGGCGCAGCCAGGCGCTGAGGCCGTCGGCCAGGCTCACCAGCAGGATGAAGGCCAGCAGCAGGGTCACCACCTCGCCGCCGGCAAACATGCGCAGGGAGAGTTCGAGCTGCTGGCCGAGCCCGCCGGCGCCGACGAAGCCCATGATGACGGAGGCGCGCAGGGCGCACTCCCAGCGAGAGACGGTGTAGGAGAGCAGCTCCTGGCGTACCGCGGGCAGCACTCCATACCAGAGCGCCTGCAGGCGGCCGCTGCCACTGAGCAGCAGGGCGCGGGCCGGTTGCAGGGCGCCGCTCTCCATGATCTCGTTGTAGACCTTGGCCAGCATGCCGCCGTAGCTGACGGTGATGGCCAGGATGGCGGCCAGGGGCCCGAGCCCGGACAGCCGCACGAACAGCAGCGCCCAGATGAGCTCGGGCAGGCTGCGCAGCAGGATGGCGATCAGCCGGCTGAGGGCCCGCAAGGCACCGCGCAGCGGGCTGGGAATGGGGCCCAGCTCGGCCAGCGACAGGGCGCGGGAGCCGAGCAGGGCGAACGGGACGCCGAGCAGCAGGGCACCGGCCAGCCCCAGGGTGGCGACCGCCAGGCTCTCCAGGGCAGCGCTCAGGGTCAGGCCGAGAAAGTCCTGATCCATGCGGGGTGGCCAGCTGGTGGCGAGGAAGTTGCCCATCTGCCGCCAGCTCTGGCCGTCAAACAGCCCGAGCCAGCCCTCGGCATGCTGCCACAGGCTGAAGCCGATCAGTGCCAGCAGCCAGGGCAGGGGATGGCGCCAGCGGTCCGTCAGCCCAGGCACGCATCCACCTCGTCATCGCCGGCGTAGAGCGCGCTCAGCATGGCGGGGGTGACCGCCTGGGCGGGGCAGTCGAACTGCACCCGTCCCTCGCGCAGGCCTATGATGCGGGGGAAGCGCTCGAGCGCCAGCTCGACCGCATGCAGGTTGGCGATGAGCGTGCTGCCCCGGGCGCGGGCCTGGGCCAGCAAGGCGTCCAGGCTGCTGCGGGCGAGCACGGGATCGAGGGCGGAGACAGGCTCATCGGCCAGGATCAGGTCCGGCTGTTGATAGAGCACCCGGGCTATGCCGACCCGCTGCAACTGGCCGCCGGAGAGCTCGCCGCAGCGCTGCTGCCACTTGTCGGCGAGGCCGAGGCGGGCCAGCTCGGCCCTGGCCCCATCGGGGTCGCAGGGGCGCAGCAGCGAGAGCAGGGCGCGGCCGAGGGACCACTGGCCGAGCCGCCCGGCCAGCACGGCGGTCAGCACCGGCTGGGAGGCGGGCAGGGGCGGCTGTTGCCAGACCATGCCGATCCGGCTGCGCAGCCGTTGGCGGGCGTGGCTGGAGAGCGCCCAGGGATCCTGCCCCCAGAGGCTGAGGCTGCCCTCCCCGCGCAGCTCGGTGCCGAGCAGGCGCAGCAGGCTGGTCTTGCCCGCCCCGCTCGGCCCTATGATGGCGACGCACTCACCCGCCTCCAGCCGCAGGCTGAACGGGTGCAGGATGCGGCTCTGGCCGAGCCGCAGTCCTTCCCCTGTCAAGGCGACGGCGATCACTTCAGCAGGCCGGCCTGGGTCGCGGCGGCTTCGATGCCCAGGTAGTTCTCGGGCTTGGTCTCGATGAAGCGGCTGGCCCGTTGCAGCTTGAGTATCTCGGCCTGGGCCGGAACGGCGGGATCCAGCTTGAGGAAGGCCTGCTTGATCTTCTCCTGCAGCGCCGGGTCCAGGTCGCCGCGCACCGTCCAGTTGTAGTCAAAATAGGTCGGCGTGGTCCAGATCACCTTCACCTTGGCGGTATCGACCTTGCCCTCTTCCACCAGCTTGTCCCACACAGAGGCGTTGAGCGCACCGGCCGGCACCTTGCCGGAGGCGACCCAGGCGACGGTGGCGTCGTGGGCGCCGGAGAAGGCGACATGGGCGAAGTCACGCTCCGGCACTATGCCTTGCTCGGCCAGGAAGTGGCGCGGCATCAGGTGGCCCGAGGTGGAGGAGGGGGAACCGAACGCGAAGTCCTTGCCCTTGGTGTCGGCCAGGGTCTTGATGCCGCTGTCCGCGTTGGCGATGAATTTGGAGGTGAACTGGGCATCTTCCTGACGCTGTACCAGCGGTACTACCTTGTCGGCCCGGCGATGGGCCTGCACGTAGGTGAAGCCCCCGAGCCAGGCCATGTCGAGCTTGCCGGAGGCCAGCGCCTCCACCACGGCGGCGTAGTCGTTGACCGGCACGAACACCACCTCGCGGCCGGTCTGCTCAGCCAGGTAGTCACCCAGCGGGGCAAACTTGCGCTGCAGCTCGGTGGGAGCCTCGTCCGGAATGGCGGAGACGCGCAGCGGCTCGGCGGCGGTGGCGCCCAGGCTGGCGAGCAGGGTGGTGAGGGCAAACATCCATTTACGAGTCATGGCAGTTCCTTGTGGTCTGTCGTTCGGGCAAGAGAAAGGCCCGACAACTGTCGGACCTGGCAAGTGAATCATGGTAGGGCGCCGGCGGCGTGATGCACAAGGCGGCGCCCCTAAAAAGCTACCTTACACCCCGACGTGAAACGCCTGCTTGAGGTTGCGGATGAAGTCCGCATCCCGGCACAGGGTCTTGCCCGGGCTGTCGGAGATCTTGGCGACCGGGCCACCGTTGCACTCCATCAGCTTGAAGACGATGTTCATCGGGCTGACGCCGGGCAGATCGCAGGTGAGCTTGGTGCCGATGCCGAAGCTGGTGTTGATGCGGCCGCGGAAGTGGCGGAACAGCTGCACCGCCTTGTCGAGGTTGAGGCCGTCGGAGAACACCAGCGTCTTGTCTCTGGGGTCTATGCCGAGCCGCTGATAGTGGCTGATGGCCTTCTCGCCCCACACCACGGGATCGCCGGAGTCGTGGCGCAGGCCCTGGTAGCGGCTGGCCAGCTCGAAGTCGAAGTCGCGCAGGAAGGCATCCATGGTGATGCAGTCGGTCAGGGCGATCCCCAGGTGGTTGGTGAACTCGTCCAGCCAGCTGGTGAGGGCCGCGCGCTGGCTGTGCTCCAGCGGGAAGCCGAGCTGCTGGTGGGCCTGGAACCATTCGTGGGCCTGGGTGCCCACCGCCGGCAGCCGGTATTTCTGAGCCAGCTGGTAGTTGCTGGTGCCCTTGAATGCCGGCAGGCGCTCCTTGAGACGGCCCACCACGGCGTCCTGCACCGCGTGGGAGAAGCGGCGGCGGGTGCCGAAGTCGATGAGGTTGAAATCCTGCATCTCCGCCGGGCTCAGCTCATGCTTCAGCTTGTCGATCTTCTGATCCAGCCGATCCAGCGCCTGGCTCACCCCGAACTGGGGATAGCGAAAGCGGTTGCGCATCTCGCTGATGATGGCGAGCACAGGGATTTCCCACAGGATCACGTCCTGCCAGGGGCCCTCGACCCGCACATTGATGCGACCATCCTGCTCGAACACCCGCAGCAGGGAGGCGTCGAGCGGCTTGCGGCGCAGGTGATCGAGGTAATCGGCGGTGAAGAAGGGACGCTCGGCCAGGAAGTCGAGTTCGGGCTTGGTCAGCCGCAGGGAGCCGGCGAGGCGCAGCTGCTCCTCGATCTGGCCCATCATGGGCAGCAGATCCTCTTCATTGCGGCTGTGGAACTCGGCCACCACCTCGGCATCCGGATAGCGATGGAACACGGCCTGCTGCATGTGCAGCTTGTAGGCGTCGGTGTCGAGCAGGCTGGTGAGAATCGGCGGCATATCAGACTCCCCGCAGGCTGGTGAGCGCGATGACGTTCCCCTGCCGCATAGGTAATTTGCAGGCATCGGTGTCGAGCAGGCTGGTGAGGATAGGAGGCATATCAGACTCCTCGCAGGCGGGTGAGCGCGCTGGCTCGCCCCTGCCGCATGGAAAAGTTGCAGGCGCCGGTATCGGCTTGGCGGGTGAGGATCGGCGGCATGTCAGGCGTCCAGCAGGCGTTGTACATCGGTCAGGGTCTGGACCAGTTCGGCGCCAGCCTCGATCATCTGGGTGCGGGCCTGGGCCACAGTCTCGGGGCTGATGCCACGGCAGGCGTCGAGATGAACGATCACCCGCAGGCCGGCCCGGCGCAGTTGCAACACGCTGGTCTTGACGCAGTAGTCGGTGGCGAGGCCGCCGACCAGCACTGTGCTGACGCCGCGGGACTGCAGAAACTCGATGAGGCCTGTGCTGCGCCGCTCGGCCAGGTCGTGGAAGCAGGCGCCGTAGGGATGCAGATCCGGCTCGACCCCCTTCCAGACGAAGAAGTCGTAATCGATGGGGGCGGGCAGGCCGTCCAGCAGCTCGAAGCCCGGGGTGCCCGGCACGCAGTGCACCGGCCAGCTGAGGTCGGCGTTGGGCAGATCCAGCGGCTGCAGCATGTCGGCGGGGTCAGAGACGGCCCAGGCGGCATTGCGGGGATGGGCATCCTTGCTGCCTGCCCGCAGGCTGGCGAGGGTTGCCTGGGCGTTGAGTGCAGCCACAATTGCATCCCCACCCGCGACGGGCAGTTCGTTCGGGCAGAGGGGGGTGAAGCCCTTCTGCGCATCAATATCCAGGCTGGCGACGGTTCCCATGATTGGCTCCTGCACATACTATCCTTGTGATATTATCTACCAAACATTATTGGAAGGCGAGCAGGTCAGTCAGGATGCCGAGAATGAGTCTGGATATGGTGGTGCTGCGGTTGAACGAGGAGCGGCTCGAGCTGCTCCTCGAGACCCGCGATCGCCCCCCCTTTGCCCATAGCTGGCAGTTGCCCGCGCTGCGCATCGACGAGACGCGGGACCGGGATCTGGACGCCGCCCGCCATCGCCTGCTGGCGGAGTGGGGGCTGGGCCACTGCTACAGCGAGCAGGTCTGCACCCTCGGCAATCTGGAGCGGGATCCCCGCGGCTGGTCCACCACCCTGGTCTACCTGTGCCTGGTCGAGCCTGAGGTGGAGGTGGTGCGCGGCTGCTGGCATCCGCTCTCTGTCTTGCCGGGCATCGGCCTCGCCTTCGACCACGGCCAGCTGATCGCCAAGGGGCTGGAGCGGCTGCGCATCAAGAGCCGCTACAGCACCCTGCCACTGCAACTGCTTGGCCCCGAGTTCACCCTCTCCGAGGTGCAGCGCGCCTTCGAGGTCATCCTGCAGACCCCGATGAACACGGCGGCGTTTCGCAAGCGCATCCACCGCGCCGATATCCTGGTGGATACCGGCCGCAAGCGCACCGGCAAGCAGCGCCCCGCCATCCTCTACCGGCTGGAGAGCCCCTGCTGCGTGATGTTTGATCAGGTGATGAATGGAGCCGAAGCATGAACCATAAACCGCTACGCGTGCTGGTCAGCGCTTGCCTGCTCGGGCAGCCGGTGCGGTACGACGGTCAGAGCAAGGGGATCCTCAGCGACTGGCTGAGCGCGCTGGGGGCCGAGGGGCGCACCCTGGCCTTCTGCCCCGAGGTGGCCGGTGGCCTGCCGACCCCGCGCCCGCCCGCCGAACGGCAGGGGGAGTTGGTGGTGACTCAGTCTGGGCTGGACGTGACCGCCGAATTCGATCGCGGTGCCGAACTGGCGTTGCGGCTCTGCCAGAGCCAGGGGATCCGCTTCGCGCTGCTCAAGGAGGGGAGTCCCTCCTGTGGCAGCGGCCGCATCTACAACGGCCGCTTCGAGGGAGTTTCGGTGGCGGGTGAGGGCAAGACCACGGCCCTGCTGCGGCGCCACGGCATCAGAGTCTTCTCGGAGGATCAGCTGCCCGAGCTGGCCTCGGCGCTCACCTTGGCGATCACCGCCTCGACCTGAGCCGCCGCATCGGTCTCCTGCCACTGCGCCAGCACCCTGTCTTTCTCCTGCCAGCGCTGGTTCAGCCACTGCTGGAAGCCCCGCTTGAACTGCTTGTCGTTGAAGTAATCCCCCACCAGCGGCTCATCGACGGGCAGCTCCTCGATGCGCACCCGAATGCGCTTCATCCGCCCCATCAGGAAGTCCTTGAACGGGGTCTCGGCGTTGTCCGGATAGCTGATGGTGACGTTGATCAGGCTGTCGAACTGCTCCCCCATGGCGGCCAGGGTGAAGGCCAGCCCCGCCGCCTTGGGCGGCATCAGGTGACGGTAGGCTGAGTGCACCGCATCCCGCTTGGACTCGGTGAAACGGGTGCCTTCCACGAAGTTGATGACGGTGGTGGGGATGTGGCGAAACTTCTCGCAGGCGTTGCGGGTGGTCTCTATGTCCTTGCCGCGCAGGTGCGGGTTGCGCAGCAGGAATGCCCGCGAGTAGCGGCGCATGAAGGGCATGTCCAGCCCCCAGCAGGCCAATCCCATCAGCGGGATGTAGATCAGCTCGTGCTTCATGAAGAACTTGGGCACCGGCAGCCGGTCCCTGAACAGATGGCCCAGCACCACTATGTCGGTCCAGCTCAGGTGGTTGCTGACGATCAGATACCAGCCATCCTTGCGCAACCGGGTGTCGTCTTCGATCTGCCACTCGATGCGGGTGGTGAGGCGGATCACCAGGGCGTTGCAGCTCAGCCAGAAGCGCATGATGCCGTTGTTGATCCGGCTGCAGGCGTGGCTGAGGCCCGGGATCGGCAACAGCTTGATCAGCGACACCAGCAGGATCAGGCTGGAGACCAGGATGATGAACAATATGGTCAGGCTGGCGCTGATGAGCAGCACCAGCGGGCCGGGAAGAAAGGTGAGCATGGGTGTCGTTTACTGTGTCTCGTCCGCCAGCAGTTGGCTCAGGGTCTGATCCTTCTCGTGCCAGATCCCGTTCAACCACTGTTGAAACTCTTGTTGGAACTCGGGGTCATTGAAGTAATCCCCCACCAGATTGCGTTCGATCGGCAGATAGCGCACCCGAACCTTGATTTCCCTGACCCGCCCGCACATGAAGTCCCAGTAACTGGGGATGCCGCCCGGATAGGCGATGGTCACATCCACCAGCTGGTGCAGTTGATCCCCCATGGCCGCCAGGGTAAAGGCGACCCCGCCCGCCCTCGGGTGCAGCAGATGGCGATAGGGGGCGGCCTGCTTGTCATGCTTGTGGGCGGTGAAGCGGGTGCCCTCCACGAAGTTCATCACGCTCACCGGAATGTGGCGGAACTTGGCACAGGCCTTACGGGTTGTTTCTATGTCCTTTCCCTTCAGATGAGGGCGTTTTTCCAGAAATTTCCGGGAATAACGTCGCATGAAGGGGAAATCCAGCGCCCACCAGGCCAGACCGAGAAAAGGTACCCAAATCAGTTCTTTCTTGAGGAAAAACTTCAGGAAGGGGATTTTCTGATTAAAAATCCGCTGCAATACCAGTATGTCGACCCAGGATTGATGGTTGGCAATCACCATATACCACTCATTCCGGCGCCCTTTGTCCACTCCGACCACCTCAAAAGTGGTTCTGATGATGACTTTCTGGATCAGATTGTTGAAACCTATCCAGCAGCTGGCGCAGCCATCCAGCAGGGCGTTGCAGAGGGTACGCCAGCCCCTGATCGGCAGCAGCAGCTTGATCAGGCCGAGCAGCAGTATGGGGACAAACCAGAACAGGGTATTGAGGAAATAGAGCAGGGTCGAGAGGCTGCCGCGCAGTCGCTCTATCAGCTTGTTTTGCATGAATCGAGTCCGTCTTCTTGTCTGTGGATGACCAGCAAGTGGTCAGATCTGTGGCCATAATATCAGCCGATGGCGCGCTAAACCATGTCTGACAGCCATGGACCACATAGGACTCACTTTTCCATAATCCCAGTCATTCAGCCGCTGCGCAGGCGGGAGAGCAGCCGATCCATGGCCCTGTAGCCGAGCGCCTCGATCAGGTGTTCCTTCTCGATGGCGGGCCGGCCCGCCAGATCCGCTATGGTGCGCGACACCCTCAGTATGCGGTGCCAGGCCCGGATGCTGAGTCCGAGTTTCTGAATGGCGCTCTCCAGAAACTCGGCATCTTGCGCCGATAGTCGGCAAATATCTTCGATCTCGCGGCTATCCAGCAGGTTGTTGAGCTTGCCATTGCGGCTCAGCATCCGCTCCCGCGCCGCCAGCACCCGCTCCCGGATCTGGCGGCTCGGCTCACCGCGCTCCGCCTTGCCGGTAAGGCTGCCCTTGGGCAGCAGCGGCACCTCCACCGTCAGATCGAAGCGATCGAGGAAAGGGCCGGAGAGCTTGCCGAGATAGCGCAGGATCTGATCCGGGCTGGAGCGGGTCTGGCCGTCCCCATAGTGACCGCAGGGGCTGGGATTCATGGCGCCAATCAGCTGGAAGCGGGCGGGGAAGTTCACCTGGCGCGCGGCCCGGCTGATGGTGATGTGGCCGGTCTCCAGCGGCTCGCGCAGGGAGTCGAGCACCTTGCGCTCGAACTCCGGCAGTTCGTCGAGAAACAGCACTCCGTTGTGGGCCAGCGAGATCTCGCCGGGTCTCGGGTGGCTGCCTCCCCCCACCAGGGCCACCGCCGAGGCGCTGTGATGGGGCGTGCGATAGGGCCTGTGGTGCCAGTGGCCGACCCGGGGAGTGAGTCCGCCGATGGAGTGGATGGCGGCGGTCTGCTGCGCCTCCTGCTCGCTGAGCGGCGGCAAGATGCCGGGCAGGCGGCTCGCCAGCATGCTCTTGCCGGTGCCGGGGGGGCCTATGAACAGCAGGTTGTGGCTGCCGGCGGCGGCGATCTCCAGCGCCCGCTTGGCCTGGGACTGGCCGATCACATCCTGCAGATCCGGCACGTCTGGCAGTGTCTCCGTCCTCTGGGGCTCCGGCAGTGGCAGCTCATACTGGCCCGCCAGCCAGGCGGTCACCGCCAGCAGCTGGTGGGCGGTGCGCACCTCCGCATCCTGGATGAGCGAGGCCTCGGGGCCGTTCTCCCGCGGCACCAGCAGGGTGCGGCCCGCATCGCGGCAGGCGAGCACGGCGGGCAAGACCCCGAGTACGGGGCGGATCTCGCCGGTCAGGGCCAGTTCCCCCAAAAATTCATGATCGAGCAGGTATTTTGCCGGTATCTGCTTGGAAGCGGCGAGAATGCCGATGGCGATGGCCAGATCGAAACGGCCCCCCTCCTTGGGCAGATCGGCGGGGGCCAGGTTGACCGTGATGTGCTTGCTCGGGAACTCGAAGTTGCCGTTGAGCAGGGCGCTGCGCACCCGATCCCGCGACTCCTTCACCGAGGTTTCCGGTAATCCCACCATGTTGAAGGCGGGCAGCCCGTTGGATAAATGGACTTCTACCGTGACTTGCGGCGCCGCGATCCCCAGGCTGGCACGGCTATAAACCACAGCTAATGACATAAATCCCGTCCTTGGTTTGATGTATGTGCTGGTTAACCGTTTTTTATTAGTTTTTTGTGCCAGCCAGAGGCCGTCGGCGCGCTTGAAATCAGAGTCTTGTCAGCTAAAAAACGCTTGCCCAATAAAAATCACCGTGCTAGTTCTAATAGCCATTCGCGGTGCAAACCGCCCCTATTTCACAGGATTTCCGGTTGTAACTATGAACATGGCCTCCCGTTTCGTCAGCATTATTGTGGTCCTAGTGGTGATTATTATCTCACCGCTCGGGGCTCGTTTAGCTGCACGGAACAAGGGATAGACCCACCACCGGACAGAACGAAACAAGCGACCCCCGAGCCTCACGGCTCGGGGGTTTTTTTTCGACCAAAGGACAGGATTTCCACATGAACGGCGCGCAGTTTTTGGTACAGGCTCTCAAGAAACAGGGTGTGACCCAGGTGTTTGGTTACCCGGGCGGGGCCATCATGCCGGTCTACGATGCCCTGTATGACGGTGGTCTGGCCCATCAGCTCTGCCGCCACGAGCAGGGCGCCGCCATGGCGGCGGTGGGCTATGCCCGCGCCTCCGGCCGGGTGGGGGTCTGCATCGCCACCTCGGGCCCGGGTGCCACCAACCTGGTGACCGGGCTGGCGGAGGCGCTGCTCGACTCGGTGCCGCTGGTGGCCATCAGCGGCCAGGTAGCCTGCGCCGCCGTGGGCACCGATGCCTTCCAGGAGGTGGATGTACTTGGCATGTCCCTCTCTTGCACCAAGCACTCCTTCATGGTCACCGACCCCGCCGATCTGGGGCGGGTGCTGGCCGAAGCCTTCGCCATCGCCACCGAAGGCCGCCCCGGCCCTGTGCTCATCGATTTCCCCAAGGATATCCAGCTGGCCGCCGTGCCCACCCTGAGCCCGCTGTTTGCGGTGGCGGAGCCGGAGGCCCTCAACCTGGCCGAGATCGGCGCCGCCCGCGCCCTGCTGGCGGCCGCCGAGCGCCCCGTGCTCTACGTCGGGGGCGGGGTCGGCATGGCCAATGCCGAGGCCGAGCTGCGCGAGTTTGCCGCCACCAGCGGCATGCCGGCGGTCACCACCCTCAAGGGGATAGGGGCGCTGGATCCCGACAGCCCCGTCTATCTCGGCATGCTCGGCATGCACGGCACCAAGGCCGCCAACTACGCGGTGCAGCAGTGTGATCTGCTGCTGGTGGTGGGCGCCCGTTTCGATGATCGGGTGACCGGCAAGCTGGACGAGTTCGCCCCCCACGCCAGGGTGGTCCATCTGGACGTGGACGCCGCCGAGTTCGGCAAGCGCCGCGCCGCCGAGGTGGGCATCACCACGGATCTGAGGCTGGTGCTGCCGGCGCTGGCCATGGCCCTCGACATCGCCCCCTGGCGTGAGCACTGCGCCGCCATGGCACGGGAATATGCGTTTCGCTACGACCACCCCGGCCAGCCCATCTACGCCCCGGCCCTGCTCAAGCAGCTCTCCGAGCGTCTGCCCGAGAGCAGCGTGGTGGCCTGCGATGTGGGCCAGCACCAGATGTGGGTAGCCCAGCACATGCGCTTCACCAGCCCGCGCAACCATCTCTCCAGCGCCGGCCTCGGCACCATGGGCTTCGGCCTGCCCGCCGCCATCGGCGCCAAGATGTCGCGGCCGGATGACGAGGTGGTGCTGGTGAGCGGTGACGGCTCCTTCATGATGAACGTGCAGGAGCTCGGCACCATACGCCGCGCCCAGCTCAAGGTGAAAATGGTGCTGATCGACAACCAGCGTCTCGGCATGGTGCGCCAGTGGCAGGAGCTGTTCTTCGACGGCCGCTACAGCGAGACCATACTCTCGGACAACCCGGACTTCATCGCCCTGGCCGCCGCCTTCGGCATCCCCGGCGAGACCATCAGCCGCAAGGCGGAGATAGCGCCGGCACTGGGCCGTCTGCTGGCGAGCGAGAGCGCCTACCTGCTGCATGTCGCGATTTCAGAGGAAGAAAACGTCTGGCCCCTGGTGCCACCAGGAGTCGCCAACCACAAGATGATGGAGCAACGCCCATGAACCAGCACACATTGCATATTCACGCCCAGCCGAGACCCGAAGTGATGGAGCGGGTGCTGCGGGTGGTGCGCCACCGCGGCTTCGCGCTCTGCGCCCTCAATATGGAGCAGGATTGCCAACAGCTGCGGATCACGGTTACTGTCGAGTCGGTGCGTCCCATCCAGCAGTTGTGGAGCCAGCTGGTCAAGCTGGTGGACGTCTCCCGGGTCGATGCACTGGAACAGCAGCCCCGGATCAGCGCTTAAGGAGCAAAGCCAATGTCACAGCCTTCCCACCCCCAGTACATCTGGTTCAACGGCAAACTGGTGCCCTGGCAAGATGCCCAGGTCCACGTCATGAGCCACGCCCTGCACTACGGCTCCTCGGTGTTCGAGGGAGTGCGTGCCTACGACACCCCCAGGGGAACCTGCATCTTCCGCCTGCAGGAGCACACCCGTCGCCTGTTCGACTCCGCCAAGATCTACTGGATGGACGTGCCCTACAGCGAGGCCGAGGTGAATGACGCCTGCCGCACCGTGGTGCGCGAGAACGGCCTCAAAAGCGGCTATCTGCGCCCGCTGGCCTTTGTCGGCAACGTGGGGCTGGGGCTGCATCCGCCGCTGGATGCCAAGGCGGATCTCATGGTCGCCGCGCTGCCCTGGGGCGCCTACCTCGGTGAGGAGGGGCTCAAAAACGGGGTGGATGTGTGCGTCACCTCCTGGAGCCGGCTCGCGCCCAACACCATCCCCACCGGTGCCAAGGCCGGCGGCAACTATCTCTCATCCCAGCTGATCAGCCGGGAGGCCAAGCGCAACGGCTTCGCCGAGGGGCTGGCGCTGGACGTGAACGGCTATCTGAGCGAGGGGGCCGGGGAGAACCTGTTCCTGGTGAAGAACGGTGTGCTGTTCACCCCGCCCGCCACCGCCGCCATCCTGCCCGGCATCACCCGCGACACCATAATGACGCTGGCCAAAGATCTGGGTTATGAGGTGCGTGAGCAGGCGCTGCCGCGCGAAGCGCTGTATGTGGCAGACGAGATCTTCATGACCGGCACCGCCGCCGAGGTGACCCCGGTGCGATCGGTGGATCGGATGAAAGTCGGGGCCGGGAGCCGTGGCCCCGTGACCGAGCGGCTGCAGAATGCCTTCTTCGGCCTGTTCAACGGCCAGACCGAGGACAAGTGGGGTTGGCTGACCCCGGTCAACGACTGATCGAAGGCTGAGCGGGCGATCCGTCGCCCGCTCTCAGACCAGAGTCGGCTATGGCAAGGGCAGGTCCCTTGCCACAACCGATTTGCAGTGACAGTTTTGCATCACTAATTTGCCCAACCGGGCTCATGTATTCAGGGAGTAGAGACAATGCCGAAGTTGAGATCCGCCACCACCACCCACGGACGTAACATGGCCGGGGCTCGTGCCCTCTGGCGCGCCACCGGCATGACCGACCAGGATTTCGGCAAGCCCATCATCGCCGTGGTCAACTCCTTCACCCAGTTCGTGCCCGGTCACGTGCACCTCAAGGATCTCGGCCAGCTGGTGGCCCGGGAGATCGAGGCGGCCGGTGGCGTCGCCAAGGAATTCAACACCATAGCCGTGGATGACGGCATCGCCATGGGCCACGGCGGCATGCTCTATTCGCTGCCCTCCCGCGAATTGATCGCCGATTCTGTGGAGTACATGGTCAATGCCCACTGCGCCGACGCCATGGTCTGCATCTCCAACTGCGACAAGATCACCCCGGGGATGCTGATGGCCGCCTTGCGCATCAACATCCCGGTGATCTTCGTCTCCGGCGGCCCCATGGAGGCGGGCAAGACCAAGCTGTCGGATCAGATCATCAAGCTGGATCTGGTGGACGCCATGATCCAGGGCGCCGACCCCAAGGTGTCCGACGCCCAGAGCGATCAGATAGAGCGCAGCGCCTGTCCCACCTGTGGCTCCTGCTCCGGCATGTTCACCGCCAACTCCATGAACTGCCTGACCGAGGCGCTGGGCCTCTCCCAGCCGGGCAACGGCTCCATGCTGGCGACTCACTCCGATCGGGAGCAGCTGTTCAAGCTGGCCGGCCAGCGCATCGTCGCTTTGGCCAACCGCTACTACCTGCAGGATGACGAGAGCGCCCTGCCGCGCAACATCGCCACCAAGGCGGCGTTCGAGAACGCCATGGCGCTGGACATCGCCATGGGCGGCTCCACCAATACCGTGCTGCACCTGCTGGCGGCGGCCCAGGAGGCCGGGGTGGACTTCACCATGACTGACATCGATCGCATGTCCCGCCGGGTGCCCCAGCTGTGCAAGGTCGCGCCCTCGACCCAGAAGTACCACATGGAAGACGTGCACCGCGCCGGTGGCGTGGTCGCCATCCTGGGCCAGCTGGAGAAGGCCGGGCTGGTGCACGGCGACACCCGCAACGTGCTCGGCACCAGCTTGCACGAGCTGCTGGAGCAGTACGACGTCAGCCGCTGCGATGACAAGGCGGTGCACGACTTCTATCGCGCCGGCCCGGCCGGGATCCGCACCACCAAGGCGTTCAGCCAGAGCTGCCGCTGGCCCGAGCTGGATCTGGACCGTGCCGAGGGCTGCATCCGCTCCCTGGACAACGCCTACAGCCTGGAAGGCGGCCTGGCCGTGCTCTCCGGCAACCTTGCCCTGAACGGCGCCATCGTCAAGACCGCCGGGGTGGATGAAGAGAACCTCTGCTTCCGCGGCCCGGCCCGGGTGTTCGAGAGCCAGGACACGGCGGTGGCCGGCATCCTGGATGGCACTGTGCAGGCTGGTGAGGTGGTGGTGATCCGCTACGAAGGGCCCAAGGGCGGCCCCGGCATGCAGGAGATGCTCTACCCCACCACCTATCTCAAATCCATGGGCCTCGGCAAGGCCTGCGCGCTGATCACCGACGGTCGTTTCTCCGGCGGTACCTCGGGCCTCTCCATCGGTCACGTCTCCCCCGAGGCGGCCTCCGGCGGCACCATAGGCCTGGTGGAGGATGGCGACATCATCAACATCAACATCCCGGCCCGCAGCATGGTGCTGGAAGTCGCTGACAGCGTGCTGGCTGCGCGCCGCGCCGCCGTCGAGGCCCGTGGCTGGAAACCGCTGAACCGTCAGCGTCAGGTCTCCTACGCCCTGCGTGCCTACGCCATGCTCGCCACCAGCGCAGATAAAGGCGCGGTGCGCGATTTAAGCAAGCTGGAGGAGTGATGATGAGCGCGACGACAAATCATTCATGCAAAGTGCTGCTCGCCTCCTCCTGTGCCGACAAAGGTGCGGTACGTGATTTAAGCAAGCTGGAGGAATAGGACATGGTTTCAGCGGCAGATTATCTACGCAAGGTGTTGCTCTCCCCCGTCTACGAGGCGGCGCGGGTGACGCCTCTGCAGACCCTCAAGAAGCTCTCCGAGCGGCTCGGCAACCAGGTCTCCCTCAAGCGGGAAGACTTGCAACCGGTGCACTCCTTCAAGCTACGCGGTGCCTATCACAAGATCGCGACCTTAAGCGCTGAGCAGAAGGCGAATGGCGTGGTGGCGGCCTCGGCCGGCAACCACGCTCAGGGGGTCGCCCTGTCGGCCGCCAAGCTCGGCATCAAGGCCATCATAGTGATGCCCAAGACCACGCCGGACATCAAGATCGATGCGGTGCGCCGCCTGGGCGGCAACGTGCTGCTGTTTGGCAACAGCTTCGACGAGGCCTACGGCGAGAGTCGCCGCCTCGCCGAACTGGAGGGCTACACCCTGATACCGCCGTTCGACGACGTCGAGGTGATCGCGGGCCAGGGCACCATCGGCAAGGAACTGCTGGAGCAGGATACACACCTCACCCACGTCTTCGTGCCGGTGGGCGGCGGCGGCCTGGCCGCCGGGGTGGCGGTCTACATCAAGCAACTGCTGCCGGACGTGAAGGTGATCGGGGTGGAAGCCGAGGGCTCCGCCTGCCTCAAGGCCGCGCTGGCGGCCGGTGAGCCGGTCAACCTGGAGCGGGTCTCGCTGTTTGCGGACGGGGTGGCGGTCAGGCGCATCGGCGAGGAGACCTTCCGCCTGTGCAACCAGTATCTGGACGAGGTGGTGACCGTCTCTAACGACCAGATCTGCGCCGCGCTGAAAGACATCTTCGACGACTGCCGCGCCATCGCCGAGCCGTCGGGTGCCCTGTCGCTGGCCGGGCTCAAGGCCTACAGCGAGCGGGAGCAGGTCAAGGGCGGCCGGATGGCGGCCATACTGTCCGGCGCCAACGTCAACTTCCACAGCCTGCGTTACGTGTCGGAGCGCTGCGAGATCGGCGAGAAGCGCGAGGGCATGCTGGCGGTGACCATCCCCGAGCGCAAGGGGGCCTTCCTCGACTTCTGCCGCCAGCTCGGGCCACGCATGGTGACCGAGTTCAACTATCGCTACGCGGATGCCGTGCAGGCCTCGCTGTTCGTGTCGGTGCGCCTCACCGGCGGCGACGAGGAGCTCGGCCAGATCATCGATCAACTTGGTGGCAACGGTTACCCCGTGGTCAACATGACAGAGAGCGAGCTGGCCAAGAACCACGTGCGCTACATGATTGGCGGCCGCCCGGCCCGGCCCCTCGGTGAACGCCTCTACAGCTTCAAGTTCCCGGAGCAGCCGGGCGCCCTGATGCGCTTCCTGGAGACCCTCGGCTGTCGCTGGAACATCAGCCTGTTCCACTACCGCAACCACGGTGCCGACTATGGCCGGGTGCTCTGCGCCTTCGAGCTGCCGGATGAAGACGTGGCCGCCTTCCACGACTACCTGCACGAGATTGGCTACGGCTGGAAGGAGGTGAGCGACGATCCCGCCTACCGGCTGTTCCTGGCGAGTGGCGATGAACGCATGAAGTGATTAAAAAGAGGGAAGTATCAACTTCCCTCTTTTATATTTTCACGAGAGCACTTTTTCAGATGTGCGCCGAGTTGGTAGATTGAATAGCTTGATAGAGGCGATGACTATTAGTGCCCCCATAATAGTTGTTGTTGTAATTTCAGTATCGAAAGCAATGAAATCAAAGAGCATGGTTAATATTGGCACCAGATAGAAGAGGACGCTGACCTTGCTCGCCGAGTTTCTCTGGATCATATAGAACAACAGTAATACGGCCCCGGTGGAAACGACCACTATCATCCATGATAAGGAGAAGACGAAGTTTGGGGTCCAGTTCACATGCCATCCGATAACGAGGGAAGTGGCTACGAAGACGATGGAGGCACAACCATTCTGGATCATGCCTGACTCCAGTGGTGTCATGGGGATCGTCTTCTGGCAGAGAGAACCTATGCTGATTGCCATTACCGAGAGGAGCGCAAAGATAACACCCAAGGGAGTGACATGACTGACATCTTTGGCTCCAAAGATCGCAAGTCCCAGGCCTGAGAAGCCGATCATAAGAATCAGTAGTGTATAGGGTGATGCCTTATCTCCACCGAGCAATATGGTCAGAATGGGTTGCAAACCGAGGACGATGGAGACCAGACCCGGCGAGAGTTCATAACGAATGGACAAGAAATAAAAGGCTTGGTAGAAGACTTGCAACAGGAGGCCTGTTACCACCACTCTGGCAAGTATGCTTGGTGTTAATTTTGTTTTACTCTTTATTTTAAAACAGAGATAGATCATCCCCATCAGTAGAAATGCACCTGTAGCCCTAAGGGTCAGGAAGGACCACACAGATGCGTTCTCCAATCCCATCTTGACGAAGATGGCACCACTACTCCACATCAATAAAAATAAAATAGGAGCTAATCGTTCCAGATAGTTCATGTGTCCAGGTGCCTGTTATCGATTCATGGTGTAATACAGTTTCACCGCTGAGTGAGTCATATTTATTCTGCGGTCTTGGGCGCGTACGAGGCACGGAACCAATCACTAGACATTTATTGGTATTTGTCTTTGGCAGGCGTATCCCATCAAATGCCCCTTGTCATAAATACATCGAGACATTCCTATGCGGATAACATCATTATTATTTGGATGTTATCCGAACGATTGATGGGGGTCAAACGGATTTGATTATGGTCTGGCATATGCAATGCAGCCATGATCAAAGGACGACAGGGTACTGGGCGAATGGGGTCTATTTCCTTGAATATCAGGAAGAAGGCCGCCTTGGTCTCAGAATGTAAGCGAGCTCACACTCCCGAGAGTTTTGTCATTTGAGGCTAGTGACAGATGGGATAATCTCAGTGTGAGGCTTGGGTTCTGGGCCTCGTCAGGGAAGAGAGACGCCAGCGCGTCATAACAATTCATTGCAGGGGCTCATCCATGAACAAATCTATGCTCGCCGTCCTGATCGGTGGTCTGATGGCTACGGGGGCGCTGCAGGCCGCGCCGCAAGACAACACCTGGTATGCCGGTGGCAAGGCCGGTTGGTCCAATTTCTACGGGGTGGATTACGACGATCAGGTCAAGGAGGTGCTCGATACCTTCGATCCCGGTCAGGATCACAGTGACCTCGGCCTTGGCGCCTTCGTGGGCTATCAGGTCAACAGGAATGTGGCCGTCGAGCTGGGGTATGACTGGCTCGGCAAGTATCAGGTCGATCAGCGCTTCAGCAGCAACGGGGTCGAGGCGGGACTGGATGGGGAGGCCAAGGCGCAGATGATCCAGGCCACCATGAAGATCGGCTTCCCGGCGACCGAGGCCCTGGACATCTATGGCCGGCTGGGGGGGGCCTACGCCTGGACCGATAGCTCCATCAGCGCCTGGGCCAACGATGGCACCAGCAACCTCTCCGAGTCGGGCGGCGGCAAGTATCACGGCGCCGCCTTCGTCGGCGCACTCGGTCTGGAATATGCCATCGACAAGGATTGGTCCGCCCGCCTCGAATACCAGTACACCACTCCGCTCGGCAAGACCTCGCTCGATGAGTCCGGCATAGAGCTGGACAACGGGCTGCTGGCGGTCGGCATGGTCTATCACTTCAACCAGATCGGCGACGAACCCGTGGCCCCGACCCCACCCCCCGCCGCTGTCGTGGCGCCCGTGCTGGTCGAGAAGCAGTTCAGCCTGAACTCGGATGTGCTGTTCGAGTTCAACAAGGCGACCCTGAGACCCGAGGCGAGCCAGGCGCTGGATAGCCTGTTCGCCCAGATAGTGGCCGCCAACCCGAAAGACGGGGTCGCGACCGTGATCGGTCATACCGACAGGCTGGGGTCCGATGCCTACAACCAGTCCCTGTCTGAACAGCGCGCCCGCAGCGTGGCCGACTATCTGGTCGCCAAGGGGCTGTTTGCCGACAAGGTACGGGCCGAGGGGCGCGGTGAGTCGGCCCCGGTAACCGGGGGCAGTTGTGGCGAGCAGTCGAGGCAGGCGCTGATCGCCTGTCTGGCGCCGGATCGCCGGGTCGAGGTGCGGCTGGAGGGGGTCTCCCAGCCCGCGCAATAAGGGGCTGCTGCAGATACAACAAGGGGGCGCAGGCCCCCTTGTTGTATCTGTCGGTTCGCCCGCACCGGGTTCAACTTAGTTCAACTCGGTGGGGTCTATATCCAGGCTCCAGCGCACCTTCTTGGTCTCGGGCCAGCCGTCCAGCTCTTTGACCGCCCAATCCAGCAGCTGCGCCAAGGGGGCCCGGTTAGGCCCCTGCACCAGCAGCTGCATCCTGAACTTGCCCGCCTTGCGTTCCATGAAGCCGCTGATGGGCCCCAGCACCTGCACATGGGGATACTGGGCGCTGCGCAGGGTCTCGGCGAGCCGGCCGAGGAACAGCTGCACCTCGTCGCGGCCGTTGGCCTCGGCCCGGAACAGCCCCTGATAGCTGAACGGCGGCAGCCCCAGCAGGCGGCGCTCCTTGAGTGCCGTGTCGGCGAAGTGACCGTAGCCGTTCTGGGTCAGATCCTGCAGCAGGGCGTGCTCCGGGTGGTGGCTCTGCAGCACCACCAACCCTGGCTTGCTGGCGCGCCCGGCGCGGCCTGCCACCTGGGTGTAGAGCTGGGCCAGCTTCTCGGCGGCGCGAAAATCGGCGCTGAACAGGGCACCATCCACATCCAGCAGGCCGACCAGAGTCACATCCGGGAAGTGGTGGCCCTTGGCCAGCATCTGGGTGCCGATCAGGATCTTGTACTTGCCCGCCTTGATGTCGCCGAGATGGGTCTCCAGCTCGCCTTTACGGCGGGTGTTGTCCCGGTCGATACGGACCACAGGGTACTGGGGGAAAACGGTGGTGAGCAGCTGCTCAAGCTGTTCTGTGCCAACTCCGGAACCGATCAGCTCGTTGCTGCCGCACTCCGGGCAGTGGTGGGGCAGCGGGCGTATGCTGTCGCAGTGGTGGCAGTGCAGCCGGCGCCCGGCCTGATGCCAGGTGTACCAGGCGTCGCAGCGTTCGCAGGCGGCGCTCCAGCCGCACTGGTGGCAGATAAGTGACGGGGCATAGCCGCGGCGGTTGAGAAACAGCATCACCTGGTTGCCGGCCGCCAGGTGCTCCGCCATCAGCTGCTCCAATTGGGGGGAGAGCCCGGCCTGCAGCCGCACGCTCTTGATGTCGAGGATCACCTGACGGGCGGTCTGGGCGTTGCCGGCGCGCCGGGTCAGGCTGAGGTGGTGATACTTGCCGCTGCGGGCGTTGTGCAGCGTCTCCAGCGAGGGGGTGGCCGAGCCGAGCAATATGGGGATGCCGGCGCGATGGGCGCGCATCACCGCGAGATCCCGGGCGTGATAGCGGAAGCCGTCCTGCTGCTTGAAGGAGCCGTCGTGCTCCTCGTCGATGATGATGATGCCGAGATCCTTGAAGGGGGTGAACACCGCGGAGCGGGTGCCGATCAGGATGGCGGCGCCACCATCGCGGCAGGCGAGCCAGGCATCGAGCCGCTCCCTGTCGTTCATGGCGGAGTTCATCGCCACCACGGGCACCTGGAAGCGGCGCCGGAAGCGGTTGATGGTCTGGGGGGTGAGGCCGATCTCCGGCACCATCACCAGCGCCTGTTTGCCCGCCCTGAGCAGGGGCTCGAGGATGCTTAAGTACACCTCGGTCTTGCCGGAGCCGGTGATACCGTCCAGCAGGAAGGCGCCGAACTGGTCGCTCTGGCTGGTGATGGCGGAGACCGCCAGCGCCTGCTCGCCGTTGAGGCGCAGCCCCTCGCCCGCCTCGAACCGGCTCGCCCAGTCCCCCTCATGACTCGGCTCCAGGCTGCGTCTCTCCAGCAGCCCCTTCTTCTCCAGCGCGGTGAGCGCCGCACTCTGGATCTCCTCCTGCTTGAGCGCGGAGGGGGTCTGCGGCCCCTTGCGCAGCAGGGCCAGGGCCTGCTGCTGCTTGGCGGCGCGCTTGAGATCGTTGAGATCGATCGCTATCCCGGCGTCGGTAGCAAACCAGAACTCCAGCTCCCGGTAGGCGGCGGGCTCGCCCTTGCGCACCAGCACCGGCAGGGCGTGGGGCAGCACCTCGCCCAGCGGATGCTGGTAGTAGTTGGCACTCCACTCCATCAACGCCAGTATGTCCGGGCCCAGCACAGGCGCGCTGTCCAGCACCCGTTTGATGGGCTTGAGTTTGGTGCGGGGCACCTGACTCTCGCCAGGATGGGCCACCACCAGGCCGACCAGGGTCTGGGGGCCGAAGGGGATCTCGACCCGACAACCGGGCGCAGGCAGGGGCAGGGGGGAGAGATAGTCGAAATGACGGCGTAAGGGTACCGGCACAGCGACACGAACCAGATCAAGCGTTTGCGATGAATCCACCAGGGGTTGCCTATTTTTTCTGCGAAGCCACTTGCCTGAACTCAGGCATTTCCTATATTATTCGCAGCCTTTGAAACTGTGTTCAACAATCGTGTGGTGTCCGACAAGAGATCGGATGGCGACACGGCCTGATAATCGAGGTTGTCCATGAAAGCTAATATCCATCCTGAGTACGTCGCCATCACCGCCAAGTGCTCTTGCGGTAACGTCATCAACACTTTCTCTACCCTGGGTAAAGATCTGAGCCTGGACGTGTGTTCCGCGTGCCACCCGTTCTATACCGGCAAGCAGAAAGAAGTTTCTAGCGGCGGCCGCGTAGACAAGTTCAACAAGCGTTTCGGTGGTCTGACTGCCAAGAAGTAATCTTACTTCTGAAGAATTCTGAAAAAGGCGCCCATCGGGCGCCTTTTTTATTGGTTGGCGTTCTGTATTGAAGCGGTTTGCCCTATGGTGTTGGCTCAATCATGGGAGAAGAACAGATGCGCACATGTCTGGTGATGGGGGCGGCCGGTTATATCGGATCTTATCTGGTGCCCCACCTGCAAACGCTGGGCTACCGGGTGATCGCCGGGGCCCGCCGCCCCTGCCGGCTGCCGGAGGGGGTCGAGTTTCGCCTCGCCGACAGCCTCAAGCCCATCACCCTGCTGCCCGCCCTGGCCGGGGTCGACACCGTCTTCTATCTGGTGCACGCCATGGGTGCCGGAGCGGGTTTCCACCGGCTGGAGCAGCAGGGGGTGAAGAACTTCGCCGCCGCCGCCCGCGCCGCCGGGGTGCGCCGCATCATCTATCTGGGCGCCATCCAGCCGGAGCGCTGCAACAGCCGCCACCTCAACTCCCGCCGCCATTGTGGCGAGCTGTTTCGCGAGGCGGGGGTGCCGACGGTGGAGCTGCGGGCCGGCATCATCATAGGGCCCGGCTCCGCCGCCTTCGAGGTGATGCGGGATCTGGTGTTCAACCTGCCGATGATGGTCACTCCCAAGTGGGTGCGCTCCCGCACGCCGCCCATCGCCTTGTCCAACCTGCTGCACTACCTGGGCGGGCTGGTGGAGGCCGAGGGGGTGGATGGCCTGGTGCTGAACGCCGTGGGCCCCGAACTGCTCAGCTATCAGCAGCAGTTGCAGAAGTTCGCCGCCCATATCGGCAAGCGCTTCCCGGTCATCCCCATCCCCTTCCTGAGCCCAAGGCTCTCCGCCTGGTGGCTGCAATTTGCCACCTCGGTGCCCCAGCCGGTGGCCAAGGCGCTGGTGGGCGGCCTCAAGCACGACATCCCGGCCGAGGGGGGCCAACTGCAGAGCCTGCTGCCCCAGACCCTGCTCAGCTTCGACGAGGCGCTGACCGAGACCCTGGCGCTGGAGCAGCGACTCGGGGCCGAGCAGCAGGGGGAGGAGACGCCGCTGGGCCTGCGCTGGCGCCATCCCGAATACGGTTTCTATGATCGCACCGCCAGCGGGGAGGCGGTCTGCCTCGCCAGCCCTGAGGTGGTGTGGCAGGTGCTGCAGCAGCTGGGGGGCGAGCAGCGCTACTTCTACATGAACGAGCTGTGGGTGGTGCGCGAGTGGATGGATCACCTGATCGGTGGCCCGGCCCGCACCCGCGGCCGCACCAACCCGGATCGCTTCGTGAAGGGGGACATGCTGGACTCCTGGCAGATCCTCGGGGTGGACGAGGGGCGCAGGCTGGATCTGCTGTTCAACATGAAGGCTCCCGGGGTGGGGCGGCTGGAGTTCAACATCTTGCCGGAGGAGTCCGGCCTGACCCGGCTCAAGGTGACCGCCCACTGGCATCCGCAGGGCGCCTGGGGGCTGGCCTACTGGCTCGCCATGCTGCCGTTCCACCTGTTCATCTTCCAGGGGATGACGGAGGCCATCGCCCGTCAGGCGGAGGCGCGGGCCGGCATACCCGTGATGGACTGAAACCATATCTATAACTAAATGGGTATTTGTAGTTGGTGTGACATGCTAGTAACTGGCATGTCAGTGGCTCGTGGCAATATTTTCTACTGTGAAAGCCCGCTGGTTTTCTTTATGATCCCCAGCCCTCGCCGTCGGCGAGCCATGCACCACTACATTCATTTCCGTATCGGGGTCCCCCATGTCCGATCTGCGTCAGCAAGCGCTCGATTACCACGCCCAGCCCGTTCCCGGCAAGATTGCCATCGCCCTCACCAAGCCTGCCGAAACCGCCCATGATCTGGCGCTGGCCTACAGCCCGGGCGTCGCCGAGCCGGTGCGCGAGATCGCCGCCAACCCGGAAGATGCCTACCGCTACACCGGCAAGGGCAATCTGGTGGCCGTCATCTCCAACGGCACCGCCATCCTGGGGCTGGGCAATCTGGGCCCGCTGGCCTCCAAGCCGGTGATGGAGGGCAAGGCCCTGCTGTTCAAGCGCTTCGCCGGCATCGACGCCATCGACATCGAGGTCAAGCACGAGACCAGCGCGCAGTTCATCGACACTGTGGCTGCCATCGCCGACACCTTCGGCGGCATCAACCTGGAAGACATCAAGGCGCCGGAGTGCTTCGAGATCGAGCAGGCGCTGATCGCCCGTTGCGACATCCCGGTGTTCCACGATGATCAACACGGCACCGCCATCGTCACCGCCGCCGGCCTGCTCAACGCGCTGGAAGTGCAGGGCAAGCGCATCGAGCAGAGCCGCATCGTCTGCATGGGCGCCGGCGCGGCCGCCACCGCCTGCATGGATCTGCTGATCAAGTGCGGCGCCCGCCCCGAGCACATCTTCATGCTGGATCGGCAGGGGGTGATCCACAGTGGTCGCACCGATCTGAACCAGTACAAGCAACGTTTCGCCAACGACACCCCACTGCGCACCCTGATGGAGGCGATCGAGGGGGCCGATGTGTTCGTCGGCGTCTCGGGCCCGGACGTGCTGCCGGCCGAGGCGGTGGCCCTGATGGCGCCGCGCCCGGTGATCTTCGCCTGCTCCAACCCGGATCCCGAGATCAAGCCGTCGCTGGCGCACTCGGTGCGCGATGACCTCATCATGGGCACGGGCCGCTCCGATTATCCGAACCAGATCAACAACGTGCTCTGCTTCCCCTTCATCTTCCGCGGCGCGCTGGACGCCCGCGCCAGCCGCATCAACGACGCCATGAAGATCGCCGCGGTGGAGGCCATTCGCGGCCTGGTCAAGGAGCCGGTGCCGGCCGAGGTGCTGACTGCCGCCGGGGTGAGCGAGCTGTGCTTCGGCAAGGATTACGTCATTCCCAAGCCGATGGATGCCCGCCTGTTGCCGCGGGTGGCCCGCGCCGTGGCGCTGGCCGCGGTCGAGTCGGGGGTGGCGCGCGTCGCGCTGCCGGCGGACTACATGCTGGACTGAATCGCGAAGCGGGCCCCAGGCTCGCCAGCGGTAACAACAGAAGGGGCCCCGTATTGGGGCCCCTTCTCGTTAAGGCAAAGCCGAACTGTTGTTATCAGGCCTTGGGTGCAGCAGCAGTGGGTTTGGCCTTGGCGGTAGGTGCGACGGCGGTGTGGGCTGCCTTGTGGTGGTGTTTTTTCACGACCTTGGTCTGAGTCGCATGGGTGGCCGGCGTCGCCGGGGTGGCGGTGGCGGCCATGGTGAAGCCGGAGGTCAGGGCGAAGACAGCGGCCAGACTCAGGGGGATCAGCTTGTTCATATTCCAGTTCCTCGTTCGGGTTGATGGTATGGAGCTTTTCTCCATGGCTTCATCCTAGGGCTGTTCCCGATCCGCTTCAGTGAGTGGCTGGTGACGGTTTGTATCCAAATGTACCGGCAGCCGCAGGCAGAAGCAGGTGCCGCTCGCCGCAGGCAACAGCTGCACCTCGCCGCCGTGGTGGCGGGCTATGCTGCGCACTATGGCGAGCCCGAGCCCGGCCCCGCCGGTGCGCCTGTCCCGGCTCTGATCCAGTCGCACGAAGGGCTCGAAGATCTGGGGCGCGAGCGCGGGCTCTATGCCGGGGCCGTCGTCGCTCACCATCAGCAGATAGTCATCCTGTTGCCGCGCCATGCTCAGGCTCACCCGGCCGGCCGCGTGGCGCAGGGCATTGCCGATGAGGTTCTCCAGCGCCCGCTCCAGCAGCCTGGCATCCCCCCGCCAGGGCAGTGGCCCCGGGGGGATAGCGAAGTCGAGTCGCTTGTCCGGCCGCAGGGCCTGCCAGTCCCCCAGCCGCTCCCGGGCCCAGCCACCCAGCTCCAGCGCGCTGCACTGCAGCGGCAGGGACGGGCGATCGAGGCGGGCGTAGGTGAGCATCTCCTCGATGAGGGAGTCCAGCGCCCCGAGGTCGCGCTCCAGCCCCTGCCGATCCACCTCGCTCGGCGGTGGCTCCAGCATGGCGAGCCGGTAGCGCAGCCTGACCAGGGGGGTGCGCAGCTCGTGGGCGATGGCGTCGGTCAGCTGCTTGCGGCTGGCCAGCATGGCCTGCAACTGCTCGGCCATCTGATCGAAGGTGCGACCGACCCTGGCCAGGCTGCTGCCGGCGGACAGACCGGTGCGGCTGGAGAGATCGCCGTCGCCGACCCGGCGCGCGGTCTGCTCCAGCTGCTGCAGGCCGCGCCAGTGGGGCCGCAGCCAGAGCAGGATGGGCAGGCCGAGGGAGAGGCCGATGAGCAGCAGCAGGCCTACATCGACCCAGTGCAGCTCGTGCAGGTAGGAGAGGTAGGGCACCGGGCCGACGATCAGCACCTGATCGGTCTTGGGAATGCGCTGCAGGAAGGTGTCGTCCTCCTCGACGATGACGATGTTGCCCGCCTCGAGGAAGGCCTGATCGTCGCTGGCCAGCGGCTGGTTGGCGAGGGGGCCTATCTGCAGCGGCAGGTTGAGCTGACGGCTCTGCTCCGCCATGCGGGCGGGCCAGTGCTCGGCCGGCAGCCGTGCCAGCTCGCCGGTGAGCAGGCCAAGGGAGCCTTGCATCATGTGTTCAAGATAGCGGTCACCGGCCCGCTCGGCGCTGACCTGATAGACCAGGCCGATCAGCAGGATGGCGAGGCCGAAGCAGCCGATCAGCAACAGGTAGAACTGGATAAACAGGCGACGCATTGGCGCTCTCCCTGTGGGCAGAAGTGGGGGCTGGCCGTCGGCACTGGGCCGCCAGGCGCTCGATCAGTCCCAGGCCTGGGGGACCAGCAGATAACCCTTCTGGCGCACCGTCTTGATCCGGGTCGGGTTGTTGGGGTCATCCCCCAGCCGGCGCCGCAGGCGGGAGATGGCGACGTCCATGCTGCGATCCTGACCGTCGTAGTCGCGCCCTCGCAGGCTGCGAAACAGCGCCTCCCGCCCCAGGATCTGGCCGGCGTGGCAGGCCAGCTCCCACAGCAGATCGAAGTCGGCGGTGGAGAGCGGGATGCTGTCGCCAGCCAGCCGCACGTCCCGGCCCGGGCCGTCGATCTGCAGGCGGCCGAACTGCAGGCGCTGGGGCGGCGCGCTGGGCACGGCCGCGGCTGGCGCCCCCTGCTGGCGGAACTGGACCCGCAGCCGGGCCAGCAGCACGGGCGGTGGCGTGGTCTTGAGGATGTAGTCGTTGGCCCCCAGCTCCAGGCTGAGGATCTGGTTCATGTCGCTGTCGAGCGAAGTGAGCATGACGATGGGGCCCTGGAAGCGCGGCCGCAGATCCCGGCACAGGGAGAGCCCGTCCTGACCTGGCAGCATGATGTCGAGCAGCACCAGATCCGGCTGCTCGGCCAGGACTCTGGCCAGCGCCAGATCGCCTCGGGTCTCCAGCAGGACCTCGATATCGTGGCGGCCCAGCCAGCTGCTGATGAGCTGGCCTATCTCGGGATCATCTTCAACAAAGAGAACGCGTGGCATGGTGGCGTGACACCCCGGCAATGGCGCGGATGCGCGTGCCGCCAGCATAACGGCTCCCCCCGCTCTCTGCACCGGGATAAATAATCAAACAGGGCCCTTGGGCCCTGTCGTCATATTGGTTGCTGCCGCCTGCGTTAGCTCGCCTTGCGGCGCAGGTAGACCCCGGCTTCCATATGGTGGGTCCAGGGGGTCGGCTTGAACCGGGCGAAGCGGCCTGCCAACGGGATTAGCTCGCCTTGCGCTTCAAGTAGACCCCGGCTTCCATATGGTGAGTCCAGGGGAACTGGTCGAACAGCGCGAAGCGGGCGATCTCGTGGGTCTCGCCGAGGACCTGCATGTTGGCCTGCAGGGTCTCGGGGTTGCAGGAGATGTAGAGGATGTTGTCGTACTCCTGCACCAGCTTGACCGTGGCGTCGTCGAGCCCGGCACGGGGCGGGTCGACGAAGATGGTGTTGCACTGGTAGCTCGCGAGATCGACCCCCTTGAGGCGGTTGAACTCCCGCTCGCCGCGCATCGCCATGGTGAACTCCTCCGCCGACATGCGCAGTATGATGACGTTGTCCACCCCGTTGGCGGCGATGTTGAACTGGGCGGAATCCACGCTCGGCTTGGCGATCTCGGTGGCCAGCACCTTGCGGAAGTTCTGGGCCAGGGCGATGGAGAAGTTGCCGTTGCCGCAGTAGAGCTCCAGCAGGTCACCCTCGCTCCCCCTGGTCACGTCCAGCGCCCAGCCCAGCATCTGCTGGTTAATCTCGGCGTTGGGCTGGGTGAAGCTGTTCTCCACCTGCTGGTAGATGAGTTGGCGGCCCTGCACCGTCAGCTGCTCGATGACGAACTCCTCCCCCAGGCAGATCTTCTGCTTGTGGGCGCGGCCGATCAGTCGCAGATCGAAGCCCTTGGCGCGCAGCTCGGCCTGCAGCGCCGCGGCGGCCGGTTGCCACTCCGCCTCGAGCCGACGGTGATAGAGCAGGCTGACGCACAGCTGGCCGGAGAGGGTGGAGAGGTAATCGATCTGGAACAGCTTCTTGCGCAGCACCGGGTGCGGGCGCAGGCCCTCGAGCAGCACCGGCATCAGCTGGTTGATGAGGCGGCTGGCGGTGGGGAACTGCTCGACCCGGATGATCTCCTTGGTGGCCGGGGCATACATGCAGTGGAAGAGGTCATCTCCCTCGTGCCAGATGCGGAACTCGGCGCGCATCCGGTAGTGCTCGGCGGGCGAGGCATGCACCTCCAGCGCGGGCGGATTGCAAGCGGCGAACAGCTCGGTGAGGCGGGCGCTCTTCTCGTCGAGCTGGGCCTGGTAGTCGGCGGGAGTCCGCTGGGATTGGGTCATTGATACCTCGCATGCACCGGGCAGGGCCGGACAGAAACCGGGGGAAGGCCAGAGGCCATCCAAAGGGGCCAGATTGTAAAAGCCAGCCGCAGATTCTCCAAGTTTTTATGGTCAAGAAGTGTGCAGTCAGGCCGATAACCGATCCACCACCATGGCGGGAGGAAGGATTATGCAGATAGATGGCGTGGGCGCGGCCCAACCCAAGGGAGTGGGGGCCTCCCCCAAGGCACCTCAGCAGGCGGCGGCAAAGCAGGTGGAGGAGGGGGAGGCGGTCACCCTGAACCGGCCGCCCAAGTGGGCGCAGGTGCTGATCCAGCAGGCGCTGCAGTTCACGCTTGAGCTGCATGGCCAGCGCTATCAGGCGCCCAAGAATCAGGAGTTCAAGCTGAGCCCGCCGGAGCCGATCACCCCGGAGACCCTGTTCGACTTCCAGTCGGTGGCGGACAACGTGCTGCAATTTGTCAGCGGGCGGCTGGGGGCGGCGCGCTCGGATGGCAAGAGCGATGACGAGCTGGCCGAGATGATGGCGCAGGCGCGCAAGGGAGTCGACATGGGCTTCAGCGGCGCCAGGGAGCAGCTCGGCGACTGGGCCACCGACAACGAGGAGATCAAGAGCGGCATCGATAAGAGCTACAAGCTGATCCAGGATGGGCTGGAGTCCTTCGAGCAGGAGTTCTTCGGCGAGGTCTCGACCACGGATCTGGGGGCGGCCAAGATGGCCAGCCGGCAGCAGGCCTTCCTCGAGATAGAGACCCGGGACGGGGACCAGCTGATGCTGCGCTTCAGCGACAGCTGGCAGTTCAAGTCCCGCCGTGAGGAGGGCTTCAGCCTGAAGTCGAGCCAGAGCTTCGACTTCTCGCTGCAAGGGGCGCTCGGCGGCGACGAGATGGAGGCCATCGGCAAGCTGGTCAAGGGGCTGGACGATCTGGCCGGCCAGTTCTTCGGCGGGGATGACAAGACGCTGGCGGACAGGCTGAACGCGCTGCAGCTGGATGACAGCCAGCTGGCCTCTTACTCGCTCAAGTTCAAGCAGAGCAGCAAGCTGAGCCAGGCCTATCAGGGGGCACACTCGCTGCAGGAGAGCCTGAAGCCGCTGGCGGACTATCTGCCCCTGCTGAGCCAGTGGCAGCGAGGGGCCGATGCCGCGCTGCCGGCTTCCTCCCAGCAGGCGCTGACGCCGGCGGTGCTGGCGGCGCGGGGTCAGGTCGATCCGGCCCAGAGCGCGGGCTTTCTCGGCTTCAACCAGCGGATGCTGGAGGCCATGAGGCTGCTCGGCCAGCAGATGACGACGAGCTAGCCTGGCGCCGTCGCCCCTGCCGACCCTGGGTACGGGTCGTTTGCCAGTCCGGGCCCGGGCTGGCAAACTGCCCTTTTCCCCAGCCAGAAGATGCCATGAACCCCAAGAAACCGAGAGACAAGCGCGAGCTCTGCTACCCCTTCATCTTCGAGACCCAGTTCCAGTGCGACTACGAGATCGCCACCGACGAGCTCTGCTGTCAGGTGGGGGCCGTGCTGGCGCAGCTGGCACCCAAGGCCGATACCGAGGCCATGCTGGCCGATCTGGGGGCCCTGCAGCGGCTCATCTACAACCTCAACGGCTCGGTGCGCGGCAAGCTGGGGATCTTCGAGGCGGATCTGGACTGGTTGAAGGGGCGTTACGATCACTACAACGAGGCGAGTCGTGGCCGGGTCACCGGCTTCGTGCTGCCCCAGGGGCCGCAACCCATCCCCACCCTGCACCTGTGCCGTTGCGGCAGCAAGAAGGTGGTGCGGCTGCTGGTGCGCCTGGAGGAGAGCGGCGTGCGCTTCGATCCCATCCTCTACCGCTTCGCCAACCTGCTCGCGAACTTCTTCTTCGTGCTGACCGTCTACCTCAAGCAGGCCTGGGACGTGCCGGAAGTGCCCTACGTCAGCATCAACTACTGAGCCTGAGCGCCAACAAAAACCGGAGCATCTGCTCCGGTTTTTTTATCTCAGCTCGAGAGCAGCACCCTGGCCGAGTTGGCCGGGATGGTGAGTTGCAGCTGGCCCTGCACCACCTCGAACTTGTCGCCGTTGAAGGCGTCGGTGAAGCGGCTGGCGGGGCTGGCGGTCTGCCACAGGGGCAGGCTGATGGTACGCGGCTCGGTGGGGTGGCGGTTGCAGGCCACCACCACCTGATCGCTCTGCAGGGTGCGGGCGAACACATAGCTGTGGGGGCCGGCGTAGAGGGTCTGGATGTCACCCCGGCGCAGGGCGGGCCGCTGCTTGCGCAGCTGGATCAGGCGCCGATAGTGATCGTGCAGCACATGATCCCAGTCGGTGGTCTCCCAGGGGAAGCAGCGACGGCAGTCCGGATCGTTGCCGCCGGAGAGCCCCACCTCGTCGCCGTAGTAGATGGACGGTACGCCTATGTAGGTGAGCAGCAGGGTGGCAGCCAGCCGCATGCGCTGCTTGTCCTCCCCCAGCAGGTAGAGGAAACGGGCGGTGTCGTGGCTGTCCAGCAGGTTGAACTGGGCCAGCTGGTTCTTGAACGGGATGTGGGCCCGCGCCAGCTTGAGCCAGCTGTCCAGCTCCTCGGCGCTGATCCTGATGGGGTGGTAGGCGATGTCTTGCCCCGCCAGGAAGGCGCGCACCGGGTGGGCGAAGCCGTAGTAGTTCATGGCGCCGTCTTCCTGATCCCCCTGCAGCCACTGGCTCGCCTCGAAGAAGTGCTCGCCGAGCACGTAAGCATCCGGGTTCTCCTGCTTCACCGCGCCGCGAATGGCGCGCACGTGGCCGCTGTTACCCATGGCTGTGCCACGCTCCCCCAGCATGTGGATGACGTCGAAGCGCCAGCCGTCGATCTGGTAGGGGGCGCGCATCCAGTAGCGCAGAATGGCGTTGTCTGCGCGATAGACGGCGTCCTGCACCTTGGCGCTGGCGAAGTCGAGCTTGGGCAGGCTGCGGATCCCCTTCCAGCTGACGTAATCCCCCTCCTGATCGAAGGTGTAGAAGCTGCGCCAGGGGGAATCCGGGTTGCTCTTGGCCCCCTGCGGCGGGCAGAACCAGGGGTGCTCGGTCGAGGTGTGGTTGACCACGGCATCCAGGATGATCCTCATGCCGCGCTGGTGCAGGTTGCGGGTCAGCTCGGCGAACTGCTCATTGCTGCCGAGGTGCGGGTCGACGCCGTAGTAATCCTGGGTGTCGTACTTGTGGTTGCTCGGCGAGTCGAAGATGGGGTTGAGGTAGAGCGCCGTGATGCCGAGGGACTGCAGGTAGTGCAGCTTGGCATCGATTCCCGCCAGATCGCCGCCGTAGAATTCACAGGCGGCATGGCCCTCCTCGTGCCGGCTGACCGGCTCTCCCCAGGCCTTGCTGATGACGGCCTTGCCCCGGTATTCGTACTCGTGATGACGCACGCTGAGGGAGGGATCGCCGTTGCAGAAGCGGTCGGGGAAGATCTGGTAGAACACCTGATCCTGTACCCAGGCCGGCGGCTGATGCAGGCTGTTGAAGCGGAAATGCTGCTCGCGCGGCGGCATGGCGGCGCTGACACCGGCCCCGTGCAGCCACCACTGCTGCTCATCGGTGAGGCACTTGAAGCAGTAGAGGTGGATGTCCTGCCCCCTGGCCAGCGGCAGCTCGACCTGCCAGACCTGTAGCCGGTCCCGGGTCGAGACCGGGGTCATGGCCAGCAGGTACTCCTCGTTGTCCGGCTCGTGGCGCAGCCACACCTCCCGGATCGGGCTGTCCAGCTCGCTGAACAGGGTGAGCAACAGGGCATCGGCACGCTCTTTGAACCAGGGTGCCACCTGGGGGTGAAACAGGAAGGGAGGAGTCATGATGTCTACTGCGTCAGAAGGTCGGCGAGGGCCATATTACTACCCTGTTCGTGAAGTTGTGGGTGTTGACCGACCAGAGTGAGGCGGGGATCGGACCCGCTCTGGTCGGCCACCGTGGATCTACTGGGTCAGCAGCTCGGCGAGGGCATTGCCCTGTTCATGGAGCTGTTCGAGCTGGTCCGCCAGGGTGCTGGGATCCAGCCCGAGCTGGTCGGCGAGCGGCGTGGGGAAGCGGGCTATGATGGCCTGGGCCGGCACCCCGGCATGCCAGGCGAAGGAGACGAAGACGGCGAGCCGGATCAGCACCGCCTCCTTGCTGACCGGCTGATAGGAGAGCGGGTCCAACTGCTGGGAGATGGCATCGACGAAGGATTCCGACAGGTTCCAGCGCCGCGCCAGCTCGGCGCCGAGCTGGGCGTAGTCGTAGCCCAGCATCTCCCGCTGGGCCTCGACCCGGCTGCTGCCCTTCTCGATGGCCAGGCTGATGAGCTCGGCCTCCTCCGGCAGGGTGCTCTGGATGAGCAGCTCGCCGATGTTGTGGATCAGCGCGCAGGTGAAGGCGGTCTCCGCATCCACCACCTTGGTCTGCAGGGCCAGGGTGCGGGCTATGGTGGCCACCTGGAAGGTCTGGGTCCAGAAGCGGTGCTTGTCGAAGCTGGGGGGAGCCTTGAAGCTGCTGATGATGCCGGAGGCGACCACCACGGAGCGCAGCCGGTTGAAGCCGAGCCGGATCACCGCCTGCTCGATGGAGGTGACCTCGTTGCCCCGGCGCAGGGCGGCCGAGTTGGCCATCCGCAGCACCTTGACGCTGATGACCTGGTCCATGGCGATCTTGGCCGCGATCTCGTCGATGCGGGCATTCTCGTCGCTGAAACTCAGCATCAGTTCGTGCAGTAGCTGCGGGATTGTGGGCAGTTGCTTGATCTTGCCAAACAGGCGATCCATCGACATGGCTGAGGCAGCCTCCATTGCGAACAGTGCCTCATAGTGTGCCACAGGCTGGCCAGTTGTTCCTGTCGGCGAGTGGTTTTGTGAGCCCTAGTACACCCAATCGCGCAGCTGGTATTCCAAACGGTGCCGTTTCCCCTGCAGGATCAGGGTCTGGGGAGTCCCGCTCAGGCTGGCTCCCTCCATCAGGGTAACGATGACCGCCTGTTCTATGCTGTCGAGCTGGGGCTGGCAGGCCATGGCCGTGCTGCCGAGGCTGGTGACCCAGAATCTGTTGCCCTCGAGGTGGCCCTGGCCGAAGTAGCGGTTGCAACCGGCGATGCCGTTGACGGTGAAGTGCTCACCTATCTCGATATCGGGCGGATTGACGCGGGCGCTGGCGATGGGCTGACCATCCAGCTTGTCGAGCACCCAGTGGTGGTGCTGCAGATCTTGCTGGACGAAGACGGGAGTACTGCTGCAGGCGCTGAGCAGAAGCAGGGCGAGCAGCAGTAGCAGAAATCTGGGCATCGAAGGGGCTCCGGTGATGGGAGCGACAAGCATACCCTCGGCGCCGCCTGCGGGGCAGGGCGGCGAAGGGGGAGCCCGACTGCTTCTGTCGCCCTCATGGCCGGGGGGGTGTCGGCAAATGGCAACACCCGGTCCCGCTGAGCCTCGAATTCGGCAGCAGGGGCCCCAGCGGGCCCTCAGTCGGCGAACAGCCGCTCGGCATGACGGGCGAGGCCCGCGACCACAGAGCCGACGTCTCCCCCTTCCAGCGCGTATGACAGGCAACTGCTGGAGGGCAGACTCGTTAGTTGGCGAACAGCCGCTCGGCGTAACGGGCTAGCCCCGCGGCCACCGAGCCGAAGTCATCCCCCCCTTCCAGCGGGATAGTGGGCAACTTCTGGCGGATGAAGGCGGCGATCAGCGGCGAACGGGCGCTGCCGCCGGTGACGAAGATCCGATCCGGCTGCACGCCGGCGGCGGCAATGGCCTGATCCATCAGCTCGCCGATCTTCTCCAGCAAGGGTGCCGAGGCGCTGGCCAGCTGCTCGCGGCTGAGTTCCGCTTCCAGCCCCTTCTCCAGCTCGCTCAGGGATTGCCGATTGAGCTCGTGGTCGGACAGCGCGATCTTGCCCTGCTCGGCGCGCCACACCAGCTGGTGGCTCAGCTTGTGGGCGCGCAGGCAGGCGAGCCGCGCCAGCTTGCTGCCGGGCTGGCTGTCGAGCTGCAAGTCCTGCAGCTGGCGGGCGGTATCCAGGCTGTAGAAGCGGCTCTGGGCGCTGACGTCGTTGATGGCGGCCGCATCCCAGAACAGCGGATGGGGCAGCGGCTTGCCGGTCTTGAGGGTCTCGTGCATGCCGAGCAGCGGCATCATGCCCTCCACCGTCAGGCGGATGTCGAAGTCGTTGCCACCGACCCGCTGGCCGCTGTGGCCGAGCAGGTCGCCGCTGCGATCCAGCCGATCGCGATGGCTGGGGCCCATGCGCAGCATGGAGCAGTCGGTGGTGCCGCCGCCGATGTCCACCACCAGCACCACGGCATCCTCGCTGAGGCGGGCCTCGAACTCGAAGCCGGCCGCCACCGGCTCATAGAGAAACTCCACCTGCTCGAAGCCGGCCAGCCGGGCCGCCTCGGTCAGGATGGCGATGGCCTGGCGGTTGCTCTCCTCCCCCGCCAGCCCCTGGAAGTTGACCGGGCGGCCGATCACGGCGCCGCGCACCGGTTGACCGAGCTGCTGCTCCGCCTCCTCGCGGACCCGCAGCATCATGGCACAGACGATGTCCTCGAACAGGGCGATCTGGGGGGCCTTGAGGCCGTAGGCGCCGAGGAAGGACTTGGGCGACTTGATGTAGTAACCGTCGTCCGGCTCCTCCAGGTAGCGCTCCAGCGCCGCATTGCCGAAGCTGAGCTCGTCGATGAGCCCCTCCTCGCGCATCTGGCGCCGCACCGCCTGGGCCCGGGTCACCACGGGGCCGCGCAGCTTGAGGTACTCGGTCTGCCGGGCAGGGGTCAGCCGTTCGGCCAACAGGCCGGCGATGGCATCCCTGTGGGGGGCGTGCAGGGTGGAGGGGAGGTAGCGGGAGCCTGACAGGGTCAGCAGCCGGGGGCTGCCTTGTTCCATCACGGCGACGGCGCAGTTGGAGGTACCGTAATCAAATCCGATAAACATGGGCGGCCAGGCTCCTGCATAAAAAAGGGCTGGTAGCCTACCCGAAGGCGCCGGGTCTCACAACCCGGCGCGCCTGAATGACGGACTAAATGCGAGGAATGCTTACTCCACCTCGTTGTCGCTGCGGCCCTGCTGCTCGATGGCCTGGATGTTGCTGAGGGTGGTATCGGCGATGGCGTGCAGCGCCTCCCGGGTCAGGAAGGCCTGGTGACCGGTGAACAGCACGTTGTGGCAGGCGGAGAGGCGGCGGAACACATCGTCGGTGATCACCTCGTTGGACTTGTCGGAGAAGAAGAGATCTTCCTCCTCCTCGTACACGTCCAGCCCCAGGGCGCCGATGCGGGCGGTCTTGAGCGCCTCGATGGCGGCGTTGGAGTCGAGCAGGCCGCCGCGGCTGGTGTTGATGATCATCACCCCGTCCTTCATCTTGGCGAAGGCCTCCTTGTTCAGCAGGTGATAGTTCTCCTTGAACAGCGGGCAGTGCAGGCTGATGACGTCGGACTGGCGGAACAGGGTGTCGAGATCCACGTACTCGGCGCCGAGATCCAGCGCGGCCTGGTTCGGATAGGGGTCGCTCACCAGCAGGCGCATGCCGAAGCCCTTGAGGATGCGCAGGGTGGCGATGCCTATCTTGCCGGTGCCGACGATGCCGGCGGTGCGGCCGTGCATGTTGAAACCGACCAGCCCTTCCAGCGAGAAGTTGGCGTCGCGGGTGCGCTGGTAGGCCTTATGGATGCGGCGGTTGAGGGTCATCATCAGGCCGACCGCGTGCTCGGCCACCGCCTCCGGGGAGTAGGCGGGCACCCGCACCACCTTGAGCCCCAGCTCCTTGGCGGCGACCAGATCCACGTTGTTGTAACCGGCGCAGCGCAGGGCGATCACCCTGGTGCCGTTGGCGGCCAGTTCGGTCAGCACCGCCCGGTCGGCGTCATCGTTGACGAACAGGCAGACCACGGGGAAGTGGTGGGCGAGGCGGGCGGTCTTGGCTTCCAGCCGTACGTCGAAGAACTCCAGCTCGAAGCCGTACTGGCTGTTGGCCTGATTGAAGTGTTCCTTGTCATAGCTCTTGGTACTGAAAACGGCGACTTTCATGATGCGCTCTCCGCAGATATCGATGTAGTTAAATTACAACAGCTTGAGGTGTTGAGCACGGGATAAATGGTGGGGGATCAGCCCCAGGGCATGATGGGAACCGCACTCACCGCGCTCTTGTAAGAACCATCTACCAATTTGGTGCTGTAAGTCAGGTAGACCAGGGCGTTGCGCTTTTTGTCGTAAAAACGCACCACTTTCTGCTCCTTGAACACCAGGGAGGTGCTGACATCGAACACCTCTTCCCCCGCCTTCAACTTGGCGGGCAGGGTGATGGGGCCAATCTGGTGGCAGGAGAGGGAGGCATGGGAGGGATCCTCCGCCAGCCCCAGCCCGCCCTTGACGCCGCCGGTCTTGGGGCGCGCCAGATAGCAGGCGACGCCATCGATGCGGGGATCGTCGAACGCCTCCACCAGGATCTTGTGGTTGGGGCCGACCAGCTTGAAGGCGGTGCTCACCTCGCCGACGGGATCGGCCTTGTCCGCGAGGGCGGGGCCGGCGAGCAGGGCGACGAGCAGCAGCAGGGGACGACGGTACGACATTGAGACTCCTCCCGGCCTATCGGTAAGACAGGCCCAAACGACTGTAGAGACTGGCCAGCACCCAGGCGGGGCCGATCAGCAAGAATTGCAGGTCGGCGAGGAAGGAGGGGCGCTTGCCCTCGATCCTGTGGCCGACAAACTGGGCTATCCAGAGCAGCACGAACGCGACCAGCGCCGGCAGCAGCAGGGGCCCCTGCCACAAGGCGCAGGCCACCAGCCCCAGGGCGGTGAACCCCGCCATGCCCCAGAACAGCGGGCGTGACAGGCGCAGGTAGAACAGCAGCACCGGGATGGCCGCCAGTATTGCCCAGTTGAGCCCGAATGGCAGGGGCCCCCTCGGCAGGCACCACAGCAGGGCGAGCCCGCACAGGTAGATGCCGGGGACCGCCACCTTGTGGATCGCCACATTGGTGGGGTGGCGGTGGCTCTGACCATAGTCGCCGAACCAGTCATCGAGTCGTTTCATGGCACCTCCCTGGTGCTGTAAGTGAAACTCATGGCCCGCCTCTCCCTGGCGGGCACCAGATCTGTAGTGGCCTCATGGGGCCCCAGGCTGTGATCGTGCTGCCTTACTGCCCTTGCCGGGGCGGATATTCCCAATATTGGGCCGGGATGCTCCTGAGCAAGGGGGTCATGTCCGGATTGACCAGCGGAATGGTCAGGCGTTGCTCCAGGTTCGCGCTGGCCAGGGCCTCGCGGACCTTGGGATTCTCCCGGAAGAACTGCATGAAGCTGCCGTCGGCGTAGGCGCGCTCCAACCCGGTCTGGATCGCCTTGGCCAGCTTGGGGGACTCGGGGCTGACAAAGAAGAACTCGGCGAAGGGGTAGCGCAGCAACAGGTGTTGCTCGATGGTGAGGTTGGGGTATTGGGCCAGCAGCTCATGGCTCTCGGCGAAGACCTCCACCAGGCCGCGGGGGAAGAAGTCGAGCTTGTCGCCGTCGTTGATGAGGCGGAACAGGTTGCTGTAACGGCCCGCGTAGGTCGGGATGCCCGCCAGCTCCAGGATCTTGTTGTCTGCCCAGCCGACGCCCTGAGCCGCCTTCATGACCTTGAGGTCGGCCAGCGAGCCCACCTGATTGAACTTCTCCTGGGCATCGCGATGGATGAAGGCGATCCTCAACCCTTCCAGGCCACGGAACAGCGGGATGGGGATGGGGATGAGGGCGGATTCGAGGGTGCTGGAGGTACCCATCCAGAACACGTTGATGGTTTTGCCCTTGCGTAGCTCTTGCTGCAGGCTGTACTGATTGAGATTGAGTTCGACCCGCTCCAGCTTGAACGGCTGACCGGCGTGGTTGAGTGCCAGTTCCAGCAGCTTGAGCTGGTATTCGTTATCGAGGTCGTTGATCGGCCGGCTGGGGACCTTGACGGTGAGAGTCTGTGCTTGTGCCAGCAACGGCAGGCACAAACACAGCTTGATGAGCCATTTCACTCTCTGCTCTCCTGATAGATTCCGGGACTTGCCCGGAGTCTATCAGAAGAATCAGGCGACGCGACGGAACACGTGGGTATCGTTGAATTCCTTGGTGCTCTGGCATTCGACGCAGAAACGGGACTCAGGACGAGCCTGCAGTCGCTTGAGGGAAATTTCGTCACCGCAGGATTCGCAGTAGCCAAATTCCCCTTCATTGATGCGTTTCAACGCCCCTTTCAGCTTGCGCAGATGCAACTTGTCGTGCTCGATGCGGTTCAGCTCCAGACGGCGGGCTTCCTCGATGCTGGCACGGTCAATTTCATCAGCCATCTCGTTGGTATCGGTGGCGATGGCCTGGCTGGCTTGGGAGTTGAGACGATCTTCGAGTTCGACGATTTGTCGCTCGATCTGACCCTTGTAAAAGGCCAGTTGGTCTTCAGTCATGAAATCACACATAGCGTTTACTACCAGTCAGTTTCCCAATTTTCCCTATTTATGGGGGCTGTCTGCTTGCAGACCAAGCCCCTGTATCCCGATTTGCACCAAATCCATGCAGGAGAGTGCAAATCAGGGCGGGCCTTGTACCAAAAAAATGCAGGCATGCAAAGCAGATTGGATAAGGACTGTGCGCCCTTGCAAGAAAATGACCCTTTTCGGACAGGCCCTGACGGAGCCTGGCCCCCTGAGCGACCCGCCGTTGGCACTGGGCTTGCAGTGAGCTGATGGTGATACAAGGTGTTTAGTATTTGGTGCCGGCCTGGTCATTATATAGGCCATTAATTATAGTTTTTTAAACACCACCGCTTGACAAAGGCCATTATCACGGGCTTTTATGGTGCTGTTGATTACATTTTTTTAACATGGGTGTTCCATATATTAGACACCCTTGCCAATGACAACCGTAGAGTCGGGGTTTAACATGGACAGTATCAAGGGCTGGATGGAGAGTAATCGCATCACGGAAGTGGAGTGCCTGTTTCCGGACTTCACCGGCAATGCCCGAGGCAAAATCATTCCAGCCAATAAATTTCTGCGCGAGGGGGGCATGCGGCTACCCGAGATCATCTTCACCCAGACGGTGACCGGCGAGTATCCGGATGACGACAGCATGATAGACCCGCTGGAGCGGGACATGCAGCTCTACCCCGATCCCAACACCATTCGTTTCGTGCCCTGGGCGCTGGAGCCCACCGCTCAGGTGATCCACGATTGCTTCGATATCAATGGCAAGCTGATCGACATCGCGCCGCGCTCCGTGCTGCGCCGGGTCCTGTCATTCTATGAGAAGCAGGGCTGGAAGCCGGTGGTGGCCCCCGAGCTCGAATTCTACCTGGTCAAGCGCAACGAAGACCCCGACTATCCGCTGGTGCCGCCCGTGGGTCGCAACGGCCGCCCCGAGACTGCCCGCCAGTCGTTCAGTATCGATGCGGTCAACGAATTCGACCCCATCTTCGAGGACATGTACGACTACTGCGAGGCGCAGGAGCTGGAGGTGGACACCCTGATCCACGAGTCCGGTGCCGCCCAGATGGAGATCAACTTCCTGCACGGTGACGCCATCGACCTGGCGGATCAGGTGTTCCTGTTCAAGCGCACCATGCGTGAGGCGGCGCACAAGCACGGCATCTACGCCACCTTCATGGCCAAGCCCATGAGTGAAGAGCCGGGCTCCGCCATGCACATCCACCAGAGCCTGGAGGATGCCGAGGGGCGCAACCTGTTCGGCACGGACAATGGCGGCAACACCGAGCTGTTCATGCACTTCATCGCCGGACTGCAGAAATATACCCCGGCCGTGACCGCGCTGCTGGCGCCGAACGTCAACTCCTACCGCCGCCTCACCTTCGGTGAGAGTGCGCCGCGCAACGTGCAGTGGGGCGTGGAGAACCGCACCTGCGGCCTGCGGGTGCCCTTCTCCGAGGCCAGCGCGCGTCGGGTGGAGAACCGCTTCGCCGGCGCCGATGCCAACCCCTATCTGGCACTGGCCGCGACCCTGGCCTGTGGCTACCTCGGCATGATGGAGAAGCTGGAGCCGATGCAGGAGATGAAGGCGAGCGCCTACGACCTGCCCTACAGCCTGCCCCGCTCGCTGGAGGAGTCGCTGAGCCACCTGGAACAGTGCGAGCCCATCAAGGAGATGCTGGGCGAGCGTTTCATCCGCGCCTTCGTCGCGGTCAAGCGCAAGGAATACGAGACCTACTTCGGGGTCATCAGTCGTTGGGAACGGGAATTCCTGCTGCTGAACGTGTGATGTCGGTGCGTGCAAGGCGCACGCAACCCCGACAGGGGGAGGTCGATGCCGGCCTCTCCCGCCGAGAGTGAAAGCACCAAACAGCAACAAACCGGGTCGCACGCTGCTCATTATGAGTGGCAGTGCAGGGCGACGAGTACCCGCCGCTCCCGTATGGCGATAGTACCAAGCAGCAGCAAACTGGGTCGCACATCACTCGAGGGTGGTAGTGCATGGAGGCTGATACCGGCCTTTCCCGCTCATATCGAAGGAACCGAGGAGCAAGCAATGCAGCACACCACTCGTGAGTGGCAACAACTGGATGCCAGCCATCACCTGCATCCCTTTACCGATTTTCAGGCGCTGAACAACAAGGGCAGCCGCATCATCACCAAGGCCGAGGGGGTCTATCTGGAAGACTCCGACGGGCGCCGCATCCTGGACGGGATGGCGGGCCTGTGGTGCGTCAACATGGGTTACGGTCGCCAGGAGCTGGTGGATGCCGCCACCAAACAGATGCAACAACTGCCCTATTACAACCTCTTCTTCCAGACCAGCCATCCGCCCGCTGCCGAGCTGGCGACCCTGCTGGCCGAGATCACGCCGTCTCATCTCAACCATGTCTTCTTCACCGGCTCGGGTTCAGAGTGCAACGACACCGTGCTGCGCATGGTGCGCCACTACTGGGCCAGCAAGGGGCAGCCGGACAAGCAGGTGATCATCAGCCGCCACAACGCCTACCACGGTTCCACCGTGGCGGGGGCCAGCCTGGGTGGGATGAAAGGCATGCACGCCCAGGGCGGGCTGCCGATCCCCGGCATAGTCCACATCGATCAGCCTTACCACTTCGGTGAGGGGCAGGGGGTGAGCGCCCATGAGTTCGGGCTGGAGCGCGCCCGTCAGCTGGAGCTGAAGATCCTGGAGCTGGGGGTGGACAAGGTCGCCGCCTTCATCGGCGAGCCCATCCAGGGGGCCGGCGGCGTCATCATCCCGCCCGACAGCTACTGGCCCGAGATCCAGCGCATCTGTGACAAGTACGGCATCCTGCTGATCGCCGACGAGGTGATCTGCGGTTTCGGTCGCACCGGCCACTGGTTCGCCAGCGAAGACTTTGGCATCAAGCCGGACCTGATGTGCCTGGCCAAGGGCATCACCTCGGGCTATCTGCCGATGGGGGCCGTGATGGTCGGCGACAGAGTCGCCAAGGTGCTGGTGGAAGAGGGGGGCGAGTTCAACCACGGCTTCACCTATTCCGGTCACCCGGTGGCCTGCGCCGTGGCCATCGCCAACATCCAGCTTATGCAGAGGGAGAGCATAGTTAAGCGAATTCATGATAGCATTGGCCCCTATTTGCAACGTCGCTGGAGCGAGCTGGCCGATCACCCGCTGGTGGGAGAAACCCGGGGTAAAGGCCTGGTCGCCGCGTTGGAAATAGTCCAGGACAAGCAGACCAAGCGTCGCTTCCCAGCCCAGCAGCAGGCGGGGATGACCTGTCGGGAGTTCTGCTTTAACAATGGCTTGGTGATGAGGGCGGTCGGCGATACCATGATCATATCGCCCCCCTTGGTGATCACCGAGGAACAGGTAGATGAATTGGTCAAACTGGCCAGGCTCAGTCTGGATCTGACGGCTGCGAAGCTGCAGGAATAGGCTGTACCCGAGCAGGTTGGCTTACGCATACAATTTGCTTAGGAGACAAGGACTATGTCTTTTAAAACGGGAATGCTGGCCGCCTCAGTGGCGCTGGTCATGGTCAGTACTGGGGCGATGGCCGATGACAAGGTACTGCACGTCTACAACTGGAGCGACTATATCGCGCCAAATACCCTGGAAGATTTCCAGAAAGAGACGGGCATCAAGGTCATCTATGACGTGTTCGACAGCAACGAGGTGCTGGAAGCCAAGTTGCTGGCAGGGAGTTCGGGCTATGACATCGTCGTGCCGTCCAACCCCTTCCTGGCCAAGCAGATCAAGGCCGGGGTGTTCCAGAAGCTGGACCGCGCCAAGCTGTCGAACTGGAAGAACCTGGACACTACCTTGCTCAAGGCGCTCGAGCCGAGTGACCCGGGCAACTTGTACTCCATCCCCTACCTGTGGGGCACCATCGGCTACGCCTACAACATCGACAAGGTGAAGGCGGTGCTGGGTGCCGATGCGCCGGTGAACTCCTGGGATCTGGTGTTCAAGCCGGAAAATATGGCCAAGTTGAAGGAGTGCGGTGTCTCCTTCCTCGACTCACCGACCGAAATGCTGCCGGCGGCCCTGCAATATCTGGGCTTCAAACCGGATAGCCAGAAGCCGGATGAGTTGAAGAAGGCGGAGGAGTTGTTCCTCTCCATCCGTCCCTATACCGCCTATTTCCACTCTTCGAAATACATTTCGGATCTGGCCAACGGCAACCTGTGCGTGGCGGTCGGTTACTCCGGGGACTTGCAGCAATCCAAGTCCAGGGCGATCGAGGCCAAGAATGGTGTCAATCTGACCTATGTGATCCCGAAAGAGGGGGCAGGCAGCTTCTTCGACATGCTGGCCATCCCGGCCGATGCGAAGAACGTGGAAGAGGCCCATGTCTTCCTCAACTATCTGATGAAGCCTGAGGTGATTGCCAAGATCTCGGATGCGGTCAGCTATCCGAGCGGGAACAAGGCCTCGGTGCCGCTGGTCTCGGAGGCGATCCGCAACGACCCGGGTATCTACCCGAGCGATGAGGTCCTGGCGAAGCTGTACGTCTTCCCGGATCTGCCGGCCAAGGTGCAGCGTCTGATGACCCGCAGCTGGACCAAGATCAAATCAGGCAAGTAAGTGACGAGTGCCCCTCCCGGTCCGCAGTTCGGCCGGGAGGGTAGTGACCACCCGAACAGGTTGGACGGCGTGTATGGATGCGCGACTGGCAAAATCACAATATGAGGACTGATCAAAGTGCACATGACCAAGATAGCAACGCTGGCCCTGACCCTGGGGTTTGCAAATCTGACCCAGGCCGCCCCTGTGGTTCATTTTTACAACTGGTCCGATTATATCGGCGAGACCACCCTCAGTGACTTTCAGCAGAAGACCGGGATCAAGACCGTCTACGACGTGTTCGATTCCAATGAGACGCTAGAGGGCAAGCTGCTGACCGGGCGTACCGGTTATGATCTGGTCGTGCCTTCCAACAATTTCCTGGCCAAGCAGATCCAGGCGGGGGCATTCCAGAAGCTGGATCCCGCCCTGCTGCCCAACATGGTCAACCTGGATCCCCTGCTGCTCAAGCAGCTCGACAAGGTGGATCCCGGCCATCAGTACGCCGTGCCCTACCTGTGGGGTACCAACGGCATCGGTTACAACGTCGACAAGGTCAAGGCGGTGCTGGGGGTCGACAAGATCGATTCCTGGGCGATCATCTTCGAGCCGGGCAACATGGAGAAGCTGTCCCATTGTGGCGTCGCCTTCCTCGATTCGGCCGATGAGATGATCCCGGCCGCCCTGAACTACCTCGGCCTCAACCCCAACAGCCATGATCCGGCCGATCTCAAGCGTGCCGAGGAGCAGCTGCTGAAGGTGCGCCCCTATGTGGCCTACTTCCACTCCTCCAAGTACATCGGCGATCTGGCCAACGGCGACATCTGCGTGGCGGCCGGCTTCTCCGGTGACATCCTGCAGGCGGCGGCCCGGGCCAACGAGGCAGGCAAGGGGATCAATATTGCCTACAGCATCCCCAAGGAAGGCGGCAATCTCTGGTTCGACATGATGGCGATCCCGGCCGATGCCACCAATGTCAAAGAGGCACACGCCCTGATCAACTATATTCTCGAGCCGCAGGTGATCGCCAAGGTGAGCGACTATGTGGGGTATGCGAACCCCAACACCAAGGCGGGAGAGTACATGGAGAAGCGCGTGCGCGATGACGAATCCGTCTATCCCCCCCAGGCGGTGCTGGAGCGGTTGTATGTGCAGGAGTCACATCCCCGTTCGGTACAGCGCCTGATCACCCGGAGTTGGACCAAGATCAAGTCCGGAACCTAACCTTGGCGCCCACCCCGGGGCGCCAGATTGTCTTTATGGATCGGCCCCGGCCGGTATCACGTGTGGGAGTTTGGTAATGGCGATAGCCTCCAGTGCCTATAAAAAAGCCCTCGAGGGCAGCCAGCAGCGTAAAGAAGTGCTGGTCAAAATAGATCGGGTAAGCAAGCAGTTCGACGAAACGCTGGCGGTCGATAACGTGTCTCTCAACATCCATAAAGGCGAGATCTTCGCCTTGCTGGGTGGCTCCGGCTCCGGCAAGTCGACCCTGCTGCGGATGCTGGCCGGGTTCGAGCGCCCCACCGAGGGACGGCTGTTCCTGGATGGCGTCGACATTACCGACATGCCGCCCTATGAACGTCCGATCAACATGATGTTTCAGTCCTACGCCCTGTTTCCCCATATGACGGTGGCGCAGAACATCGCCTTCGGCCTCAAGCAGGACGGTCTGCCCAAGGCAGAGGTCGATGCCCAGGTCGAGGAGATGCTCAAGCTGGTGCAGATGACCCAGTATGCCCGTCGCAAGCCCCATCAGCTCTCCGGTGGCCAGCGTCAGCGGGTGGCCCTGGCCCGTTCCCTGGCCAAGCGTCCCAAGTTGCTGTTGCTGGACGAACCCATGGGGGCGCTGGACAAGAAGCTGCGCTCGCGGATGCAGCTCGAGCTGGTGGAGATCATCGAGCGGGTCGGCGTGACCTGCGTCATGGTGACCCACGATCAGGAAGAAGCCATGACCATGGCCGAGCGGATCGCCATCATGCACCTGGGCTGCATCGAGCAGATCGGCAGCCCGATGGATATCTACGAGACCCCGGCCAGCCGGCTGGTGTGCGAGTTCATCGGCAACGTCAACCTGTTTGACGGCCTGCTGGTGGAGGACGAACAGGACCACGCCACCATCGCCTGTGCGGATCTGGAGCAGCCCATCTACGTGGGTCACGGCATCAGCTCTCGCGCCGAGAACAAGAAGGTGAGTTATGCCCTGCGGCCGGAGAAGCTGCTGATGAGCACTCAGAAGCCGAGCGATCTGGAGCACCCCGACTTCAACTGGACCAAGGGGCTGGTCTACGACATCGCCTATCTGGGCGGCCACTCCGTTTATCACATCCAGCTGCCCTCGGGCAAAATCGTTCAGGCTTTCATCGCCAACGCCGAACGCCACGGCAAGCGGCCAACCTGGGATGACCAGGTGTTCCTCTACTGGGAAGATGACAGCGGCGTGGTGTTGCAATCATGAAGGCATTGAGACGACTGAAGCGACTGGGCGGGCGCCAGCTGGTGATCGGCATCCCGTTCTTCTGGCTGTTCCTGTTCTTCCTGCTGCCCTTCATCATAGTGGTGAAGATCAGCTTCGCCGAAGCGGACGTGGCCATCCCGCCCTACACCGACGTGGTGAGCTGGGCCGATGACCAGCTCACCATCCTGCTCCACCTGGGCAACTACCTGCTGCTGCAGGAGGATGATCTCTACATCGCGGCCTATCTGGGCTCCCTCAAGATGGCCCTCATCAGCACCATTCTCTGCCTGCTGATCGGTTATCCCATGGCCTATTCCATCGCCCGGGCCAACAAGGAGACCCAGACCGTTCTGCTGCTGCTCATCATGATGCCGACCTGGACCGCAATCCTGATCCGGGTCTACGCCTGGATGGGGATCCTCAGCAACAACGGCCTGCTCAACAGCCTGCTGATGGGCATAGGCCTGGTCGACGAGCCGGTGCAGATCCTCAACACCAACCTGGCGGTCTATATCGGCATCGTTTACTCCTACCTGCCGTTCATGGTGCTGCCGCTCTATGCCAACCTGGTCAAACATGATCAGAGCCTGCTGGAGGCGGCCTCGGATCTCGGTGCCCGCAACCTGACCCGGTTCTGGCGGATCACGGTGCCGCTCTCCAAGAACGGCATCATCGCCGGCTGCATGCTGGTGTTCATTCCCGTGGTGGGCGAGTTCGTCATCCCCGAGCTGCTCGGCGGCCCCGAGACCCTGATGATCGGCAAGGTGCTGTGGCAGGAGTTCTTCAACAACCGCGACTGGCCGGTGGCCTCCGCCCTGGCGGTGGTGATGCTGGCGGTGCTGATCGTGCCGATCATTCTGTTCAACCGTAACCAGGCCAAGGAATTGGAGGGGAAAGTATGAAGCGCTTCGGTTTTGCCAAGCTGATGCTGTGGCTGGGGCTGCTGTTCATCTACCTGCCCATGGTCATCATGGTGATCTACTCCTTCAACGCCTCCAAGCTGGTGACGGTGTGGGGAGGCTGGTCGCTGAAGTGGTACTTCGGCCTGCTCGAGAACAAGCAGCTGATAGGCTCGGTGCTGCGCTCCCTGGAGATCGCCTGCTACACCGCCATCGCCGCGGTGGCGCTGGGGACCACGGCCGCCTTCGTGCTGACCCGGATACCGCACTTCCGTGGCCGGACCCTGTTCGGTGGCCTGGTGACGGCGCCCCTGGTCATGCCGGAGGTGATCACCGGTCTGTCGCTGCTGCTGCTGTTCGTGGCCATGGCCCAGCTGATTGGCTGGCCGGCCGAGCGGGGCATGCTGACCATCTGGATAGCCCACACCACCTTCTGTACCGCCTATGTGGCGATAGTGGTGTCGGCCCGGCTGCGGGAGCTGGATCTCTCCATCGAGGAGGCGGCCATGGATCTGGGGGCCAAGCCCTGGAAGGTGTTCTTCCTGATCACCATCCCGATGATTGCGCCTTCGCTGGCGGCGGGCGGCATGATGTCGTTCGCCCTGTCGCTGGATGATCTGGTGCTGGCGAGCTTTGTCTCAGGCCCGGGCTCAACCACCCTGCCGATGGAGGTGTTCTCGGCGGTGCGACTCGGCGTGAAACCCGAGATCAACGCGGTGGCCAGCCTGATCCTGCTGTCGGTGTCGCTGTTTACCTTCGGCAGCTGGTATCTGATGGCCAAGGCGGAGAAACGCCGTCGTGCCGAGATTGCAATGACCACCCAGATGCAGGCAGTCGCCTGACGTCATTTGATGCAGCAACGCGGCTTGCGCCACAGCATCGACAGCCCCTAAGATCCGCATTCTCTCATCCAGCAGGAGGACAGAATGCGGATCTCCCTCTTTATCGGCCAGAGTGCCGAGTTGAACGCCGAACTGGTTCCCGGCCTGGTATCGGCCATCCACAAGCAAGCAGCGGACAGACCCCTGTGGTGCAGCTTCTCGGGTCTGGACGGTGATGAACAGAGCGACCAGCGCCATCACGGTGGCCCGGATCGGGCGCTGCATTACTATCCCGCCGATCACTATCCCTGGTGGCAGACCTGGCAAACCGCGCTGGGCTTGCCCGCACCCCGTACCCCCTGGCAACCGGCGGCCTTTGGCGAGAACCTCTCCGGCCTCGGCCTGACCGAGGCGCAGGCCTGCATCGGCGATGTCTACCGGCTCGGCGAGGCGCTTGTTCAGGTAAGCCAACCGAGATCCCCCTGTTTCAAGCTGAACCAGCGTTTTGGCTATCCGCACCTCTCGCTGGTGATGCAACTCAACGGCCGCTGCGGCTGGTTGCTCAGGGTGCTGGAGGAGGGGTGGGTTGCCCAGGACGAGGAGCTACTGCTGGTCGACCGGCCCTATCCCGAGCTGACGGTGAAGCGCACCGCCGACATCCTGTTCAACCAGGTCCGCAACGAGGGGGAGCTGCAGCTGTTGCTGGACAATCCGGCCCTCTCCCCCAACTGGCGCCAGCATGCGGCCCACTGGCTGGAGCACGGGGTGGTGGCCGATTGGCGAAAACGGCTGCTGGGGCCGGTCGAATTCCAGCTGCCGACGAAAGGGGTATGACACCGCGCCATGTGGCGCCGCTTGCCACGTTTTGCGCAAAGCGCTGCATTGTTGAGCGGAAAGCGGCTTTTTTTCATCAGAAACAAAAAAAGGCTTGTGTCATGTCGGGGCTTTCGGTAAATTCTCGCCCCGCAGACATCGGTGTGTAGCGCAGCTTGGTAGCGCACTTCGTTCGGGACGAAGGGGTCGGAGGTTCGAATCCTCTCACACCGACCACATTAGAAAAGGCCGCTCCATGAGCGGCCTTTTCGCATTTGATATACCCCGGTTCTGTGGGGCATCTCTTCTGGATAGCCTCTTCAAATTGCCCTCCCTCTCTCAGTGCATTCCCCCTCATGCAACGACATATCCCTCGGGATGGTCACGGGCATCTGGTCCCATCCCCTTGCGCCAGGCACTCTGCTCTTCCACGGCCTTCGCCAGCGCCAGACCCTCGTCGGCGGTCTGCTGGACCTTTCACTGGGCGTCCGCATCATAGCTTCGACCCACATCGACCTAGACGCTGCCATCGAGGTGGGCGATTCCGCGAGGCGCCGTATGACCGCCTGATTTCTATGGCCTGCCAGTCGACGATACTGGCCAGCTCGAAATTCCGCGCACCGGCCGCTCGACGAGCGGCATGGGGCAGACTCGCAAGCCGAATCTAGGGCCGGTGCCGCCTCAGGCACCGGAACCCGCTGTACCAATAGCGAGACAGTGTGCGCCAGGCTCGGTTGGTTCAGTTATCAACGACTTGCGGTCAGCCACGACCAGTCGGGCGTGTCAGCTGTCTCATCCCTGTGACAGGTCCTCGTTTCAGTGGCTCGTAAGTCCTTGTTTTTACACACCACACCCATCGGCACAGGGCTTGCTATCAAGGTCTCGTCATGACGACCGGCGGTTGCAGATGATCGTGTCGATCGGCGCCACCCGGCCACACAAGGAAAGACGTCAAAGGAGACATCGATATGTTAGTCAATAAACGATGGATGACGACGCTGGGAGCCCTGCTCACGCTAGGGCTGCTCGGCGCGACGCCGGTGCAAGCCGCTGACCCCGTTGGGGTGCAGACCACCTTGGAGGGATGCCGCAAAGACGCGGGCTTCACCTTCCCCGATGGCGGTCCCTACATTTGCCCCGACACTGACTACACCACCGGCAACCTCGGCAAGACGTGGAACGAACTCGACCTCGTTCCTTACCGCATCACGCTGCAGGCCGGCAACTCAGCCCCTGCCAACCAGACATACACCCTTGGCGTGGTGCTGGACAACGAGGATGCAAGCCGCCCCGGATATGACATCCTGTCGACCCCGGTGCTGAACCTGGCCAAGTCGAGCGCGTCCTGCCAAGCCGTCCAGTCGACGGCGCAAACACCTAAGGTGCCCGGCGTCGGTGGAACCGACGTCTCCATTTACCGGCTGATCACGGTCACACAGGCGGAAAACACCACCTGCGTCTACGACTACTACGGCCGACTGGCCCTGGGTTCGCATCTGTTCCCGGGCTCGTCGCTGCACGCCAACCTCCTGGCCGAAGACCTCGGTACGGGCGGCGCTGGCGCACGGGACGTTTCGATCCCCGTCAAGGAGATCGAGCCGCAGGAAATCTCCAAGACGATGACCGCGCACCAGGGGTCGGAGCAGACCTGGAATATCTCCAAGGGAACCGAAGATACGTTGGACTTCGGCAACGTCTGCCGCAGTGACGCGCCAGAGTCTCTTCCCGTCCAGATCACTGTCACCTGGACCAAGGCGGAGGTCATCGGCGGTAAGGTTGCGGTCAACATAGTGCTGAACGCGAAGAATCCGGCCGCACGTACCATCACCATCGACTTGACGGACAAGCTGTACAAGGGCTCGAACAACTCTGGAGCCTTGCTCGGCACCTTCAACAAGGGTCCGTTCGATCTCGCTGCCGGCTTCAACGGCATGGTCGCCGAATTCACAGAGGAATTCGATGCGGCGACGGCGGGCAAGGTCGGTGACTGGCTGCACAACGAGGTGTCAGGGACCTATACGGATAAGGCAACTGGCATCCCGGTCCCGGGCACGACGACGGCGGTTGCGGACGCACAGATCCAGCAGGGTGCGGTCACTAATGCCTCGACGACCATCAAGGACGTGGAGGACATCGACGGCGTGGGCCTGATGTATGCAGTCGGGGCTCCGTCGTTTGGCGGCTTCCTGGATGGCTACCTCGCGGATACGCAGACTGACGGCGTGGTCACCTGGGAGGCGACCGGCCTGACAGACGGTGGCTCCATCACCTTCGACAAGGAGGTTTACCTCGACGATCCGAAGCGCGTCACGACGGGCATGCTGAGCGATATCGCCTATCTGTCCGCCTCGGACGGGTTCATTGCCCAGACCGATCAATTGCAGATACCCATCGCCTCGTCGGTGAAGGCCAAGCTCACTATCCAGAAGAGCATCCCGAGCTTCCTGGATACGGGCGAAAAACTCGAGGTGACGTTCCACATCACCCGCGCGGATGATCCGACGTTCAGCAAGACGAAGGTCATCACCTTTACCGGTGGTGGCGCGACGACAGAGTCCGTCACGGCGTGGGGCCTGGTGCCCGATCTCTACTACGTCGAGGAGCAGGGCAACATGTTCTTCGCCGCAGGCAGCGACACGGGTGAGCCCGCCAATCTGGTCGACAAGCGCGATCCAGCCGTGTACCCGAACCCCAGGCCGGTAGATCTCCGTCTCGAGGAGGGCATTGCCACGCATTGCGCGGCGACTGCCGACTTCCAGAATGAACCAGGGGATCGCCTTGCCTTGGCGCAGGTGCAGAAGACCACCGAGCCGCTACTCGAAAGCTCGGACGACGACTATGACTGGACCTTCAGTCTGTACGGTCCGGGCGGTGGCTTGCTGAGCACGCAAGTGGTTGGCGCCGGTGCAGGCTACGGCATGTTCCAGGGGGCGGGCGGCGACTTGGAGCTGCTGGCCGAGGGCACCTACACAGTCGTGGAGACGACCAAGACGGGTTGGGACCTGATCTCGGCCGATCCGGACTCGGTTCCGAAGGACCAGATCTGCGACTTTACGGTTGACTACCCCGAGGATATTGGCAAGACGTTTTCTTGCTCTTTCCTGAACCGCAAGCTCGGCAGGGCGCAGGTCCTCAAGACCATGAACGGCCTCCCCGACCTGGGCAGCTACTCGTTCATCTTCGTGCTGCGGCAGGGTGCCACACCCTCGGTTAACGGCCTGACCCTCGAGTCTATGTCGGCCAATACCGGGAACGGCGGCACTCTGGCGTTTACAACGGCGCTCGTCCCGAACCAGATCTATCAGATCTGCGAGATCATGCTGCCGGGGTGGCTCAGCAACTTCGGGACCTTCGTTCCGAATGCGTTCATGCCGCCGGATGGAGTGGTCATCAACCCGAATGTCGACAACAGTATTCTCTGTGGCAATTTCTCGGTTGGCCCGGGCGAGACGAAGGTGTTCACGATCGACAACACCCAGCCCCCGGGTGGCCGCGCGTTGACCATCGGCTACTGGAGGAACTGGGCGTCCTGTTCCAAATCCAACGGCAAGCAAGAACCCGTGCTCGATCAGACGCTGGCATCCTTTGCCGGTGGTGGCGTCTACATCGGCAAGCTGTTCGTGGATACCTGCCAGGAAGCGGTACGCATCCTGAGCAAGCAGGACGTCGGGACCGGCAAGCAGAAATCGAGTGATCCGGCGTTCAACATGGCAGCGCAACTGCTTGCAGCCAAGCTGAACGTGCAAGCCGGGGCCGGCCAGTGCCCGAACGCGGTCACGGCTATGGTCGCGGGCCAGGCCATTCTCGATGGACCGCCGCCTAGCTATGCGGTGAACTTCACCGGGACGGGTGATTATCCGAAGAAGGGCCAGTTCGCGACCGAGGCGAACAACCTCGGCACGACGTTGGATCAGTACAACAACAACTACCTGTGCACAGGACCGTAACGGCGTAACACCGTTGCATCCAACTGAAGGGCCCGGCGCAAGCCGGGCCCTCTTCTTATGTCTGCCGACGTGGAATCCTCAGCGAAGGTCACTTGCGCTTGGCTGCAAAGCCGGCGGTGACTCAGCCGCTCGCACTCGAGTCATTGCCCACCCTGTCCACCGCACTAGTCGGCATGGACCAGCGAGTCAGCCACGCCTGCGTAGGTGGCAGCCGTGGTGCCAATCAGCACACAGTCGCACTCCGGGGTGCAGTATTCCAGTGGTAGCCACCTTGAATGGTGTTCCCTGATTTTTGCGGTCATGCTGCTCTCTTCTGTTCACTGCCTGTGTCGTTGTTAGTTCAGTGAGTCGGCTCTTCCCGCTTGCGACGGGCTGTTCCCGTCAACAGCCATCCTCGTTTGGCCATTGGCAGGGGTGTTACCTTGTTACCGGCAAAGAGAGAGCTGATGCTTTTCACCCACAGGGCCATGGCTGGGCGGATCCTGGCTAGCTAGTCGTAGCGGGCCTGGACCCCGCATACTGCTGATGCCCCGACACCCCGATGCTGATGGTGTGGCTGGTGGCAAGCTCTGCGACGTGCTAGTCCGAAGGCAAGCATTGGCGTCATGGCGGTGCGGTGCAGATCGTGCGGAGTCCAATGGGGGATGATGTAGTCGTCACGCCAGGACTCGTGCAGGTTTTGTTCGGGACTGAGAGGACTAAGGTGCGGATACTCTCACACCGACCAGATTAGAGAAGGCCGCTCCATAAGCGGCCTTTTCGTATCTGAAGTTTGCCTGATGCCTTCGGCAGGATGGGGGCTCAGGCCCTGAACGCCGGCCATTAAAAGGGCCACCGCTCGGTGGCCCAGGGGTGGAGTCTGATCCTGACTCCGGCACTCTAGATTGTGGCAATCTCGTTGTGGGTCTTGTCGATGCTGCCCTCCTTGCGCCCGGGGCGCTTAATCAGATATGCCAGTGTTGATGGCGCAATGCCTTGAAGCCGTGCTGAGTTTGCAGAGCCGCATGCTTGGGGTACTCACTAATGAAATGTTCGATTCCCTCCATCAGTTGTAGACGCAACGAAGACACGGGCTCATGCCAGGCTTGCAGGCAGAGATGGCCGGGGATCAACTGCTCTTGATACTCTTCCAGCAGTTGTTCTGGCCAAGGTTCGATACCGGAATCGTGTCGCAGTAGATAATGGGCGGCGGGCTCACGGGCATAGATGAACTGAACTTGGGCCAAGTCGCGTTGGCTTAGCGTTTGACTGCCGATGTGGCAAGTCAGATATTTTCCCGTCTTCAGATCCAAGAAGTGACCGCGTTGCCGACAGGCTATGATGCGATACCAAGGCAAGGGCGAACAGAGAGAATACCCTTCCAGCTCCTGTTCCAACCAGTGGCGACACTCGGGCGTATGTACCTCGTCGAGCAGGAGCTCGATCTGTGTCAGCAAGGCTCTGGATGGTTTGGTAGCCAGCATCGCGCTCATCGTCTGCACTCCTCCCTCTGCACACAATCCCGACTTTCAGTATGGACCCTGGGTGGCGGCGGGGGTAACAATTCTAATGATTAAAATCGGCTTAGAAGTGCAGTTTTTATGCAATAACGGCCATTAGCCGACCAGGTAGGTGCCGGTGCCAAAGGCGATGTGGGTGCCTTCCTCGTTGTGCAGCTCCATGCGGGCAACGGCCACCTTGCTGCCGGCGCGGATGATGTGGGCGGTGGCGATGAACTCGTTGCCGCGGCCGGGCCGCAGATAGTCGACCCGCAGATCTATGGTGCCGAGACGGGAGAAGCGCTCCTTGAGGTAGCTGGGGGAGAAGTCTTCCAGTTCGTCGATGCAGGAGGCCGCGACTATCATGCCACCCGCCACGTCCAGCAGGCTGGCGGTGACGCCGCCGTGCAAGATGTTGTGGAAGGGGTTGCCGATCAGTTTGTCCTCCATCTTGATGCGCAGCTCCACCTTGTCGAAGTCGTAGTGGGTCACCTGCATGCCGATCAGCTTGTTGAAGGGCATCCGTTCGGCGAACAGGTTGGCGATACCACTGAGCGCCATCTTCTTCAGCATCTGTTTCATTCCCTGATCCCAATCCCTGGCGCTAAAGCCGAGTAAAAACTCCAGCCAGTCTGCAACACTTCCTTAACAGTCGCAATGGCAGGTTTATTGTGAGCGGCGGCTGCTTTAGAATGGCGACCCCAAAGGAGAGCCCATGACCGCTGTTGCCGACACCCAGCCCGACTTTCAACCAGAGAGTCCGCTTGCCCTGCTGCAGGCGGTCTTCGGCTACCAGCAGTTTCGGCCGGGCCAGCTGGAGATCATCGAGCAGATAGTGGCGGGGCGCGATGCCCTGGTGCTCAAGCCCACCGGTGGCGGCAAGTCGCTCTGCTTCCAGATCCCGGCGCTGCTGCGCCCTGGCTTGGGCGTGGTCGTATCCCCGCTCATCTCCCTGATGAAGGATCAGGTCGACAGCCTGCGCGCCAACGGTGTGGCAGCGGTCTACATCAACTCGGCCCTGAGCCGGGAGGAGATGATCCAGAACTTCGCCGCCATGCGCCGCGGCGAGATCAAGCTGGTCTATGTCTCGCCGGAGCGGCTGCTGCAGCACGAGTTTCTGGATCGGCTGGCGGAGCTGCCGCTCGGTCTGTTCGCCATCGACGAGGCGCACTGCGTCTCCCAGTGGGGCCACGACTTTCGGCCGGAATACGCGGCGCTGGGGCGGCTCAAGCAGTGGTTCCCCCAGGTGCCCGTGGTGGCGCTCACCGCCACCGCCGACGAGGCGACCCGCAGCGACATGCTGCACCGCCTCGAATTGCACGATCCCTTCATCCACACCGCCAGCTTCGATCGCCCCAACATCCGCTACAGCCTGGTGGAGAAGTTCAAGGCGGCGGAGCAGCTGCTGCGCTACGTGCAGAGCCAGAAGGGCAACTGCGGCATCGTCTATTGCTCCAGCCGCAACCGGGTGGAGGAGATGGCCGAGCGGCTCTCCCGTCACGGCTGCAAGGCGGCCCCTTATCATGCGGGCCTGCCGCTGGAGCAGCGGCTGCGCACCCAGGATGCCTTCCTCAAGGACGACGTCGAGATAGTGGTGGCGACGGTGGCGTTCGGCATGGGCATCGACAAGCCGAACGTGCGCTTCGTGGTGCACTACGACATCCCCAAGAACATCGAATCCTACTATCAGGAGACGGGGCGGGCCGGCCGTGACGGCACCCCGGCCGAGGCGCTGCTGCTGTACGATCCCGCCGACATCGGCCGGGTGCGGCGGCTGCTCGACAACATCGAGAACCCGCAGCAGCTGCAGGTCGAGCAGTACAAGCTGAACGTGATGGCGGCCTTCGCCGAGGCCCAGACCTGCCGTCGTCAGGTGCTGCTCAACTACTTCGGCGAGTACAACGACAAGCCGTGCGGCAACTGCGACATCTGCCTGGATCCCCCCAAGAGCTACGATGGCACCGAAGACGCCCAGAAGGCGCTCTCCTGCGTCTGGCGGGTGGGGCAGAACTTCGGGGTAGGTTATGTGGTCGAGGTGCTGCGCGGCTCGCTGAACCAGCGCATCAAGGATCACGGCCACGACAAGCTGTCGACCTACGGCATCGGCAAGGATCAGAGCCACGAGTACTGGATGAGCGTCATTCGCCAGCTGATCCACAAGGGCTTGCTGACCCAGAACATCACCCGCAACCTGGTGCTGCAACTGACCGAGGCGGCCCGCCCGGTGCTGCGCGGCGAGGTGCCGCTGGAACTGGCGGTGCCACGGCTGCAGCCCATCTCCAGTCGCAAGGAGAAGCGCAATGGCCTGCTCGACAGCGCGAACTACGACAAGCGGCTGTTCAAGGAGCTGCGCAACCTGCGCAAGCAGATCGCCGAAGAGGAAGAGGTGCCGCCCTACGTGGTGTTCAACGACGCGACCCTGGTGGAGATGGCCCAGCTGATGCCGATGACGGAAGACGAGATGCTGGCCGTCAACGGGGTGGGGCATCGCAAGCTGGAGCGCTTCGGTGAGGCCTTCATGGATCTCATCATCGAGTATTGCCGGCGCTAGGGCCGATTAGCGCAGCGCAATCGACCGCCGCAGACTCGGGCCCGGATGACGGCGCACCAGGGTCTAGGTGCTCGTCAGCCGGGCGCCACAGGGTTATTTCAGGCTGGCGTAGTAGGCCGCCAGGTTGTCCATGTCCGCCTCGGTGAGCGCCGCCATGAAGGGGGCCATCATGGGATCCTGGCGCTTGCCCTCCTTGAAGGCCTTCAGCTGCTTGACCAGATAGGGGGCATTCTGGCCCGCCAGATTGGGATAGATAGGCACGCTGGCCTTGCCCTCAGGCCCGTGGCAGGCGGCGCACAGGGCGGCCTTCGCCTTGCCCGCGTCCACATCGGCCGCCCTGGCGTGCTGACCCCAGGCCAGCGCCAGCAGGGGCAGGACATACAGCCATTTTTGCATCTTCTTTTCCTCGATTTGAAATAGAACACAGTCCCGTTGGCCTGACGCAGGCCAACGGCGGTATAAAAGAGTGACACGAGCATACGCAGGGATGAACCACGCCACCATGAAGCTGATCAACACTTTCGCCACCGAACTGCCCTGGGCCTGCGAGCCGGTGGCCCCCCAGCCCCTGCACAACGCCAGGCTGCTGCACCTCAACCAGGATCTGCTGCGCGAGCTGGGGTTGGCGGACGTCAGCGCGGCCGACTGGCTCGCCTGCTGCGGCCAGGGCCGGCCGCTGCCGGGCATGATGCCGGTGGCCCAGGTCTATGCGGGTCATCAGTTCGGCGGTTATAGCCCGCGCCTCGGTGATGGCCGTGCCCTGCTGCTGGGTGAGCAACAGGCGCCGGACGGTCAGCGCTGGGATCTGCACCTGAAAGGGGCTGGCAAGACCCCCTTCTCCCGCTTCGGCGACGGTCGCGCCGTGCTGCGCTCCAGCATCCGCGAGTATCTGGCATCTGAGGCGCTGCATGCCCTCGGCATCCCCACCACCCGCGCCCTGGTGCTGGTGGGCAGCGACGAGCCCATCTACCGGGAGCAGACCGAGAGCGGAGCGACCGTGTTGCGCACCGCACCGAGCCACCTGCGTTTCGGCCACTTCGAGTACTTCGCCTGGAGCGGCCAGGGGGAGAAGATCCCGCAGCTCATCGACTATCTGCTGCGCCACCACTTCCCGGAGCTCAGCAACGGGGCCGAGCTGTTCGCCGAGGTGGTGCGCCGCACCGCGCGGCTCATCGCCAAGTGGCAGGCCGCCGGCTTCTGCCACGGGGTGATGAACACCGACAACATGTCCCTGCTCGGGCTGACCCTGGATTACGGCCCCTACGGCTTCATCGACGCCTATGTGCCCGACTTTGTCTGCAACCACTCGGATCCGGGGGGCCGCTATGCGCTGGATCAGCAGCCGGCGGTCGGTTACTGGAACCTGCAGAAGCTGGCCCAGGCGCTGGCGGATCAGGTGGACGGCGACGCCCTGGCGGCGGCCCTGGCCCAGTACGAGCATCAGCTGATGCTGCACTACTCGGAGCTGATGCGGGCCCGACTCGGGCTGGAAAGCTGGGAGGAGGAAGACCCGGCCCTGTTCCGCCAGCTGTTCCAGCTGCTGGCGAGCCAGGGAGTGGACTATCACCTCTTCCTGCGCCGTCTGGGTGGCTTGACTCAACAGGGGGAGTGGCCTCTCCCTCTGCTGGCGCTGCTGCCGGATCCCGCGCTCTGGCAGGGGTGGCTCGAACTCTATCGGGCGCGGCTGGTCCGCGAAGGCAGTGACGATGGGACCCGCAAACTGCAAATGGAGGCCGTCAATCCCAAGTATGTGCTGCGCAACGCCCTGGCCCAGCAGGCGATAGACGCCGCCGAGGCGGGCGACATGGCTCCGTTCGAGCGGCTGTTTGCGGCCCTGCGGCACCCTTATGATGAGCAGCCTGAATACGAGGATCTGGCGACCCCGGCTCCCCAGTGGTATTGCGGTGGCGAGCTCTCCTGCAGCAGTTGAGGAGTACCTGATGAGTTGGCGTATCACGCAGATAGACACAGAGTCGGCGGTGCTGATGCTGGCCTGCCCCGGTCTCTGCTGGGACAACTTTCCCAGCCTGGCCGACGCCTTGCTGCAGGAGTGGGAGCTCGATGTGCTGGAGCGGGAGTGGGGGGCGGATCGCCACAGCTGGCTGCTGACATTCGAGGGAAGCCAGCTCAGGCTGGAGTTCGATCACCACGGCGGCTGCTGGTTGGAGGCGCTGCGCCCGTCCGATCGGGAGGTGGTGCTCTGGCTGGGTCGGCAACATAGGGTCTGAGCCCAAGACGCCCAGTGCCTCGGTTGTCGCATCAGGATTGAACTGTCGGCCTGGGGTGCATGACGTTGTCCTTTGATGAGCGTTGCCGCAGGCCGAACCCATAGCATAAGGATTGAACTATCACGCCGGGGGCGTATAATCTCGCCCCTCAATTATCGCCAATGGTGGCGGTATGGGTTCCCTAACCCCATTAACCAAAAAGGTCACAACATGAATCTGACCCCTGCTCAGCACCATACGGCGCTGGTGCGCCTCTCTTTGTTCCACATTCTGATCATTGCCAGCAGCAACTATCTGGTGCAGCTGCCGATCACCGTCTTTGGCTTCCACACCACCTGGGGCGCCTTCAGCTTCCCGTTCATCTTCCTGGCCACCGATCTGACGGTGCGGATCTTCGGCGCCGGGCTGGCCCGCAAGATCATCCAGACCGTGATGCTGCCAGCGCTGGCCATCTCCTATGCGCTCTCGGTGTTGTTCTTCGAGGGCAGCTACCAGGGGATCGGCAACCTGGCCGAGTTCAACCTGTTCGTGGCGCGCATCGCCCTGGCCAGCTTTATGGCCTATCTGGTGGGCCAGTTCATGGACGTGGTGGTATTCAACCGCCTGCGGCTGCTCAGGGCCTGGTGGGTGGCACCGGCCGCCTCGACCCTGTTTGGCAACCTGGTGGATACCATCGCCTTCTTCAGCATCGCCTTCTGGCGCAGCACTGATCCCTTCATGGCCGAGCACTGGGTCGAGATAGCCACCGTGGATTATGTCTTCAAACTGCTGATAAGCTTGGGGTTGTTCGTACCGCTCTACGGCGTGCTGCTGCGCTACCTCAGCCGCAAACTGGTGGGGGAAGCCGGCCTTGCTGGTTTGCAACCGGCGAGCCGTCAGGCCTGACGAGAATGACCACCGCATGGGTGGTCATTTTTTTTGCACTTCTCGCAAATAAGGCTTGCACAGTTAAATGAGAATGATTATTGTTACCTTGTTTTCCGGGAAAGACTTCATTCGTTCCAACATGATGGACTTCTTGTGAAGGCACGACATTGCTCACATTGCTTCCAGTTAAGGGGCCAGTTTTTTACTGGCCCTCTTTTTTTGGCTGTTTTTCAGCAAGTTGTAGTCATAAAAAATGGGAGCCTTGGCTCCCATCTTCAGTCTGTGTCGGCTCACTCTATATCGAGTGCATCGGGGGAGAGGATCACCCCCGTGGTGTCCGCGTAGAGGTGATCGTCCGGCAGGAAGGTGACGCCGCCGAAGTTGACCGGCAGATCGGTCTCACCCACGTCCTTGTGGTCGGCGCCGACCGGGATGGCGGCCAGGGCCTGGATGCCGATATCCAGATCTTCCAGGATGTCGACCTCGCGCACGCAGCCGTAGCAGACGATGCCTTCCCACTCGTTCTCCGCCGCCGTGGTGGCGATCTCGCTGTCGATCAGGGCCCGACGCATGGAGCCGCCGCCATCGATCAGCAACACGCGACCGACGCCGTTCTCCTTGACCAGTTCACGGATCAGGCCGTTCGATTCGAAGCATTTGACCGTGGTGATGACGCCGCCGAAAGAGGCACGGCCGCCGAAGGAGCAGAGCATGGGTTCGAGTACATCCACCATGTCCTGATAGATGTCGCACAGTTCTGAAGTGTTGTATTCCATTGAGTCAAATCCACCGCTGGAAACAGGTGGATCCAGTATAAGGAGTGGGACTGGCATTTCAATGAATATTCCTTGAACAAGCATGGGGATAAGAGGCAGCGCATCGATTCCCCGCAGCCCATGGCCTGGTCGCCGAGAGGCTCAGAGTACCGAGCTGCCATGGGGGATTTTCATCACCCGCCTTGCGGGTCAGGGGGCATGAGCCCGTCCTCCCGGCCGAAAAAACAAAGGGACCATGAGGCCCCTTCATATTGGCGCCGATCCGGCACTAGAGCAGGAACAGGGTCGCCAGCCCGAGGAAGATGAAGAAGCCACCGGTGTCGGTGATGGCGGTGATCATCACGCTGGCCCCCACCGCCGGATCCCGGCCGAGGCGGGTCATGGTCATGGGGATGATGACCCCCATCAGGGCCGCGACCAGCAGGTTGAGTATCATGGCCAGGGTCATCACGGCGCCCAGCGCCGCATCCTGATAGAGGAAGTAGGTGGCGACCCCCATGGTGCCGCCCCACACCAGGCCGTTGATCAGCGCCACCCCCAGCTCGCGCCACAGCAGGAAGGAGACGTTGCCCGGCTGGATGTGCTGCAGCGCCAGCGCCCGCACTATCATGGTGATGGTCTGGTTGCCGGTGTTGCCACCTATGCCCGCGACTATGGGCATCAGGGCCGCCAGCGCCACCAGCTGCGAGATGCTGTGCTCGAACAGGCCGATGACGCGCGAGGCCATGAAGGCGGTGCAGAGGTTGAGGGCGAGCCAGGCCCAGCGGGTCTTGACCGCCTTGCTGACCGGGGCGAAGACGTCTTCATCCTCGCTGATGCCCCCCATGCGGCGCAGATCGGTGTCGCTCTCCTCATAGACCAGATCCACCACCTCGGCGACGGTGAGCCGGCCCATCAGCTTGCCCTTGCCATCCACCACGGCGGCGGAGATGAGATCGTCCCGCTCGAAGGTGCGGGCCGCGGCCTCGTCGTTGTCTTCCGGATCGAAGGTGACGGGGTTGCGCTCCATCACGTCCCCCACCTTGGTATCCGGCTTGTGCAGCAGCACTGTGGTGAGCGGCAGCTCCCCCTGCAGCCGGTTGCGCCTGTCGGTGACGAACAGCTTGTCGGTGTTGGTGGGGATCTTGCCGAGCTGGCGCAGGTAACGCTGCACCGTCGCCAGGCTTATGTCGGCCCGCACCGTGATCAGCTCGAAGTCCATCATGGCGCCGACCGTGTGCTTGCCGTAGCGGATCACCTCCCGCACCCGGTCGCGCTGGTCGGGGGCCATGGAGGTGAGCAGCCGTCCCATCAGGTTGCGGGGCAAGTATTGGCCGAGGTAGATCTGATCGTCGATGTCGAGGGTGCGCAGGGCATGCAGCAGCGCCTTGTCGCTCATGCCGCTGATCAGGCTGTCCCACACCGTCTCCGACGCCTCGACCAGGATCTGGCCATGCCTCTCCGGGTCCACCTGCTGCCAGAGCACGTGGCGCTCGTCCGGCGGCAGGGATTCCAGCGCATCGGCGACGTCGGCGGCCGGCAGGCTGTTGACCAGGCGCGTCAGCTCGCTGGTCTGATCCCGCAGCTCGGCGTCCTGCACCCCCTGAGGATCCAGCAGGCTGTCGGTGAGGGCATCGTCGGCCAGCAGCAGCGTGAGGATGCGGGATCTGTCGTGTTCACGCTGCTTGGCGCTGTTCTTGGGGGGGAGAGACATGCAACAAGATTCCTGAATTCGGTTGGCCGGATGGCCGTGCCCCATAGGATACCAGACCCAAAACAATAGGTTATGACTGTAAATGCAGTAAAAAAACGCCACCCTCAGGGTGGCGCTTGCAATACAGGGGCGTTGGGCACCGGATCAGGCGGAGGCCACCGTCTGCTGGGGGTCGCTGGCCTGACCGAACCAGGCAAGCTTGCCGGCCAGGATCACCACAGAGCCGACCATGATGAGGGCCGGACTCTCGACCCCGACCGCCAGCTCGGGCAGCTGGTCCAGGGTGCCACGAATGACCCGCTGGTTCGGCTGGGTGCCGCGCTCGATCAGCGCCACCGGGGTGTCGCCGGCCTTGCCGTGCGCTATCAGTCGCTCACGGATCACCCCACAGGACGAAAGCCCCATATAGAACACCAGGGTCTGTCGATCCCGGGCCAGCAGGGGCCAGTCGAGATCCTGGGCGCCGCCCTTGCCGTGGGCGGTGACGAAGCGCACGCTCTGGGCGTGATCGCGGTGGGTGAGGGGGATGCCAGCATAGGCGGCGCAGCCGCTCGCCGCCGTGATCCCCGGCACCACCTGGAAGCCCACGCCGCTGCCGACTAGCGTCTCCAGCTCCTCGCCACCCCGGCCGAAGATGAAGGGGTCGCCGCCCTTCAGCCGCACCACCCGCTGTCCCTTCTTCGCCTCCTCCAGCAAGAGCTGGTTGATCCCCTCCTGCGGCACGCAGTGGTTGCCCGCCTGCTTGCCGACGAAGATGCGTTTGGCATCCCGGCGCACCAGCGCCATTACCTCGTCGGAGACCAGCCGGTCATAGACCACCACGTCCGCCTGCTGCATCTGGCGCAGGGCGTGCAGGGTGAGCAGACCCGGATCGCCGGGGCCCGCTCCCACCAGTACCACCTCGCCACCGGTGTGGCTTTCGTCGGCAAACAGGTTGTCGGCCAGCTGATTGGCCGAGGCGCTATCGCCCCGCGCCAGCGCCTGCCCGAGCCGGTCAGCCCCGAGCAGCCTTTCCCAGAAGCGGCGCCGCTCCCCCATGCTGGCAAAGCGGGCCTTGACCCTGTCTCTCAGGCCGCCGGCAAAGGTCGCCACCGCGCCGAGGTGCTGGGGCAGCAGGGCCTCCAGCTTCTCGCGCAGCAAGCGGGCCAGCACCGGGGCCTTGCCGCCGGAGGAGATGGCCACCATCAGCGGCGATCTGTCGATGATCGACGGCATGATGAAGCTGGAGCGCTTGGGATCGTCTACCACGTTGGCAAATATCCCCGCCTGGTTCGCGCTCTGGTAGACCAGGGCGTTGACCTCACGCCTGTCGGTGGCGGCCACCACCAGCCACTTGCCCGTCAGCTGCGCCGGCTCGAATTCACCGGCCAGCCAATCGATGGTCCCGCCGGCGGCCAGCCCCGCCAGCTCGGAGTCGAGCGCGGGGGAGACCACCGTCAGTCGGGCGCCGGCGTCCAGCAGCAGGCGCGCCTTGCGCTCCGCCACCTCGCCGCCACCGACCAGCAGCACGGGTTTGTTGTCGAGTCGGCAAAAGATGGGCAAGTAGTCCATGGGGCCTCCGGATCAGGCGGTTTGGGTCTGGCTGGCGGTGCTGGTGGCGTCGGTCACCGCGACCGGGCGCTCAGCTTTCGGGGTGGCATACCAGTAACCGAGGCCCATAAAGAGGACGCCGGAGACTGTGTTGCCCAGGGTCACCCACAGCAGGTTGTGGCCGATGCCGCCCAGGGTGTAGGCATCGGAATGGGCACCAAACCAGGAGAGGGCAAACAAGGTCATGTTGGCGATGGAGTGTTCGTAGCCGGAGGCGATAAAGGCCAGCAGGCACCACCAGATGGCGATGAAGCGGGCGGCCCCTTCGGTGCGCAGCGCCATCCAGATGGCGAGACAGACCAGCCAGTTGCAGAGGATCCCCTTCATAAACAGGGTCAGGGCCGGTGCCTGGGTCTTGGCCAGCGCCACCTTGTGGGCCAGGCTGCCCGCGTCCGGCAGCAGGCTGCCGCCGTAGGAGTAGATGAGCGCCACCACGACGGAGCCGAGCAGGTTGCCGGCCCAGGTCTGGGGCAGGATGCGCAGCAGATCGCCCATGGAGATCTTGCCCGCCTTCACCCCTAGGGTGAGGAACATGGTGTGGCCGGTGAACAGCTCGGAGCCGGCGATGATCACCAGGGTCAGGGCGATGCCGAAGGTGGCCCCCATCACCAGCGGACGAATGCTGGGATCCACCAGGTTGCCCAGGGTAAAGATGAGGATGATGCCGAGGCCCACATAGGCCCCCGCCATGGCAGAGCTCAGCCAGAAGCCCAGCTTGTCGCTGCGCTCGAAGCGGTTGATGCGGGCCGCGTTGGCGGCGCACTTGTTGATGGTGTCGGTATACATGCTGGTTCTCTCTAAACGGGCCGCCCGCAGGCCGCCCTGATGTGTATGGGATTAGACGGCGACCCAGACCTGCTGGTCACGCACTTCAACGGCATAGGCCGCAATCGACATGGCCGGATTCTCGAAGCAGTGGCCGTCGCTCAGGCGAAAGCGCTGCTTCTTGAGCGGGCTGGCGACCCAGAGCGCGCCGTCGTGTTCACAGATGATGCCGCGTGACAGCACGTTGGCGGCGAAGAAGGGATCCCGGTTGTCGATGGCGAACACCTCGGCCGTCTCGCTCGGGCGGAACAGGGCGATCTGGCGCCCTTCAATGAGTGCGCACACGCCGGTTCCCGGCAGGATGTCGTTGAGTTGGCAGGCAAGTTTCATCATTTGGTCTCCACCTCGATCTGGTAGACGGGAATGCGCTCGGCCGGAGTGGCGGGCCTGTGCTGGTCACGCTCGCTGACGAACTGCACGTCAGGGTCGCGTTTGCCGCTGTTGATGAAGTGGCTGAAGCGCTTGAGGGCTTCCTCTTCATTCAGGGTGCGGGACCACTCGCACTCGTAGCCGTCGATCAGCACCTGGATGTCACGTTCCAGGGTCTCATTCAGTCCCAGCTTGTCGTCGACTATCACCTCGCGCAGGTAGTCGACGCCCCCTTCCAGGTTGCCGAGCCAGACCGAGGTGCGCTGCAGTTTGTCGGCGCTGGTGACGTAGAACATCATGAAGCGGTCGATCAGCTTGATCAGCGTCTCGCGGTCGAGGTCTGAGGCCAGCAGATCGGCGTGGCGCGGTTTCATGCCACCGTTGCCGCCCACATAGAGGTTCCAGCCCGCGTCGGTGGCGATGATGCCGACGTCCTTGCCCTGGGCTTCCGCACATTCGCGGGTACAGCCGGAGACCCCGAACTTCATCTTGTGCGGGGTGCGAATGCCCTTGTAGCGATTCTCGAGGAAGACCCCGAGGCCGACGCTGTCCTGCACGCCGAAGCGGCACCAGGTGCTGCCGACGCAGGTCTTGGCCATGCGCAGCGCCTTGGCGTAGGCTTGGCCGGTCTCGAAGCCGGCGGCCAGCAATTTCCGCCAGATGGCGGGCAGATCGTCTTTCTGGGCACCGAACAGGCCGATGCGCTGGGCGCCGGTGATCTTGGTGTAGAGCCGGTAGTCGCGGGCCACCTCGGCCACCGCCAGCAGCCCTGCTGGGGTCACTTCACCACCGGCCATGCGCGGGATGACGGAGTAGCTGCCGTCCTTCTGCATGTTGCCGAGGAAGATGTCGTTGGTGTCCTGCAGCTGGGTGTTCTGCGGGCTCAGCACATGGCCGTTCCAGCAGGAGGCGAGGATGGAGCCGACCGTGGGTTTGCACACCTCGCAGCCATAGCCCTGACCGTGCCTGGTCAGCAGCTCGTCGAAGCTCTTGATCCCTTCCACCTTGACCAGGTGGAACAGCTCCTGGCGGGAGTGGGGGAAGTGGGCACAGAGGTGGTTGTTGACCTCGATGCCCTGCTTCACCAGCTCGGCGTTGAGCACCTGGCTGATGAGCGGCACGCAGCCGCCGCAGCCGGTGCCGGCCTTGGTGTGCTGCTTGATGGCGGCCAGCGTGGTGTGACCCTCGGCCACCGCCTGGGCGATGTCGCCCTTGGAGACGTCGAAGCAGGAGCAGATCTGGGCGGTCGACGGCAGGGCATCTACCCCCAGGGTCGGCTTGGCACCGGCATAGGCGGGCAGGATCAGGGTGTCCGGGTGGGATGGCAGCGGCATGGCGTTGAGCATCAGCTGCAGCAGGTTGCCGTAGTCATCCACGTCACCGACCAGTACGGCGCCGAGCAGGCGGCTGTTGTTTTCGCTCACCACTATCCGCTTGTAGACCCCGGCCTGATCGTCCTGGAACACATAGCTGTGGCTGCCGGGGGTGCGGCCGTGGGCATCGCCGATGGAGCCGACGGAGACGCCGAGCAGCTTGAGCTTGGCGCTCATGTCCGCCCCCTCGAAGCGGCTGTCGCCGCCGAGCAGGTGATCCACCGTGATCTGGGCCATCTTGTAACCCGGCGCCACCAGGCCGAAGAAGCGGCCTTGCCAGGCGGCGCACTCGCCGATGGCATAGATGTCGGGGTCGGAGGTGAGGCAGTGATCGTCGACCGCGACGCCGCCGCGCTCGGCTATGGCCAGTTCACAGTAGCGGCCAAGGGTGTCCTGCGGACGTATGCCGGTGGAGAAGACCACCACATCCACGTCAAGCGCGCTGCCGTCGGCGAAGGCGAGGCGGTGTTTGGCCTCCTTGCCGCCGTGCATCAGGATCTCGCTGGTGCTCTTGCTGGTGTGCACCTGCACCCCCATGGACTCGATCTTGCGGCGCAGCAGCTGGCCGCCCTGGCCATCGAGCTGCTCCGCCATCAGCACGGGGGCGAACTCCACCACGTGGGTCTCGAGGCCCAGCGCCTTGAGGGCTCCGGCCGCCTCCAGCCCGAGCAGACCACCACCCACCACCACGCCGCTCTTGCCGCTCTTGGCGGCGCTGCGGATGGCCTTCAGATCCTCGATGGTGCGATAGACGAAGCACTCGTGGTGCTGGCTGCCCTGAATGGGCGGCACCCAGGGGTAGGAGCCGGTGGCCAGCACCAGCTTGTCATAGCCGACCACTGTGCCCTTGTTGGAGTGCACCTCGCGGGCCGCCCTGTCGATTTTTTTCACCGCCTCGCCGAGCAGCAGACGGATGCCGTGCTTCTCGTAGAAACCGGGTTTGACGAGGGAGAGATCTTCGCTGGTGTGGTGGGAGAAGTAGGAGGAGAGATGGACACGATCGTAGGCGGGACGGGGTTCTGCACCGAAGACGGTGATCTCGAACCGGCCCGGATCGGCCCGCTCGATCAACTCTTCGATGAAGCGGTGCCCCACCATGCCGTTCCCTATGACGGCCAGTCTGACTTTGCTCATGATTGCCTCTGATTTGGAGTAATAAAACGTCATTCTGGCGTTAGGCTACCCAGTCACGGGGGGCGGGCAATTGATGTAAATCAAGTGTCTATTTATATATCCCCTCAGAGGTAAGTTGGTGAAATAGAAAGCTATGCATAAATAGGTATACCAGTGGTGCAATTAGGCTGGTTGCGTGTCAAATGGCAATAGGGGGCTGCGGCCACCGTCGGTGGGTCGGCGGTCAGGCGGGGAGGGTGGCGATAGACCGGCGGCTCGTTCGTGGGCCGCAGCTCGTTCACTTTCATCATTCGGCTGGGTGGCCTAGGGCGGCCTGGCTCGCCAACCATGATGAAAAAACACCTCGGCGAGGAGGTGTTTATCGCACGCTCCCACGCGGGGAGCGGCCCCGGGATCAGCGCATTGGCTGTGGCGTTTGATAGGGCGCGCGGGCGCAGGTCTCGCGGATGAGATGGCGCAGCCAGCGGTGGGCCGGATCGGCATCCAGCCTGGGATGCCAGAGCAGGGCCAGGGTGATTTTGGGCAAGGGGAAGGGCAGGGGCAGGGTCACCAGATCGGCGTGCAGGGCGGCGCAGTGCAGCGCGGGCACGGTGGCCACCAGATCGCTGCCCCGCACCAGCGCCAGCGCAGTGGCAAATCCCGGCACCAGGGTGGTGATGGTGCGCTCCAGCTTGAAGACGGCGAGCGCCTCATCGACGGGGCCGTGCTCCTGCCCGCGGCGTGACACCATGATGTGGCGGGCGGCGGCATAGCGGGCGGCGGTCAGGGGGCCTTCGCACAGGGGATGACCGGGGCGCACCACGGCGACGAAGCGATCCTGGAACAGCGCCTGGGTGTGCAGCTCGGGCGCCGTGTTGGCGCCGATCACCCCGGTCTCGAAATCCAGCTCCCCGCCGCGCAGGGCGTGGCTCTCCTTGTCGGGCTTGGCCATGAAATGCAGCCGCACTCCGGGCGCCTCTGCGGCGAGCCGGGTCAGCAGGGCCGCCCCGACGCTCTCCACGAAACCGTCGCTGGCCCTCAGCCGGAAGGTGCGCATCAGGCTGGCCGGATCCACCTCCTGCTGGGGGCGCAGCACGGCCTCTGCCTCCTGCACCAGCTGGCTGACCTGCTCGCGCAGGACCAGGGCGCGCGGGGTGGGCACCACCCCCCGGCCGGCCCGCACCAGCAGAGGATCCCCCGTGGTCGCGCGCAGCCGGGCCAGCGCCCGGCTCATGGCGGAGGGGCTGAGCCGCAGCCGTCTGGCGGCGCCGGCCACGCTGCCCTCATCGAGCAGCGCCTCCAGGGTTAGCAGCAGATTGAAATCGGGTGTGCTCATGATCTTTGCCTCGCCGAGCCTTCAGGGTGACCGCCTCATGGCGACGCCTCTCGCCTCATCATACGCGAGAATGGGCGCCTTCATATGGCGTGCCGTGCAGCTATAAGCTGCAAGTCGTGCGTCTTCCGCCGGTTCAGCTTGCTGGCTAGCCTTGTCGGCATCCTAGTCCGCCGGAGCTCATGCCCATGCCACACAATATCGTTCTTTCGCCCCCTCTGACTCGCCGCCTCGGCCTGCTGGCGCTCGGGCTCGCCACCCTGCTGCCCATGCTGGCGGGGAGCATGGCCAACATGGTGCTGCCGGCGTTGGAGCAGGCGTTTGCCGTGCCCTTTGCCGGCGTGCAGTGGGTGCTGGTGGCCTACCTGCTGGGGCTCACCTGCCTGACGGTGGTGGCCGGGCGGCTCGGTGACCGGCTCGGCCGGCGTCGCCTGCTGCTCTGGGGCCTTGGACTGTTTGCGCTGGCCTCCCTGCTGTGCGCCCTGGCGCCCTCCCTCGGCTGGCTGATCGCGGCGCGGGCCCTGCAGGGGGCCGGGGCGGCCTGCATGCTGGTGCTCGCGCTGGCCATGGTGGGGCAGCTGGTGGGGCCGGCGCGCCGTGGCTGGGGCATGGGGCTGCTCGGTACCCTGTCGGCCTGTGGCACTGCCCTTGGCCCCTCGTTCGGCGGCCTGTTGATAGGTACGTTCGGCTGGCAGGCGCCCTTCCTGCTGCTGGTGCCCGTCAGCCTGCTGGCGCTGGGGGCTGGCCTGCTCGGCCTGCCTGCGGAGGGGGCACCGCCGAAAAAGGAAAGCATCGCCCTCGCGCGCCTGCTGATGCTGGTGATGGCGCTGCTCTGCTACGGGCTGGCGCTGACCTCGGGGGGCGTGCTGGCGCTCTGCTGGGGAGCGGGGGCACTGCTCGTCGCCGCGCTGTTCGTGCGCCGCGAGCGACTCGCTTGCTCCCCCCTGTTGCCGCTGGCGCTGCTGGCCGAGCCCCACCTGCGCGGCGGCCTGCTCGCCAGTGCCCTGGTGGCCAGCGTGATGGTGGCGAGCCTGCTGATCGGCCCCTTCTACCTGCGGGGGGTGTTCGGCCTCGATCTGGGGACGGTCGGGCTCATGATCTCGGGCGGGCCGCTGTTGGCGGCCCTGACGGGGATGCCCGCTGGCTGGCTGGTGGACAGGGTAGGTGCGCGGCGGGTGGTGCGGCTGGGGCTGATGGCCATGGCGAGCGCGGCCCTCGGGCTGGCGACCCTGAGCAGCGGGCTGGGCCCGCTCGGTTATCTGCTGCCCATACTGCTGCTGACCTCCGGCTATGCCCTGTTCCAGACTGCCAACAACAGTGCCCTGGTGGGGGCGGCGAGCGAGCAGACGAGGGGGGCCGTGGCCGGCTTGCTGACCCTGTCGCGCAATCTGGGCCAGCTGACGGGGGCCGCCGGGCTCGGTGGCCTGTTTGCCAGCCTGGCCGGCACGCACCGCCTGGCTACGGCCATGGCGGCGGATCTGGCGTTCGCCATGCAGGCCAGCTTTGCCCTGGCTGGCTTGTTGATCGGCGGGGCACTCTGGCTGGTCGGACGCCGCCGCGAGGGGGCACTGGCGGTGAGCTGAGGGGGAAACCATGAGGCATAAAAAACGCCTCCATCGGGAGGCGTTTTTAGAGCGTCATAGAGCTGGCCTTACAGGATAAAGCGGCTCAGATCCTCGTCCTCGATCAGCTTGCCGAGGTGGGCGTTGACGTAGTCGGCATCGATCACGAAGGTCGCGCCTGACTGCTCGGAGGCATCGTAGGAGATGTCTTCCATCAGTCGCTCCATCACTGTGTGCAGGCGGCGGGCGCCGATGTTCTCGGTGCGCTCGTTGACCTGCCAGGCGGCCTCGGCCAGGCGGCGGATGCCGTCCTTGGTGAACTCGATCTTGACCCCTTCGGTCGCCATCAGCGCCTGGTACTGGTCGGTGAGAGAGGCGTTAGGCTCGGTCAGGATGCGCTCGAAGTCTTCGGTGGTCAGCGCGGTCAGCTCGACCCGGATCGGCAGACGGCCCTGCAGCTCGGGGATGAGATCCGACGGGCGTGCCACCTGGAAGGCGCCGGAGGCGACGAACAGTATGTGGTCTGTCTTCACCATGCCGTGCTTGGTGTTGACGGTGCAGCCCTCGACCAGCGGCAGCAGGTCCCGCTGTACCCCCTCGCGGGAGACGTCGGGGCCGGAGGATTCACCGCGCTTGCAGATCTTGTCGATCTCGTCGAGGAAGACGATGCCGTTGTTCTCGACCGCGTGGATCGCCTTCTGCTTCAACTCTTCCGGGTTGACCAGACGGGTGGCCTCCTCCTCGATCAGCACCTTCATGGCCTCCTTGACCTTGATCTTGCGCTTCTTCTTCTGCTGCTGACCCAGGTTCTGGAACAGCCCCTGCAGCTGGTTCGCCATCTCTTCCATGCCTGGCGGGGTCATGATGTCGACCCCCATGGGGCTGGCGGAGAGCTCGAGTTCGATCTCCTTGTCATCCAGCTGGCCTTCCCGCAGTTTTTTGCGGAACACCTGGCGGGTGTTGGAGTTGTCGGCCTTCTCCTCCTCGCCCCAGCTGTTGCGCGGGTTGGGCAGCAGGGCGTCGAGGATGCGCTCCTCGGCGGCTTCCTCGGCGCGGTATTTCATCTTCTCCATCTCGGTCTCGCGCACCAGCTTGATGGCGACATCGGTCAGATCGCGGATGATGCTGTCCACTTCCTTGCCCACGTAGCCCACCTCGGTGAACTTGGTCGCTTCGACCTTGATGAAGGGGGCGTTGGCCAGCTTGGCGAGGCGGCGGGCGATCTCGGTCTTGCCGACGCCGGTCGGGCCTATCATCAGGATGTTCTTCGGCGTCACCTCGTGGCGCATCTCCTCGCTGAGCTGCATCCGGCGCCAGCGGTTACGCAGGGCGACGGCCACCGCCCGCTTGGCATCGGCCTGGCCGATGATGTGGCGGTCCAGCTCGTGAACGATTTCTCTCGGGGTCATCTCGGACATGATGGCATTCCTGTATCCGGGGCGGGCAGGGCCCACCCCTTGCAAATTGGCAAAGAGGGGCCTTACTTCGGCTCGGTCTCTTTGGGTGCGTACTCCAGCACTTCAACCGTGTGATGCTGGTTGGTGAAGACGCAGATGTCACCGGCGATCTTGAGGGACTTCTCGACGATGCTCTTGGCATCCAGCTCGGTGTTCTCCAGCAAGGCGGTGGCCGCCGACTGGGCGAAGTTGCCGCCCGAGCCGATGGCGATGAGATCATGCTCCGGCTGCACCACGTCACCGTTGCCGGTGATGATGAAGGACTTGTGCTCATCGGCGACCGCCAGCAGGGCCTCGAGGCGGCGCAGGGCGCGATCGGTGCGCCAGTCTTTGGCCAACGCCACGGCGGCGCGCTCCAGATTGCCCTGATGGGCCTGCAGCTTGGCCTCGAAGCGCTCGAGCAGGGTGAAGGCATCGGCGGTACCGCCGGCGAAGCCCGCCAGCACCTTGCCGTTATAGAGACGATGAACCTTGCGGGCGTTGCCCTTCATGACGGTGTTGCCGAGGGATACCTGGCCATCCCCCCCGATCACGACTTGGCCGTTGCGGCGGACTGAAACTATGGTAGTCACTTTACTTACCTCGCTTGAGCCGAAAAACGGCCTGACTGTGCATGGCAAGAAAGATGGGGGTCAGGCCGGAGTTTTTCAACCCTGCCGATGGCGCGGATAAGAGAGGGCGTCATATGGCCTGCAGGCCAAACGGCGGATAAAAAGAAGGCAGGGTGTTGAGCCCTGCCTGCTGTCTGGAGCGAACGACTATCAGCCCTTCTTGGGGATACAGCCGCTGATACCGGCGCCTTGCAGCTTGCGGTTGGCGGCATCGACGGCGGGCTTGCCGCTGAAGGGACCGACCATCACCTTGTAGACGGTGCCGTTGGCGCCATTCACCACCTGCAGGCTGGAGGAGAGGCCGGCGCCGAAGGCGATGCGCGCCTTGAGCGATTCGGCGGAATCCTGTGAGCGCAGGGCGGCGCACTGCATCATGTAGCGACCACTGTCTGCCGCCGCAGTCTGCTGCGCCGCGGCCGCCTTGGCCTTCTCCTGCTCGGCCCGCAGCCCCTTCTCCATGCGCGCGAGCTCGGCCTTGCGGTCGATCACCTGCTCCTGGGCGCTGGTCACGGGGGCTGGCTTGGCGGGCTGAACCGGTTGCGGCTGGTACGGCTGCACCTGGCCGATGGGCGTCCCCGGCTGGGGGATGTCGGTCGGCACCGGCTGCGGCAGTTTCTCGGGCTGCAGGGTGAGGGTGGGCGCCGGTGGCGGCACCCCCGGCTGGGGCGGCGGCTCCATGATGTCCACCTGCTTGTTCTCCAGCCGCTCGATGTAGCTCCACTTCTCCTGTGGCAGGCCATTGCCCTGCGCCTTCGGCTTGTTGGCCTTGACCTGCTCCTCTATGGTCGGGGCATCGGCGCCCTTGCCATTGATCAGGTAGAGGAAGGCGCCGAAGCCGACGAGCAGGGCCCCGGCCAGCAGTGCCGGGATAACAGGAAAGCGGCGAGGTGCCGCTTTCTTGGTGTTACGACCACCGGCCCGTCTTCTCGGGCTGTTGCCGACGTAATCCCGGGTTGCCATCTATTACATGCGCTCCAGGGTATGGATGCCCAGCACGCCCAGACCCAGTTTCAGGACCTTGGCGGTGGCGGCGCACAGCAACAGACGGCTCTGGCGGCTGACCTCGTCGACGCCGTCCTTGTTGATCGGGCAGGCTTCGTAGAAGGTCATGAAGTTGCCGGACAGCTCGTATAGGTAGGTGCAGAGCAGGTGCGGCATCCCCTTGTCCGCCACGCCGTTGATGGCATCGGAGAACTGGATCAGCTTCTGGGCCAGCACCTCTTCCGCCTCTTCGTTCAGCACCACCTTGCCGCCCAGGGTCTCGGCGTCGACGCCGGCCTTGCGGAAGATGGACTGGATGCGGGTGTAGGCGTACTGCAGGTAAGGGGCCGTGTTGCCCTCAAACGACAGCATCATGTCCCAGTCGAAGATGTAGTCGGTGGTGCGGTTCTTGGACAGATCCGCATACTTGACCGCCCCCATGGCGATGGCGTGCACCACCTGGGCCTTCTCCTCGGCGCTGAGGTCGCTGTTGCGGCTCTCCAGCAGGGCGGCGGCGCGCTCCTCGGCCTCGTTCAGCAGATCGACCAGCTTGACGGTGCCGCCGGAGCGGGTCTTGTAGGGACGGCCATCCTTGCCCAGCATCATGCCGAAGGCGTGGTGCTCGAGGGGAACGGACTCCGGCACATAGCCCGCCTTGCGGGTGATGGTCCAGGCCTGCATCAGGTGCTGGTGCTGACGGGAGTCGATGAAGTACATCACCCGGTCGGCGCCCAGGGTCTCGTAACGGTACTTGGCACAGGCGATGTCGGTGGTGGTGTAGAGGAAGCCGCCATCGCTCTTCTGGATGATGACGCCCATGGGCTCGCCATCCTTGTTCTTGAATTCGTCGAGGAACACCACGGTGGCGCCTTCGCTCTCGACCGCCAGCCCCTTGGCTTTCAGGTCGGTGACGATGGCGGGCAGCATGTCGTTGTACATGGACTCGCCCATGATGTCCTTGTTGGTCAGGGAGACATTCAGGCGGTCGTAGTTGATCTGGTTCTGTTCCATGGTCATGTCGACCAGCTTCTTCCACATGGTGCGGCAGTACTCATCGCCACCCTGCAGCTTGACCACGTAGTTGCGGGCGCGCTCGGCGAAGGCTTCGTCTTCGTCGTAGCAACGCTTGGCCTGGGTGTAGAAGGCTTCCAGATCCTTGAGCGCCATGTCGCTGGCGTGCTCGTTGGCCATCTTCTCCAGATAGGCGATCAGCATGCCGAACTGGGTGCCCCAGTCGCCGATGTGGTTGGCGCGCACCACCTTGTGGCCGAGGAACTCCAGGGCGCGGGCCGCCACGTCACCGAGCACGGTGGAACGGATGTGGTGCACCGCCATCTCCTTGGCCACGTTGGGGGCGGAGTAGTCCACCACCACTGTCTGCGGGGTCGGCAGCTTCACGTTGGCGTTGGCGGAGGTCACCATGGCCTCGACCTGGCCGGCCAGCCAGCGCTGGTCGAAGAAGAAGTTGATGAAGCCGGGGCCGGCGATCTCGACCTTGGCGATCAGGTCGGAGGCGGGCAGGTGCTCGATGATGGCGGTGGCCAGCTCGCGGGGATTCTTGCGGGCCGGTTTGGCCAGCAGCATGGCCAGGTTGGTGGCCAGGTCACCGTGAGCCTTCTCCTTGCATCGGTCTACTTGCACCCGGGCTTCCAGGTCGGCCGGCAACACGCCCGCGGACTTGAGATTGGCTACCGTTTGTTCAAGTAGATGATGAATATGCTCTTTCATAACTGACCACCGAGGTTGCGCGTCGAAAAATGACTGACTAGATAAGGGCGTGAATTTTACCCGCATCGGGCCGAGAAAACTATAGGAATGGCCCGCCCGTATTGGCACGGCGGATATTTCACTGCGTTTTCCACCACAATACAGAATATTGATTGGAATAAGTGGTGGTTATCCATTTCTACTGCATATCGAAGCGGCTTGTCCAGGCTATTTTCCCCTGATTGTTAACGGGTTTTTTATTCCATCTCGATCTGAATGATCCCGCCCCGTGCCACGGTCGTATCATCAGAGGAAGTCGTTGGAGGATGATCCTGATGAAACTGGCGCTGTTTCCGCTCTCCGCTCACCTGCTGCCCGGTGGCATCATGCCGCTGCGCATCTTCGAGCCCAGGTATCAGCGCATGGTCGCCGAGGCGCAGACGCGGGAGTTTGCCATCTGCATGCTGGATCCCCGTCAGCCGGAGGCGCTGCGCAACATGTACCCCATCGCCACCCGGGTGCGGATCATCGATTTCGATCTGCTGCCGGACGGCCTGCTCGGCATCACCGTGCTCGGGGTGGCGCGGGTCAGGATAGTCGATCTGTGGCAGGAGTCCGATGGTCTGCGGGTGGGCGAGGTGGAGCCGCTGCCCCCCTGGCAGACCAGCCGGCTCAATGCGGATCAGCACTCCCTGGTCAAGGCGTTGCAGGATGTGTTCAACGATTACCCCGAATACGCGGCGCTCTACCCCACCCCCGACTGGGACGACGCCAGCTGGGTGGCGCAGCGCTGGCTCGAGGTGCTGCCCATCCCGGTGGAGCAGAAGCAGTGGCTGGTGGCGGCCGAGAACAACCAGCCGGCGCTCTCGCTGCTGAGCGGGCTGCTGGTGGCGAGCCATTGACGGCATGGGGAGGAATGATCTTTTTTCACTGGCCGTCGTACTGGCAAGGGCGATAGCCATCAAGGTAGGGCGCGATGACATATACTAGCCACCCATCATTTATCCGTCACAGGACCTCGACCCGCATGGATAACCCAGATGGTGACCTGAAGGCGAACCTGCTGCGCGTGGCGGAGCAGGCCGACAAGGCTGCCTTCGCCACCCTGTTTCACCACTTCGCCCCCCGCATCCGCGGCTATGGCCTGCGCCATCTCGGCAGCGAAGCCAATGCGCTGGAGCTGGTGCAGGAGACCATGCTGCTGGTCTGGCAGAAGGCGCGGCTCTATCACCCCGAGCGGGGCGCCCCCACCACCTGGATCTACACGGTGATGCGCAACCAGTGTTTCGACATGCTGCGCCGGCGCCGGGCCAGCAAGGAGGATCTCTGCGCCGAGGAGCTGTGGCCCGTGCTGGAGTTCAGGGCAGAAGAGGATCGACTGAGCGAGGGGGAAGGGGCCGTGCTGACGAGCCAGATGGCGCACCATCTGGACGCCCTGCCCCAGGCCCAGCAGCAGGTGGTACGCGGCATCTACCTGCAGGAACTCTCCCAGCAGGAGCTGGCGGATCTGCTCGGGGTCCCGCTCGGTACCATCAAGTCCAGGCTGCGGCTGGCATTGCAGAAGCTGAAAGAGCATGTGGAGCAAGAGCATGATTAAAGCCCATCCCACCCACGTCATGCTGCGCGCCTTTGCCGCCGGCGAATTGCCACTGCCGCTGACGGTCGGCGTCTCGGCCCACTGCGAACTCTGTGCCGATTGTGGCGCCTGGCTGCACGCCTGTGAGGAGGAGCTGGCGGCCCGCCATCTCGAGACCCCGGCTCCCGAAGAGGCCATGGTGCCGGTGCTGGATGCCATGCTGGCGGAGATACTGCAGCAACCCCTGCTACCCGTGGTGAGCGCCGCCGACCCCGTCCCCGAGCTGCGGGTGGCCGGCCGGGAGTATCCCCTGCCCAGGGCCCTGGCCCGTTACCATGAGGCCGACTGGCGCCATGTCGGCGCCATCCGTCAGCACCGGCTGCCGTTGGTGGAGCAGGGGGCGCGGGCCAGCCTGCTGCACATAGAGGCGGGCGGGCGCATCCCGGAGCACACCCATCAGGGCTACGAACTGACCCTGCTGCTGGCGGGCAACATCCAGGATGGCGAGGTCCGCTATCAGGCGGGGGACTTCATCTGGCGCGATGCCAGCCACTCCCACAGCCCGCACACCCCGGACGGCTGCCTCTGCTACACGGTGCTGGATGCCCCGGTCCGCTTCACCAGGGGGCTGTCACGGCTGCTGAACGGCCTCAGGGATCGGCTCTACTGAGGCCGGTCGCAGGCATAAAAAAAGGGACCCGTCGGGTCCCTTTTTTCGTGTGGCGAGCAAGGGCTCAGGCCACGAACACCAGATAGACGGCGAAGGCCACCACGAAGCGGTAGATGGCGAACGGGATGAAGTCGAGCCGGCGGATCAGCGCGAGGAAGGTCTTGATGGCGATCATGGCCACCACGAAGGCGGTGACGAAACCCACCGCGAACATGGGGAAGTCGGCCATGGAGAGGAAGTCGCGGCTCTTGTAGAGATCCAGTCCGCTGGCGGCCACCATCATGGGCACCGCCAGGATGAAGGAGAACTCGGCCGCCGCCTGACGGCTGATCCCCATCAGCATGCCGCCGCTGATGGTGGCGCCGGAGCGGGAGAAGCCGGGCCAGAGCGCCAGGCACTGGAACAGGCCTATGCCGAGCGCCTGCTGGTAACTGATGTCATCCAGGGTCTCGGAGCGCACCGCAGGGCGGAACTTCTCGGCGATGATCAGCAGGATGCCGCCGGCGACCAGGGCATACATCACGGTCTCGGGGCCGAACAGGTTGGCCTTGATCCAGCTGTGAATGGCCAGGCCTATGACCACGGCGGGCAGCATGCCGAGGATGATGTGGATCAGCGACAGGGTGGCGTGGCCCTTGGCTGGCTTCTGGCCGAAATGGATGCCAATCAGCCCGAACAGCCGGCGCCAGAACACGGCCACGACCGCCAGTATGGAGCCCATCTGAATGACCACCTCGAAGGTGGCGGCCTTGGGGCCTTCGAAACCGAGCAGGTGGCCGACGATGATCATGTGGCCGGTGGATGAAACGGGCAGAAACTCGGTCAGGCCTTCCACTATGCCCAGCACAAAGGCGACAAACAGGGCGTAGGACTCTGTCATGATTCAGATCTCTTGGTTGATTGGTCCGGATAAAAGCAGCCCCGAGCGGAGTCGGGGCGACCAATGATGGCGGAAAATAACCCGGGCAACCAGAGAATATTGCGCCGCAGTCAGCGGAGCACCGCCAGGATTTTTTGCTGCCACTCGGCATCCAACGGCGGCAGGTTGAGGGCATCGACCGCGCTGGCTATCTGCTGCGGATTGCTGGCGCCGATCAGGGCGCAGCTCACCACGGGATCGCGCAGCACCCATTGCAGTGCCAGCTGTGACAACTCCTGCCCCCGCTGCTGTGCCAGGGCATGCAGGGCCCGGATCCTGACCAGTTTCTCCGGGGTGATCTGATCGGGCTGGAGGAAGGGGCTGGCGCTGGCGGCGCGGGAATCCGCTGGGATCCCGGCCAGGTAGCGATCGCTGAGCAGGCCGCCGGCCAGGGGGGAGAAGGCCACGACCCCCACCCCCTGCTCGCGGCAGACCGGCAGGGTCTCGGCCTCGATTTCCCGCTGGAACAGGGAGTATTTGAGCTGATTGACCAGGCAGGGGGTGCCGAGTTCCGCCAGCCGGGTCGCCGCCCTGGCGGCCAGTTCGGCCGGGTAGTTGGAAAGGCCGACGTAGAGCGCCTTGCCCTGGCGCACCATCAGCGCCAGCGCCTGGCAGGTCTCCTCCAGCGGGGTGCGGGAGTCCGGCCTGTGGTGGTAGAAGATGTCGACGTAGTCGAGGCCGAGTCGGCGCAGGCTCTGGTGCAGGCTGGCAAACAGGTACTTGGCGCTGCCGCCGTCCCCATAGGGGCCATCCCACATCACGTAGCCCGCCTTGCTGGCGATGATCAGCTCGTCTCTATAGGGGGCCAGGCTGCGCTTGAGCACGGTGCCGAAGGTGGTCTCGGCGGAGCCGGGGGGCGGCCCGTAGTTGTTGGCCAGATCGAAGTGGGTGATGCCCAGATCGAACGCCTGATGCACCATGGCCTTCACCTTGGCGGGATCGCTGCCCTCGCCGAAGTTGTGCCAGAGCCCCAGCCCTATGCTGGGCAGGCGCAGGCCGTGGCGGCCCACGGCGCGATAGGGTTGGCGCTGGTAACGGTCGGGTGCCGCTAGGTAGTTGTCATCCATAAAAACTCCTGGGTTGGGGCTGGTTCACGATATTGGATTTGAGCGGTCAGATATTCCCTGCATTCCCCACCCTGCTCCCGCGAGGGGAGAAGGGGACTGGCAGCCGCCATCACCCAACGGTGACGACGGCAGCGCAACCCTAATCCCTTCTCCCTCCCTTTGGGAGAGAGGGCGGGGCTTAGCGCGCGGGGATCAGGCGGTAACGGGTGACGTGGCGGTAGGTCTCGCCCGGCTGCAACCAGGGATCCCCCAGCTCGGGGCGGTTGGGGCTGTCCGGCAGCTGTTGCGCCTCCAGGCAGAGTCCCTGATGGTTCTGCCACTCGCCGCCGCCTCTGGCCGGGGTGCCCGCCAGCCAGTTGCCAGTGTAGAGCTGCACGCCAGGCTGGTCGGTATACATTTCCATGCGAAGGCGCTCATCGCCCGAGACGAGGGTCACGGCGGCTTGACCGGGGAGCGGGTTCAGCAGGAAGCAGTGATCGTAGCCACAGGCCCCGATCTGCTGCGGGTGACTCAACCACTCCTCACCAACGAGGCGGCGCTGGCGCAGGTCGAATGGACCCGTCACCTCGGCCTTGCCCAGCGGCAGCGAGTGCTCGTCGATCGGCAGGTAGTGATCGGCCGCGATGCTGATGCTGTGCTCGCGCACATCACCGCCATCCAGATTGAAGTAGGCGTGGCTGGTGAGATTCACCGGAGTCTGTGCATCCGTGGTGGCGGTGAGTTCGATCACCAAGTCCTGCTGCTCGAGCCGGTACTCCAGGTTGACATCCAGATTGCCGGGGAAGCCCTGCTCGCCGTCGGCCAGCCGGGTGTGTAGGCGAATGCGATCCCCGGCCAGTTCGGATACCTGCCACTCCCTGTTATGCAACGACTGGCTGCCGCCGTGCAGGCAGGTGGTGCCTTCGTTGGCATCGAGAGACCAGTGCTGGCCGTCCCGTGTCAGGCGGGCGCCACCGATGCGGTTGGCAAAACGGCCGACGATGGCACCGAGATAGGCACTTTGCCTGGCATAGTCGGCGGGTTCGCAGGCGAGCAACACGTTGCGGTAATGGCCATCGACCGGCAGCTCGAGGGCGGTCAGGGTGGCACCGAAGTCGAGCACGCCGAGGCGCAACCCGGCGTCATTCTGCAGATGAAATTCCTTCATGCGATCACCCCGGCTCCGGCGCTGGCGCGGCAGACATAGCTGTCCGCCTTGAGGCCGAACCTGGCAGGGTACTGGGCCTCGACCGCGGCGATCACCTCATTCACCTGCTCCGGGCGCAGCAGGGCGACCACGCAGCCGCCGAAGCCGCCGCCGGTCATGCGTACGCCACCCTGGGTGCCGATCTGCGCCTTGATGATCTCCACCAGGCCGTCGATGGCGGGCACTGTGATCTCGAAGTCGTCGCGCATGGCGACATGGGATTGACCCATCAGCTCGCCGAGGCGAACCAGATCGCCGCAGGCCAGCGCATCGGCGGCGGCCAGGGTGCGGGCGTTTTCCCCCACCACGTGGCGGGCACGGCGATAGCAGGCCTCATCCAGCCCGGCCTTGCCGGCCTCCAGTGCGGCCAGATCCAGATCCCGCAGCGCCTTGACGCCATAGTGGCGGGCGGCGGTCTCACACTGCTGGCGGCGGGTGTTGTATTCGCTGTCCACCAGGCCGCGGCGCACGTTGGAGTTGACGATCAGCACCGCCAGATCGGCGGGCATGGGGATGAGGCGGGTCTCCAGCGAGCGGCAGTCCAGCAGCAGGGCGTGATCCGTCTTGCCGCTGGCGGAGATCATCTGATCCATGATGCCGCAGTTGCAGCCGACGAACTGGTTCTCCGCCTGCTGGCCATTGAGGGCGATCTCGGCCTGGCTGATGTGAAGCCCCAGCGCCTCCTTGAAGGCCTGGCCTATGGCCACCTCCAGCGAGGCGGAGGAGGAGAGCCCCGTGCCCTGCGGCACGTTGCCGGAGACCACCAGATTGAGGCCGCGCAGCACATGGCCGCGGGCCTGCAGGTGCTTCACCACGCCGCGGATGTAGTCGCTCCAGCGCTGGTCGGCATGGTGCTCGATGGGCTGCGCGAGATCGAACAGATCGCGCTGGTTGTCGTAGTCGGCGGCGATCACCTGCACCAGGTTGTCGTCGCGCAGGCCGATGGCGACACAGGTCTCGTAGTCGATGGCGCAGGGCAGCACGAAGCCGTCATTGTAATCTGTGTGTTCGCCGATGAGGTTGACGCGACCGGGGGCGCGCACCAGCAGCTCGGGCGGCTGCTCAAACTGCTCGGCATAGACGGCGCTGACGCGTTGGCTGGGGGTCATACTGCTTCCTCTTTGGCTTGGTTGTAGTGAATGGGGCTGAGCGCGCGCAGCCGCTCGGCGGCTTGCTCAGGGGTCAGATCGCGCTGGGTCTCGGCCAGCATCTCGAAGCCCACCATGAACTTGCGCACAGTGGCGGAGCGCAGAAGAGGCGGGTAGAAGTGGGCGTGCAACTGCCAGGCTTCTGGGCAATCCGAGTTGGGCGGCGCAAAGTGCCAGCCCATGGAGTAGGGGAAGCTGCACTCGAACAGGTTGTCGTAGCGGCTGGTGAGCTCCTTGAGCGCCACCGCCAGATCCTGTTGCTGCTCGGGACTGAGGCTCAGCAGGGAGGGCACATGGGCCTTGGGTAGCAGCAGGGTCTCGAACGGCCAGGCCGCCCAGAAGGGGACCACCGCCAGCCAGTGCTCGGTTTCCACCACGATGCGGGAGCGATCGTTCAGTTCCCGCTCCACGTAGTCGACCAGCAGCGGGCGGCCATGCTCGGCCAGCCAGTCGCGCTGGTGCTGCTCTTCGCGGGCGATCTCGTTGGGCAGGAAGTCGCTGCCCCACAGCTGGCCATGGGGGTGCGGGTTGGAGCAGCCCATGACGGCGCCTTTGTTTTCAAATACTTGCACCCACTCCCATTGAGCGGAGAGCTCGCTCACCTGATCCCGCCAGGTCTGGATCACCGCCTCGATGGCGGGCAGCGTCAGCTCGGGCAGGGTCTTGCCGTGATCCGGCGAGAAGCAGATGACCCGGCTGGTGCCACGGGCGGCTTCCAGTCGCAGCAGGGGATCCTGGGCGTCGCTGGCGGCCGGGGTGTCCTGCATCAGGGCGGCGAAGTCGTTGGTGAAGACGAAGGTCTCCTGATAGTCGGGGTTCTGGTCGCCGGTGACCCGGCGATTGCCCGCGCAGAGGAAACAGTCGGGGTCGTGGGCCTGGCTCGGGGCCTGGCTTATCTTCTCAACCTGACCCTGCCAGGGGCGCTTGGCCCTGTGGGGGGAGACCAGCACATACTGGCCGGTCAGCGGGTTGAAACGACGGTGGGGGTGATCAACCGGGTTGAACATCATCACTCCTCAATGCCTGGTGAAATGAAAAGGGTAGCCGCCGCAGGGGCGTGGAGGGGGAAGGAGTGTGCCATCACGACTCATACCCCCGTGGATTGGTGGATTGCCAGCGCCAGCTGTCGGCGCACATGGCGGCGAGATCCCGGCTGGCGTGCCAGCCCAGCTCGCGTTCGGCCTTGGCCGGATCGGCCCAGCACTCGGCGATGTCGCCAGGGCGTCTCGGCTCGATGCGATAGGGCAGGGGGTGACCGCAGGCCGCCTCGAACGCCGCGACCATCTGCAACACGCTCTGGCCCAGGCCGGTACCCAGGTTGTAGGGGTGGACGCCACCCTTATGGGTGCAGTGCTGCAGCGCCTTGACGTGCCCCTCGGCGAGATCCACCACATGGATGTAATCGCGCACACCGGTGCCGTCCAGGGTGTTGTAATCGTTTCCAAAGACGGAGAGGCAGTCGCGACGGCCGATGGCGACCTGGGTCAGGAAGGGCATCAGATTGTTGGGAATGCCCTGGGGATCCTCCCCCATGGTGCCGGATTCGTGGGCGCCGACCGGGTTGAAGTAGCGCAGCAGCGTCATGCTCCAGTGGGGCTCGGCGGCCTGCAGATCCTCGAGGATCTGCTCGATGATCAGCTTGGATCGACCGTAGGGGTTGGTGGCGCTGCGCGGGAAATCTTCCCGGATGGGGGTGCTTGCCGGGTCACCATAGACGGTGGCCGAGGAGCTGAACACCAGGTTGTGGACGCCGGCGCGCTTCATGGCCTGCAGCAGGACCAGGGTGCCGCTCAGGTTGTTCTGGTAGTAGTCGAGGGGGATGCGGGTCGACTCGCCGACCGCCTTGAGGGCGGCGAAGTGGATCACCGCCTCGATCTCCTGCTCGGCGAAGATGCGATCCAGCAGGGCCTCGTCACGAATATCGCCCCGATAGAACAGGGGTTCACGCCCGCTGATGGCGGCGATCCGCGCCAGCACGCCGGGCTTGCTGTTGCACAGATTGTCTACCACCACGGGTTCCATGCCTGCGGCCTGCAAGGCAAGGCAGGTATGGCTGCCAATGTAACCACAGCCGCCGGTGACCAGTACTTTCATCCTCTTCTCCACTATCCGTTCCCCACATAGGAAAGCCTGAGCCGGAGTCTAGCCGAGGCACTCCCCCTCAAACTGTGAGCGGGCTAACATATTTGTGTAAACGATTACACAAAATTGTTGAGGGAAAAATGAACGACCTCGGCTTTTCCCCTGTCATCAGTGGGATTGCTCGGTATAATGGCCCCGTCCAAAACCGTGAAATAAGTGAAAACAGCATGAGTACCATCAAGGATGTCGCCCGTTTGGCCAACGTATCGGTGGCAACGGTTTCACGGGTGATGAACAACTCACCCAAGGCCAGCGCCGCCTCCCGCGAGGTGGTGCGCAAAGCCATGGCCGAGCTGGGCTACACCCCCAATGCCAACGCCCGGGCGCTGGTCAACCAGACCTGTGACACCATGGGCGTGGTGGTCGGCGATGTGGCGGATCCCTTCTTCGGAGCCCTGGTCAAGGGGGTGGCTGCGGTGGCGGTGGAACAGGGGTTACACCTGCTGATGGGCAACGGTTTTCACAGGGCACAGCAGGAGCGGGAGTCCATCGAGCTGTTGATCGGCAAACGCTGCGAGGCGCTGGTGGTACACAGCAAGGCGCTGAGCGATGAGGAGTTGATCGACTATGCCCTGCGGGTACCCGGCATGGTGTTGATCAATCGGGATATTCCGGCCCTGAGGGGGCGCTGCATCGCCCTCAACAACCGGCAGGGGGCCGCCACCGCGACCCGTCATCTGCTGGAGCTGGGTCATCGTCACATCGCCTTCGTCAGCTCGGATCATGCCATCGAGGATGCCCAGCAGCGCCTGCAGGGCTATCAGGATGCCCTGCTCGAGGCGGGTCTGAGTGCGGATCCCGAACTGGTCGAGAGCGGCATGCCCAATGAGGAGGGGGGAGAGCGCGCCATGCTCAACCTGCTGGCCAAGGGGCTCAGCATCACGGCCGTGGTGGCTTACAACGACGCCATGGCGGCGGGGGCCATCTCGGTGCTGGCCGACAATGGTCTCAAGGTGCCGGAAGAGGTCTCCGTGGTCGGCTTCGATGACATCATCTATGCCAGATACCTGAGGCCCAAGCTCTCCACCATGCGCTACCCCATCGAGCTGATGGCGGCGCAGGCGGCCAAGCTGGCGTTGCAACTCGCCGCGGGCGAGAGCGAGGTGGTACAGAGCCGCGTCTACACCCCGACCCTGATCAATCGCCACTCGGTGGCTCCGGTCAGACCCTGATCCTGCTTCTATGACGATTGAGCGTGAGATGACGGCCCGTCTGCACGCCAATGCTGCTCAATCGTCACTCCATGATTCCCGTCAGACCCTGATCCTGCCTCGATAGCAATTGAGCGGGAGATGGCGGCCCGTTTACATGCTCCTGCTGTTCACTCCTCATTCTGTGATCCCGCCAGGCTCTGATCGTGCCTCAATAGCCACTCCATGACCCAAATATGGGGCTGAACGAACCCCGTCATTCCGTTTTATCGTCGCCGTGAGTCCACTCACGGCGACGCTCGCCGTTTTTTACTCATCTTTAATCATTTTTACCCTGTTTTACTTAACATCTCCTGTGTAATCGTTTACACCTGTGTGAGCGAGATCGCCGTTTCGGGTGTGAAACTCTCCTACACTGCTGACGTGTTCAACGCTCATACAGGAAGAGAGAGGATGATCAGGGAGATCTTGGCCCGTCAGGACTGGCAGACCCAGGCCATTACCGCCGTCAACCGGCTGCCAGCCCATACCCCGCTGTCCAGCTGGCGCAGCGAGGCCGATGCGCGGAGCGGGCTCGCCTCGCCGTCGCGGCTATTGCTCGATGGCGACTGGCAGTTCTCCTTCTTCGCGGCGCCCGAACAGGTGCCCGATGCCTGGCTGCATCAGGATCTGCCGGAGGCGGCGACCGTCGCTGTGCCGGGCAACTGGCAGTTGCAGGGCTTCGATCGCCCCATCTACACCAACATCAAGTATCCCTTCCCCTGCGATCCGCCCAGGGTGCCGGCGGCCAATCCGACCGGCTGCTACTCCCGTGAGTTTGACCTGCCCGCCGACTGGCTGGCCGAGGGCCAGACCCGGATCATCTTCGACGGGGTCGACAGCGCCTTCTATTTGTTCTGCAACGGTCGCTGGGTCGGTTACTCCCAGGACAGCCGGCTGCCCGCCGAATTCGATCTCAGCCCCTTCCTGCAGGCCGGTTCCAACCGGCTGGCGGCGCTGGTGCTGCGCTGGTCGGATGGCTCCTACCTGGAGGATCAGGACATGTGGCGCCTCAGCGGCATCTTCCGCTCCGTCAGCCTGCTCCACAAACCAGAACGCCATCTGCTGGACGTGCGGCTGACGCCGCTGCTGGATGCCTGCTACCGGGATGCCCGCCTCAAGGTGGCGCTGCAGGTCAACGATGGCAGCGGGCTGGCGGTGGAGGCGAGCCTCTATCATGGCGACGAGTTGATCACCCGCCGACGTCAGCCGCTCGGCACCGGGGCCATCGACGAGAAGGGGGCCTTCGGGGATCGCGCCGAGCTGTGGCTGGAGGTGCCGGCGCCCCATAAATGGAGCGCCGAGACCCCTCACCTCTATCGCCTGACCCTGACGTTACTGGACGAGCAGGGCTTGCCCATCGAGAGCGAGGCCCATGACGTGGGCTTTCGGGCGGTGGAGATCCGCGGTGGTCTGCTGCGGGTCAACGGCCAGCCCCTGCTGATCCGCGGCGCCAATCGCCACGAGCACGATCCCGCCCTGGGCCATGTGGTGACCCCGGCCGCCATGGAGCAGGATCTGCGGCTGATGAAGCAGCACAACTTCAACGCGGTGCGCTGTTCCCACTACCCCAATCACCCCGAGTTTTATCGACTGTGTGACCGGCTTGGCCTCTATGTGGTGGACGAGGCGAATCTGGAGACCCACGGCATGACCCCCATGGGGCGGCTGGCGCAGGATCCCGCCTGGAGCGGCGCCTTCCTGGAGCGGGTCACCCGCATGGTGGCGCGGGACTTCAACCATCCCAGCATCATCATCTGGTCCCTGGGCAACGAGTCCGGCTATGGCCCCGCCCACGATGCCATGTACCAGTGGGTCAAGCGCGCCGATCCGAGCCGCTCGGTCCAGTACGAGGGGGGCGGGGCCGATACCCCGGCCACCGACATCATCTGCCCCATGTATGCCCGCACCCACCAGGATCAACCCTTCCCGGCGGTGCCCAAGTGGGCGCTGGCCAAGTGGATCGGGCTGCCGGACGAGACCCGGCCGCTGATCCTGTGCGAGTACGCCCATGCCATGGGCAACAGCCTGGGGGGCTTTGCCCACTATTGGCAGGCGTTTCGCGCTCATCCCCGCCTGCAGGGCGGCTTTGTCTGGGACTGGGTCGATCAGGGGCTCGACAAGGCGACCGACGATGGTCGCCACTATTGGGCCTACGGCGGCGACTTCGGCGACATGCCCAACGATCGCCAATTCTGCTGCAACGGCCTGCTGTTCCCGGACAGGACCCCTCATCCCGCCCTGTTCGAGGCCAAGCGCGCCCAGCAGCCCTTCGTGTTGGCGCTGAAAAGCCAACGGCCGCTGGAGGTCGAGATCACCAGCGACTACCTGTTCCGCGCCACGGACAACGAGCTGCTGCGCTGGCGGCTGTGTGAGGATGGCGCCGTGCTGGCGCAGGGGGAATGCCCGCTCGGCCTGGCACCCCAGGCCAGCCTGACCCTGACCCTGCTGGAGCAACTGCCGAGCTTAGTCGCGGGCTCTCTGGCCTGGCTGGAGCTGGCCATAGTGCAGCAGGGCGCCACGGCCTGGGCCGAGGCGGGCCACGAGGTGGCTCGCCAGCAGTTCATGCTGCCCAGCCCCCTGGCGCTGCCCTCGGCGAGCCCCCGGGCCGCCTCGATGCAGGAGCTGGCGGACCATTGGCTCATCGTCGCCGCCAACAGCGAATGGCGGCTGGACAAGGCCAGCGGGCGGATCCGCAGCTGGCAAAAGCAGGGGCAGGAGCGGCTGAGAGATGCCATCGCCGATCACTTCTACCGCGCGCCGCTGGACAACGACATCGGCGCCAGCGAGGCGGATCACATAGATCCCAACGCCTGGATCGCCCGCTGGCAGGAGGCCGGGCTCAATGACCTGCAGCATCGCTGCCTGGGGATGACGGTGAACCCGGACCAGGGGACCGCACTGGTTCGACACGGTTACTTCGTCGGCGAGGAGCTCAAGCTGCTGACCCACTGGCGCCACAGCTTCGGTGCCGATGGCGCCATGGCGCTTGCCATCGAGGTGGAGGTTGCCGCCTCCCTGCCGTCGTTGCCCCGCATCGGGGCCAGGCTCTGGCTGGTTGATGAGATCGACGAAGTGAGCTGGCTGGGGCGAGGCCCCCATGAGAACTACCCGGATCGCCTGCTCGCCGCCGATCTCGGTCGCTGGCAGATTCCGCTCGATGCCCTGCACACACTCTATGTGTTCCCGACCGACAACGGCCTGCGTTGCGATACCCGCCGGTTGCAGTTGGGGGAGATCACCATCGCTGGCAAGTTTCACTTCAGCGTCAGCCGTTACAGCCAGCCGCAACTCGCCCTGGCCCGCCATCAGACCGATCTGGTGGCGGAGGGTGGGCTGCACCTCTGTCTCGATGGCTTCCACATGGGGGTTGGGGGTGACGACTCCTGGAGCCAGAGCGTGCGGCCAGAATATTGGCTGCGGCCAGGGAGCTACTATTGGAACTGTGTTCTACGCTGAATCTGACTCCCCCATGAACGCCAAAACGAATCGATTGAGTCTTGGTTGTGTTTAAGTAATTAATATTTAACGATTTTGTTGCTGTGTAACAGAGTGTAAACGTTTTCATTTTGTCGTCAGGATCACAGAACTCCAGACAACAAACTGATTACATTAGGCTCGCGCCAGTTCACATGGTGTACAGCATTCCCTACAAAAACAGATATTAGAGATCGGAGCATAACAATGAAAAAACTCACGACAGTTGCCGCCCTGCTGATGGGACTGACGGCCGGTGCCACCGCCCACGCTGAAACCCGTATCGGTGTGACCGTCTACAAGTACGACGACAACTTCATGGCCGTGGTACGCAAGGCAATTGAGAAGGAAGCAGTGGCGAACCCAGGTGTCGAGCTGCTGATGAATGACTCCCAGAATGACCAGTCCAAGCAGAACGACCAGATCGACGTGCTGCTGGCCAAGGGTGTGAAGGCGCTGGCGATCAACCTGGTTGATCCGGCGGCGGCCCCTGTCGTGATTGAGAAGGCCCGTGGCGAAGATGTACCTGTGGTGTTCTACAACAAGGAACCGAGTGCGGCCGATCTTGCCAGCTATGACAAGGCCTACTACGTGGGCACCGACTCCAAGGAGTCAGGCATCATCCAGGGTCAGCTGATCGCCAAACATTGGAAAGCCCATCCGGAGTGGGATCTGAACAAGGATGGCGTCATCCAGTTCGTGCTGCTCAAGGGTGAGCCTGGCCACCCGGATGCCGAAGCCCGCACCACCTATGTCGTCAAGACCCTGAACGACGGCGGCCTCAAGACCCAGCAGCTGCACATGGATACCGGTATGTGGGATACCGCCATGGCCAAAGACAAGATGGATGCCTGGATCTCCGGTCCTAACGCCAACAAGATCGAAGTGGTGATCGCCAACAACGATGGCATGGCAATGGGCGCTGTTGAATCCCTCAAGGCCCAAGGCAAGACCGCCATTCCGGTGTTCGGTGTCGATGCGTTGCCCGAGGCGCTGGCCATGGTCAAGAGCGGTGCCATGGCGGGTACAGTGCTGAACGATGCGGCCAACCAGGCGAAAGCCACCTTCGAGCTGACCAAGAATCTGGCTGAAGGCAAACCGGCCGGTGAAGGCACCAAGTGGAAGATCGACAACAAGGTCGTCCGCGTTGCCTACGTGGGCGTAGACAAAGACAACCTGGCTCAATTCGAGTAATTCCCTCCTCCTGGGCAAGGTGACCCCTTGCCCTCTATTTCAACCCGATGTGATGGCTGATATGACAACACGGCAACAATCAGAATGGCTGTTGGAGATGATTGACGTCAGTAAGAGCTTTCCCGGCGTCAAGGCACTCGATAATGTCAATTTACGGGTCCGTCCTCATTCTGTGCATGCGTTGATGGGCGAGAATGGCGCGGGTAAATCCACGCTGCTCAAGTGCTTGTTCGGCATTTATGAGAAGGATGAGGGCAAGATCTTCTTCAAGGGCGAGGAGGTCAACTTCACCTCGTCCAAAGAGGCGCTGGAGAACGGCGTCTCCATGGTGCACCAGGAGTTGAACCTGGTCTTGCAACGCACCGTGATGGACAACATGTGGCTCGGCCGCTACCCCACCAAGGGCTGGTTCGTTGACCACGGCAAGATGTACCACGACACCAAACATATCTTCGACGAACTGGATATCGATATCGATCCTCGGGTCAAGGTGGGCACGCTCTCCGTGTCCCAGATGCAGATGATCGAGATCGCCAAGGCGTTCTCTTATGATGCCAAGATTGTCATCATGGACGAGCCCACCTCCTCCTTGACCGAGAAAGAGGTCAATCACCTCTTCAAGATCATCAACAAGCTGAAAGAGAAGGGCTGCGGCATCGTCTACATCTCCCACAAGATGGAAGAGATCTTCCAGCTGTGTGACGAGATCACCATATTGCGGGATGGGCAATGGGTGGCGACTCAGCCGCTCAAGGGCATGACCATGGATCAGATCATCGGCATGATGGTCGGTCGTGAGTTGACCCAGCGCTTCCCGGAGAAAACCAATCAGCCGAAAGAGGTCATCCTGGAGGTTGAGCATCTGACGGCGAAGAACCAGCCATCCATTCAGGACGTCACCTTCGACCTGCACAAGGGTGAGATCCTCGGCATCGCCGGCTTGGTCGGTGCCAAGCGCACCGACATCGTCGAGACCCTGTTTGGCATCCGCGATCGCAGCGGCGGCGCCATCAAGCTGCATGGCAAAGAGGTGGCCAATCACAATGCCCACGAGGCGATCCAGAACGGCTTCGCCCTGGTCACCGAGGAGCGGCGCTCCACCGGTATCTACTCCCGTCTCGACATCGCGTTCAACTCCCTGATCGCCAACATGGACAGCTACAAGAGTTCCATGGGGCTGCTCAGCAACAACAAGATGAAGAGCGACACCCAGTGGGTCATCGACTCCATGCGGGTCAAGACCCCGACCCAGCAGACACAGATTGGCTCCCTGTCCGGCGGTAACCAGCAGAAGGTCATCATCGGCCGCTGGCTGCTGACCCAACCTGAGATCCTGATGCTGGATGAACCGACCCGGGGTATCGACGTCGGCGCCAAGTTCGAGATCTACCAGCTCATCCTGGAGCTGGCCAAGAAGGACAAGGGCATCATCATCATCTCCTCAGAGATGCCTGAGCTGCTCGGGATCACGGATCGCATCATGGTCATGAGCAATGGCCGGGTCGCCGGGATCGTCAACACCAAAGAAACTGACCAGAGCGAGATCCTACGCCTGGCATCTCTGTACCTATAGACAGGAAGATATTTATGGAGTCGGCTAAAAATTTCAATCTGATGCAGGCGCTCAAAGAGAACGGCATCTATGTGGTGCTGCTGGTGTTGCTCATGGTCATAGTGATCAAGGAGCCCTCCTTCCTGAGCCTCACCAACTTCAGCAACATCCTGACCCAGTCCTCGGTGCGGGTCATCATCGCACTCGGGGTGGCGGGCATCATCATCACCCAGGGCACTGACCTGTCGGCCGGTCGTCAGGTCGGCCTGGCCGCCCTGATCGCCGCCACCATGTTGCAGGCGCTGACCAACGTCAACAAGGTGTTCCCCAGCCTGGGTGAAGTGCCCATTCCGGTGGTGATCCTGCTGGTCTGTGCCGTGGGGGCCCTGATCGGTCTGCTCAACGGTCTGATCGTGGCCTATCTCAATGTGACCCCGTTTATTACCACCCTGGGTACCATGATCATCGTCTACGGCATCAACTCGCTGTACTTCGATTCCGTGGGTGCCTCGCCGGTAGCCGGCTTCGATCCCCGCTTCTCGAGCTTCGCGCAGGGGTTCATCAAGCTGGGGGGGTTCAAGCTATCCTATCTCACCTTCTATGCCGCCATTGCCAGCGTGTTCGTCTGGGTGCTGTGGAACAAGACCCGCTTCGGCAAGAACATCTTCGCCATCGGTGGCAACCCCGAGGCCGCCAAGGTCTCCGGCGTCAACGTTGCCGTCAACCTGGTGGTGATCTATGCCCTGGCCGGGGTGTTCTACGCCTTCGGTGGCATGCTGGAGGCGGGCCGTATCGGCAGTGCCACCAACAACCTCGGCTTCATGTATGAGCTCGACGCCATCGCGGCCTGCGTGGTGGGCGGGGTCTCCTTCGCCGGTGGTGTGGGCACAGTGGCCGGTGTCATCACCGGGGTGCTCATCTTCACCCTGATCAACTACGGTCTGACCTATATCGGTGTCAGCCCCTACTGGCAGTTCATCATCAAGGGCGGCATCATCATACTGGCGGTCGCACTGGACTCCATGAAGTACGCCAAGAAGAAGTAAGCATTGGCAGAGAGGGCCGGGAGAGACCGGCCCTCTCTCTTTGGAGGGACCCATTCCATGCCATTTAAAGTCAAGATCAACGTCCTCCTGCTGCTCGCCATCCTGGTCACCATCGGCACCGCCTGGCTCAGCGTCAATCACTTCATCAGCGGCTACATACGCACCCAGGCCACCCAGAACATCAACGAGCAGATCACCCTGGTCAAAGAGAAGCTGGCGGGGGACATCAATCAGAAGGTGCTGCTGGCGGCCAATCTCAACCTCGGGGTGACCAGCGTCAAGAAGGCCCTGCAGGAGACCGGATTCCACAACATCGTCAAGCTGATCGGTGACATGGCGTTCGACGTGAACGGGGTCATCAATGATCCGGCCAGGGTCGAGGCACTGCGCAAGCTGATCCCCGCCGCCAATAATCAGATCACCGTCAGCCCGCTGCAGCAGCTGGATGGCAAGCCCGTCATCTCCATCCTGGTGCCCAGGGGCGCCGACTCCGCTTACCTCTATTACCTCGACATGAGCGAGTTCAAGCAGCTGCTGGCCAAGGTGAGCGGCGAAGGGCGCTACTTCTCGCTGGCCGACAGTCAGGGCAAGGTGCTCTACGACAGCAAGCCGCAAGGGGAGAGTGAGGCCCGCCCCAACCAGCTGGATATCCGGGGCAGCCAGTGGACGCTGACCGGTTACGTGGATCTCGACTATATCCAGACCATGACCCAGGCGCTCAATGGCAAGATCACCCTGGCCCTGTTCGGGGTCGCGGCGCTGGTGTTGCTGCTGTCCATGGTGGCGCTCAATCTGGCCTATCGCCCCATCCTCTCCCTGCGCGACCTGGTGCTGGAGCTGTCGCAAGGCAATGGTGACCTGACCCGCCGCCTGACGGTGACCGGCAAGGACGACCTCAGCCAGATCTCGGCCGGTATCAACCGCTTCATCGAGCGTCTGCAGGAGATGATGGGGGAGGTGAGGGAGGCCAGCGGCCAGCTCAATGACGGCATCGCCGGCCTGGCCAGACAGACCGGCTCGGCTCAAGGGTTGCTGGCCGAGCATGTGCGCGAGACGGAGCAGGTCGTCACCGCCATCAACGAGATGAGCCGCACCGCAGTGTCGGTATCCGAGAGTGCGGCCAGCACGGCCCAGTTGACCGGCCAGAGCCAGCAGCTGGCGAGCCAGTCGCGCCTGGTGGTCGATCAGGCCATGGCCAGCGTGACCGCGCTGGTGGCTGAGGTGGAGAGCACGGCCCAGTCCATTGCCGCCATGCAGCAAGATGTGCAGCAGATAGGATCCATCCTCGGGGTCATCGGCAGCATCGCTGAGCAGACCAATCTGCTGGCTCTCAACGCGGCCATCGAGGCCGCCCGGGCCGGCGAGCAGGGCCGCGGTTTTGCGGTGGTGGCCGATGAGGTGCGCTCCCTGGCGGGGCGCACCCAGCAGAGCACCGCCGAGATCCAGACCATGCTGAGCAGGCTGCAGCGGGGTACCCAAACCGTGGTGGAGGCCATGGGCAATACCCGGCAGAGTTGTCAGGATGCGGCAGAGAACACGAACAGGGTGAATGCGTCACTGGATCTGATGGCGGGAGAGGTGGTGGAGATCAACGATCTCATCAGCCACATCGCCACCGCTGCCGAGCAGCAGAGCGCCGTCGCCGAAGAGATCAACCGCAACATCAGCGCCATCGCCGAGGTGATCACCCAGCTCAAGACCAATGGTGAGCAGACGGTGGGCAGCTCGGTGTCCATGCGGCACACCTATGACAGGTTGAATGACATCGTAGGGAGTTTCAGGCTGGAGTAGTAGCCGGTGGCCGAGGCAAAAAATGGCCAAAAAGATGGGGGCGACTCGCGTCGCCCCCGGTAGTCTTATCGCTCAGATCCTTGAACGAAGTTGCTCCCTGCAATCCCTGACTGTTTACCTCTTCCTTTAGGTTTCCCCTTCCCAATCCTTTGGGGTGTCCTTTAGCCATCTTGGCCTGACGAGTCATCCATTCCCGTCGCACTTTCTCCGTCCTGGGAGGTGTCCTTTACCACATCCTGTGGTGAGTCCATTTGCCTAACCCTGGCAGCCTGTCTTCCTGACCGACTTCTACTGCGTCCGTGCAGGAGTAACTATAAGGATTTCATGGCGGACGACAACGGCATGCTGAAAAACGTTTTTACACAACTCGTTTCCCAGGAAACCGTAATGCAACTTTATTGTTATAAATCATCGCATTGAAATTTATGTGTGCAGGTTTTTTGATCCTATCTTCCGACTATGGCGGGAATTTTATGGGCGTTTCACTTACGCCAGCTATGGCGAATGTCTCACGCTTCGTTTAACTGAGGTTCAGAAAAGTCACAGAGACCAGAGCCGTTCGCAGATGCCGGGCGCTCGCCACGCAAGATCGGCAGGCATGAATGGTCCTGCCACATCGACTTGGCGGCCGGCGTCGCGAGCCCGGAGCGGATGAATGTTCGCAAGGCTGCCTGTCTAGCTCCATGGGGCGTGAGGGAGAGATAAAGGGAGCAAGGGTCAGGCGCCGGCTATCGACTTCTCATCAATGAGCCTGCGGGTGGAGGAAGCGAGGTACATATAGTAGAGGGGTGGACCGCCTGGTGATGGTGCCTGCCGGCCTAGCCAAGAGGAGGAGGCCTCCCCTTGGGCTTCGGCTTCAGTCGTACTGCTCGCCGCCATACTGCTGGCACAGATACTCGGGGACCAGCATCTGGGGTGCCTGGTCGACGTGGCACACCACCTCGGGCACGGCGGGAGCCCCCTCGGCGCTGACCAATGCCGGGCTCATGGACAGAGCCAGGGCGATGAGCAGCAATTTGATCTTCATGGATATCTCCTTGGTGACAGGATTCGGTGTGATCCGGATCACTTTTTGAGTTAAGTCGAGTCGCCTTGCGACGCAAGGCGACCGGATAAATTCAACTAATGAAAAAAGATTAAAACCGGGAGAGGGTGAGAACAGGGCGGGAGGCGTGACCAAGATGCGCTAGGAATGCATATCCATATAAAAGAGATAGCCTCATCGCTGTCATCCGAGGCCTATCCCAGGCGGGCTGGCGTCAATGCCATGATCTGGGACAAGAGATGGATTATTCAGCCAGGATTGTGATTGTGACTATTTATGTGGCCATTCTCCCCCACACCAGCGCGGAGAAATTCACTCTACTGCATATTAAATTCAATTTAAACTTGATGTTTTTATATCTTATTAATTTTAAACACTATTTAAGTTTTGCATTATCCCTTTGTAGATAGGGTAAATGAATGGAATTGGTCATTTTTTGAAATAAAACCATGGGTTTTTGATTATTAATGCGTCTATAGGAAATGGCTAAATGTCATTTATGTAAGCCCTATCAAAAATTAAGTCATGAATTTATTCAGTTGAAGTTGAATGTGATCAATGTCTGGTTTTAGCGTCATATGCAGGTCTAACCTCGGTCTCGAAAGGCAAGGGCAGGATAGAACACAAGCTGAGTACCCTACATAAAGAATATCCCGCCTTAGCCACGAGCATGAATAGAAGGAATCTATTCAATCACTCGCAGGGACCACTGCTAGACGGAATATAATCATGAGCAAATTTTATGTAGGTTCTGAAGTTGGCCAATTGCGCCGTGTCATGTTGCACCGCCCCAACCTCAGCCTGAAGCGTCTGACGCCTTCCAACTGCCAGGACCTGCTGTTCGATGACGTCTTGTCGGTTGAACGCGCCGGTCAGGAGCACGACAAATTCGCTCAAGTGCTGCGCGATCAGAATGTCGAAGTCTTCCTGCTGACCAACCTGCTGGCCGAAACCCTGGATGTGCCGGAAGCCAAAGCCTGGCTGCTGCAACATCAGGTCTCCGATTACCGCCTCGGCACCGCACTGGCCAACGACGTGCGCTGCTTCCTTGCCGACATGCCACACCGCGAGCTGGCCCGCATCCTCTCCGGCGGCCTGACCTACTCCGAGATGCCGTTCAGCGGCGTCAACATGGTAGTGGGCATGCACGCCCCGACCGATTTCATCATAGAGCCGCTGCCCAACCACCTCTTCACCCGTGACACCTCCTGCTGGGTTTACGGTGGCGTCTCCATCAACCCCATGGCCAAGGCCGCCCGTCGCCGCGAGACCAACCATGTGAAGGCCATCTACCGCTGGCACCCGCAGTTCGCCGGTCAAGACTTCATCAAGTACTTCGGTGACGAGGATCGTGACTACGACAACTCCACCATCGAAGGGGGCGACGTTTTGGTCATCGGCCGCGGCGCCGTGCTCATCGGCATGTCCGAGCGCACCACGCCGCAAGGGGTCGAGCACCTGGCACGCAGCCTGTTCAAACACGGTCAGGCCAAGCAAGTCATCGCCATGCAACTGCCGAAACACCGCAGTTGCATGCACCTCGACACCGTCATGACCCACATGGACATAGACACCTTCTCCGTCTATCCGGAAGTCATCCGCAAGGATGTGAACTGCTGGAGCCTGACCCCGGGCGGTGCCACCGGCATGAACATCAAGGAAGAAGGTTACTTCGTGACCGCCATCGAGAAGGCGCTGGGTGTGGATCAGCTCAAGCTCATCACCACCGGCGGTGACAGCTTCGAGGCCGAGCGCGAGCAGTGGAACGACGCCAACAACGTGCTGACCGTGCGTCCCGGCGTGGTCGTGGGCTACGAGCGCAACACCTACACCAACGAGAAGTACGACAAGGCCGGCATCACAGTGCTGTCCATCCCAGGTGAAGAACTGGGCCGTGGCCGCGGCGGCGCCCGCTGCATGAGCTGCCCGATGGAACGTGACGGCATCTAACAAGACGGCGTGGCGCCGGCAGAGGCTGGCGCCACACAGACCCCGAATCGAGATCAACCACTATGAAAAAACCAACTGTCGTCGTCGCCCTGGGGGGCAATGCCCTGCTCCGTCGCGGTGAGCCGCTTGAAGCGGATATCCAGCGCAAGAACATCGCCACCGCCGCCAAGACCATCGCCCAGATCGCCCAGGAATACAACGTGGTGCTGGTGCACGGCAACGGCCCGCAGGTCGGTCTGCTGGCCCTGCAAAACAGCGCCTATACCAAGGTGTCCCCCTATCCGCTGGATGTGCTGGGCGCCGAGACCCAGGGCATGATCGGCTACATGCTGATCCAGGAGCTGAAGAACCTGATGCCGAGCAGCAACGTCACCGCGCTGCTGACCCAGGTGCAGGTCGACCCCAAGGATCCTGCCTTCGCCAATCCGACCAAGTTCATCGGTCCCGTCTATGAAGAGGCCGAAGCCCGCGCCCTGGCCGAAGAGAAGCAGTGGAGCGTCAAGGCCGACGGCAAGTTCTTCCGCCGCGTGGTGCCGTCCCCGCTGCCCCAGCGCATCGTCGAAGGCGATGCCATCGAGACCCTGATTGCCCAGGGACACCTCATCATCTGTACCGGTGGTGGTGGCATTCCGGTGACCTGGGATGGCCTGCGTCTGACCGGCATCGAAGCCGTCATCGACAAGGACATGTCTGCCGCCTACCTGGCCAAGCAGATCAAGGCCGACGCCCTGCTGATCCTGACCGACGCCGATGCCGTCTACCTGGATTGGGGCAAGCCGACCCAGCACCCGCTGCGGGTCACCAGCCCGGCCGAGCTGGCTGGCGTCCAGTTCGATGCAGGCTCCATGGGGCCGAAGATCGAGGCGTCCTGTGAATTTGTCAAAGCGACCGGCGGCATGGTCGGGATCGGCTCCCTGGAAGATGGTCTGGCCATCCTCAGGGGCGAGGCTGGCACCAATATCGTCGCCACCCATACCGTGAATGCCTGAGTAACCGAGCAACTTTGTACTGTGTATGCGTAGTCAATAACACTGCCCAAATTGGTCTGAACAAATATAGAGAGAACTCATCATGGCTTTTAATCTGCGTAACCGTAACTTCCTGAAACTGCTGGACTTCACCCCGCGCGAAATCCAATACATGATCGACCTGGCCATCGACCTGAAGAAGGCCAAATACGGTGGCTATGAGCGCAAGCATCTGGGCGGCAAGAACATTGCCCTGATCTTCGAGAAGACCTCCACCCGCACCCGTTGTGCCTTCGAAGTCGCGGCCTTCGACCAGGGCGCCCAGGTCTCCTACCTCGGCCCAAGCGGTTCCCAGATTGGCCACAAGGAGTCCATGAAGGACACCGCCCGTGTGCTGGGCCGCATGTATGACGGCATCGAATACCGTGGCTATGGCCAGGAGATAGTGGAAGAGCTGGGTGCCTATGCCGGTGTGCCGGTCTGGAACGGCCTGACCAACGAATTCCACCCGACCCAGATCCTGGCCGACTTCATGACCATGCTGGAGCACGGCAAGGGCAAGCGCCTGGACCAGATCAAGTTCGCCTACCTGGGTGATGCCCGCAACAACATGGGCAACTCCCTGATGGTCGGTGCCGCCAAGATGGGCATGGACATTCGCCTGGTTGCTCCCAAGGCCTTCTGGCCGGAAGAAGAGCTGGTTGCCAAGTGCCGCCAGATCGCCGAAGAGACCGGTGCGCGCATTCACCTGACCGAAGACGTGAAAGAGGGTGTGCTGGGTACCGACTTCCTCTACACCGATGTCTGGGTTTCCATGGGTGAAGCGAAAGAAGCCTGGGATCAACGGGTGAAACTGATGACTCCCTATCAGATCAACATGGACGTCATCAACGCCACCAAGAACCCGGATGTGAAGTTCATGCACTGCCTGCCGGCGTTCCACAACGATGAGACCACCATGGGCAAGGAAGTGGCCGACAAATATGGCATGAAGGGTCTGGAAGTGACCGAGGACGTGTTCGAATCCGAGCACAGTATAGTATTCGACGAGGCCGAAAACCGGATGCACACCATCAAGGCAGTGATGGTTGCTACGCTGGGCGACTAAGGTCGCAGTAGTGGTGCCGGGGGGCAACCCCCGGCTTTTCGACCATGTGACGGCGGCATAATACCTCGAACCCTACGACCCGCAGCTTGCATGGATACCGCAGAAGGAAGCTGGACCATGACTAAATTCAAGTTCCCATCAGCCTACACGATATTGTTTGTGCTGATCGCCCTGGTGGCCGCCCTGAGCTGGGTAGTGCCGGCCGGCAAATACGACATGATAATGAACGACGCCCTCGGCAAGGAAGTGCCGGTGGCGGGGACCTACAAGCTGGTGGATGGCAATCCCCAGGGGATAGTCGACGTGCTGCTGGCACCCATCGATGGTCTCTACAACCACGACACCTATGAGGCAGGCGCCATCGACGTCTCCCTCTTCATCCTGATCATTGGTGGCTTCCTTGGCATAGTGACCAAGACCGGCGCCATCGATGCCGGTATCGAGCGCGTCACCGATCGGCTGCGTGGCCGCGAGGAGTGGATGATCCCGATCCTGATGGCGCTGTTCGCCGCAGGGGGCACCATCTATGGCATGGCCGAAGAGTCGCTGCCGTTCTACACCCTGCTGGTGCCGGTGATGATGGCCGCCCGCTTCGACCCCGTGGTCGCCGCCGCGACCGTGCTGCTCGGCGCCGGTATAGGTACTCTGGGTTCCACCATCAACCCGTTCGCCACCGTGATCGCCGCCAACGCGGCCGGCATCTCCTTCACCGACGGTATCTGGCTGCGGGTCGCCATGCTGGTGGCCGGCTGGCTGCTGTGCGTGGCTTATGTGATGCGTTACGCCAAGATGGTGCGCAACGACCCCAGCAAATCTCTGGTGGCTGACAAGTGGGAAGAGAACCGTGCCCACTTCCTCGGCAACAAGAGCGATGAGATGCTGGAGTTCACCCTGACCCGTAAAATCGTGCTCGGCATCTTCGTCGCCGCCTTCGCCGTGATGATCTACGGTGTGGCCGTGCTCGGCTGGTGGATGGCGCAGATCTCCGGCGTCTTCCTGGCCGCGGCCATCATAGTCGGCGTCATCTCCCGCATGAGCGAGGAGGAGCTGACCACCAACTTCATCGACGGTGCCCGTGACCTGCTCGGCGTGGCCCTGATCATCGGTATCGCCCGCGGTATCGTGGTGGTGATGGACAACGGCATGATCACCCACACCATCTTGCACAGCGCAGAAGGGATAGTGACCGGCCTCTCCACCGTGGTGTTCATCAACGTGATGTTCGTGCTGGAAGTGGTGCTCTCCTTCCTGGTGCCGTCCTCCTCCGGCCTTGCGGTGCTGACCATGCCGATCATGGCGCCCCTTGCCGACTTCGCCAACGTGGGTCGCGAACTGGTGGTCACCGCCTACCAGTCTGCCTCCGGCCTGGTGAACCTGGTGACCCCGACCTCCGCCGTGGTCATGGGTGGCCTGGCCATCGCCAAGGTACCCTATGTCCGCTGGTTGAAGTGGGTCGCCCCGCTGCTGGGTATCCTGACCCTGCTGATCGTGGTCTGCCTGAGTCTGGGAGCCATGCTCTCCTGAGTGAAGTAGCACGAGAAGACGAGTCGAATGAAACGGGAGCCTGCGGGCTCCCGTTTTTTTATGGTGAGGGCTGTCAGCGCGTGGCCGCCGCGCTTGGTGGTCGGAGCGGTACTCGCCGTGAGGCAGAGGTGAAACAGAGTGAGGCGAGCAAGAGCGGCAGTAAAAAGGCGACCCCGGGGTCGCCTTCTGTATTCAGGGGAGGGCGGTCAGCGCGCCTGCGCCAGGGTGCGCACCACGGCGGCGTGGGCCAGGCGGGTGCGGCTGATATGGCGGGGGGCGACCAGCACCACGTCATTTCCGGCCACGGCGCCCAGGATCTCGGGATCGGCGTTGCGATCCAGCAGGCGGGCCACCACGGTCGCGGCACCAGGGGTGGTGTGCACCAGCACCATCTGCTGGTTATGGACCACTCCGCGCACCATGTCGTGGATGGAGCGGGTGCTGCCGGCGGGCTCCAGCTGGTCATCCACTAGCGTGTAGACCTTCTTGCCGTTGGCGTTCTGGGCCTTGGCCACGCCGAGGCGGCGCAGCAGGCGGGAGATGGTGGATTGGCTGATGTCGGCGAAGCCCCGTTCGGCCAGCTCACGGCGGATCTCTTCCTGGGTGCTGTAGCAGTGTTGGCCGATGATCTGGCGACAGGCATCCAGCTGGGCCAGGTCCGATTCTTGTTCAACGGGACGACTGGGGGTCTTGACCACGATGGCTTCCTTTGACTATGACCAATGGCTATCGAACGAAACCTGCCATCAGTGCTTTTAATAGCAAAAAACTCTGACTGTAAGGTGAGAGGCAGGGAATGAACGATGTCTAGCCGTTGCGGGATGGCAAATTATAACCAAAAGGGGAATGAGTGATGTGACAGGGGTCAAAAATGGGCCCCAGAGGGCCCAGCTGAATATCAATAACGTTCGCTGACGATGTCCTGGGTGAAGGACTTCTCGCAGTATTTGCACTTCATGCGTACCACTCCCTTCACCTCGCGCACCCGGAAGTAGCTGTCCACCGGTTCGTTGTGGGAGATGCAGTTGGAGTTGGGGCAGTGGAACACCCCGGCGATGAACTCCGGCAGCTCCAGCTGGTGCTTCTTCACCACGTTGAAGTCTTCGATGATGTTGACGGTCGCCTTGGGGGCGAACAGCGCCAGCTGGTTGGCCTGCTCTGCGGTCAAGCGGGTGTTCTCGATCTTGATCAGATCCTTCTTGCCGAGCGCGCCGGATTTCAGGTTGAAACCGACGGTGATGCGCTCCTGGGTCTCGATCAGCTGGAACAGCTTGAGGATCTTGATGCCCTGGCCGGCGGGGACGTGGTCGATGACGGAGCCGTGACGGATGGCTTCGACTTGCAGTTGGTTCTTCTCGGACATGATGTGTTCCCCTCGGCTCAGACAGTTTCGTTCAGTACCAGTGCCAGCAGTGCCTGGCGCGCGTAGACCCCGTTTTCTGCCTGCTGGAAGTAGTAGGCATGGGGAGTCTTGTCGACCGCCACCTCGATCTCGTCGACGCGGGGCAGGGGATGCAGGATCTTCATGCTGGGCTTGGCCCCTTCCAGGGTCGCCAGCTCCAACACGAACTTGGCGGCCATGTGCTTGTACTCGGTCTCGTCGAAGCGCTCTTTCTGGACCCGGGTCATGTAGAGGATGTCGAGCTCCGGCATCACCTCTTCCATGGTCTCGTGCACGCTGAACTGGATGCCCTTCTCTTCCAGCTCTTCGCACAGGTAGTCCGGCATCGCCAGCGCCTCCGGGGAGATGAAGAAGAAGCGGCAGTTGAACAGGCTCAGGGCCTGGGCCAGGGAGTGGACGGTGCGGCCGTACTTGAGGTCACCGACGAAGGCGACATTGAGGCCGTCCAGCTTGCCCTGGGTCTCGTGGATGGAGAAGAGATCGAGCAGGGTCTGGGTCGGATGCTGGTTGGAGCCATCGCCGCCGTTGATGACCGGCACGCGGGAGAACTCGGAGGCGAGGCGGGCGGCGCCCTCCTTCGGATGGCGCATCACCACGGCATCGGAGTAGGAGCCGATGATCTTGATGGAGTCGGCCAGGGTCTCACCCTTCTTGGCGCTGGTGTTGCCGCCGTCGGCGAAGCCGATGATGTTGCCGCCAAGGCGCTGGACCGCGGTCTCGAACGAGAGGCGGGTGCGGGTGGAGGCTTCGAAGAAACAGCTGGCGACCAGCTTGTCTTTCAACAGGCGGGTGTCGGGTTCGGCCTTCAACCGCTGGGCGGTTGCGACCACCAGTTCCATGTCGGACCGGGTCAGATCCGAGATGGAGATGACGTGTTTGTTATAGAGTGGATTGGCCATCGTCTGCATTCCCTTTGACATCAATGAAGGTTTTTCGGGCACAAAAAAAAGCCCCTGAAACAGGGGCTCTTTTTAAAAATAATTGGGGATCTGTGGGTCGGGAACCGGAAACAACGGGGCCGCTCTGGTGCGCTCCACCCGTCTGCAAGGCTGTTTTCTTGTTCAAAAACTGCATCGTCATGTCCCGACCTTTTTCAAAACCGGACAGATTATAGAGTCGCTTTTCGAATTGTCAAAAATTTATTTCAAAGGCAAGATTTGCCCGTAAAAACGTTTAAGTGTCGTGAACGGGTCGGCAAACCCACAGCTGGTGCCGATCCGACAGCGCCAAGCCATCTTCGGCCATGCTGCGCAGATAACCTAATCTGTGGTGCCCTTCCAGCAGGCAATAGGGTTGTGGCAGTGGCCGCCCGTCCGGGTAGCAGTCGTCCGCGGCGGGGGCGAGCACTATGATGGGCTCGGACCAGGTGCCCCGGCTCAGCATGTCCTCGCCGAGCCAGGAGCGGCGCACGTAGCGATTGTGGCGCAACATCTCGCCCCAGCGCTCGATCACCTCCATGTGGCGGGAGCCGATGCGGGTCACGACCTGCTCCGTGCTCCAGGATTCGCACTCGAAGCGGTGGCGGGCGAGATCGATAAAGCTCCAGTTGGACTCAAAACCGCGCCAATGGCGGTAAATCCACTGGGTCAGTACGTTCTGGGGAATGAAAGGCACCAGCGGGGCGACCCGGTCGAGATAATCGGGCAGAGACTCGGTTTTGCGCTCATCCCTGAAGTTGAGTGGCGCAAGTTGTTGAAGTAGGCGGTAATTGAGCATGAGCATCCTCCTCTTGCCAACATCCACCCTACCCCCATTCGGACGGCTTTCCTACCCGGGCACGGCTGTAAATACAGCGAGTTACCCCGCCAGAATGGGCAAATTGGCGCGAGTTGCTCGCCATTTGTTCGATCGCATCGAAACTGAGAAAAAAAGCCTTTACCTTTGATCCCGGCTTTGTATAATTCGCCTCGTTTGTTGCAGGGGCGTAGTTCCAATTGGTAGAACAGCGGTCTCCAAAACCGATGGTTGCGGGTTCGAGTCCTGCCGCCCCTGCCATTTTTAGAGAGGCCAGCTCATTGAGCTGGCCTTTCGCATTTCTGCCTTTCCGGTTTTCTGCGGCGACCCCGCTCCGCTTCTCCTCCTGACGCCTTGGCTTCCCCTGCCTTTCAAGGGCTTGGCCCAGTTGCCCTTCGCTAGTCGCTATTGCCGCTTTCTGCCCTGTCGTTTCTGGCAGTCGTGCCGTCCGCATCCCTGTGCTACACCACATGAGCTGTGCCACGCGCTGCCTAGGGCGCGCGTGGCGGTTCGTCAGCATGGATGCTCAAGCCGTGGATTCTGGGCGTGGAGACAATGCGAGGAGATGAGTCATGAACAAGGCCGTTGAAACCCGATTGAACAAGTCCCGCCCCGGTGGCTGGGTGCCACAGGATCAGGCCCACATCACACGCTGGATCAAACGGCTCCAGCTGTATGTGGCGCAGCAACCGCGGCCGCTGGTGGCCCCCATCGCCCAGCTGCAGGATCTGGTCAGGTCGGATCCCCTGCTGCACGCCCAGGCCTACGCCATGTTCAGGGAGGCCTGGCGTCACGAGCACTTGACGCCGCTCGGACAGATCGAGCTGAAGAGCTTCGACGACTTCCTGATCCTGCTCAACGGCATCATGACCACGGCGCCCGAGGCCTATCAGGATATCCCGAGCCAGTCCCCCTCCGGGCTCATCGGCTTCCCCATCAACGCCCTGCTCGACTGGCCCATGGCGACCCGCACCGGCTACCTGTTCTTTGCCAACGCCCTGATCAATCAACAATTCAAGAAGATCCTCGGCTACTGGGCGCAGTTTCTGCAAAGCCCGGCCTCGCGCTACGTGCTGACCGAGCCGGTCAGCCGGCTGGACAGGGAGACCCTGATAGTGCCCTGGCTCGGCAAGCTGGCCCAGGGCGAGATGGTGCAGGTGGCCCGTTCCGCCCTGGGGGAGGGTGCCAACCCGACCCCGGACAGCTTCGATGCCATCTTCCAGTGCGATCCGGCGGCCGAATACCATGGCTTCGGCTGCTGGGATGAGTTCTTCACCCGCACCTTCCGCCCCGGCGTGCGGCCGGTGTCGGCGCCGGAGGACGACAATGTCATCGTCAGCGCCTGCGAGTCGGCCCCGCTGCAGGTGAAGAGCGGGGTGAGCCGCAGCGATCGCTTCTGGCTCAAGGGTCAGCCCTATTCCCTCGACAACATGCTCGACTTCGACGACACGGCGCCGCTGTTCGACGGCGGCACCGTCTATCAGGCCTTCCTCAGCGCCTTGAGCTACCACCGCTGGCACAGCCCGGTGAGCGGCACCATCCGCAAGGTGCGGGTGGTCAACGGCACCTACTACCTGGAAAACCAGTACGAGGGTTTCCTCGACGCCGACGGCGCTGATCCCAGTGCCCCCAACAACTCGCAGCCCTTCCTCACCTCGGTGGCGACCCGGGCGCTGATCTTCATCGAGGCAGACAACCCCAAGATCGGCCTGATGTGCGTGGTGCCGGTGGGGATGGCCGAGGTGTCGAGCTGCGACATCACGGTGAAGGCGGGGGACAGGGTGAAGAAGGGGGATCAGCTCGGCATGTTCCACTTCGGCGGCTCGACCCACTGCCTGGTGTTTCGCAAGGGGGTGGAGCTGACGTTCGACTTCCATGGCCAGAGCCCGAGCCTGGAGGCCACCAACCTGCGGCTCAACACCGCCATCGCACGGGTGAAGTGAGGATCATTCATATGGAAACAGGCCGCCTGCGGGCGGCCTGTTTGTTACCCTGCGATCAGGCCAGCGTCTTGGCCAGCAGGTCCAGATAGGCGCCTTCGATCAACTGGGACGGCTCCACACCGAGGCGCGCCATGATGTCATGGGCCTCCTGTATCCCCGCCTCGAGCGGCTCCTCATCCTCCAGCACTACCTCCAGCTCGAGAAAGTGGCCTAGCCCCTCCACCCGATCGAGATGGATCCGGGTCCTGCCGACCAGAAACAGGGTGCGCGTCTTCTGCACCCGGCCGATCTGGCCACAGGCCAGGCTGAGGGTCTCCCGCAGGCTGTCCGGCTCGCTCGTCGGAGTGACCTGATAGAAGCTCTCCTTGGGGCCTTGCCGATCGGCTCGGCGGTAGAAGATGAGCTGGCCGGCGGAGGGCGACAGGGTGCGCAGCTTGAGTCGGCCTGACTCGCAGCGAAAGAAGGTATCATCCTGCGCTATCTCGACGGGATCCTGATCGGCGATGGCGGCCGCCTTGGGGAGGAGGGCGTCGATCCGTGCGATCCTGGCCTTGATCTCGATATTTCGGGGCATGGTATGAGGGTCTCCTTGGGAACTACGGGAGTGCCAACCTATCACAGATAGCGCTTGTCGGCGCAGGTGCCAGCAGGCTGAACCCCAAAACCGCCATAGCGCGGGTGGGCTAGCCTTAGCGCCCGTGCGACCCCGGGCGATCTGCTTCATTGCGCTCCCTTCTCCTCTGGGCCTGGCGGTGCTAGCCGCTTGTTGACCTATCAAAAATTAAGCAATGGCCGTTCATGGTCGGGGACTTCTGGTCGATATAGTCCACACGAGGTGTGCAGGCTTTATTTGACGCCACTTATATCGCTATGAGGACATTCCATGAACCTTTCCCTTCGCGGCAAATTGCTCGCAACCAGCCTGGGCGTGGTGTTGATCACCGTCTGCCTGCTCGGCATGACCGCCTTCTATACCCTGAAGAGCCAGACCCTGAGTGCCATCGACAGCGAGGCGCGCAACTATGCCAGCGCCTACGCGGAGGGGATCGGCAAGTGGATGCAGGACAGGCGCGAGAGCCTGACCGCCCAGGTCGAGGTGATCGCCAACCACCCGGCGTCCGAGCTGGTGCCCCATCTGCAGCAGACCCTGCGCTCCGGCGGCTTCGGGCTGGCCTATTACGGCTCGGCGGAGGGGGTCATGACCCGCAACGATCCCTCCCTCAACAAGGGCAACTATGACCCGCGCGAGCGCCCCTGGTACCAGGATGCCGCCAAGGCGGGCCGGCTCATCATCACCGAGCCCTACGTCAGCGTGACCATGCAGCAGCTGGTGGTGACCCTGGCCGAGCCGGTGCTGCAGCAAGGGCGCCTGATGGGTGTAGTGGGGGCCAACTTGGCGCTGGATCAGCTCATTCAGGATGTGCTGGCGATGCGGGTGCAGGGGGACGGTTACGCCATGCTGCTGGACAAGAGCGGCCTCATCGTCGCCCACCCGAACAAGGAGCTGGCGCTCAAGAAGAGCCAGGATCTGGCCCCCGAGCTGGATGCCGGCCGACTGGTGAGCATGAGTCAGCAGGGTGGCCTGCAGGCGGTGCAGATCGGCGGGCGCGACAGCCAGATGCTGGTGCTGCCCATTCCCAACACCGACTGGCTGCTGGCCATGGTGATGCACGAGGATGTGCTGATGGCGCCGCTGCAGCGGCTGCTCGGCGAGCTGGCGCTCATCAGCGCCGGCCTGATCCTGGTGTTCGGCCTGGTGCTGACCAGTACCTTCAAGTTCCTGTTCCAGGATCTCGGCCGGGTGGCCGGTGCGCTGCACGACATCGCCCACGGCGAGGGGGATCTCACCGTTCACATCGACACCCGCAGCCGGGATGAGGTGGGCCAGCTGGCCCAGAGCTTCAACCAGTTCGTGGCCCGGCTGCACGGCATCGTCAGCCGCCTGCGGGACGTGACCGGCGAGCTGGCGGCCCAGTCCCGGGTCCAGGCGCAGGGTGCTGAGGCCCGCAGCCAGCGGGTGCGCCAGCAGCAGGACGAGATCGTCATGGTGGCGACCGCGGTGACCGAGATGGCCTCCGCCACCCAGGAGATCGCTGGCAACGCCGAATTCGCCGCCACCACCTCGGGGGAGGCGGTCAAGCTGGCCGTCGCCGGTCAGTCCCAGGTCGGTCAGAGCCAGCGCAGCATCACGGGTCTCGCGGACGAGGTGGCCGATGCCAGCCAGACCATCCATGAGCTGGATGCCCATGCCCAGAAGATCAGCGGCATCCTGGCCACCATCAGCGGCATCGCCGAGCAGACCAACCTGCTGGCGCTGAACGCCGCCATCGAGGCGGCCCGTGCCGGCGAGCAGGGGCGCGGCTTCGCGGTGGTGGCGGACGAGGTGCGGGTGCTGTCCAGGCGCACCCACGACTCCACCGACGAGATCCAGCAGATGATCGAGACCCTGCAGCAGACCACCAGGCGCGCCGTCACCGGCATGGAGACCAGCCGTCAGCTGGCGGGCACCAGCGTGGAGGATGCGGAGGCCGCCAACCAGAGCCTGGCCCGGATCAACGAGGCCATTGGCTCCATCAGCGACATGGCGACCCAGATAGCTGCGGCGGCTGAGGAGCAGACCTCGGTCACCGGCGAGATCAGCCGCAACACCGAGAACATCCGCCACGTCTCCCAGGAGCTGGCCGAGCAGGCGCAGGGGGAGGCGACCCAGGCGGTGGAGCTCAAGGCGTTGACCGAGCGATTGGAGCAGGAGATAGGCCGCTTCCGGCTCTGACCCTGTTGCCAGAAAAAAGGGCAGCCCGCGGGCTGCCCTTTTGCATTCCCGTGAGTCTCAGGGGCTCTGTTTGACCCAGATGAGCCGGTCGGTGGCAAAGCCCAGTCCCTTGGCCTTGGCGATCAGTGCATCCACCTTGGCTTTGGGCGGGTTGGGGGAGCGGGAGAGGATCCACAGATAGTCGTGGTTGTAGCTGGTCACCAGGGAGAGCTGGTAGTCGGGGTCCAGATCGATGACGTTGTAGCCGCCGTAGAAGGGGCCGAAGAAGCTCACCTTGAGCCGCGCCTCGTCCGGGTTGCCCACGAAGTAGGCCTTGCCCTCGGCCTCGCGCCAGCGGCCATCACTCTGGAGGCCTCTGTTTAGTACCTTGACGCCACCGTCGTCACGCAGGCTGTAAGTGGCGCTCACCCGCTCCAGCCCCCGCTCGAAGCTGTGGTCGAGGCGTGCTATCTCGTACCAGGTACCGAGGTAGCGGTCGAGCTGGAAGCCGGTGACGGGGCGGATGCCGTCGGCGAGGCCGGTACAGGCCGTCAGCAGCCAAACGGTGAGCAGACAAAGCAGTGAACGCATGGGGGATCCCTCTCTTTTAGCCTTCGATGATGCGCAGCTGGCCGTCCCGGAAGCGGGAGGCCTGATCCGTCGGCGTGCTGCCGAAGAAGCGCTTGTACTCCCGGCTGAACTGGGAGTTGCTCTCGTAGCCGACCCTGGCCGCCGCCGCCCCCGCCTTGATGCCGTCGTGCAGCATCATCATGCGCGCCTTATGCAGGCGAAACGACTTGATGTATTGCAGCGGTGAGGTGGAGGTGACCGCCTTGAAGTGGTGATGGAAGGCGGAGACGCTCATGTTCACCTCCCGCGCCAGCTCCTCCATGGTCAGGGTGTCGGCGTAGCGCTGCTCGATGAGGCGCAGCACGCGGGCGATCTGACCCATGTGGTTGTGGCGGTTGGCGAGCGCCTGCAGCGCCGGCCCGCCCGCCTCATGGAGGGCGTAGAACAGCATCTCCCGCACCGTCTGCGGCCCCAGCACCCTGGCGTGCTGGGGCTTGTCCATCAGCTCGATCAGTCGCTCGGCGGCGCAGAACATCTGCTCGGAGAGCGGTACCGCCAGCACGCCGCTCTGCTGGGGCGGCGGGGCGGGCAGGCTGTCCCCCAGCTCCAGCAGCAGCTCCTGCAGGGTGGCGACGTTGATCTCGATGGAGAAGCCGATGAGCGGCTGCTCGGGGGAGGCGAAGCACTCGCACTCGCACGGCAGCGACAGCGTCATCAGCAGGTAGTGGTTGGGATCGTAGCGAAACACCTGATCCGCCAGATAGCCCACCTTGTGCCCCTGCAGTATCACTATCATCCGCGGCTGGTAGAGCACCGGAGTGCGGCCGTGATACTCGGTGGTGTAGATGAGGTTCACCTGCTCCACCGGGGAGGGAGTGATGCCGGGCGCGGCGACATGGCGGGTCAGCCTGGCGGCGAGTTCGGCGTAGCGATTGGGCATGGCGGCTCCGGTAAAATCTGGTGTTTTGTAGAAATAGGCAAACAATGTGCAGAATGTTGCCTTGATGGTAGGGGTTGTCTGTAGAAAAATGCAATCAACATTTTGCGGCCCCGCCGCTCCGTCAGCATGAAGGTAATGTCGATGCACAATTTCACCCTGCACACCCCGACCAAGGTCCTGTTCGGCAAGGACCAGGTCGCCCAGCTGCGCGAACAGCTCCCCACCGATGCCCGCATCCTGATCACCTATGGTGGTGGCAGCGTGGTGCGCAGCGGCCTGCTGGCGCAGATCCGCGGCGAGCTGGCCGGCATGTCCCTGTTCGAGTTCGGTGGCATCGAGCCCAACCCCACCTATGAGACCCTGATGGGGGCCGTGACCCTGGCCCGCGCTGAGCAGATCGACTTCCTGCTGGCGGTCGGTGGTGGGTCGGTGCTGGATGGCACCAAGTTTATCGCCGCCGCCGCCCACTACGATCCGGCCAGGGATCCCTGGCACATCCTCGAGACCGTCGGTGGCGAGGTGGCCTCCGCCATCCCGCTCGGCGCCGTGCTGACCCTGCCGGCCACCGGCTCCGAGATGAACATGGGGGCCGTCATCACCCGCAAGAGCAGCGGTGACAAGCAGCACTTCTTCTCGCCGTTCGTGATGCCGCGCTTCGCCGTGCTGGATCCGGTGCTCACCTACACCCTGCCCGCCCGTCAGGTGGCGAACGGCGTGGTGGATGCCTTCATCCACACCCTGGAGCAGTACCTCACCTACCCGGTCAACGCCAAGGTGCAGGATCGCTTCGCCGAGGGGCTGCTGCTGACCCTGGTCGAGGAGGGTCCCAAGGCGCTGGTGGAGCCGGAGAATTACGACGTGCGCGCCAACATCATGTGGAGTGCCACCATGGCGCTCAACGGCCTGATCGGGGCCGGCGTGCCCCAGGACTGGGCGACCCACATGCTGGGCCACGAGCTGACCGCCCTGCACGGCCTCGACCATGCCCAGACCCTGGCGGTGGTGCTGCCGGCCCTGCTGCAGGCCAAGCGTGAGCAGAAACACGCCAAGCTGCTGCAATACGCCGAGCGGGTGTGGGACCTGCGCAGCGGCAGCGAGGACGATCGCATCGACGGCGCCATCGCCGCCACCCGCGACTTCTTCGAGCGGATGGGGCTCAAGACCCGGCTGCGGGACTACGGCATGGCCGATGCCGGCATCGACATCCTGCTGGCCAAACTGGCGGAGCACGGCATGACCGCCCTCGGCGAGCACGGCGACATCGATCTGGTGCAGAGTCAGCATATTTATGAGGCGGCCTGGTAAGGGCAGACACCCGCACCGAGGCGATAAGCGAGATTAAATGAGGGGGCCCGAACCTGCCGCATGGCAGGGGAGTGGCCCCCTGCTCGTTACAAAAAGGTTACTTTTTTCCTTTTCGGCTCGCGAGGTGAGCCGGGAATAGATTTCGTAAGAACAAAAAACGCTAAGATAGAGGGCCGGCAAAACATTTTTTTTGACTGGTTGGATCACTTTTTCCAGCGTATTTTGCTGGTATAAGTCGCTAATTTGGTTTGTTTTTTTAAATACCCTCTCGGGATGGGCTGAATTCTGTACCGGCGCCGCCCGGGCTGCGGTTGTAATAAAACTCCAAAATTTGATACTAATCACCTTCGCGCCTGAAAAGTGGGGGCCTGACCATGACAGGAGGTTGAGGTGAAGCCTGCTGATTTTCATAACAAAGGGCCCGTGACCTGTACTTTGGTCATGCCTTGTCGGCTCAGACATGAGAGACTGGGCAATGATTGTTTATTAACCATCAGGGAATAGTCATGCAGATTGGAATACCGAGAGAGAGTCTCGCCGGTGAGACCCGGGTCGCAGCGACCCCGGCCACCGTTGAGCAGCTGAAAAAGCTCGGCTTCGAGGTCGCCATCGAGGCCGGTGCTGGCTCGTTGGCCAGCTTCGATGATGCCGCCTTCGAGGCTGCCGGTGCCAGCGTGGTGCCGAGCGTCTGGCAAGCCGACCTTATTTTCAAGGTCAATGCGCCGACCGATGCCGAGATCACACAGATTAAAGATGGCGCCACCCTGGTGAGCTTCATCTGGCCTGCCCAGAACCCTGAGTTGGTCAAGAAGCTGTCCGAGCGCAACATCAATGTGATGGCGATGGACATGGTGCCGCGGATCTCCCGTGCCCAGTCCCTCGATGCCCTCTCCTCCATGGCCAACATCGGTGGCTATCGCGCCGTGGTCGAAGCCGCCCACCAGTTCGGTCGCTTCTTCACCGGTCAGATCACCGCCGCCGGCAAGGTTCCCCCTGCCAAGGTATTGGTGATCGGTGCCGGCGTGGCCGGTCTGGCCGCCATCGGGACCGCCGGTTCCCTCGGCGCCATAGTGCGTGCCTTCGACACCCGTCTGGAAGTGGCCGAGCAGATCGAGTCCATGGGGGGTGAATTCCTCAAGCTGGACTTCGGCAATGAAGATGGCGCCTCCAGCGATGGTTATGCCAAGGTCATGTCCGATGAGTTCATCAAGGCCGAGATGGAGCTGTTTGCCCAGCAGGCCAAGGAAGTGGACATCATCATCACCACCGCCCTGATCCCGGGCCGTCCCGCTCCCAAGCTGATCACCAAGGAGATGGTCGACAGCATGAAGCCGGGTTCGGTGATCGTGGATCTGGCGGCGGCGACCGGCGGCAACTGTGAATACACCAAGCCGACCGAGCTGTTCGTGACCCCCAACGGCGTCAAGGTGATCGGTTACACCGACCTGCCTGGCCGCCTGCCCGCCCAATCCTCCCAGCTCTACGGTACCAACCTGGTCAACCTGATGAAGCTGATGTGCAAGGAGAAGGACGGCAACGTCGCCATCGACTTCGAGGACGTGGTCCAGCGCAACATGACGGTGATCCAGGCCGGTGAAGTGACCTTCCCGCCGCCCGCCATCGCCGTCTCCGCCGCCCCGCAGAAGCCAGCCGCCAAGGTTGCGCCCAAGCAGGCCGAAGAGAAGAAGCCCTCCAACAAGAAGTTCGTGTTCGGTGCCCTCGGCATCGCCGCCTTCGGTTGGGTGGCTGCGGTAGCACCCGCCGAGTTCCTGTCCCACTTCACCGTCTTCATCCTGTCCTGCGTGGTCGGTTATTACGTGGTGTGGAACGTTTCTCACTCCCTGCACACGCCGCTGATGTCGGTCACCAATGCCATCTCCGGCATTATCGTGGTCGGTGCCCTGCTGCAAATCGGGCAAGGGTCGACTTTGGTCACCGCATTGGCCTTTATCGCCGTGCTGATTGCCAGTATCAACATCTTCGGTGGCTTCACCGTCACTCAGCGCATGCTGAAGATGTTCCGTAAGGATTAAGGGGGTTTAACGTGTCTCAAGGACTGGTAACAGCATCCTATATCGTTGCCGCCGTGCTCTTCATCCTCAGTCTCGCGGGACTGTCGAAGCAAGAAACGGCCAAACATGGCAACCTGTTCGGTATCGCGGGGATGGCCATAGCGCTGCTCGCGACCGTACTCAACCCGGAGACCAGTGGCGTGCACTGGATCATCCTGGCCATGATCATCGGTGGTGCCATCGGTGTGCGTCTGGCGCTCAAGGTCGAGATGACCGAGATGCCCGAGCTGGTGGCCATACTGCACAGCTTCGTGGGCATGGCAGCGGTGCTGGTGGGCTTCAACAGCTTCATCGATCTGCACCCCTCCGCGCCCGCCGAGGTAGTCGTCTCTGTCGGCTCCAATCTGGATGCGACCCTGGCCGCGGCCCGGGCGGCGTTCGAGCAGGCGGCCAGCGTCGCCCAGGTCGAGCACCTGTCCGGCGCCATGCTGAACATCCATCTGGTGGAAATCTTCCTCGGCGTCTTCATCGGTGCCGTGACCTTCACCGGCTCCATAGTGGCGTTCGGCAAACTGCGTGGCCTGATCTCTTCCAAGCCGCTGCAACTGCCCCATCGCCACAAGCTGAACCTGCTGGCCGTGGTGGTCTCCCTGGCGCTGATGATCCACTTCGTCAACGCCGGTGGCTCCACCTTCGCGCTGCTGCTGATGACCCTGATCGCCTTCGCCTTCGGCTGGCATCTGGTAGCCAGCATAGGTGGCGCCGACATGCCGGTCGTGGTCTCCATGCTGAACTCCTACTCCGGTTGGGCGGCGGCGGCGGCGGGCTTCATGCTCTCCAACGACCTGCTGATCGTGGTGGGTGCGCTGGTGGGTTCCTCCGGTGCGATCCTCTCCTACATCATGTGCAAGGCGATGAACCGCTCCTTCATCTCGGTGATCGCCGGTGGCTTCGGCTCCGACGGTGTCGCATCGACCGCCGATCAGGAGATGGGCGAGTACCGCGAGACCAACGCCGAAGACGTGGCCGACATGCTGAAGAACGCCAGCTCCGTCATCATCACCCCGGGCTACGGCATGGCGGTGGCGCAGGCCCAGTACCCGGTTGCCGAGATCACCCACAAGCTGCGTGAGCGCGGCGTCAAGGTGCGCTTCGGTATCCACCCGGTGGCCGGTCGTCTGCCTGGCCACATGAACGTGTTGCTGGCGGAAGCGAAAGTCCCGTATGACATAGTTCTGGAAATGGACGAGATCAACGACGACTTCAACGACACCGACGTGGTGCTGGTGATAGGTGCCAACGACACCGTCAACCCGGCCGCGATGGAAGATCCGGGCAGCCCGATCGCCGGCATGCCGGTGCTGGAAGTGTGGAAGGCGCAGAACGTCATCGGCTTCAAGCGCTCCATGAACACCGGTTACGCCGGGGTACAGAACCCGCTGTTCTTCAAGGAGAACACCCAGATGCTGTTTGGCGATGCCAAGGCCAGCGTCGAGGCCATCCTGAAGGCGCTGTAAGCCTTGACCGGATGAGACAAGAGGAGGCTTCGGCCTCCTTTTTTATTGCCCTTTTTTCACGCCCCGCGGCCAAGCCATTGATGGCAAAGGTACTGTCGGGTAGCGAGGCGGTGGGGGCAGGGACCCAGGCGGGCGGCGGGTCGTGATCGGGATCGCAATCCGGTGACGTTGCCCCTGCTGGAAGGCATAATGGCGGCGAAAAGCGAGCTGGCTCAATTTTATTTGAGTCCGGCGTCACTAAGATCAAATAAATTTACAGAGGGGAGGGCCTGCCAGGCTGGCGCCCTCCTCCCGTTCACCATCAGGGTGGATCCGATCCGATAATGCAGTATGTGCCCAGCGGCATAGCGAACCAGAGAAACCACAGATGAAAGCACAATGGACCGATTTCATAACCCTGCTCAAGCGTGAAGTGGTGCCGGCCCTTGGCTGCACCGAGCCCATGTCGGTGGCGCTGGCGGCGGCCAACTGCCGCAAGCTGCTGGGCCAGGTACCGACCCGCATCAGCATCTGGGTCAGTGGCAACCTGTTCAAGAACGGCATGGGGGTCGGCGTGCCCGGCACCGGCATGATAGGCCTGCCGGTCGCCGCCGCGGTCGGCATCACCGGGGGCAACCCGGACGCCGGACTGGAGGTGCTCAAGGGCCTCACCCCGGCCCAGGTGGAGGCCGCCAAGGCGCTGCTGCCCGTCATCCAGGTGGATGTGAAGGACGTGCCGGACGTGCTCTACGCCGAGGTGCTGGCCGAGGCCGACGGTCACAGCGCCCGGGTGGTGATCTGCACCGATCACACCCGCATCGTGCTGCTGGAGAAGGATGGCGAGGTGCTGATGGAGCAGGCCAGCGCCCCCGGCGTGCAGATCCAGCCCGCCAAGTCCGACAAGCCCGGCATGACCTTGCGCGAGATAGTGGCGTTCGCCCTGGAGGTGCCGCTGGCCGAGATCGCGTTCATCCGCGAGGCGGCCAGCATGAACCAGGCGCTGGCGGACGAGGGGCTGCAGGGCTATGGCCTGAGCATCGGCAAGATCCTGACCGAACAGGTGGAGCGCAAGCTGCTGTCCGACGATCTGATGACGCTGGCCATGCGCCTGTCGTCGGCCGCGTCGGATGCGCGCATGGACGGTGCCATGCTGCCCGCCATGTCCAACTCGGGCTCGGGCAATCAGGGCATCGCCGCCACCATGCCGGTGGTGGCCGCCGCCCGCTTCCTCAAGGCCGACGAGGAGCAGCTGACCCGGGCGCTGGTGATGAGCCATCTGGTCGCCATCTACATCAAGATGTACCAGAACAAGCTGTCGGCCCTGTGCGCCGCCAGCACCGCCGCCATGGGCTCGGGGGCCGCCATCACCTGGCTGCTGGGGGGTCAGTTCGAGCAGATCAGTCACTGCATCAACAACATGATCGGCGATGTTTCCGGTATCATCTGCGACGGTGCGGGCAGCGCCTGCTCCATGAAGGTGTCGACCTCCACCTCGGCGGCGGTCAAGTCGTCGCTGATGGCGATCAACAACCTGCACGTGCCCCAGAGCGAGGGCATAGTCTCCGATGACGTGGATCAGACCATCGCCAATCTGGGGCGCCTCTCCAAGCGGGGGATGCTGGATACCGACATCGAGATCATCAACATCATGCGGGCCAAACAGCAGGGCAAGGGGAACTGATGACGAGGGTGGCGCAGGCCACCCTCGGTGTTTGCATGCATTGACGTCACCCCGGCATACCGGGGGACGGACCGCCACGATGCGGTCAGTTTCAGGGCGAGGCGCACGAGGCGCCCGTCCGTCAATCTCGGGCCTCGCCCGTTTATTTTTTGGGGAATATCATGACACTTAGCGTTATCGGTAATCTGGCCATCCTGGTCATGTTGTTGCTGTTTCTCTACCGCTTGCAGCAGACCCATGTCAGCTTCACCCGCCGGGTCTTCTCGGGGCTGGGACTGGGCATCTTGTTTGGCGGGGCGCTGCAACTGCTGCACGGGGTCGGCTCCGAGGTACTGGTGCAGACCAATGACTATCTGGACATCGTCGGCAGCGGCTACGTGAAGCTGCTGCAGATGATCATAGTGCCGCTCATCATGGTCTCCATCATAGGCGCCATCCTCAAGCTGAGCGGCGGCAGCTCGCTCGGCAAGATCAGCGCCCTGACCATAGGGGTGCTGATCTTCACCACCATGATCGCCGCCGGGGCGGGCATTCTGATGTCCAACCTGTTCGGCCTGACCGCCGAGGGACTGGTCGCCGGCGCCGCCGAGACCGCCCGTGGCGCGGCCTTGCAGACCAGCCTCGGCAGTGTCGAGAGCATGTCCTTCGCCAAGATGGTGCTGGAGTTCATCCCGGCCAACCCCTTCCTCGACATGACGGGGGCGCGCAAGACCTCCACCATAGCCGTGGTGATCTTCTCCATCTTCATCGGCCTGTCCGCCACCGGCATCGCCCGCAAGAAACCCGAGATCTTCGCGAGCTTCGAACGCTTCATGCTGGTGGCCCACGCCATAGTGATGCGGATGGTGACCCTGGTGCTGCGCCTCACCCCCTATGGCGTGCTGGCGCTGATGGCCAAGGTGGTCTCCGGCTCCAACTACGCCGACATCATCAACCTGCTGAACTTCGTGCTGGCCTCCTACGGTGCCATCGCCATCATGTTTGGCGTGCACCTGCTGCTGGTGAGCCTGGTGGGCATCAACCCGGCCCGCTTCCTGAAGAAGATCATGCCGGTGCTGGCGTTCGCCTTCACCTCGCGCACCAGCGCGGGCTCGATTCCGATGAACGTGCAGACCCAGACCAAGGCACTCGGCGTGCCTGAAGGGATCGCCAACTTCGCCGCCTCCTTCGGCGCCACCATAGGCCAGAACGGCTGCGCCGGCATCTACCCGGCCATGCTGGCGGTGATGATAGCCCCGACCGTCGGCGTCAACCCGATGGATCCCGGCTTCATCATGACGCTGATCGCCATCATCACCGTCAGCTCGTTCGGGGTGGCCGGGGTCGGTGGCGGCGCCACCTTCGCGGCGCTGATCGTGCTGTCGGCACTGGACTTCCCGGTGGCGCTGGCGGGCCTGCTCATCTCCATCGAGCCGCTCATCGACATGGGCCGCACCGCCCTCAACGTCTCCGGCTCCATCACCGCAGGCACCATCACCGGTCGCCTGATGGGGCAGACCGACATGGCGGTCTTCAACAGCGATGCCGAGGTCAGTCTGGACGGCGAAGAGTCCGCGGTCTGACCCATCCACGGGACCTGTTCCCAGGTAGTTGATCAATCAGGGGAGGCGATGCCTCCCCTGTCGTAACAGGAGTCAAGCAATGCGTATTGTGATCATAGGTGGCGAAGCCGCCGGCATGAGTGCGGCCGCCAAGGCTCGCCGTCTGGCCAAGGATGCCGAGATTGTGGTGTATGAGGCCTCCGAGGTGATCTCCTTCGGGGCCTGCGGGCTGCCCTACTTCGTCGGCGACGACTTCCAGGAGCCCGGCTACATGGCCGAGTTCACCCCGGCGCAGTTTGCCGCCAAGGGGATCGAGGTCAAGACCGGCCACCGGGTAGTGGCGCTGGATGCCAAGAACCAGACCCTGAGGGTGGAGCACAACGGCGACAGCTTCAGCGACCATTACGATCGCCTGATGATCGCCACCGGCGCCCGCGAGCAGATGCCGCCGATCCCCGGCCTGCAGCAGGAGGGGGTGTTCGGCCTGCGCCGCCTGGCCGATGGCCTGGCGTTGAAGGCTGCGGTGCAGGATGGCAGCAAGCAGAAAGCCGTCGTCATCGGCTCCGGCTTCATCGGGCTGGAGGTGGTGGAGGCGCTGGTGCATCAGGGCAAGGAGGTGCGCCTCATTGAGCTGGCGGAGCGGGTCATCCCCGATGCCTTCGATTCAGAGATCACCCAGCACATCGAGACCGAACTGCGCGAGCAGGGCGTCTCTCTGCACCTGGGCGAGCGAGTGGAGGCGCTGCTGGGGGAGGGCAGGGTCAGTGGCGTGCGCACCGACCAGGGCTGCTACGAGGCCGATATAGTGGTGGTCTGTACCGGGGTCAGGCCCAACACCGAGTTCCTAGCCGATACCGGCATCAAACGACTGGCCAACGGCGCCATCGAGGTGGACCGGCAGGGCCGCAGCTCGTTGCCGAACGTCTGGTCGGCGGGGGACTGTGCCAGCGTCTGGCACAGCGTGAAGCAGCAACAGGTCTATGTGCCGCTCGCCACCATCGCCAACAAGCTGGGGCGCATGGTGGGTGAGAACCTGGCCGGTGCCGAACAGGAATTCCCAGGCACGTTAGGCTCTGCGGCGCTCAAGGTGCTAGGGCTGGAGGCGGGCCGCACCGGCCTGTCCGAGCGGGAGGCGCAGGCGCTGGGCATCGACTATCGTACCGTGCTGATCAAGGACAAGTGCCACACCAACTACTGCCCGGGTCAGTCCGACATCCACGTCAAGCTGGTGTATGAGGCGGGCAGCAAGCGCCTGCTGGGGGGCCAGATCCTGGGGCGCAAGGGGGCCGTGCACCGCATCGATGCGCTGGCGGTGGCCATCACCATGGGGGTCACCACCGAGCAGCTCGGCATGCTGGACTTCGCCTACGCGCCGCCCTTCTCCCGCACCTGGGATGTGCTCAACGTGGCGGGCAATGTGGCAAAGTAGGGCTGGTATCCGGGCGCGGCACTGGTCGCGCCCATAAAAAAACCGATGCCAGGGCATCGGTTTTTTGTTCCGGTCTCACTCAGCCACGGCCGAGGCGATTGTCCGGGTAGTTCTTGGCCAGCACCTCGCGGGCGTGCTGGGCCAGGGTCGGCATCTTCAGGGTATCGTAGGCGTTGACCATGATCTCCAGTGCCTTCTCGGTCTCGACGGTGTCGGGATAGGTCTCGACTACCATCTTGGCGCGGTTGGCGGCGGCGATCAGCGCATCACGTTTCACATAATACTCGGCCACCCCCAGATCGTAGCGGGCGAGACGGGTCTTCAGACCTATCATGCGGGCACGGGCATCGGCGGCAAAGCTGCTGTTGGGGTAGTTCTGCAGCAGCGTCTTGAAGTCCTGGAAGGCCTGACGGGCGTAGGAGGGGTCCTTGTCGTCCCGATCTATCCCCAGGAAGTCCTGGAAGAAGTTGTAATCCGCCGCCATGTTGGTCAGGCCACGCATGTAGAACACATAATCTATGTTCTTGTGGGCAGGATTGAGGCGGATGAACCGGTCGATATTGGCGATGGCCTGGGCGGTATCATCCTGTTTGTAGTAGGCGTAGATCAGGTCAAGCTGAACCTGGCTGGAGTAGGCACCGAAGGGGTAACGCGAGTCCAATGCTTCCAGTAACTCGATAGCGTTCAGGTAGTTACCTGTATCCAGCTTGAGGCGTGCCTGTTGGTACAGGACTTCCGGCGGTTCGTCGGGAACCTTGGGTTTGGTGCTGGAACAGCCAGTGATCAGGGTAGCGATCAAGGCGAGCGACATCAGCAGGTGAGACTTCTTTCCCATCAACAACATCCGGTCCATTTCCACGAAATTGGCAAAGTATCCGTTATGCTTGGCTAAAAGAAAAGCTAGAATACCCGGATTATTTCGAATTGATACCCCCGCTCAAGAGACCATACATGAGCCAGCATATTGAACTGACAGGCGAATTTCAGGATCACCAATTCGGGCAGCGACTCGACCAGGCCCTGGCTGAATTGTTTCCAGACTACTCCAGAACCCGCATCAAGGAGTGGATTTTACAGGACAGAGTGACCCTGGACGGTCAGGTTGCCAACACCCCGCGCGAGAAAGTGCTGGCAGGGCAACAGGTACATGTAGATGTCGAGTTGGAAGATGACACCCGTTGGGATGCTCAGGATATCGAACTCAACATCATCTATGAAGATGAACACATTCTGGTGATCGACAAGCCGGCCGGCCTGGTGGTTCACCCGGGCGCCGGCACACCGGATGGCACCATTCTCAACGCCCTGCTGCACCGCTACCCCGGCATTGCCGAGGTGCCCCGTGCCGGCATAGTGCACCGTCTGGATAAGGACACCACCGGTCTGATGGTGGTCGCCAAGACGGTACCGGCCCAGACCCATCTGGTGGAGGCGCTGCAGGCGCGCCAGATCACCCGTGAGTATGAAGCCATCGCCATCGGTCACATGACCGCAGGCGGCACAGTGGACGCCCCCATCGGCCGTCACCCGACCCAGCGTACCCACATGGCTGTGGTGCCCAATGGCCGTCCTTCCGTGACCCACTTCCGGGTACATGAGAAGTTCCGTGGCCACACCCGACTGCGTCTGCGGCTGGAGACGGGGCGTACCCACCAGATCCGCGTGCACATGGCTCATATCAAGCACCCACTGGTGGGTGATCCCGCCTACGGTGGCCGTATGCGCCTGCTGCGCAACGCGACCCCGGAGCTGACTCAGGCGCTGCGCGGCTTCCACCGCCAGGCGCTGCATGCCACCATGCTGAAGCTGGCGCACCCCATCACCGGCGAAGTCATGGAGTGGCACTCTGCCACCCCGCAAGACATGCTGGATCTGATGGAAGTGCTGCGTGCAGACACCCTGGCCAACCCGGACGATCTGGTCTGGGGTTGATCGGTCGAGGCCTGCGTCGGCTTCTGCCGTAACCAGGCCCGGATAGCAGGCCAAACGGGGCTCCTTAGCTGATGACAGATAAGGAGCCCCTTTTTTATTTGTTGAAAATGAAGGAGATAAGATGAAGTGGATCGTACCTGACTGGCCGGCCCCGGCCTCAGTGCGGGCGCTGTCGACCACCCGGGATGGCGGTGTCAGCGAGGGGGTCTTTCGCGGCCTGAACCTGGGGGCCCATGTGGGCGACGAGGCGGCCAGAGTCGAGGCTAACCGCGCCGCCTTGCAGCAGGCGGCCGGGATCCCGGGTCGGCTAAACTGGCTCGATCAGGTACACGGCACCCTAGTCCACCCGGTCAGCAACGCGCTCGGCGCCACGCCGCAGGCCGATGCGGCCTGCGCCCACGAGGCCGGCCTGGCCTGCATAGTGATGACCGCCGACTGCCTGCCGGTGCTGTTCTGCGACCGGGCCGGCACCCGGGTGGCCGCAGCTCACGCCGGCTGGCGCGGGCTGCAGGGTGGCGTGCTGGAGGCCAGCATCGCCGCCATGGGCTGCGAGCCGGCTGATCTGCTCGCCTGGCTTGGGCCGGCCATAGGCCCCCGGGCGTTCGAGGTGGGGGGCGAGGTGCGCGACGCCTTCCTGGCCGAGCAGGCCGCCGCCTTCGCGCCCTCTGTCAACGAGGGCAAGTGGCTGGCGGACATCTACCTGCTGGCCCGGCTGCGGCTGGCCCGTGCCGGGGTGAGCGCCGTCTATGGCGGCGAGCACTGCACCTTCAGCGACAGCGAGCGCTTCTACTCCTATCGCCGCGACGGCCAGACCGGCCGCATGGCCTCGCTCATCTGGCTGGCGGACTGAATCGGGGCGTCCTCGATGCCTGTTTCTGCCGTGAAGGCCGGATCGATCTGATGGCCGCCCTTGCCTGGCCGGGGCGGCTCCCTCCGATCCCCATGTTGAGGGAAAAATAAACAGCCCTTCCCCTTGAAATCGCGGCCCTTGACCTCATCTTCCTTGTCAGAAAGTTCTGTTGTTGCCGCCCAGGGCGGCGTCTGTTTCAAAGGGGGGAGTGCAATGCGCCTCGATCGCCTGACCAGTAAATTCCAAGTAGCTATCTCCGATGCCCAGTCACTCGCACTGGGTCGTGATCATCAATTTATCGAACCCGCTCACCTGATGACCGCCCTGGTCAACCAGGATGGCGGTTCTATTCGTCCGCTCCTGACCCTGTGCGGGATGGACATCAACGCCCTGCGCTCGCGCCTCGGCGAGGAGCTCGACCGCCTGCCCAGAGTGAGCGGCGTCGAGGGGGACGTGCAGCTCTCCAATGGCCTGGGCCGGCTGCTCAACGTTTGCGACAAGCTGGCCCAGCAGCGCAAGGATCAGTTCATCTCGTCCGAGCTGTTCGTGCTGGCGGCCCTCGACGAGAAGGGCAACCTCGGCGAGCTGCTGCGCGCCCAGGGCCTGACCAAGGAGAAACTCGAGCAGGCCATCGACAAGGTCCGTGGCGGCAAGAAGATCGATGACGCCAACGCCGAGGAGAACCGTCAGGCGCTGGAGAAGTACACCGTCGATCTCACCGAGCGGGCCGAACTCGGCAAGCTCGACCCCGTCATCGGGCGGGATGAAGAGATCCGCCGTACCATCCAGGTGCTGCAGCGCCGTACCAAGAACAACCCCGTGCTGATCGGGGCCCCCGGTGTCGGCAAGACCGCCATCGTCGAGGGGCTGGCCCAGCGCATCATCAACGGCGAGGTGCCGGAAGGGCTCAAGAACAAGCGGGTGCTCTCCCTGGACATGGGCGCCCTGGTGGCCGGTGCCAAGTACCGCGGCGAGTTTGAGGAGCGGCTGAAAGCCGTGCTGAGCGATCTCGCCAAGGAGGAGGGCAACGTCATCCTCTTCGTCGACGAGCTGCACACCATGGTCGGCGCCGGCAAGGGCGAGGGAGCCATGGACGCGGGTAACATGCTCAAACCGGCCCTGGCCCGTGGCGACCTGCACTGCGTCGGTGCCACCACCCTGGACGAGTACCGCCAGTACATAGAGAAAGATGCCGCCCTCGAGCGCCGCTTCCAGAAGGTGCTGGTGGAGGAGCCCTCGGTGGAGGACACCATCGCCATACTGCGCGGCCTGAAGGAGCGTTATGAGCTGCACCACCATGTGCAGATCACCGACCCTGCGATCGTGGCGGCGGCCCAGCTGTCGCACCGTTACATCGCCGATCGCCAGTTGCCGGACAAGGCCATCGACCTGATCGACGAGGCTGCCGCCAGCATCCGGCTGCAGATCGACTCCAAGCCCGAGTCCCTGGATCGGCTGGAGCGGCGCATCATCCAGCTCAAACTCGAGCAGCAGGCGCTGATGAAGGAGGATGACGACGCCAGCCGCAAGCGGCTGGATCTCATCAATCAGGAGATTGGCGAGAAGGAGCGCGAATACAACGAGCTGGATGAGGTGTGGAAGGCCGAGAAGGCGGCGCTGGCCGGTACCCAGCACATCAAGGCGGCACTGGAGCAGGCCCGTCAGGATCTCGAGGTGGCCCGTCGCGCCGGCGATCTCGGTCGCATGTCAGAGCTGCAATACGGCCGCATTCCCGAGCTGGAGAAGCAGCTGGATCTCGCCACCCAGGCCGAGATGCAGGAGACCAGCCTGCTGCGCAACCGCGTCACCGACGTGGAGATCGCCGACGTGCTGGCCCGTGCGACCGGCATTCCGGTGGCGCGGATGCTGGAAGGGGAGCGCGACAAGCTGCTGCGAATGGAAGATCAGTTGCACAGCCGGGTGATCGGCCAGGAAGAGGCGGTGGAAGCCGTCTCCAACGCCATTCGCCGCTCCCGGGCCGGGCTGTCCGATCCGAACCGCCCCATCGGCTCCTTCCTGTTCCTCGGCCCGACCGGGGTGGGCAAGACCGAGCTGTGCAAGGCGCTGGCCGAGTTCCTGTTCGATACCCAGGACGCCATGGTGCGCATCGACATGTCCGAGTTCATGGAGAAGCACAGCGTGGCGCGGCTGGTGGGGGCGCCTCCCGGCTATGTGGGCTACGAGGAGGGGGGTTACCTGACCGAGGCGGTACGCCGTCGCCCCTACTCGGTGATCCTGCTGGACGAGGTGGAGAAGGCGCACCCGGACGTGTTCAACATCCTGCTGCAGGTGCTGGACGATGGTCGTCTGACCGATGGTCAGGGCCGTACCGTCGATTTCCGCAATACGGTGGTGATCATGACCTCCAACCTCGGCTCGGATCTGATCCAGGAGCACTATGCCGAGAAGGACTATGAGGAGATGAAGGCCCTGTTGATGGAGCTGCTGACCCGCAGCTTCCGACCGGAGTTCATCAACCGGATCGACGAGACTGTGGTGTTCCACCCGCTCGGCGAGGATCACATCAAGTCCATCGCCCGCATCCAGCTCAAGAGCCTGATGGGCCGTCTGGAGTCCCAGGGCTTCGAGGTGGAGGTGAGCGAGGAGCTGCTGACCAAGCTGGTGCATGCCGGTTTCGATCCCGTCTACGGGGCGCGTCCCCTCAAGCGGGCGATCCAGCAGAAGGTGGAGAACCCGCTGGCCCAGGCGCTGCTCAGTGGTCGGGTCATCCCCGGCAAGAAATTGCTGCTGGGGGCCGACAGCAGCGGCCTCACCATGACCCAGTGATGGGCTTATCGATCAAGACGCAGGCCTCGTGCCTGCGTTTTGTTTTCAAGGAGATAGCATGCTGAAGTTTTCAGTGTTGGTGGATGACGAGGTGCACAGCCCAGGTTGTCTGCCGGAGCGAGGGCTGGCGATGGTGCTGGAGTGCGATGGCCTCAAGGTGCTGCTCGATAGCGGCAGAGGGCGGGCCTTGCGCCATAACGCCGAGGTGATGGGCATGGATCTCGGCTCCCTCACCCACGTCGTGCTGTCCCACGGTCATTACGACCATGTGGGCGGCATCGGCTCCCTGCCCGTTTACCCCGATCCCATCCCGCTGATCGCCTGCCCGGATGTGTTCAATGAGCGCGGCTACTTCCTGCCGCTGCTGTCCCGGCGCTACAACCTCTACCGCCTCTCGGGCGAGCTGGATCCGGCGCAACTGGCGGCCAGGGGGCTGAACCCCCACTGCTCGGCCGAGCCGGTCTGGCTATCAGAGCGGCTGGTATTCCTGGGCTCCATACTGCGGCGCGATCGGGCCGCCCCTTCCCTGCTCGGCTATATGCTGCGTGGCGGCCGAGTGGAGAAGGATCTCATCAGCGATGACTCGGCGCTGGCCTACAAGGGTGAGCTGGGTCTCATCATCTTCATCGGCTGTGGTCATGCCGGGGTCGAGAACATCGTCCAGTGGGCCAAAGAGGTGTGTGGCGACGGGCGGGTGCATGCCGTCATAGGTGGCTTGCACCTCAAGTTTTCCGGCCCGCGGCGGGCGGAGGCGCTGGGGCTCTATCTGCAACGGGAAGGGGTGGACAGCCTCTTCGCCTGTCACTGCACCGGCAAGCGAAAGGCCGGGCTGCCGGGGCAGACCCAGATCGGGGCGGGCTTTGAACATGTGTTCCGGCCATAAAAAAAGCGGCAATCCGAGGATTGCCGAGAGGAATGTATTCGATGCGACCTGACGTGGGTTGAGCGGGTCGCAGGGGCAAGCCCCGGTTTCGAAGAGGACCGCAAACCGCGGTCACCCTCCTTACAGCCTGCCCGGGATGCGCTCTCCATCCCGGGTGGCCACACTTCGCGTTGCACCCGACCGATCTGCTGCCGGAGCAGCCTCCAGCCAGGTGCAAGGTCTCAATCTGCTTACAACATGCCCGGCACAGCGGCCTTCATCTCGGCCGGCCAGACGCCGACCTGTACCTGACCGATGTGCTCCTTTTGCAGCAGCAACATGGCCAGACGGGATTGGCCTATGCCACCGCCGATGGTCTGCGGCATCTCTCCTGCCAGCAGTGCCTGGTGCCAGTCGTACTGCAGGCGATCCTCATCCCCTGTGGTGGCGAGCTGGCGACGCAGCGCCTCGGCATCGACCCGGATCCCCATGGAGGAGATCTCGAAGCTGTCTTCCAGCACCGGGTTCCACACCAGGATGTCGCCGTTCAGCCCCGCCAGACCCTGGCCGAGATCGTTCTCGCTGCTCCAGTCGTCGTAGTCCGGGGCGCGCACGTCGTGGCGCTCGCCGTGGGACAGGGCACCGCCGATGCCGATGAGGAAAACGGCCCCCAGCTCCTTGGCGATGGCGCGCTCACGGCCCTTGGCATCCAGATCCGGGTAACGGCTCAGCAGTTCTTCGCTGTGCAGGAACTGGATCTCGCTCGGCAGGAAGGGGGTCAGATCGTGCTCGGCACAGACGGCGCGCTCGGTGGCCTTGATGGCGGCCCAGATGCCGCGCACCGTCTCCTGCAGGTAGGCCAGATCCCGGCGCTCGCTCGGCATCACCTTCTCCCAGTCCCACTGATCCACATAGACGGAGTGGATGGGGGTGAGTCTGTCTTCGTCCGGGCGCAGCGCCTTCATGTGGGTGTAGATGCCTTCACCCGGGCCGAAGCCGAAGCGGCCAAGGGTCTGGCGCTTCCATTTGGCCAGGGAGTGCACCACCTCGTAGCTGTGTTCCGGCAGGGTCTTCACCTTGACCTGCACCGCATGCTCACAGCCGGAGAGGTTGTCCTGAGTGCCATCACCGACCCGGCTCAGTATGGGGGCTTGCACCTCCATCAGACCGAGTTGCTGGGCGAGCTGGCGGGAGAACATCTCTTTGACGAAGCTGATCTGTTGTTGGCTGCGAATGTAGTGCTGTTTCATGGGAAATACCTGTTTCAAACCCGTTGGATGTAGCGATTCTTCAACAGATGGCGTACTAAATTCAATATTCGATAATAGAAATAGGCTTTACGTATTTTTTTGTTCAAAATGTTCGGGGTATTACTGAGATATCGTTAACGGGAGTGCAAAAAAGTGCCAGAAAATTATCGGATCGATAATCTCGATCAGGCCATCCTCACCGCCCTGATGGACAATGCGCGCATTCCTTATGCCGAGCTGGCCAAACAGCTGCTGGTCAGCCCGGGCACCATCCATGTGCGGGTGGAGAAGATGAAGCAGGCGGGGATCATCGAGGGCACCAGGGTGCAGGTGAATGCGAAGAAGCTGGGCTACGACGTCTGCTGCTTCATCGGCATCAATCTCAAGAGTGCGAAAGATTACCCCTCGGCGCTGGCCAAGCTGCAGGCGCTGGACGAGGTGGTGGAGGCCTACTACACCACGGGCCACTACAGCATCTTCATGAAGGTGATGACCCGCTCCATCGACGAGCTGCAGACGGTGCTGATCCACAAGATCCAGACCATAGACGAGATCCAGTCCACCGAGACCCTGATCTCGCTGCAGAACCCGATATTGAGAGACGTGAAGCCCTGATGACTGCCCGCTCCGGTGTATCGGATGAGATCCATTTCCCTATGGAGACGCTGAGCTCGTGGCAGAACCCTATCCTGCGGGATGTGAAGCCCTGACCCTCGGGATCAGGGTTCGAGATAGGGGATGCCGTATCTGTCATAGAGGGCCTTGAGGCGACCGTCCTGCTTCATGCGCAGCAGTTCGGCGTCATAGGCCGCCATCAGGGACGGGGTCTGCTCATCGGCGCGGGCCTTGCACCAGACATGGTAGTAGGGGTTGGTCTTGAGCGGCTTCGGCAGGTAGCCGAGCTTGTCTTCCAGGTGCTCCTTCCGGATCTGGCCGAAGGCGGTCACCAGTGACATGGGCACCAGATCGATGCGGCCGGCGACCAGCTTGCGCAGTTGCAACTGGTTGAGGGGGATCTGCTGGAAGTGGTAGTCGGGATCCTGCTCGGCGGCGCTCAGCTCAGGGGTGTAGGCGTAATCCTTGGTGATGCCGATGCGCCAGGGCTTGAGGTCTGCCAGGGTGTCGTAGTGGATCTTGTCCAGGTCGGCCTTGCGCGCGAAGAAGTGCCAGCTGTGGCGGATATGGGCCTGTTTGGGGTAGATCAGATAGCTCTCCCGCTCCGGTTTGTGGGAGAGGCTCATCAACAGATCATACTCACCCATCTTGGCGTTGCGGGTGAGCCTGGCCCCCGAATCGGTCAGCTCTATCCTGATGGGCACCTTGAGGGCGCCGAAGATGGCGGTCACCAGATCCACATCCAGGCCATAGGGCCTGGCGGCGGCATCCAGCGACTTCAACGGTGCTTCCAGGGTGCCGCCGATAACCAGCTCCTTGGCCGACAGCCAACAGGGCAGCAACAGGCAGAGCAGCAGCAAGCTGCGCAAATCACATCTCCTACGCATGGGGCGGGTTCACCTGCATTTGGGTATATTGGCCGGCAGATAGGCAACAGAGGCGACCCCGGATGGCAAATCCTGAAGTAGAAAGTGAACTGGACCCGATCGACAAATGTTCGGTCTGTATCTATCGTCTCGGCTTGAGTCTGGCAGCTTTGCTGCTGTTGTGTCGAGGGGGGAGCCTGCTGATCGGGCAGGATTTTTTACCTCAACGCCTCTGGTTGACGGCGTTGGTGGTGGCGAGCGGCCTGTGCGGGTTCGGCCTGCACATCTATGACAAGCGAGTCCGTTTCCTGCTGCAGGGATTGGGTTGGGGCGGGCTGATGCTGGCGGCCTGCGGCGCACCTGATGCGCTGGTGCTGGGGGCCGGGCTGGCAACGCTCTCCGGCTTGGCGTTCAAGGAGCAGTTCTGCTTCGCCATCCCCGGCATCAAGGCGGTGCCCCTGTTGCTGCCGCTGCTATGGCTGCTGGAGTGGATCCGGCTCGACTGGGCCGCCGCCCTGGTGGCCCTGACGTGCGGCCTGCTGCTCTGTCTGCTCAGCCTGGCCAAGTGGCGGATGCCCCTGCACTTCGATATCGGTGACAGGGGGCGCTATCAGCTCTAGGTGGCCTGACAGCTCTTCATCTGCCGGTTGAGTGCCTGCAGCACCAGTGGGCGGCTGATGATGCCGATCACCTTGCCTTGCTGCAACACGGGGTAGATCTTGGGCTTGGAGCCCGTCATCTGGCGCGCCAGATCCAGGATGCTGTCATCCGGTGCGACCGAGAGCGGCGTGTGGCTCATCAGATCCTCCACCCGGGTGCGGCTGTCACAGTGATAGCTGCCGGTGAGCAGGCTGGGAATGCAGTCCTGCTCGGAGAGAAAACCGATCAGCTGCTGGCGCTCGTCGAGCACCGGCAGCCCGCTCAATCCGGCCTGGTGCAAGCGGTCCAGCGCCTCGGCCAGGCCGAGTTGGGGGCTGAGTGAGTGGGTCAGGCGCTGCATATGATCGCGAACTTGTAGCATGATGGTGGCTCCATAAGATTCAATGAGGCCACTATGCCCTTACCCCCGACGACGCGGCCAATGGGTTCTGCCTCGGGCATTGATAGGCAAATGACAGCAGCATCATCTTGCCCGAGAAAGGTTGGCCAGGATGGTTAATGACACAAGGAGAGGCAATGCGTGCATTGGTTACGGGCTGTGGCCGCCGACTGGGTTTCTACCTGTGCGAGCAGCTGGTGGCTGCGGGTTGGCAGGTGACGGGCAGTTATCGCAGCGAACGCCCCGAGCTGGCCCATCTGCGGGTCTTGGGGGTGGAGCTGGTGCGGGCGGACTTTGCGCAGGCAGCGGAGGTCGAGCGGCTGATCGGGGCGCTCAGCGCCCATGACGATCTGGCGCTGATCATCCACAATGCCTCGGCGTTTGAGCCTGAGGCCAGCGAGCCGGCGGCGCAGCTCGCCCAGTTCGAACTGTTCTACCGGGTGCACATGGCGGCACCGTTTCAGCTCAACCGCGCGCTGGCGCCCCGGTTGGCCCGCCATGACAACGCCAGCATCATCCACATCACCGATATATATATTCACGCCCCGGCACCGCAGTTTGCCGCCTATGTGGCCACCAAGGCGGGGGCTCATTCGCTCGCCATGAGCTTTGCCCGCGAGCTGGCCCCGGCCGTGCGGGTCAACACCATAGAGCCGGGCCCCATACTGTTTCTCGATGAACACGGCGACGCCTGGCGCCAGCAGGTGCTGTCCAGGACGCCGCTGGCCAGGGAGGGGGGGCTGGAGCCCATCTGGCAGGCGGTCACACTGCTGATGACCAATGACTACATGACGGGGGCCAGCATCAGGGTGGACGGTGGCCGGGCCCTGGCCGTTATCTAGGCGCTCAGGCCAGTGATGACGGGAGGCGACATGACGGGGATAGGTATCAGGGTCGACGGTGGCCGGGCCCTGGCCGTCATCCAGGTGCTCAGGCTAGTGATGACGGGTGGCGACATGACGGGGATTGGCATCCGGGTGGGCGATGACAGTGCCCTGCTCACCCTCTGGCTGCCAGAGATCGACGGGGGCCTGACCAAAGCGCTGCTCCGCAAACACCTTGCTGCTGTGCAGGCGCAGCGCCACCTTGGGATCCTGCACCTGACCGCCGCCATGGCACTCGGCCAGCAACTCGCAAAGGTAGGCATCCACCTGGCTGCCGGCGAAGTCCGCCACCGGGCCGCTGGCCAGGATGTCGATATCCAGCGGTCGATCCGTCACCTTGCTGTGGGGATTGCTGCGATCCCGGCCGTGGGCCAGCTCCATACGGACAAATTCGGCTTTCAGTTGGGGCGGCGACAGCTCGCTCTCGACGATGAACAGGCAGTTGAGAAAGTCATGGCGGGAGTGCATGCCCACCGGCTTGGTCTGGATCACCGAACTCAGGCGCAGGTGACCGAAGCGCGCCAGCAGCTCCCCCACGGCCAGGCTGACGTGATGGGCGGGGTCAAGATTTGAGCCAATGCTGCACAGGTAGAACATGCTTGCCATTCCTTTGGTTGGTCTCGTCTGAAATATATACGCAGCTCACGGTTATCAGATTTACTATGAATTAACATAGTTTTATCTGTTGTGATCCAACTCTGATTGGCAGAAAGGAGGTTTGCATGAGTGTTGAGCTGAAATGGGCGCTGTTGACCGCCTCCGGGGCCCTGGCAGTGATCCTGATCATCTGTGTGGCATCCGTCGGACTGGCGTGAGCGCCGTCCCCGCATCGCATCAAACCGGCCACTCGGCCGGTTTTGCTTTTTGATGCAGTGCGGATATGCTGGGCCCCCCATGAAGAGTCGAGACAGCACAAGATGACCAAGGTACGCCCCCGTTCCCTGCTACAGGTGGTATTGATGGGCTTCGTCCTGGTCCTGATGCCCCTGGGGGGCATGATCTGGCACGACAGCCAGGCCTTATCTCACCTGAGTCAGCTGACCAGTGACGAGCTGGAGCGGGCGGTGCGCGATACCCGCCGGGCGACCCTGCTCACGACCCAGGCCGTCGATCTGGAGCGCACCCTGCGGCGTTACGCGGTGCTGGGGGATGATCGCATCCTCGCCAGCTACCAGCAGCAGCTGGCGAACTACCGCGAGCTGCTCGCCACCCATCAGCAATCCATCCCGGATGTGGCCGCCTATGCCGGCCTCGAGACCTCGCTGGCCTGGCTCGATGGCTTGCAGGATCTGCGCAAGGCGAAGAGCGATGCGACCAGCCCCAAGTTCGATCAATTCAACCAGCTCAGCCAGCAGCTGGAGGTGATCACCCGCAGCCAGGTCGATGAACACGTGGTGCGCATGCGAACCGCCATCGCCGATCTGAGGACCGAGATCTGGTGGGCCAGCGGCTTCGTGGCCGTGCTGAGCCTGCTGCTGGTGCTGCTGTTCACCTATCTGATCATCCACCCGGTACGTCAGATTGAGTCGCGGATCCTGAGCCTGGGGGCCGGCGTGGAGCCGGACAAGCGCCCGGTCGACGGCCCGGCCGAACTGGTGCTGCTGGGGGAGCGGATCGGCTGGTTGCACGATAGGCTTAAAGAGCTGGAGCAGCAGAAGTATCAGTTCCTGCGCCACGTCTCCCACGAGCTGAAGACGCCGCTCGCGGTGCTGCGGGAGGGGGCGGATCTGCTGTCAGAACAGCTGGTGGGTCCGCTCAATCCGGATCAGCAGGAGATCTGCCAGATGCTGGAGGAGAACAGCCGCCGGCTGCAGACCCTGATCGAGCGGCTGCTCGACTTCAACCGCCTCAGCCAGCAGGAGGTCTTCAGCCTGACGCCGGTGCCGTTGACCCCCTTGCTGAATGAACTGTTGACAGAATACCGGTTGGCACTGGAATCCAAACAAATCAGTGTACACTTGCCGGCCGAGCCCATCAGCCTGCAGGCCGAACCCTATCGCCTGCGACTCATCCTCGATAACCTGTTCTCCAACGCGGTCAGCTATGGCGCCAAGGGCGGCCAGATCTGGATCCGGGCGGGGGCAGACGCCAGCGGTGGCTGGCTGGAGGTGGCCAACGAAGGGCCCGTCATCCCGCAGGCCGAGCAGGAGCGGATCTTCGAGCCGTTCGAGCAGGGCAGCACGGTGCGGCAAGGACTGCTGAAGGGGTCTGGCATGGGCCTCTCCATCGCCCGCGAGTCGGCGATGAGCCTGGGGGGAGAGCTTAAATTGATTGAAGATGAACAGGCTGATGTCTGTTTCCGGTTGGATCTGAAGTGAAGTTCAAAATGAAACGATTTGTTGTTCCCGCATTGATGATGAGCCTGCTCTCGGGTTGTTCCCTGCTGCCGTCGTCCAGTCTGACGGCGCCGTCGGAGCAGGCCCTCGCCAAGCGGATGGAATTTGCCAATAAAGAGATGCAGGTCCGCCTGCAATACTCGGACTGGCTGCTGGCCAGCCACCCTCAGCAACGGGTGCAGGAGCGCCAGCGCCTGACCGGTGCCACCGACCTCGAGAGCCGGGTCAACCTGGCCATGGTCAACACCCATCCCTCCGAGTCGGTGGCGAGCCGCCGGGCCGGGCTGGATCAGCTCAAGTCCCTGCTGCCCGAACTCGGCCTGGACGCCCAGGCCTTCCTGCGCAGCTGGATCGCCCTCGGCGAGGAGCTGCTGGCCCGTGACAGCCGCCGCGACGATCAGAGTCAGGAGGTGCAGCGCCTGCGTCGCCAGATCGAGCAGCTCAGCGCCATCGATGAGCAGCTGAACCAGCGCAAACTCAATGGCGGGACCCAGCCATGAGCCGCATCCTGCTGGTCGATGACGACGCCAGCCTGCTCAAGCTGATGAGTATGCGGCTGCGCAGCCAGGGCTATGAGGTGGATACCGCCGACAGCGCCGAAGGGGCGCTGGACAGGCTGCGCCAGCAGCGCGCCGATCTGGTGCTGAGCGACTTGCGGATGGGGGGCATGGATGGACTGGCGCTGTTCGAGCGGATCCAGTCCCAGTGGCTCGGCATGCCGGTCATCATCATGACCGCCCACGGCACCATTCCCGACGCCATTCAGGCGACCCGCTCCGGGGTGTTCAGCTTTCTCACCAAGCCCATCGACAAGGATGAGCTGCTCGCCACCATAGAGCATGCCCTCAGCCTGACCCGACCGAAGCAGCAGCGGGAGTGGCAGTCCCTTATCCAGACCCGCAATCCGCAGATGGAGCAGTTGCTGATCCAGGCGAGCAGCATCGCCACCATGGAGGTGCCTGTGTTGATCCTGGGCCCTTCCGGCTCCGGCAAGGGGGTGATGACCCAGGCCTTGCACCAGGCCAGCAACCGCCACGACAAGCCGCTGCACGCCATCAACTGTGCGGCCCTGCCTTGGCCCGCGCTGGATCTGCAGCTGTTCGGGGAAGACGGTCAGTCCGGTCTGTTCGCCCAGGCCAAGGGTGCGACCCTGTTTCTGGATGAGATAGGCAACCTGTCCGAGTCACTGCAGGCCAAGCTGCTGCAGGTGCTGGCGGAGTATGGCCAGGGCACCCCCGAGGTGCGGGTCATCAGCTCAAGCCACCAGGATCTGGTCACGGCGATGGAGGAGGGGCGTTTTCGGGAGGATCTCTTCTACCGGCTCAACGTGGCCAACATCACCCTGCCGCCCCTCAGCGCCCGCAGCGAGGACATCCCGTTGCTGGCCCGTCAGGCGCTGGACGAATACCGCAGTCGCCACGACAGCTGCGCCGCGCTCGGCTTCTCGCCGGAGGCGCTGGCCCTGCTGGCGGCGGCGGCCTGGCCCGGCAACGTACGCCAGCTCTATGGGGTGGTGGAACAGCTCGCCAGCCTCTGCTGCAGCCCGGTGATCGGGGCCGCCATGGTCGAGTCGGCCCTGAGTGGCGGGGTGGGCGGCATCCCCTCGTTCAACGAGGCGCGTGCCGAGTTCGAGAAGGAGTACCTGATCCGCCTGCTGCGCACCACAGAGGGCAACGTGACCCTGGCGGCCAATATGGCGGGCCGCAACCGGACCGATTTCTACAAGCTGTTGAATCGACATGGTATCGAGGCCGCGAACTTCAAGTCGAAGGGGTAACGTCAGGCGCTTTGGCCACGCGGGTCGTGGCCTGGGTACGGCGTGACAGCCAGAGCCCGCTCGCCTTCATCGGATAACCGGGCGGAACGCCGATCACCAGGCGCCGGGCCAGGCTCAGGCGGGGTCGACCACGTTGCTCGTAGCCTGGGCCTTCTGGGTTTTGTGGGAGAGCCAGAGGCCGCTCGCCTTCATCGGATAACCGGACGGAACGCCGATCACCAGCGCTCGGTCGGGATCAGGCGGGGTCGACCACGCTGCTCGTGGCCTGGGCCTTCTGGGTTTTATGGGAGAGCCAGAGGCCGCTCGCCTTCATCAGATAGCCGAACAGGGCGCCGATCACCAGAGATGGCAGGATCAGGCGCCACTCCCCGGCCGCCCCGAAGGTGGCGCAGCAACCGGCGAAGGTGCCGGGAATGTAGCCGAGCCACTGCTGCTTGGCCTGGGCGCACATCAGGGTCGCCACCACCCCCGTCATCAGATAGCCCGCCATGCCGGCGCCCCACCAGCTCTCCCCGTGGATCAGCACCAGTGCCCACAGCATGCCGCTGGCATTGCACAGCAGGGTCTGCAGCAGCGCCTTGTAGCCGCCGCTCGAGGCGAAGTAGCTGGTGCAACCGAGGAAGCCGACCCAGGAGATGAGGCCGAGGGCGGCGGCCAGTCCGCCCCAGACGGCGGAGAGGATCCCGGTCGTGATGGCGATGGCGATCAATGGGCTCATGGCATGACTCTCAGTGGTTGAATCCGGAAAAGGAGGCAGCCTACCCTTCGGCTGAGGGGCGGCAAGCAGAGGCCGGATTGTGTGTGATCTGAGTCACCTTTTTCAACTCGGGAATACGCTTGCGCTCGCGAAAAAAATTCATTGGTGGCTTCTTGGGGGCTGCACCATAGTTAGAGGCCCTGTCCTGCTCATGGAGTGAGTCTGATGGTGCCAAACGTGATCGTTCCTCTGCTGGTGTTCATAGTGCTGTTTCTGGCCGGTACCATGGCCAAGGCACTGCCTCTGTATCAGATGATGTAAAGCTGTGAAATAAAACCTCGCCGGGGCCGGTCTAATGAATGTCGTCTCATAGCCCCGGGAGTTTTTCATGTTGATCAAGCGTTCTGCCCCCCATCACCCCACCGAGCGGGATGTCACCCCGGAAGCCGTCTATCAGGATCGTCGCCTCATCCTCAAGGGATTGGGGCTGGGCACCGCCAGCCTGGCCTTTCCGGTCAAGGCCAGTCTGCTCGATCTCTTCTCCAGCGAGACCCCGGCCCCGGCGGCGGCTACCAAGGCCATCCAGTACAAGGCCGCGACCCGGCCTGAGGGGTTGACCCTGACCCCGCTGGAGAAGGCGACCAGCCACAACAACTTCTACGAGCTGGGGACCGACAAGGGGGATCCGGCCCGCAATGCTCACTACCTCAAGCCCGAGCCCTGGACGCTGAAGGTGGAGGGGGAGGTGGCCAAGCCCTTCACCCTGGACGTGTGGGATCTCATCAACAAGCGCGAGCTGGAGGAGCGGATCTACCGGCTGCGCTGCGTGGAGGCCTGGTCCATGGTGCTGCCCTGGAGCGGCATCCCCCTTGCGGAGATAATCCGCCGTGCCGAGCCGACCAGCCGCGCCAAGTTCGTGGCGTTCGAGACGCTCTATGATCCGGCGCAGCTGCCGGGGCAGGTGTCCAGCGGCCTGGGGGGCGGCATCGACTATCCCTATGTGGAGGGGCTGCGGATGGACGAGGCGATGCACCCGCTCTCCTTCCTGGCGATGGGGCTCTACGGTAAGACGCTGCCCGCCCAGAACGGGGCGCCGATCCGGCTGGTGGTACCCTGGAAGTACGGCTTCAAGAGCATCAAGAGCATCGTCTCCATCCGCTTGGTGGAAGAGATGCCCCCCACCACCTGGAATCTGCTGGCACCGAACGAATATGGCTTCTACGCCAACGTCAATCCGCAGGTGGATCACCCGCGCTGGAGCCAGGCCAGCGAACGCTTCATCGGGGAGGGCAGCATCTTCGGGGCCAAGCGCCAGCCCACCCTGCTGTTCAACGGCTACGGTGACGAGGTGGCGTCCCTCTATCAGGGCATGGATCTGCGCAAATGGTACTGACACCGAGACTGACCGGCCGCCACATCGGCCTGCTGCGGGCCCTGGTGCATCTGGCGTCCCTTGGCTTCCTGCTCTGGCTGGGCTATGCGGTGCCGGCCGGCATACTGGGAGGGGATCCGGTGCAGGGGCTGACCCACTACCTCGGCAAGGGCGCCCTGCACCTGCTGCTGCTGACCCTGCTGATCTCGCCGCTCGCCAAACGCTGGCGGCAGGGGCAGCTCGTCAAGCTGCGCCGGCCACTCGGGCTCTGGTGTGCGGCCTGGGCAGTATTGCACTTCATGGTGTGGCTGGGGCTGGATCTGCAGTTCGACTGGGGGCTCATCGGCGGCGAGCTGGTGAAGCGCAATTACATAGTGGTGGGGGCGGTGGCGCTGCTGCTGCTGATGGCCCTGAGCATCACCTCGATCCCGGCCCTGCTACGGGCCATGGGCCCGAGCTGGCAGCGGCTGCACAACTGGATCTATGCGGTGGCCCTGCTGGTACCGGTGCATTACTGGTGGTCGGTCAAGAGCGGTTGGCAGGAGCCGCTCATCTATCTGCTGCTGGCCTGCGCCCTGTTGGTGCCGCGGCGCGAGAAGTTGCTGCGTCCCTGGCGCCAGCGCCAGAGGCTGCGGCAACGCCAGAAACTGGAGGAGGCGTGATCCCCTCCACCCATCCAGACGCACATAGCAAAAGAGGCCTAATCGGCCTCTTTCTGTTGGGTGATCTTGCCGCTGTGGGCATCGACGCTGAGCCGCACCTTCTGCTCCCTGGCGTCCAGGGTACTGACGTCAAATGTGTCACCTTCCAGCTCGACTTCCCGAATGTCGTGGTACCCTTGTGCCAGCAGCAGCTTGACCAGGGCAGGCATGTCGAGACGCGTCTGGGCCGCCCAGCCAAGGGTGGAAAAGAGGCAAAGGATCAGCAGGATACTGCGTGGGATCATATTCATTCCGGATTCATGGCTGGCACACTATAAACGGTATTATGTTAGGTTTTGGGAGATGAATCATCCATGAATAGAGCCCTGTCCCTGCTTGGGCTGTTGCTGCCGGTACTGGTGCAGGCGGCCCAGCCGAACGAGGCCCTGCTGCAACAGGCGGTCAGCGAGGGGCGGATCAGACCTTTTCATGAGCTGATGGAGGTCGCCTCCCGCCTGCCGGTGCGCGTGCTGCGCGTCGATCTGGGGGAGGAGAATGGCGTCTGGCTCTATGAGCTTCGGCTCATCGACAGCGAAAACAGCGTCATCAAGGTGGGCTACCGCGCCGACAATCTGGAGATGGTGTGGCTCAAGGGCCACCATCTGGAACGCCTGTTCGAGCCCCATCCCCCATTGGAAGAAGAGTGACCCCGAGACCGTCTTGCAAAGCTGCCGCCCGGACAGGGCGCCGCGACTCGCCGCGTCTCATCCCGAGCGGCCGGAAGTGCCCCCACTTTGGAAAATAATTCATGCGAATTCTGATAGTTGAAGATGAGAAGACCCTGGCAGGCCAGCTGGCCGAACAGCTGCGCCTGTCCGGTTTCGTCACCGATCTCTGCCACGATGGCAACGAGGCCGGCTTCCTCGGCGAGACCGAACCCTATGACGCCATCATTCTGGATCTGGGCCTGCCGGGCCGCGACGGCCTGAGCGTGCTAAAAGAGTGGCGCAGCAAGGGGATAGACACTCCTGTGCTGGTGCTGACCGCCCGTGGCCAGCTGCACGAGAAGATCGAGGGGCTGAACGCCGGCGCCGACGACTACCTCACCAAACCCTTCCAGGTCGCCGAGCTGGTGGCGCGGGTCCATGCCCTGGTGCGCCGTGCGGCGGGCAATGCCAGCTCGATCCTCGAGATCGGCGGGGTACGGCTCGACATGGCGGCCTCCCAGGTGTGGTACGAGGGCACCCCCATCAAGCTCACCGCCCACGAGTTCCGGGTGCTGGGCTACCTGATGCAGCACAGGGGCAAGGTGGTGTCGCGCAGCGAGCTGATTGACCACATCTACGCCCAGGATTTCGATCGGGACTCCAATACCGTGGAAGTGTTCATCGGCCGGATCCGCAAGAAGACCCACCCAGATCTGATCGAGACGGTGCGCGGGCTAGGGTACAGGATCAACGAATGACCTTGGTGTTGAGCGGTTCCGGTAGGCATGGTGCGTGGCGGGTGAGCCCATGAGGCTGGTGCGCACCCTGCGCGGCCGGCTGGTGGTCATCGCCCTGGTCTGGTGCGGGCTCTTCCTGTTCGCCACCGGCTTCAGCCTGCAGACCATGATGCGCAACTACTGGCAGGAGGCGGAGGCGGATGGCCTGCGCCTGCAACTCTATGATCTGCTCTCCCGCCTCGAGATCCAGCCCAATGGACTGCCCGTGGTCACCGAGCCCATGGCCGATCCCCGCTATCGCCAGCCCTACTCGGGCTACTACTGGCAGCTGGAGCTGGGCAGCGACGTGGTCAGCCGCTCCCGCTCCCTGTGGGATGCCCACCTCAGCGCCCACGGCCTGAAGTCGGCCTTTGGCGATCCGGATCTGTTCGTCGGCAAGGGGCCCAACAAGGAGCCGCTGCTGATCATGACCCGCACCGTGCTGCTGCCGGGCTCGGATCGGGTGTTCACCCTGGTGATGGCCAAGGACAGCAGCGTCCTGACCCAGACCCTGAAGAAGACCCGCATCAGCCTGTTCCTGGGGCTGGGCTTCGCCGCCGCCGGGCTGGTGCTGGGCTTCATGTTCCAGATCGTCTACGGCCTGCGGCCGCTGCACCTGCTGCGCCGTGAGCTGGGGCGGGTGCATCAGGGCCATCAGGAAGGGTTCCGGCTGCGCTATCCGCTGGAGATCCAGCCGCTGGTGGAAGACATCAACCGGCTGCTGCACCACTACAGTGAACTGCTGCAGCGGGCCCGCTCTCACACCGGCAACCTGGCCCACGCGCTCAAGACGCCCCTCAGCATCATGCGCAACCAGGTGGCCCAGTTGCCGCCTGAGGACAGGGCCGCCATCGACGAGCAGCTCGATCAGATCCAGCGCCACATCGATTATCACCTCGGCAAGGCCAGGGTGACCGGGGCCGCCAAGATCCTGGGGGTCTCGACCCCGGTGCGGGCCAGGGTCGAGTACATCTGCCGCGCCTTCTCCCGCCTCTATCCGGGCAAGGAGGTGGATCTGCAGGTGCCGGCCAACCTGGCGGTCGGGGTGGAGGAACAGGATTTCGACGAGATGGTGGGCAACCTGCTGGAGAACGCCTTCAAGTGGTCCAGCAGCCAGCTGCGCATCTCCAGCGCCGAGCTGGGGGGCTGGATCACCCTGCGCATAGAGGATGACGGCCCCGGCATGAGTGAGGATCAGATCGCCAAGGCGGTGCTGCGCGGTGTGCGGCTCGACGAGAAGGTGCCGGGCTCAGGGCTCGGGCTCAACATAGTGTCAGACTTGGCCGAAGCCTATCGCGGCAGTTTCATCATGGGACGAGCCGAGCTGGGCGGCCTGGCAGCCTCTCTGTCGCTGCCCAAGGTGGCCAGGGTGGAGAGCTAGCAACGCCGTCTCATCATGGGACGGACGACATAATAGTGGTCTGGTGCCCTTCCGTCGCTGCCCCAGGTGGCCAGGGTGGAGAGCTAGCAACGCCGTCTCGTCATGGGACGGCCGGCATGATGGTGGTCTGGTGCTCTTCCCGTCTCTGCCCGAGCTGGCAAGGGGCGAGCGCTAGGCTTAAGATATGGCTCTTGTTTTAAGGTGTAGGAAGGGTAGCAATGACTGACGATCCGTGGGCACTCTGTCATCTCGATGATTCGTTCGATGCCTCTGTGCTGGGCACCAAGGGGGCCCAGCTCCAGTGGTTTGAGGATCGGGAATCCCTGATCGAATTCTTGCTGGAAGACTTCGTCGAGTTGCTGGCCGATGCCGGCGAGCTGGATGAGGATCAGACCGCGAGCGCCCGTGAGCGCTTCACCCTGCTGGTGGAGCAGTGCGGCGATGATCGCGGCCTGATGGATGCCATCAACGATCTCGCCTCCGGCCTGCGCCGCATCGCCTGGCTGGGGCCGCTCTCCGAGCTGGCCGAGGTCAGCGACGACTTTGCCAGCGGGCTACGCGCCTTCTTCTGGACCCAGTATGACGGCGACGAGGATGACCCCGAGGCCTGGATACAGGAAGATCTCTGGCCCCAGCTGGTCGAATGTGCGGAAGAGTACATGGTAGAGGGAGACTTCTGAGTCATTCCATCCCCCTCTGGCCACCTCAGAGTGGAATGAGCGGAATAGTACAGGATGGAAGGGGCGGCTGAATCGTCCTGAGACAAACAATAAAAAACGGCGCCTTATGGCGCCGTTTTTATTGGCTGGAGTCTTGCCTCAGGCGTTGGCCGGCACCGCGTGGGCTGTGTTGACGAGATCTGGCCCGCTGTACTTCTCGATCTGCAATTGGGCCATGTGACCGCAGTTGCCTTGCGCCAGGCTGGACGAGCCCTCGTCGAAGGTGAGGCAGTTGACGTTGCCGTTCTTGCAGATGGCGCCCACCTCGCCCGGTTTGGCCGGATCGTACCAGGCTCCTTCGCAGATCCGCACCACGCCGGGGCGAATGTCTTTCGAGAGCAGCGCCCCCACCAGGATCTGGCCGCGCTCGTTGAAGGCGCGCACCAGGTCCCCGGCCTGGATGCCGCGGGTCTTGGCGTCGTCCGGGTGGATGAGGATCGCCTCCCGATCGGCGATGGCGAACTTGTCCCGCAGCGGGGTGTTGTCCAGCTGGGAGTGCAGCCGCTGGGTCGGGTGGGAGGTGTTGAGGGAGAGCGGATAGCGCGCCGCCACCTCGCTCTTCACCCACTCCTTGGGCTCATACCACTTGGGGTGGCCGGCGCAGTCGGCATAACCCATGCCCGCTACCGTGTTGGAGAAGATCTCGATCTTGCCGGACGGGGTACCGAGCGGGTTGAGCAGCGGGTTCTCGCGGAAATCGGCGTGACGGATCCACTGGCGGTTTGCCTCGGGGATCGGGAAGCGGATGTAGTTGTTGGATTCCCAGAACATGTTGAACGGCGGCAGCGCCACCCGGGCACCCCTGGCCTGGGCCGCCATGCCGTCGTACATCTGCTTGAGCCACAGCATCTCGTCCTTGCCTTCGGTGTACTGCTCCTGCACCCCCAGCTTGGCGGCGATGGCGCTGAAAATGTCGAAGTCGTTGCGGGACTCATGCTGGGGGGGCACGCACTGGTGCATCGGGAACACATAGCGCTGGGAGTAGTCGCCACCCATCTCCAGATCGTTGCGCTCGTAGCTGGTGGTGACCGGCAGCACTATGTCGGCGTGTTTGGCGGTGGCAGTCCAGTAGGGTTCGTGGACTATCACTGTCTGCGGCTTGCGCCACGCCTGCAGCAGGTTGTTGGTGTCCTGATGGTGGTGGAAGGGGTTGCCGCCCGCCACGTAGACCAGCTTGATGTCCGGATAGGTCACCTTGCGGCCGTTGAAGTCGATGGTCTTGCCCGGGTTGGCGAGACAGTCGGCGATGCGGGCCACCGGGATCGGGGCCGGGCTGTTCTTGGGGGCGTTGCCGGCGGAGATACCGGCCAGAATGCCACCCTTGGCGGTGGGGCTGCCACCGGAGGAGTAGTGGTAGCTGAAGCCGTAGCCGCCGCCCGGCAGGCCGATCTGGCCCAGCATGGCCGCCAGGGTGATCAGCATCCAGTTCGGCTGCTCGCCATGCTGCTGACGCTGCATGCCCCAGCCGGCCATGATCATGGTGCGCTTGGCGGCCATGTCGAGGGCCAGCTGGCGAATGACCTTGGCCTCGACGCCGCAGACGCTGCTCGCCCACTCGGCGCTCTTCGGCTGACCGTCGTCCTTGCCCAGCAGGTAGTCGAGGAACTTGTCGAAGCCGACGGCGTAGCGATCGAGGAAGGCCTGATCGTGCTTCTTCTCGCTATAAAGGGTGTGGGCCACCCCCAGCATCATGGCCACGTCTGTGTAGGCGTTCGGGGCTATCCACTCTGCGTTGGCCAGCTTGGCGGTCTCGTTGTAGACGGGATCGATGCTGATGACGCGGGTGCCCTTCTCCTTGAGGGCCTTGAAACCGGCCTGGCCCTCGTGATCCGGCATGTTCCAGCTGTTCTTGAGGGTGACCTGGGCGTTGACCCCCCAGAGCACCACCAGTTCGGCGTGCTCCACCACGTTGGGCCAAGCGGTCTGCTGCTCGTACACCTCGATGGAGCCCATCACGTGGGACATGATCACCTGGGCCGCGCCTGTGGAGTAGTCACCGGCATAGCCGGTGAAGCCGCCACTGAGGTTCATCAGGCGGTGCAGCAGGGTGCGGCTGTTGTGGAACATGCCGACACTCTTCCAGCCGTAGGAGCCTGCGTGGATCGCCTGGGGGCCGAAGTCACTCTGCACGCGCTGGATTTCAGAGGCCACCAGTTCGATGGCCTGCTCCCAGCTCACCCGCACCCACTCGTCGGCGCCGCGCAGCTCCGGTTTGGCGCCCGGGCCGTGCTCCAGCCAGCTCTTGCGTACCATGGGGTACTTGATGCGGTTCTTGGCATGGACCTGGAACGGCGCCATGTCGATGAGGTCATTCGGTGCCGGATCATCGGCCACCGGCTGCACGCGGACCATGCGGCCATCGGCGACTATGGCTTCGAAGGCTCCCCAGTGGGCGCCGGTCAGTATGCCCTTCTGGGCGGGGACCAGGGTGGGGAACTGCTCCAGCGCCGTGCTGATGGCCTGGGCCAGGGCATGTTTCGGGAACAGGGCACCGAGCAGCGGCAGGGCGGCACAGGCCCCCAGGCCCTTGAGCAGGCTGCGGCGGGACAGATTGGTCTGTTGATCATTGAAAAAAGTCATAGCGAATTCCTCTGTTCCAGCCTTAGTGGGCCGCGCTCATGTCACTGGCATGTTTCTGGACATACTGGGTCAGCATGCGGGCCTGCTCCGGGGTGAGGGAGGTACGAGATTCCATCCCCTTGATGACGCCTATCCACTGGTTGGCATTGAAGTGATCCAGCGCGGTGAGGCCGTGGCAGCCGGTACAGTTGTTGGACATCAGGGTGGAGGCGTATTGCCACAGCTTGCCCTGATCGCCGATGAGCTGGGTCTGGTCCACCCAGGCGGTCAGCTTGACCTGATGCCAGGTGAGGTTGGTGGCGCTGTCGGTCTCGCTCTTGCCGGTGACCAGCGCTTTCTTGGCGGCATCGCCGACCAGCACGCTCAGAATGCGTTTGCCGGGGGCGGCGTAGAACACCTCGCTCACCCCGTTCTGTTGCCAGCCCTCGATCCGCACCTGGGCGCGGCCGTTATCGTTGGCCAGCACTTCCACCTTGGTGGAGGGCATCAGGGTGCCTTCGTCCGTGGTGGCCTTGGCATCGAGGAACAGCGGCGTGGTGGCGATGGCGTAACGGGTAGTGACGCTGGCCGGCGTCTGGGCCGCGGCGGCAGCCAGTTCACTGGCGCCGGCGGCAGCGAGACCGCTCATGTCGGGCATGATGTGGGCGACGCCGCGGTGGCAGTCGATGCAGGTCTGGCCCTCCTTGATGGCGACCGGGTGCTCGGCGCGGGCGTTGGGGCGCTGGGCCAGAATGTCCATGGCGGCGTAGCTGTGGCAGCTGCGGCAGGTGGCGGAGTCATTGGCCTTGAGCTGATCCCAGACGGTCTGGGCCATGCGCAGCTTGTGCTCCTCATACTTCTGGGGGCTGTCCAGGGTACCGAGGGCCTCGTGGTAGATATCCTTCACGGCGCGGATCTTGGTCCACAGATAGGAGCCGGGGTCATTGGGGATGTGGCAGTCGGCGCACTCGGCCCGGATCCCCTTCACGTTCTGGAAGTGCACGCTGCCCTGATATTCGGCCAGCGGTGTCTGCATGGAGTGGCAGGAGACACAGAACTCGGTGGAGCTGGTCTTGTGCAGCACAGTGACGGTGACTCCCAGCGCCGCGACGCCCAGCAGGGCCCCGAGCAGCAGGAGCCAGAACCAGGTCTTTCTCAACATTTTTCCAAGCATGGCGGCAGTTCCCTACGATCAAATATTACCAATATAGTAGTAGTCTTGGTGAATGAGGGGTTGACCTCGATTATGGTTTTTATTCTTTAAATAAGATTTTTTTCGTTTTAAATTCCATTTAAGTTTTCATGTATGAATTTAAATCAAATTCTAGTTGTTAACCTTGTTAGTTTAGCCTTATTTGGCACCCTTTAAATCATCAAATCCGCACGAGTCATGCTGGAAACGGCTCTGACTCGACGTTTTGCTCTCCGGTATGACAGCCGGGCTCTGAATGGACAGGTGTTGGGCTTTGCGAAAGGCTCGATATATACTGTTTGCATATACAGTAATCAGGTTTGTCAGTCATGCGACTCTTTATTGCCGAGAAGCCCAGCCTGGGCCGCGCCATCGCCGATGCCCTGCCCAAGCCCCACAAGAAGGGGGAGGGCTTTATCGAGACCGCTCAGGGCGACGTGGTGACCTGGTGCATCGGCCACCTGCTGGAGCAGGCCGAGCCCGATGCCTATGACGCCGCCTACAAGCAGTGGCGCATGGAACAGCTCCCCATCATTCCCGGCCAGTGGCAGCTGGTGGCCAAGCCCAAGACCAGGACCCAGCTCACCGTCATCAAGCGGCTGATCAAGCAGGCCGACTGCGTGGTGAATGCCGGCGATCCGGACAGGGAGGGGCAGTTGCTGGTGGACGAGGTGATCGACTTTCTCGGCTATCCCAAGACCAAGCCGGTGCAGCGCTGCCTCATCAGCGACCTCAACCCGCCGGCGGTGCGCCGGGCCCTCGACAAGCTGCGGGACAACAAGGAGTTCGTGCCGCTGGCGGTCTCGGCGCTGGCGCGCAGCCGTGCCGACTGGCTCTATGGCATCAACATGACCCGGGCCTACACCCTGCTCGGGCGCAAGGGGGGTTGTAGCGAGCTGTTGTCGGTCGGCCGGGTGCAGACCCCGCTGCTGGGGCTGGTGGTGCGGCGGGATCTGGAGATAGACGCCTTCGTGCCCAAACCCTTCTTCGAGGTGCTGGCCCATGTGGTGACCCAGGGCAACGAGCGGTTCAACGCCAAGTGGCTGCCGTCCGAGGCCTGTGCTCCCTGGCAGGATGAGGAGGGTCGGGTGCTCAACCGGGCCTTGGCCGCCAAGGTGGTGGAGCGGATCAAAGGCCAGCCTGCCCAGGTGGAGGAGGTCGAGGAGCAGGCCCGCAAGCAGACGGCGCCGCTACCCTACAACCTCTCCAGCCTGCAGATCGATGCCGCCAAGCGCTTCGGCATGGATGCCAAGCGGGTGCTGGATGTCTGCCAGGCACTCTACGAGCGCCACAAGCTCATCACCTATCCCAGATCCGACAGCCGGCACCTGCCGAGCGATCACTTCAGCCGGGCCCCCCAGGTGCGCGACGCCATAGCCGCGACCGCGCCGGCCCTGGCGAAGGCGGTGAGCGAGACGGATGGCAAGATCCGCAGCAAGGCCTGGAACGACAGCAAGGTCGATGCTCACCACGCCATCATTCCCACCGAGAAGCGGGGCAATGAGGCCAGTCTCTCCGCCGAGGAGAGCAAGATCTATGGCCTGATCGCCCGCCAGTACCTGCTGCAGTTCTACCCGCCGTTCGAATACAACGACAGCAAGGTGTTGCTGCGCATCGCCGGTGGCCTGTTCCAGGCCAAGGCCAGACGCATCCTCAAGGCCGGCTGGAAGGCGCTGCTGGGGGTGGAAGAGGACGATGAAGAGGAGGCGGGGAGCCTGCCCGCCCTGCGCCAGGGCGAGCAGTTGCAGTGTGAACGGGGCGAGTTGCTGGAGAAGATGACCCAGGCGCCCAAGTCGTTCACCGACGCCACCCTGCTTGCCGCCATGACCGGCATCGCCCGCCATGTGCAGGATCCCGAGATCCGCAAGACCCTGCGCGAGACCGATGGCCTCGGTACCGAGGCGACCCGGGCCGGCATCATAGATCTGCTGTTCAAGCGGCGCTTCCTGGTGCGTCAGGGCAAGAGCATCAAGGCCACCCCCACCGGGCGGGCGCTGATCCTGGCGCTGCCCGCCAGCGCCACTACCCCGGACATGACGGCGCTGTGGGAGCAGCACCTCGGCCAGATCGCCGAGCGTCACGCCAGCTACCAGCAGTTCATGGGGCCGCTCACCGAGCAGCTGCATGGACTGATCGAGGGGGCGAGGCAGGACTCCGGCGCCAGCTTCAGCGCCCTGCCCAAGGCGGCCGCAGGTGCCGACAAACGCCGCTTCAGTCGCAAGGGGAGCACGAGCGGTGCCGGCGGCAGTCCCCGCAAAAGCGCGGCCAAGCGCCCGGCCAGGGGTAAGGCGGCCTGAGCCGAGGGTGCACCGGAAAAAAGAAAGGGGCCCTGGGCCCCTTTCTCGCATCCATGGAGGATCAGCCCGTATAGACCCCCTCTTCCGGGTAGCGGATCCGGGTCTCGCTCGGTCTGGCCAGCATGAGGGCCAGGGTGAGGGGCCCCAGACGGCCGCAGATCATCACCAGCACCAGAATGAGTTTGCCAGGCTCACTCAGGGAGGCGGTGATACCGGTGGAGAGGCCGACGGTAGCAAAGGCCGAAATGGTCTCGAACATGATCTTGTCGAAGGGTTGTGACTCGGTGATCATCAGCAGGAACATCGCCAGCATCAGCACCATGGTGCTGACGATGATGATGGCCAGCGAGCGGGTCACTATCTGGGGTGACAGGGTGCGGCCGAACGCGGTGACATGGGGCCGTTTGGTCAGAAACGCCTTGGTCGCCAGCAACACCACCGCAAAGGTGGTTACCTTGATGCCGCCCCCGGTGGAGGTGGTGCCGGCACCGATGAACATCAGCATCATCAGGAACAGCAGGGCTGCAGGGGTCATCAAGCCGATGTCGATGGTGTTGAAACCCGCGGTACGGGCACTGGCAGACTGGAAGAAGGCCGCCAACAGCTGGCCGCCAATGCCGGCGTTGCCGAGGGTGCCTGGGTTGTTGTGCTCAAGCAGCCAGAACATCAGGGTACCGGCCAGCAACAGCGCCGGGGTCATCAGCAGCATCAGCTTGCTGTGCAGCTTCAGCTTGCGCCAGCGCCGGTTGCGCACCAGATCGACGATGACGGTGAAGCCGACCCCGCCGAGGATCAGCAGACCGGCGATGGTCAGGCTGATGATGGGATCATCCCGATAGCTGATCAGGTTGTTGGCAAACAGCGAGAAGCCGGCGTTGTTGAAGGCGGACACCGCATGGAAGAAGCTGACATAGAGGCCGTGGGCCCAGCCCATCTCCGGCACCCAGCGAATGGCCATGAGGCCGGTGCCGATCAGCTGGGCTACCAGGGCGAACAGCACTATGCGCTTCACCAGCTGGATGATGTTGACCGAGCCCTCCTGACCCAGTGCCTCCTTGGCCAGCACCTGCTGGCGCAGGCCGACCCGCTTGCTGAACATGGCGATCAGCAGCAGGGTCATGGTCATCTGGCCAAGGCCGCCAATCTCCATCAGCATCAGCAGGAAGATCTGCCCCTGCAGGGTGAAGACGGTACCGGTATCCACCACCCCGAGGCCGGTCACGCTGATGGCCGAGGTGGCGGTGAACAGGGCGTTGACGAAGGTGACCTCGCCATTGTGGCTGGAGGGCTGGACCAGGAACAGGGTGCCAATCAACAGGATGACGAGGAAACTGCCGAGGATCAGCCTGGCTTCGCTCCAGCGGGAATCGGCATCCCGATGCAGGGCAAAGGCATAGCTGCTGCGCCAGTTGATCATAGGGTGTCGAGCCAGTGATCGATGGCATGCTTGTTACCGGCCAGGATCAGGATGTCGCCCAGTTGCAGCTCCATCTTGCCGGTCAGTACGTTGTGCAGCACCTGGCCGCGCTTGATGGCCAGCAACTGCAGTTCGGTCTGCTGCAACAGGTGCAGGTCGGCCAGGGTACGGCCATTTTGCGCCAGGCCGATGACAAACTCGGTCAGCACCATGTCGTGGCCCAGCTCCAGGTAGTCGAACAGGCGGTTGTCCAGCATGCTCTGGGCGACCCGGCGCCCCATGTCCCACTCCGGGTTGATCACCTTGTCGGCGCCCACTTTCTGCAGGATCTTGGCGTGAAACTTGTCGCGCGCCTTGACCCACACCTTCTTCACCCCCGCCTCCTTCAGCACTAGCGTGGTGAGAATGCTGGTCTCCAGGTTGTCACCTATGGCGACGAAGACGATGTCGAAGTTGGCCAGGCCGAGCTCGGCGACGGTAGCCTCATCGGTGGCATCGGCGACGATGACATGATTGCACAGGGTGGCGATCTGACGGGTTCTGACCTCGTCGATGTCGATCGCCAGTACCTCGGCATCCTGCCGTTGCAACTCTTCGCACAGGGCGCTGCCGAACAGGCCGAGGCCTATGACGGCAAATTGGTTGTTCATTTATGCTTCCTCAGAGGGCTGAAGGAGTTACTCTACCCCAGCAGATTGAGTCCGAAAAGTGCCTGGATTTTTCGTCCCGCGGGATCTGGGGTAAACTGCCCGCTTGCTCTTGTCGGGACACGCAGATGAAACTCACCCCCCACGCCCCCTTGTTGACCCTCAACACCCTGGCCCTAGATGCCCATTGCCTCTGGCTGGCAGAGGTGACCCGGCTCGATGACCTCAGATCCTTGATGGCCAACCCCGAGCTGAACGCCCTGCCGCGCCTGGTGCTGGGGGGAGGGAGCAACATCCTGTTCTGCAATGACTTTGCCGGTCTGGTGGTGCTCAACCGCCTGCAGGGCATCGAGCTGCAGGAGGAGGGCGACCACTGGCTGCTGCACGTGGCGGCGGGGGAGGAGTGGCATCAGCTGGTGCACCACGCCCTGCAGCAGGGCTGGCATGGGCTGGAGAATCTGGCGTTGATCCCGGGCACTGTCGGTGCCGCCCCGGTGCAGAACATCGGTGCCTACGGCGTCGAGCTGGCCGACTTCTGCGCCTATGTGGAGGCATTCAACTGGCAGACGGGCGAGGTGGAGCGCATCCAGGCTGCCGACTGCCAGTTCGGTTATCGCGACAGCATCTTCAAGCACGCCTGCCAGGACTCCCACTTCATCACCGCCGTCGGTCTGCACCTGCCCAAGGCCTGGCAGCCGGTGTTGGGGTATGGCCCGCTCGCGGCGCTCGGTGAAGATCCCACGGCGGAGGCCATCTTCGACACCGTCTGCGCCACCCGCATGGCCAAGCTGCCGGATCCGGCCGTGCTCGGCAATGCCGGCAGCTTCTTCAAGAACCCCCTGGTCAGCCTGGCGCAGGCCGAGCGGCTCAAGCTGCAGCACCCGCAACTGCCGGTCTATCCCGCCGGGGAGGGGCAGGCCAAGTTGGCGGCGGGCTGGCTCATCGATCAGTGCGGTCTCAAGGGCTTCGCCATCGGCCGCGCCGCCGTGCACCAGCAGCAGGCTCTGGTTCTGGTGAACCTCGGCGGGGCCAGCGCCATGGAGCTGATCGCCCTGGCGGCCCATGTGCGCGACAGTGTAGAGCAGCGCTTCGGCGTCTTGCTGGAGCACGAGGTGCGCTTCATGGGGCTCACCGGCGAGACCTGGCTCGACGAGGTGCTGGCATGAGCCTCACCCCCATCAGACAGACCCTGATCAACCTGCTCAGCGATGGTCAGTTCCACTCCGGTGAGCAGCTCGGCGAGCAGCTCGGCATCAGCCGGGCGGCGGTGAGCAAGCACATGGCCGCCCTCAAGGATCTCGGGCTGGACCTGTTCAGCCTGACCGGTAAGGGCTATCGGCTGGCGGTGCCCATGGCGCTGTACGATCAGGCACAGTTGCAGGCCCTGGCCCCCATGGCGCCGGTGCACTGCTTCTCGGTGATCGACTCCACCAACCAGCATCTGCTGGAGCGGGTGAGCCGGCTTCAGTCCGGCGAGAGCTGCCTGGCAGAGTGCCAGACCGCCGGTCGTGGCCGTCGTGGCAAGCCCTGGGTCTCACCCTTCGGCTGTCAGCTGATCCTGAGCATGTACTGGCGGCTCGAGCAGGGCATGGCGGCGGCCATGGGGCTGAGCTTGGCGGTCGGGGTGGCCGTGGTGGAGGCGCTGGAGTCGCTCGGTTATCCGGGCGTCGAGCTGAAGTGGCCGAACGACCTCTACTATCAGGGCCGCAAGCTGGCGGGCATCCTGGTGGAGATGAGCGGCAGCGCCGGCGCCAGCTGCCATCTGGTGATCGGTATAGGCCTCAACCTGGCGATGCCGGTCCGGCAGGGGGAGAAGATCGATCAGGCCTGGTCCGAGCTGCGCCACGTCCAGCCCGAACTGGTGGATCGCAACCAGCTGGCGGCCTGCGTGCTCCAGCACCTGCAACAGGCCATGCAGACCTTCGAGCAGAGCGGCCTGGCCAGCTTCGTCGACAGCTGGAACCGGCTCGACTACTTTGCCGGCCGGCCGGTGCGGTTGCTGATGGGAGAGCAGGAGATCCGTGGCATCGCCCGCGGCATCGACGATCGTGGCGCGCTGCGGCTGGAGACGGACGAGGGGATCAAATACTACCTGGGGGGCGAGATCTCCCTGCGGCGCGGGGACTGAGCCAGAGGCGAGGCATCGGCCTGCGACCACAATAACAAAGGGGGCCCGAGGGCCCCCTTTGTTTGTCCGCCGTTGGCGCCTGCAATCACTTGCGCAGCTTGATCTGCTCGATGGCGTGCTCGTGACCCTTGGTCAGGATCAGGTTGGCTCGTTCTCGGGTCGGCAGGATGTTCTCTTTCAAATTCAGATAGTTGATATCTTGCCATATGTTGCTGGCAATCTCGGTGGCCTCACTCTCCGCCAGCTTGGCGTAGTGATGGAAGTAGGAGTCCGGATCCGAGAAGGCGCCGCTGCGGAACTTGAGGAAGCGATCTATGTACCAGGTGCGCAGCAGTTCGGCATCGGCATCCACATAGATGGAGAAGTCGACAAAATCTGACACGAAGACCCGGTGGGGTTCCTGCGGGTAATCCATGCCGCTCTGCAGCACGTTCAGCCCCTCCAGGATCAGGATGTCTGGTTGCTCCACCACCTTCTTCTCATCCGGTAGTATGTCGTAGATGAGGTGGGAGTAAACGGGGGCCTCGACCTTCTCGTGGCCGGCGCGAATATTGGCGACAAACTCCACCAGGTGACGGATGTCGTAGGACTCCGGGAAGCCCTTGCGGCGCATCAGCCCGCGCTCCTCCAGCTCCTTGTTGGGATACAGGAAGCCATCCGTGGTGACCAGCTCGACGCGTGGATGCTCGGGCCAGCGTTCCAGCAGCGCCTGCATGATGCGGGCCGTGGTGCTCTTGCCCCCCGCCACGCTGCCGGCGATGCTGATGATGTAGGTGCCCTTGCCACGGGACTGGCCGAGGAACTGCTCCAGCACCCGGCTGCGGCGCTGCTTGGCCTTGACGTAGAGATTGAGCAGGCGGGAGAGGGGCAGATAGATCTCTTCTACCTCGCGCAATGACACCTTCTCGTTGATCCCGCGCAGGGTATGCAGGTCGGTTTCGGTCAGGGTCAGGGGGACTGCATCGCGCAATAACGCCCATTGTTCGCGGGTGAATTGCAAATAGGGGTTATGCTCTGTCGTCATGATGTCATCACTGTTTCTTGGGCAGGGCGACCATACACCAAGGGATCGGGAGCGACAAGTGACGCATCCGGTTCGGACGGGGAAGGAGGCTTTTTTTGCATGGATCCCTGCAATAATGCACTTTTTGCAGGGTGCAATGGTTGCATCCCCAAAATCCTTACAATAAAATGCGCGACGCTTAGATGTCTGTCGTCTATTTGCCCGGCAAAAGCGACAAAACAACGGGTGCAAGCAGAATTACCGTTGTGGCATTGAGGTACCGGAGGGGTTCCCGAGCGGCCAAAGGGATCAGACTGTAAATCTGACGGCTCTGCCTTCGAAGGTTCGAATCCTTCTCCCTCCACCATATTTCTCTGCGGTTTGAGTTCTTTGGGTTAGAGAAATGCGGGCATCGTATAATGGCTATTACCTCAGCCTTCCAAGCTGATGATGCGGGTTCGATTCCCGCTGCCCGCTCCAAGATGCTGATATGGCTCAGGTGATACTGAGAGCCACACCCTAGGGTGTGTTCGGCAATCGAACCTGCCTGCCAGCACCGACCTCTCTATTCCCACCAGATTCAAATCCATCATATAAACTGTTCTGTGGTTAGCTTGCCACCGCGTACTCAGCGTTAGTTTAGAGGGACGATCATGTCTAAAGAAAAATTTGAGCGTAATAAACCGCACGTTAACGTGGGTACCATCGGCCACGTTGACCACGGTAAAACCACCCTGACCGCCGCCATCACCAACGTGCTGGCCAAGCACTTCGGTGGTAAAGCTTTCGCCTTCGACCAGATCGACAAGGCGCCGGAAGAGCGTGAGCGTGGTATCACCATCAACACCTCCCACGTAGAATATGACACCGCTGCCCGTCACTACGCCCACGTAGATTGCCCGGGTCACGCCGACTACGTTAAAAACATGATCACCGGTGCTGCCCAGATGGACGGCGCGATCTTGGTAGTAGCTGCGACTGACGGCCCGATGCCGCAGACTCGTGAGCACATCCTGCTGGGTCGCCAGGTTGGTATCCCGTACATGATCGTGTTCATGAACAAGTGCGACATGGTCGACGACGAAGAGCTGCTTGAGCTGGTCGAGATGGAAGTTCGCGAACTGCTGACCGAATACGACTTCCCGGGTGATGACCTGCCGGTAGTCCGTGGTTCCGCGCTGAAAGCGCTGGAAGGCGACGCTGCTTGGGAAGAGAAAATCATCGAGCTGGCCAACCACCTGGATACCTATATCCCGGAGCCGGAGCGTGCAATCGACCTGCCGTTCCTGATGCCTATCGAAGACGTCTTCTCCATCGCTGGCCGTGGTACCGTAGTAACCGGTCGTGTTGAGCGCGGTATCGTTAAAGTCGGTGAGACTGTCGAAATCGTTGGTATCAAAGATACCGTGACCACCACCTGTACCGGTGTAGAAATGTTCCGCAAGCTGCTGGACGAAGGTCGTGCCGGTGAGAACGTTGGCGCCCTGCTGCGTGGCGTGAAGCGTGAAGACGTAGAGCGTGGTCAGGTACTGGCCAAGCCGGGCTCCATCAAGCCGCACACCAAGTTCGAATCTGAAGTGTACGTACTGTCCAAAGAAGAAGGTGGTCGTCATACCCCGTTCTTCAAGGGCTACCGTCCTCAGTTCTACTTCCGTACTACCGACGTGACCGGTACCATCGAACTGCCGGAAGGCGTTGAAATGGTAATGCCAGGCGACAACATCAAAATGGTTGTTACCCTGATCGCGCCGATCGCGATGGACGACGGCCTGCGTTTCGCCATCCGTGAAGGTGGCCGTACCGTAGGTGCTGGTGTTGTAGCCAGCGTAATCGCGTAATCTTGGCTTACATAAATAAAGCGAAGCCCCTATAATAGGGGCTTTCTTATGCAGGGGCGTAGTTCGAATTGGTAGAACAGCGGTCTCCAAAACCGATGGTTGCGGGTTCGAGTCCTGCCGCCCCTGCCATATACCTCGTCTCGTACGGGGCTTTTGTGTCTTTGGTTACGTCAGATACAGGTGGGTTGTATGAGTGTTAGTTCTGAGGGACAGGGCGGAAACAAGGATACCCTGCTTTGGGGTCTGGTTTTCATCATCCTGGCGGCCGCTGTAGTGGGTAATTACCTGCTGCACGATGTTGTCGCAGCCGTCCGCGCCCTGGGTGTGGTCGTTGTCATCGCCGCTGCTGGTGCAGTGGCCCTGCAAACCACCAAAGGTAAGGCAACACTGGCATTTGCTCGTGAGTCGCGCCTGGAAGTCCGCAAGGTCGTATGGCCGACCCGTCAGGAAGCCATTCAGACAACCCTGATTGTGCTGGCGGTGACCGCCGTGATGGGGCTTTTGCTGTTCCTTCTGGACGGTGCCTTGGTCTGGTTGGTCAACTTGATTACCGGTGTGTAAGGATAAGCCATGACTGAACAACGTGAACAACGTATGAGATGGTATGTCGTGCAGGCATTTTCCGGCTATGAAGGTCGGGTTGCCAAATCCCTGCGTGAACATATCAAGATGCATGGCATGGAAGAGATGTTTGGCGAAGTGCTGGTCCCGACCGAAGAAGTGGTCGAGATGCGTGCTGGCCAGAAGCGCAAGAGTGAGCGCAAATTTTTCCCGGGTTATGTCCTGGTGCAGATGCTGATGGATGAAACCACCTGGCACTTGGTGCGTAATGTACCGCGCGTGATGGGTTTCATCGGCGGTACTTCAGATCGCCCTGCTCCTATCTCTGATAAGGAAGCAGATGCCATCCTCAATCGTCTGCAAGATGCCCATGACAAGCCGCGGCCAAAAACCCTGTTTGAGCCGGGTGAAATGGTGCGGGTTGCCGATGGTCCGTTTGCCGACTTCAACGGTACCGTTGAAGAGGTGGACTACGAGAAGAGTCGCGTGAAGGTCTCGGTACTGATCTTCGGTCGCTCAACGCCGGTAGAACTGGATTTTGGTCAGGTCGAAAAGGGCTGATTAAAGTCTGTACGTTTAACGGTTGTCAGGGGCAGCGAATATCTCTATAATTCGCTGCCCCTTTATTTGTTGGGGAGCCGTTTGCAGGAGCATGTCTCCGAGGCGCTAGAACCCATTTTTGAGGTATTTTCGTAATGGCTAAGAAAGTCACAGCTTATATCAAGCTGCAAGTTAAGGCTGGCAGTGCTAACCCCAGCCCTCCCGTTGGTCCTGCGCTGGGTCAGCACGGTGTCAACATCATGGAATTCTGTAAGGCGTTCAACGCTCGTACAGAGAAGCTGGAAAAAGGCTCACCGACTCCGGTCGTGATCACCGTTTACAGTGACCGTTCCTTCACCTTCGAAACCAAGACTCCGCCTGCTTCCTTCCTGCTGAAGAAAGCCGCTGGTATCCAGTCTGGTTCCGCCAAGCCGAACAAAGACAAAGTTGGTAAGGTGACTGTTGCTCAGCTGCAAGAAATCGCCAAGACCAAAGAGCCGGACATGACTGGTGCCGATCTGGATGCAAAAGTACGTTGCATCGCAGGCTCCGCTCGTTCCATGGGCCTGGTAGTGGAGGATTAAGACAATGGCAAAACTTTCCAAGCGTATGCGCGTTATTCGCGAAAAAGTTGACGGTACCAAAGAGTACTCCATCAACGAAGCCATTGCCCTGCTGAAAGAACTGGCTACCGCCAAGTTCGTTGAAAGCGTTGACGTTGCCGTTAACCTGGGTATCGATGCTCGTAAATCTGACCAAAACGTACGTGGTGCTACTGTACTGCCGCACGGTACCGGTCGTGACATCCGTGTCGCCGTATTCACCCAGGGTGCCAACGCCGAAGCCGCCAAGGCTGCCGGTGCTGAACTGGTTGGTATGGATGACCTGGCCGAGCTGGTCAAGAAAGGCGAGATGAACTTCGACGTCGTGATCGCATCCCCGGATGCCATGCGCGTTGTTGGTCAACTGGGCCAGATCCTGGGCCCGCGTGGCCTGATGCCTAACCCGAAAGTGGGTACCGTGACCCCGAACGTTGCTGAAGCTGTGAAGAATGCTAAAGCCGGTCAGGTTCGTTACCGCAATGACAAGAATGGTATCATCCATACCACTCTGGGTAAGGTTTCTTTCGACGAAGTTCAGCTGAAAGAAAACTTGGAAGCTCTGCTGGTTGCTCTGAAAAAGGGCAAACCCTCTTCCGCCAAAGGTATCTTCATCAAGAAAGTCAGCATCTCCACCACCATGGGTGCCGGTGTTGCCGTAGACCAAGCTTCTCTGGAAGCTCAGGGCTAATTGATGGATTTTACAAGGCGCAAAATTTAATCTATAATTTTGCGCCTTGATTGGTTGGGGGTTTCGACCTCCGTCCAAGACCGCAGGTGGCCGCATGGCCTTAATCCTTCCTGCGTAGACGGTGCCGGACACCCAGCGAGAAAGTTTTCTTTCTCTTCTGGAATCCTGCTACCGCATCGTTCCCCTCTGTTGTGAAGGTAGGGGGGATGTGTCAGTACTGAGTCATGAGACTCAGATTCAATCCAGGAGTTAAGCCAATGGCATTGGGACTCGAAGACAAAAAGGCAATTGTTGCTGAAGTCAACGAAGCTGCCAAAGGCGCTCTGTCTGCAGTTGTAGCCGATTCTCGCGGTGTGACTGTTGACAAGATGACCGTCCTGCGTAAATCCGCTCGTGAAGCCGGTGTGTACATGCGCGTTGTGCGTAACACCCTGCTGCGTCGCGCGGTAGAGGGCACCGAATTCGGTTGCCTGAACGACGTATTGACTGGTCCTACCTTGATTGCTTTCTCTAACGAACACCCGGGCGCTGCCGCTCGTCTGTTCAAAGAGTTTGCCAAAGCGAACCAAAAGTTCGAAATCAAGGCTGGCGCTTTTAACGGTGAGTTTATCGCCGCAGCACAAATTGATCGTCTGGCCACGCTGCCGACCTACGACGAAGCGATTTCGAAGTTGATGGCTACCATGAAGGAAGCCTCTGCTGGCAAGCTGGTTCGTACTATCGCTGCTGTTCGCGACCAGAAACAAGCTGCTGCTTGATTCTCGCCTATTTAGGCTGTTTGAGTTTATTCAACATCAGGAATTTTTGTCATGTCTATCACTAAAGACCAAATCATCGAAGCCGTTGCTTCCATGTCCGTAATGGAAGTTGTTGAGCTGATCGAAGCAATGGAAGAGAAGTTCGGTGTTTCTGCCGCTGTTGCTGTAGCTGCCGGTCCGGCCGCTGAAGCAGTAGAAGAGAAGACCGAGTTCGACGTAGTTCTGACTGCTGCTGGCGCCAACAAAGTTGCCGTCATCAAGGCCGTTCGTGCTGCCACCGGTCTGGGCCTGAAAGAAGCCAAGGACCTGGTAGAAGCTGCACCGACCAACCTGAAAGAAGCCATCTCCAAAGATGAAGCTGAAGCTTTGAAGAAGCAGCTTGAAGAAGCTGGTGCTTCTGTTGAGATCAAATAATCTGCATTTATGTAGATTAGCCTGATAAAACAGGCTAGGGCTGGTGAATATTTGTTCACCAGCCTTTTTGCGCTGTAGACTGAGAGCATTTCACACCGTTTACGACTCTCGGTGCACCAGCAATCCGGACCGTATCATCGTCCGGGCCAACACAAAACGGTGTTGAGACAGAGCTGTCCTGCGGGACAGAGTGGGTCACTTATCAGCGAGCTGAGGAACCCTATGGTTTACTCTTATACCGAAAAAAAACGCATTCGTAAGGACTTCGGTAAGCGAGACCAGGTACTGGACACGCCTTATTTGTTGTCCATTCAGCTGGACTCCTTCAAGCAGTTCATCGAGGCTGACCCGGAAGGTGAATACGGCCTAGAGGCCGCTTTCCGTAGCGTTTTCCCGATCACCAGTTACTCCGGTAGTGCTGAGCTTCAGTATGTCAGCTATCGCCTGGGTGAGCCGGTATTTGACGTAAAAGAATGCCAGATCCGTGGAGTGACCTACTCCGCGCCGCTGCGTGTCAAGCTTCGTATGGTTCTGTACGACCGTGAAGCAGCTGCCGGCACCGTCAAAGACATCAAGGAACAAGAAGTTTACATGGGCGAAATTCCGCTCATGACCGAAAACGGCACCTTTGTTATCAATGGTACCGAGCGGGTCATCGTCTCCCAGCTGCACCGCAGCCCGGGCGTCTTCTTCGACCATGATAAAGGCAAAACACATTCATCCGGTAAGGTACTGTATAACGCCCGCGTTATCCCCTACCGTGGCTCCTGGCTGGACTTCGAGTTCGATGCAAAAGACAACCTGTTTGTCCGTATCGACCGTCGTCGTAAATTGCCGGCATCCATTATTCTGCGCGCCCTGGACTTCGGTTCCGAACAGATTCTGGCCACCTTCTTCGAGACCATCGGTTTCGAGGTTAAAGATGGCAAGTTGATGATGGACCTGGTGCCCGAGCGCCTGCGTGGTGAGACTGCGACCTTCGACATCATCGCCAATGGCGCCGTGGTGGTTGAAACCGGTCGTCGGGTAACCGCGCGCCACATCCGTCAGTTGGAAAAAGACGCCATCACCCAGATTGAGGTGCCGGTGGAGTATGTTGTTGGCAAAGTTGCAGCCAAGAACTACGCACATCCGCAGACTGGCGAAGTGGTCGTGACTGCCAACCAGGCGCTGAGCCTGGAAGCGGTTGCCAACCTGTCCCAAGCCGGCTTCAAGCACTTCGAGGTTCTGTTCACCAACGAACTGGATCACGGTGCTTACATGTCCGAGACCCTGCGCATCGACTCCAGCTCCACCCGTTTGGAAGCACTGGTCGAGATCTACCGCATGATGCGTCCGGGCGAGCCGCCCACCCGCGAAGCGGCTGAGCAGCTGTTCGAGAACCTGTTCTTCTCTTCCGAGCGTTATGACCTGTCTACCGTGGGTCGGATGAAGTTCAACCGCCGTCTGGGTCGTGAAGACGAGACCGGCGTAGGCGTGCTGACCAAAGACGACATCGTCGAGGTCATGAAGCGCCTGATCGACATCCGTAACGGCAATGACGAGGTGGACGATATCGACCACCTGGGTAACCGTCGTATCCGTTCTGTCGGTGAAATGGCCGAGAACCAGTTCCGTGTAGGTCTGGTGCGTGTCGAGCGTGCGGTCAAGGAGCGTCTCTCCCTGGGCGACCTGGACACCCTGATGCCGCAGGATCTGATCAACGCCAAGCCGATCTCCGCCGCGGTCAAAGAGTTCTTTGGTTCCAGCCAGCTGTCCCAGTTCATGGACCAGAACAACCCGCTGTCCGAAGTGACCCACAAGCGTCGTATTTCCGCGCTGGGCCCAGGCGGTCTGACCCGTGAGCGTGCCGGCTTCGAAGTTCGAGATGTACACCCGACTCACTACGGTCGTCTGTGCCCTATCGAAACTCCGGAAGGTCCGAACATCGGTCTGATCAACTCGCTGTCCGTGTATTCCCGCACCAACGAGTACGGTTTCCTCGAGACCCCGTACCGCAAGGTTATCGACGGTGTGATCACCGACGAAGTGGATTACCTGTCTGCAATTGAAGAAGGCAAGTACGTGATCGCTCAGGCTAACGCCGCGACCTCCGAAGATGGCCGTCTGAAAGATGAGTTGATCCCGTGCCGCCATAAGGGTGAATCCACCTTTATGAACGCCGACCAGATCCAGTACATGGACGTGAGCCCGCAACAGATCGTTTCTGTGGCTGCTGCTCTGATCCCGTTCCTGGAACACGATGATGCTAACCGAGCCCTGATGGGTTCGAACATGCAACGTCAAGCCGTACCGACTCTGCGTGCTGACAAGCCGCTGGTAGGTACCGGTATGGAACGCGCCGTGGCCGTCGACTCCGGGGTAACCGTAGTGGCCAAGCGTGGCGGCATGATCGACTACGTCGATGCCTCCCGTATCGTTATCAAGGTCAATGAAGATGAGCTGCTGCCAGGCGAAGCCGGCATCGACATCTACAGCCTGACCAAGTACACCCGTTCCAACCAGAACACCTGTATCAACCAGCGTCCTTGCGTGATGTTGGGTGAGCCGGTGATGGCGGGCGACGTGGTCGCTGACGGTCCGTCTACCGATCTGGGCGAACTGGCGCTGGGCCAAAACCTGCGCGTCGCGTTCATGCCGTGGAACGGTTACAACTTCGAAGATTCGATCTTGGTAAACGAGCGCGTGGTACAGGAAGATCGCCTGACCACCATCCATATCCAGGAACTGGCCTGTATCTCCCGTGACACCAAGCTGGGTCCGGAAGAGATCACTGCCGACATCCCGAACGTGGGTGAAGCCGCTCTGTCCAAGCTGGACGAGTCCGGTATCGTCTACGTGGGTGCCGAAGTGAAGGGCGGCGACATTCTGGTTGGTAAGGTAACACCCAAGGGTGAAACCCAGCTGACGCCGGAAGAGAAGCTGCTGCGTGCCATCTTCGGTGAGAAGGCCTCCGATGTGAAGGACTCCTCTCTGCGTGTGCCGAACGGTGTGTACGGTACCGTGGTTGACGTGCAAGTCTTTACCCGCGATGGCGTGGAAAAAGACAAGCGCGCCAAAGAAATCGAAGAGATGCAGCTGAAGGAAGCGAAGAAGGACTTGACCGAAGAGTTCAAGATCCTGGAAGACGGCATCTTCGGCCGCTCCCGCAACCTGCTGCTGGCCGCCGGTTACAGTGAAGATCGTCTGAACAAGCTGGATCGTTCCAAGTGGTTTGAGTTGGCCATCGAAGATGAAGCCAAGCAGATCGAACTGGAGCAGATCGGCGAGCAGCACATCGAGCTGAAAGCCGACTTCGACAAGAAGTTCGAGAACAAGCGTCGCAAGATTATCCAGGGTGATGATCTGGCGCCGGGCGTACTGAAAATCGTCAAGGTTTACCTGGCAGTCAAGCGTCGCATCCAACCGGGTGACAAGATGGCGGGCCGTCACGGTAACAAGGGTGTTATCTCCAAGATCTGCCCGGTCGAGGATATGCCCCATGACGAGTTCGGCCGTCCGGTCGACATCGTACTGAACCCGCTGGGTGTACCGTCCCGTATGAACATCGGTCAGATCCTCGAAGTGCATCTGGGCCTCGCGGCCAAGGGCATCGGCGAGAAGATCGACCGCATGATCAAAGATCAGCGCGAGCTGCACGAGATGCGTGAATTCCTGCAACAGGTCTATGACCTGGGCGAGAAAGACACCCAGCAAGTGAACATTGCCGAGCTGTCTGACGACGACGTACGTACCCTTGCGGGTAACCTGCGTAAGGGTCTGCCAGTTGCTACACCTGTCTTTGATGGTGCCAAAGAGCACGAAATCAAGGCCCTGCTGAAGCTGGCCGATCTGCCGGAATCCGGTCAGATCTCCCTGTTCGACGGTCGTACCGGTAACACTTTCGAGCGTAAGGTCACCGTGGGTTACATGTACATGCTCAAGCTGAACCACTTGGTAGACGACAAGATGCATGCGCGTTCTACCGGCTCCTACAGCCTGGTTACCCAGCAGCCGCTGGGTGGTAAGGCACAGTTTGGTGGCCAGCGGTTCGGTGAGATGGAAGTGTGGGCCCTGGAGGCTTACGGTGCGGCATATACCCTGCAGGAAATGCTGACCGTCAAGTCTGACGATGTGAATGGCCGTACCAAGATGTACAAGAACATCGTGGATGGCGACCACCGTATGGAGCCGGGCATGCCCGAATCCTTCAACGTATTGCTGAAGGAAATTCGCTCTCTGGGTATCAACATCGAGCTGGACGAAGAGTAAGAGCTCGCTCTTATTGTTCGAGAATTGACGTGGGCGCCCCGCTGCTTTGGCAGTTGGGGCGCCGAGGTTAGACTCCTGACAGGGGAAACACGTGAAAGACTTACTCAAGTTTTTGAAGGCTCAGACCAAGACCGAAGAGTTTGACAGTATCAAGATCGGTCTGGCCTCTCCTGACATGATCCGCTCCTGGTCATTCGGTGAGGTCAAAAAGCCTGAGACCATCAACTACCGGACTTTCAAGCCGGAACGTGATGGTCTGTTCTGTGCCCGTATCTTCGGACCGGTGAAGGACTACGAGTGTCTGTGCGGCAAGTACAAGCGCCTGAAACACCGTGGTGTGATCTGCGAGAAGTGCGGCGTAGAAGTGACCCAGACCAAGGTCCGTCGCGAGCGTATGGGCCACATCGAGCTGGCCAGCCCGACTGCCCACATCTGGTTCCTGAAGTCCCTGCCGTCCCGTATCGGTCTGCTGCTGGACATGACCCTGCGTGACATCGAGCGCGTGCTGTATTTCGAATCCTATGTGGTGATCGAACCCGGCATGACCAACCTCGAGCGCAGCCAGATGCTGTCCGAAGAGAACTATCTGGACGCACTGGAAGAGTGGGGCGACGAATTTGACGCCAAGATGGGTGCCGAAGCAATACTTGCATTGCTGCGTGCCATCGATCTGGAAGGTGAAGTCAAGACCATGCGCGAGGAGCTGGATCAGACCAACTCCGAGACCAAGCGCAAGAAGACCACCAAGCGTCTGAAGCTGATGGAAGCTTTCCTGCAGTCCGGCAACAAGCCGGAGTGGATGATCATGACAGTGCTGCCTGTGCTGCCGCCGGACCTGCGTCCGCTGGTACCGCTGGACGGCGGCCGTTTCGCAACGTCAGATCTGAACGATCTGTATCGTCGCGTGATCAACCGTAACAACCGCCTGAAGCGTCTGCTGGACCTGGCCGCCCCGGACATCATCGTGCGCAACGAAAAGCGCATGCTGCAAGAGTCCGTGGATGCCCTGCTGGATAACGGCCGTCGTGGTCGTGCCATCACTGGTTCCAACAAGCGCCCGCTGAAATCCTTGGCCGACATGATCAAGGGTAAGCAAGGTCGTTTCCGTCAAAACCTGCTGGGTAAGCGCGTCGACTATTCCGGTCGTTCCGTTATCACCGTAGGTCCGACCCTGCGTCTGCATCAGTGCGGTCTGCCGAAGAAGATGGCGCTGGAGCTGTTCAAGCCCTTCATCTACGGCAAGCTGGAATCCCGCGGTCTGGCGACCACTATCAAGGCCGCCAAGAAGATGGTGGAGCGCGAAGAAGCCGTCGTTTGGGACATCCTGGACGAAGTTATCCGCGAACACCCGGTCCTGCTGAACCGTGCACCGACCCTGCACCGTCTGGGTATCCAGGCGTTCGAACCGACCCTGATCGAAGGCAAGGCCATCCAGCTGCACCCACTCGTCTGTGCCGCCTATAACGCGGACTTCGATGGTGACCAGATGGCGGTCCACGTACCGCTGACCCTGGAAGCCCAGCTGGAAGCGCGCGCCCTGATGATGTCTACCAACAACATCCTGTCGCCTGCCTCCGGTGAGCCGATCATCGTTCCTTCCCAGGACGTGGTCTTGGGTCTGTACTACATGACCCGTGCCCGTATCAACGCCAAGGGCGAAGGTATGGTGCTGGCCGGCCCGAAAGAAGCCGAGAAGGTCTATCGCGCCGGTCTGGCCGATCTGCATGCTCGCGTCAAAGTGCGTATCACCGAATACCTGCGTCAAGCAGATGATTCGCTGGTAGAGCGTACCGAGCTGAAGAACACCACCGTTGGTCGTGCGATCTTGAGCCTGATCCTGCCGAAAGGCATGGAATACGCGCTGATCGACGAGCCGAAGGTACTGACTGCGGCAGAGCAGGCCGATCTGGATGCCAATCCGCAGAACTGGATCAAGAGCGTCTCCAACAAGGCGTTGGGCAAGAAGCTCATCTCCCGTCTGCTGAACACTTGTTATCGCAAGCAGGGCCTGAAGGACACCGTCATCTTCGCTGACCAGCTGATGTATACCGGTTTCCACTATGCGGCCCTGTCTGGTGCCTCTGTTGGTATCGATGACATGGTCATCCCGGATGCCAAGAAAGACATCGTTGCCGCTGCCGAAGCCGAAGTTGCCGAGATCCAGGACCAGTTCCTGTCCGGTCTGGTGACCGCAGGCGAACGCTATAACAAGGTTATCGATATCTGGGCCAGCGCGAACGATCGCGTCTCCAAGGCCATGATGGATAACCTGTCCAAGGAGCGTAACGTCAACTCCCTGGGTGAAGAAGAAGAGCAGGCCTCGTTCAACAGCATCTTCATGATGGCCGACTCTGGTGCGCGGGGCTCCGCCGCCCAGATCCGTCAGCTGGCCGGTATGCGTGGCCTGATGGCCAAGCCGGATGGCTCCATCATCGAAACGCCGATCGTGGCGAACTTCCGTGAAGGTCTGAACGTACTGCAGTACTTCATCTCCACTCACGGTGCTCGTAAAGGTCTGGCGGATACCGCATTGAAGACGGCTAACTCCGGTTACCTGACCCGTCGTCTGGTCGACGTGGCTCAGGACATGGTGGTCACCGAGGACGATTGCGGCACTACCGAAGGTCTGTGGATGACTCCGCTGATCGAAGGTGGCGACGTGGTCGAGCCGCTGCGTGAGCGCGTGCTGGGTCGTGTGGTCGCGGAAGACGTGATCAAGCCGGGTACTGAAAGCGAGATCCTGGTCGCGCGCAATACCCTGCTCGACGAGTATCTGTGTGATCTGCTGGAACGTAACTCTGTCGACCGCGTGAAGGTACGTTCTGCCATCACCTGTGAGACCGACTTCGGTAACTGTGCTCACTGCTACGGCCGTGATCTGGCCCGTGGTCACCTGGTGAACAAGGGTGAGGCTGTCGGTGTTATCGCCGCCCAGTCCATCGGTGAGCCGGGTACCCAGCTGACGATGCGTACCTTCCACATCGGTGGTGCCGCATCCCGAGCCGCTGCCGAGAGCAGCATCCAGGTCAAGAACACCGGTAGCATCAAGCTGCAGAACGCCAAGTTTGTTACCAACAGTGCTGACAAGCTGGTAATCACCTCCCGTTCTACCGAACTGACCATCATGGACGAGATGGGCCGTACCAAGGAAAGCCACAAGCTGCCTTACGGTTCCGTCCTGGAAGTGAAAGATGGCCAGGCCGTGAGTGCCGGTGACACCGTCGCCAACTGGGATCCGCACACCCACCCGATCATCACCGAAGTAGCAGGTCGCCTGGACTTCGAACACATGATCGATGGCGTGACCATCACTCGTCAGACCGACGAGCTGACCGGTCTCTCCTCCATCGTCGTGCTGGATGTCAACGAACGTCCGAGCGCCGGTAAAGAGATGCGTCCGACCGTGAAACTGGTCGACCAGAATGGCAAGGATGTCATGATCCCGGGTACCGATGTTGCCGCCCAGTACTTCCTGCCGGGCAAGGCGATCGTGAACCTGGAAGATGGTGCCAACGTGGGTGTGGGTGACGCGGTTGCGCGTATCCCGCAAGAGTCCAGCGGTACCAAGGACATCACCGGTGGTCTGCCGCGCGTTGCGGATCTGTTCGAAGCACGTCAACCGAAGGAACCGGCTATCCTGGCCGAGATCTCCGGTACCATCTCCTTCGGGAAAGAGACCAAGGGCAAGCGCCGTCTGGTCATCACCCCGACCGACGGTGGCGACATCTACGAAGAGATGATTCCGAAGTGGCGTCACCTGAACGTGTTCGAAGGTGAAAAAGTTGAGAAGGGTGAAGTGCTGGCGGACGGTCCTGAGTCTGCTCACGACATCCTGCGTCTGCGCGGTATCAGCCCGGTCGCCAACTATATCGCCAACGAAGTGCAGGACGTTTACCGTCTGCAAGGCGTTAAGATCAACGATAAGCACATCGAAGTCATCGTCCGTCAGATGCTGCGCAAGTGCGAGATCCTGAGCGCCGGCGACACCGACCTGATCGAAGGTGAGCAGGTTGAAGTGGCTCGTGTGAAGATTGCCAACCGTAAGCTGGTTGCCGAGGGTAAGACTCCGGCCACCTTCCGTCATATCCTGATGGGTATTACCAAGGCATCTCTGAGCACCGAGTCCTTCATCTCCGCGGCTTCCTTCCAGGAAACCACTCGTGTTCTGACCGAAGCGGCCGTTGGCGGCAAGCGTGACGAACTGCGTGGCCTGAAAGAGAACGTGATCGTGGGTCGTCTGATCCCGGCTGGTACCGGCTTTGCCTACCACCATGCCCGGATCAACCAGCGTGCAGCCGCAGCCCGTGCTGTCGGTGTACCGCAGGTGACTGCCGATGAGGCTCAGCAAAACCTGGCGGATCTGCTCAACGCAGCCGGCAGCTTTGACGAAGAGTAATCTTCAGCCGTTGTGATTAAAAAGGGCCCCTTCGCGGGGCCCTTTTTTATGCCTGTCGCGCGCCACGGCTTTGCACGGTGCTGGGGCAGGGGATGATCCAGTGCAAGGTTATAGAGCAAAAAATCAAAAAAAGTTGACATTGATCCCCCGCAATTGAAAACTCGGGAAAGTTGAATGGTTATTACAGGGGTAGAACATGGCTGCAGGTATCGAGGAAGTACTGCTTCCCGAAGAACGACTGAGCGGTCGCGCTTTTACAGACGAAGACAGGGAATTGTTGCGTTCATATGAGGGCCTCATCGAAGGCTTGGCCGATCTGTTCGGCAAGCACTGCGAGGTGGTGCTTCACTCCCTGGAAAATCTGCATGAGTCAGTGATCAAGATAGCAAACGGCTTTAACACGGGACGTACCCTGGGGGCGCCGATCACCGATCTGGCCCTGCGTATGCTCAAGGACATCGAGAGCACCGGCCAGGATCACACCCAGAGTTACTTCGCGCGCAGCCGGACTGGTGCGCTGATGAAGTCGAGCACCATCGCCATCCGCAACAGCGACAAGCAGGTGGTCGGACTGATCTGCATCAACCTGCACATCAACGCGCCCTTCCACGAGTTCGTGGCCGAGTTTTTCCCGACCCCGCAGCAAGCGGAGCGTCAATCGCCGGAAACCTTTGCCAACAGCGTGGAGGAGTTGGTCGCCCAGACGGTGGACAACACCATCGACGAGATCAATCGCGATCCGACCGTGGCCAACAATGCCAAGAATCGTTTTATCGTGACCCAGCTGTTCGAGAAGGGCATATTTGATATCAAGGACTCGATCAACCTGGTCGCCGACAAGTTGAATATTTCCAAACATACCGTTTATCTGTACATCCGACAGCGCAAGCAGGGTGAAGAAGAGAACGAATAAGTGCCATAGAAGGGGATAGTGAGAATGGCTAAAGAAGTGATTGCAACCGACAAGGCACCTGCCGCAATTGGCCCGTACGTCCAGGCTACCAAGCTGGGTGATTTGGTCTTCACCTCCGGGCAGATCCCGCTCGATCCCGCCACCATGGACATAGTCGCCGGTGGCATCGAAGCGCAGGCCGAGCAGGTGATGAAGAACCTGGTTGCAGTATTGAAGGCGGCCGGCGCCGATACCAGCAAGGTGCTTAAAACAACCTGCTTCCTCAGCGACATGAACAACTTCGTGGCCTTCAATCAGGTGTATGCCCGTTACTTCGGCGACGCCGCACCGGCGCGCTCCTGTGTGGAAGTGGCTCGCCTGCCCAAGGACGTCCTGGTCGAAGTCGAAGCCATCGCCTACGTCTGAGTCACTGTCATTGGAAGAGCCCCTCTCAGGAGGGGCTTTTTCGTCTTTGAGGTAGAATGGATGCATATTTGCGCAGGAGTCCGGACATGAGTCTGAATTTTGCCCTGCTGGTCACTGGGCCCGCCTATGGCACCCAGACCGCTAGCACCGCCTATCGCTTCGCCCTGAGCCTCATCGAGCAGGGCCATCGCCTGTCTCACCTGTTCTTCTATCAGGATGGGGTCTATAACGGCAGCAGCTTGCATGCCCCCGCGTCCGATGAGGCCGACCTGGTGACGCTGTGGCGCGAGCTGGCCCTGGCACAGGGCATCGCCATCGATGTGTGTGTCGCCGCCGCGATGCGACGTGGCGTGCTCGATGAGACCGAGGCGAAGGGGGTCGGCAAGACCCAGTTCAACCTGCAGGCGCCATTTCGCCTGAGTGGGTTGGGGCAGCTGGCCGAGGCCAGCCTGACCGCCGATCGCTTCGTCCAGTTCTAGGGGGATGAGATGAGCAAGATTGCCTTTATCTGCCGGCGTGGTCCCCATGGCACGGCGAGCGGTCGGGAAGGGTTGGATGCCCTGCTGGCTACCTCGGCATTGACCGAGTCTTTGGCCCTGTTTCTGCTGGGGGACGGCGTGTTGCAGCTGGTCAAGGAACAGTCGCCACAGGCGATATTGCAGCGCCACTATGCTCCGACCTTCAAGATGCTGGAACTGTACGACATCGAGGAGGTCTATGTCTGTGCGGCTTCGCTGGCCGAGCGTGGCCTGACCGCGGCGGATCTGCTGATCCCCGTGACGGCGCTGTCCCCCGCGGAGATCCGCCACCAGTGGGGCCGTTGCACCACCCACATCAGCTTCTGAGGTGCCCATGATTCAGCTGGTATTGAATTCTCCCTTCCTGAACCAGGACCTCGAACAGGCACTGCGCTATCGCCAGGCAGAGGATCCGCTGGTGTTGATGCAGGATGCCGTGGTGGCTGTCGTCGCGCCGGAGTGGTGTGAACGCTTGGCCGGGATCCCGCTCTATGTGATGGGGGAAGACCTGCGGGCGAGGGGATTGCCGTGCAGGATCGGGATGGAACTCGACATGCCCGGCCTGATCAGCCTGATCGCCGAGCAGGGATCACCCCAGACCTGGGCCGGCTAGTTTTAATTTTTGCTTGATAGCTCAGGTGGTTACCACATTAGTTGCGGGATGTCATTTGCCCTTTTGGCGCACGAATTGTATAAATCTTGACTCCCCAGACAACAGGGCATAAAATTTCGCGTCCCCGTATCTGCGGGGAGGATTTTTCACACGTTTATGAAGTCATTATCAGGAGCCTTTTGATGGCAACTATTAACCAGTTGGTTCGCAAGCCACGCATCAAGCTCGTTGTGAAAAGCAACGTGCCGGCGCTGGAAGCGTGCCCTCAGAAGCGTGGCGTATGCACCCGTGTATATACCACCACCCCCAAGAAGCCTAACTCTGCACTGCGTAAAGTCTGCCGTGTACGTCTGACCAACGGCTTCGAAGTCACCTCCTATATCGGCGGTGAAGGTCACAACCTGCAGGAACACTCCGTTGTTCTGATCCGTGGCGGTCGTGTCAAGGATTTGCCAGGTGTTCGTTATCACACCGTTCGTGGTGCGTTGGACTGTGCCGGTGTTAAAGACCGTAAGCAGGCTCGCTCCAAGTATGGCGTGAAGCGTCCTAAAGCTTAATGGTTCTCCGTTAAGTAAGGCCAAACGTTAATTCGTTTCTAGTTAGATAACTTTCTAGTTTTGGGTAATCCCTGAAGTTACGGAGAATTTGAAATGCCAAGACGTCGTGTTGTTGGTCAGCGTAAAATCCTGCCGGATCCTAAGTTCGGATCAGAGCTGCTGGCTAAATTTGTCAACGTAGTAATGGTTGACGGTAAGAAATCTGTTGCAGAAGCCATCGTTTATGGCGCCCTGGACATCATTGCCACCAAATCTGGCAAAGAGCACCTGGCCCTGTTCGAAGTCGCTCTGGACAACATCCGTCCGTCCGTCGAGGTTAAATCTCGTCGTGTCGGTGGTGCAACTTATCAGGTACCGGTAGAAGTTCGTCCGGTCCGTCGCAATGCCCTGGCAATGCGCTGGTTGGTTGACGCCGCTCGTAAACGTGGTGAAAAATCAATGGCTCAGCGTTTGGCTGGCGAGCTGCTGGATGCCGCTGACAATAAGGGTTCGTCTGTCAAGAAACGTGAAGACGTTCACCGTATGGCTGAAGCGAACAAGGCCTTCGCTCACTTCCGCTGGTAATCCGCTTGCGCAGGGTCTTTTGGCTCTGCGCACCTTCAGTTATCTAGGGGCACGCTCCTAGTAAGAGGATGACAATGGCTCGTACAACCCCCATTGAGCGTTATCGTAACATCGGTATCTCCGCTCACATCGACGCCGGTAAGACTACCACTACCGAGCGCGTTCTGTTTTATACCGGTGTAAGTCACAAGATCGGTGAAGTTCACGATGGCGCTGCCACCATGGACTGGATGGAACAGGAACAAGAGCGTGGTATTACCATCACCTCCGCCGCGACCACCGCGTTCTGGTCCGGTATGGGCAAACAGTTCCAACCGCACCGTATCAACATCATCGATACCCCCGGCCACGTTGACTTTACTATCGAAGTAGAGCGTTCAATGCGTGTTCTGGACGGTGCCGTGATGGTGTACTGTGCCGTAGGTGGCGTACAGCCACAGTCTGAGACCGTATGGCGTCAGGCTAACAAGTACAAGGTTCCCCGTATCGCGTTCGTCAACAAGATGGACCGTACTGGTGCCAACTATCTGCGCTGCGTTGAGCACATCAAGACCCGTCTGAAAGGTAACCCGGTTCCGCTGCAACTGAACATCGGTTCAGAAGAGAACTTCAAGGGCGTTATCGATCTGGTCAAGATGAAAGCCATCAACTGGAGCGAAGCAGATCAGGGCGTATCCTTCGATTACGAAGAGATCCCGGCTGAGCTGCTGGAACAAGCGCAAGAAATGCGCATGACCCTGGTCGAAGCCGCTGCTGAAGCGTCTGAAGATCTGATGGAAAAATACCTGGGTGGTGAAGAACTGACCGAGGAAGAGATCAAGAAAGCTCTTCGTCTGCGCGTTCTGAACAACGAAATCATCCTGGTTACCTGTGGCTCCGCGTTCAAGAACAAGGGCGTACAGGCCATGCTGGATGCCGTGGTTGACTATCTGCCGGCACCGACCGACGTAGCGGCCATCGACGGTCTGAAGCTGGACGGCGTCACCAAAGACGAGCGTCATGCTTCTGATGAAGAGCCGTTCTCTGCTCTGGCATTCAAGATTGCTACCGACCCGTTCGTAGGCAACCTGACCTTCTTCCGCGTGTACTCCGGTGTAGTTAACTCCGGTGACTCCGTGCTGAACTCTGTCAAAGAGAAGCGCGAGCGTTTTGGCCGTATCGTTCAGATGCACGCCAACAAGCGTGAAGAGATCAAAGAAGTTCGCGCAGGCGATATCGCTGCCGCCATCGGTCTGAAAGACGTGACCACTGGTGACACCCTGTGTGACGAAAAATCACCGATCATCCTCGAGCGTATGGAATTCCCGGAGCCGGTAATCTCTATCGCGGTTGAGCCGAAAACCAAGGCTGACCAAGAGAAGATGGGTCTGGCACTCGGCCGTCTGGCGCAGGAAGATCCGTCTTTCCGCGTATGGACTGACGAAGAATCTGGCCAAACCATCATCGCCGGTATGGGTGAGCTGCACCTGGACATCATCGTTGACCGTATGCGTCGCGAGTTCAAGGTTGAAGCGAACGTAGGTAAGCCGCAGGTTGCCTACCGTGAAACCATTCGTGAAACCGTCAAGGATATCGAAGGTAAGCACGCCAAGCAGTCTGGTGGTCGTGGTCAGTATGGTCACGTCATCATCGACATGTACCCGCTGGAAGCCGGCAAAGCCTATGAGTTCGTTAACGACATCAAAGGTGGCGTGATTCCTGGCGAATACATCCCGGGCGTTGACAAGGGTATCCGTGAGCAGCTGAAATCCGGCCCGCTGGCAGGTTATCCGGTAATGGATCTGGGTGTGCGCCTGCACTACGGTTCTTACCACGATGTCGACTCCTCCGAATTGGCGTTCAAGATCGCTGCCTCCCTGGCCTTCAAGGCTGGTTACATGAAGGCAAGCCCGGTCCTGCTCGAGCCGATCATGAAGGTTGAAGTCGAGACTCCGGAAGATTACATGGGCGACGTTATCGGTGACCTGAACCGTCGTCGTGGCCTGATCGAAGGTATGGAAGACGGCCCGTCCGGCAAGATCGTACGTGCCCTGGTGCCGCTGGCCGAGATGTTCGGTTATGCGACCGCCCTGCGTTCCGCTACCCAAGGTCGTGCTTCCTACGCAATGGAATTCGCTAAGTACTCCGACGCCCCGAACAACGTGGCCCAGGCAGTCATCGAAGAGCGCAAATCCAAGTAATTTATGATTCCCCGCCTACGACGGTAGGCGGGTTTAACCTAGAAGGACTACGTCGTGTCTAAAGAAAAATTTGAGCGTAACAAACCGCACGTAAACGTCGGCACCATCGGCCACGTTGACCACGGTAAAACCACCCTGACCGCCGCCATCACCAACGTGCTGGCCAAGCACTTCGGTGGTAAAGCTTTCGCCTTCGACCAGATCGACAAGGCGCCGGAAGAGCGTGAGCGTGGTATCACCATCAACACCTCCCACGTAGAATACGACACCGCTGCCCGTCACTACGCCCACGTAGATTGCCCGGGTCACGCCGACTACGTTAAAAACATGATCACCGGTGCTGCCCAGATGGACGGCGCGATCCTGGTAGTAGCTGCGACTGACGGCCCGATGCCGCAGACTCGTGAGCACATCCTGCTGGGTCGTCAGGTTGGTATCCCGTACATGATCGTGTTCATGAACAAGTGCGACATGGTCGACGACGAAGAGCTGCTTGAGCTGGTCGAGATGGAAGTTCGCGAACTGCTGACCGAATACGACTTCCCGGGTGATGACCTGCCGGTAGTCCGTGGTTCCGCGCTGAAAGCGCTGGAAGGCGACGCTGCTTGGGAAGAGAAAATCATCGAGCTGGCTAACCACCTGGATACCTATATCCCGGAGCCGGAGCGTGCAATCGACCTGCCGTTCCTGATGCCTATCGAAGACGTCTTCTCCATCGCTGGCCGTGGTACCGTAGTAACCGGTCGTGTTGAGCGCGGTATCGTTAAAGTCGGTGAGACTGTCGAAATCGTTGGTATCAAAGATACCGTGACCACCACCTGTACCGGTGTAGAAATGTTCCGCAAGCTGCTGGACGAAGGTCGTGCCGGTGAGAACGTTGGCGCCCTGCTGCGTGGCGTGAAGCGTGAAGACGTAGAGCGTGGTCAGGTACTGGCCAAGCCGGGCTCCATCAAGCCGCACACCAAGTTCGAATCTGAAGTGTACGTACTGTCCAAAGAAGAAGGTGGTCGTCATACTCCGTTCTTCAAGGGCTACCGTCCTCAGTTCTACTTCCGTACTACCGACGTGACCGGTACCATCGAACTGCCGGAAGGCGTTGAAATGGTAATGCCAGGCGACAACATCAAAATGGTTGTTACCCTGATCGCGCCGATCGCGATGGACGACGGCCTGCGTTTCGCTATCCGTGAAGGTGGCCGTACCGTAGGTGCTGGTGTTGTTGCTAGCGTAATCGCTTAATCGATTCGCTATCTGCACACATGAAAGGGGTGGCTTCGGCCACCCCTTTTACTTTTTGGGGCTTTATCTGCCCTGTGAGATACTTTTTAAACATCCATTGCCGAGGTAGTGCCCGTGAGTAAACCCGCCATTTTTCTGGATCGTGACGGTGTCATCAACGAAGACACCGGTTATGTCAGCCAGGTCGATGACTTCCATTTCCTGCCTGGTGTGATCGAAGCCATGCAACTGCTGAAGCAGAAAGGCTATCTGCTGATCGTGGTCACCAACCAGTCAGGTATCGCCCGCGGCTACTTCAGTGAAGACGACTTCATGAACCTCACCGAATGGATGGATTGGTCGCTGGCCGACCGAGATGTGGATCTCGATGGCATCTATTTCTGCCCCCATCACCCGGATCATGGTGCACCCTGCGATTGCCGCAAGCCGAAGCCCGGCATGCTGCTGCTGGCACAACAGGAGCTGGGTATCGATATGGCGCGTTCCTATATGGTGGGTGATAAGCCTTCCGACCTGAAAGCCGCCGCCAATGCCAAGGTGGGGCATAAAGTCATGGTGCGTACCGGCAAACCGCTGACAGATGAAGGTACTGCACTGGCGGATGCCGTCTATGACAACCTGCATGATTTTGCCGTTTCAGTACCGGTCGCAGGCTGAATTCGTTCGCTTAATATGCATGTTGGTGGCTTTGTGAGCGAACTCATCACGAAAGCCATATTTCTGCAATTAACCGCTTGCCAGAAAGTTTCTACTCCCTATAATGCGCCTCCATCGACAGGGCAAGCGGCAACGCAAACAAGCCGGTCGGTGCCTCGATAAAGCCTCTGAAAATAAGGCTTGACTCGAGAAGGCGGTTGAGTAGAATGCCACTCCCGCAGCGACAAAACGTTGCAACG